>UQLO01000028.1 GCA_900541865.1 uncultured Porphyromonadaceae bacterium | reverse complement strand
GGGGGGGGGGGGGGGGGGGGGGGGGGCTGGGGGGGGGGGGGGGCGGGGGGGGGCTGGGGGGGGGGGGGGGCGGCGGGCGGCGGCGGGCGGCGGCGCGCATATAACGGGAGGCGAGGAGGGGAGGAGGCGAATCCGTCCACAGGCGCGCGGGGGGTCATTACTGACAATGCAGGGGGACACCCCTGCACCCCGTTCTGCGCTGAAATCCACGCAATAACGTTCCGTTATTGCGGGATTTTCAGCGCCGTTGCGACCTTCCGCCGTCCGCGAAAGCTCGAAAAACTCTCTCAAACATACCGTTGCGGTCTTCCGCCGTCCGCGAAAGCCCGAGAACCCGTCACCCCAAACACCCACACACCAAGCAAAGGGCCGCCCCTTCTGAGGGGCGGCCCTTGCGGCGGCGGTCTGTCCTTACATCGGGATGCCGGCGTAGTAACACTCCCAGAGGAACCAGTGAACGAAGTATAGGAAGATGAGTGCAGCTACCATTTTGAGAATGTATTTAAGCACGAATATTATGTTCTCTTTCATAGCGGTTGCGGTTTATCGGTTGAACACATGTCCGTTCTCGCTCATGGTGTAGTCCTCAAGGAAGAGGTCGCGCGCGAAGGAGTCGTAATCGAAGTAGTTCCCGAGAGGCCCGTTTAGCACTTCGGGGTAACATTCTTCGACGATGTGGTGCGCGAAGTCTTCTTCGTTCTCCCACTCACCCATATAGGCATCTTCGAACCCGTTGAAGGTGAAGTAGAGGTCGAAGTAATCGTCGACAGGCTCCGCGCCGTAGCGGTCGCAGAGGCTGCAGTATTCCTGCAGCAACTCGACGTCGGTCTCATCGTAACTCTCCCCTATGAGGTCGAAGGGTATATTCTCGGCGTCCTGAACCATTAACTCAGGATCTTCCTCATCCGCGTGGAGGGCGCGAAGGAAGGAATCGAACGCGGAGGCGTCGGTAATATTCGATACGTCCACCCGCTGCCCGCTCAGATTGCCGGCGGCATACTTGCCGAAGGTGCCGACATAGATATTCGGCGCATCCCCGTCGGGGGCGTAGTAGTTAATGTCCTCTTGGAGGCTTTCGGGGGTGTAGCCCAGCGCGGCGAGGCGGGCGATTACGTTTTCGGTGAGTTCGAGCGTGCCGTTGGTGAGTTTGATGCTTTCCATTGTTTTGTATAATTTTGTGGTGTATAATTTTGTATTTAGGCCGCTTTTGCTCGAGAGGGTAGGGGCGGCCTTTTTCCCTTCCCTCTATACAAAGTTACTACTTATTTTGTTAATTTGCAATAGTTTATATTTAACATTTAAGGCGTTTTTTTGCCCGTTTTTGTCTGCCCTCGCACACGCTTTTATAGGTGTTTTTGCCCGCTGCCCGCAAATGGCCTTTTTTCGGTGTATGCCCGAAAACGCCCCAAAATGCCTATTGTATTCGCTCCTCATAGCCTTATTCGGCCTCAAAAAAAATACTATTATTTTAGGTGCTTCTGTTAAATGATGTTAACGCCCCGCAATGGCCGCTGAGGCCTTTGGGGGACGCCCGGCGCTTGCGCCGGACGGCACCCGCCTACCCGCGGCGGGTGCCGTCTTTTGTCCTTTCTTTTTCCGAGGTTATTTTTGCGTCGTTCCTTTTCAATTCATTATGGCTAACATCAACCAATCCGCCAACATTACTCTTACCCTCAACGGGCAGCAGGCTACTCGCATGCTCAGCGACCTCGAAAAAAAGTCGCAACGCCTCGAAGCTGCCCTCAAGAAGGCTGCCTCCGCCGGCGACGCCGCTGGGGCAAAAAAGCTCCAACGGGAACTTACAAACACCACCCGCCTCATCGAGCAGATGAAGGGGGCAACGTTGTCGGCCGAGGACGTCCTCCGTCGTCTTGATTCAGCTACGCCCAGAGAGCTGAACAAAACTCTCAAAACGCTGCAGTCGCAACTCAACGGGATGAAGCGCGGAACTGAGGCCTGGGACGCTCACGCCAAGAAGATTCAGGCCGTCCGCGCCGAAATCTCGAAGATGAATCAGGCTCTGAACACGCAACGCTCGGGGTGGTCGAGGTTTAATTCGTGGCTCAACGACACCCAAGCGGCACTTATGGGTGCCGCCGCTGCCATTACGGGCTTGGTAATGGCCGGCCGTAAGGCTGTCAACTCTTTCGCCGAAATGGAGGAATCCCTCGCCAACACCCGCAAATATACGGGTCTGTCGGTCGAGGACGTCGAAAAGCTTAACGAAGCTTTCCGTCGTATGGACACCCGAACTTCCCGTGAGGCACTCAACGACCTCGCCCAGGAGGCCGGCCGCCTCGGTAAGAATACCTTGGAGTCGGTGCAAGGCTACGTTGAAGCTGCCGACATAATCAACGTGGCTCTTGTCGATTTGGGCGCCGGGGCCACCCAAACTATCGCCAAGCTTACTAACATCTTCGGGGTCGAGAAGATGCTCGGTACCAAAGATGCTATGCTTGCCGTCGGTTCTACGGTGAACGTTCTCTCGCAGAACTGTACCGCATCTAAGCCCTATCTCGTGGAGTTTGCTCAACGTATGGCGGGTATCGGCTCACAAGCCGGTTTGACCATTCCCCAGATTCTGGCCTTCGGCGCTGTCCTCGACGCTAACGGCCAAAAGGTGGAGATGTCGGCAACGGCTATCCAAAAGGTGATTATGAACCTCGCCAACAAGAATCAAGAATTTGCCGCTACTCTCGGTATGGACGCCGAAAGGCTTAATCGGACGCTTAAACGCTCGGCCAAAGACGGCCTGCTTATGTTCCTCGAGGCCCTGCAAAGGCTCGGTCGAAGTGTTGGCTTCGACAACGCTACTATGTCCCTCGCTCCTGCTTTCAAGGATATGGGCCTCGACGCTGCCCGCGTCTCGCAGGTGCTTTCTACCCTCGCTATGCACCTCGACGAGGTGAAGTGGCAGCTCGGCAACGCCACAAAGGCTTTCAACGAGGCCACTTCTGCAACCCACGAATATGAGATTTTCAACAATACTGCACAGGCTTCGATTGACAAGGCCCGCAAGCGCGTGGTCGAGCTTGCGGTCGAGTTGGGGCAGAAGCTCTTCCCTATTATGAAACACATCTATACTTCGTCCGGTGTGTTTCTGAGGGTGCTCAATCAAGTTATCTCTTTCGTCATTACTTACAAAAAGGAGGTTGTCAGCGCGGCCGTCGCTATCGCGGCATATGCCGTCGCCGTCAATGCCTCTACTGTTGCCTTCCGGCTCCACTACGCCGCGGTGCTTCTTGTGCAAAAAGCTCAAGCCGCTCTCACTGCGGTGTGGAGCTCCGCCAAAGGCGCGGTGGTGCTGTTTCGCGTTGCGGTTATCGCGATGACGCGCGGTCTGGGATCCGCGCGCATCGCTTTCCGCCTGCTCACGGGTTCCATGGCCGCTAACCCTTTCGGCGCAATTGCTGTCGCTATTGCCGCCGCTACGGCTGCCCTGTTGTCGTGGATTAACAAATCTTCTAAGTCGTCAGAGATGATGAAACGTCTTTCCGACGGCATTGCCGCCACCACCGCCGAAACTCGAAAGGAAAAGGAGGAAATCGACGCCTTGTTCCTTAAGTTGCGCTCTGCCCGCCAGGGTTCCGAGGAGTATCAACGTGCAAAAGACAGTATTCTCGACAAATACGGAAAGTATCTTAAAGGCCTCAGCGACGAGGTGGCTTCGCTCTCTAATGTCGCTGAAGCCTACCGCGTTATTACCACTGAAGCTAATAACGCGGCTCGTGCCCGTGGCCTTAATAAGGCCAACGATGCAGCCGATGAGGCTTTCAACTCTACGCTTTCCGAAGAGGGCAAGAAGTTGTTCCTCGGCCTTAAAAATGCGCGGCAGTCGGTGCGCCGTGGTAATTCCACTTATCAAGAGGCTCTTTCTAATACGGAAATTTCGACTTGGGTCAATCGCCTCGTGAACGAGGTCTCCGAACGGCAGTTCTCCCAGCGCTCCAAAAACTTCCTGCAGTCTTTGGGGGTGTGGGTCGACCGCAGCGGAACTTTCCGCGGCGGCGACGATATCGCCGATGCCCTCAATAGTACTTTGGGGGTTGTGGGACTGGGGGCCGACCGCGACGGCGCTGCGGATATCGCCGAAGCCCTCAATAGTATGTTGGAGGCCTCGCGAACCCGCCAAGAGGAGCGCGAAATTGTCGCTTCTATTTTCGGCAACCCCTCTTCTATCTATGAGGGCTTGTCGATTATGCAGCTCGAGGCGCTCATCGGCGACCTTAATGACACTATGCAACACGGCCGGTCTTCGTTTTTTCAGCGCCTGCCTAACGGCAATAATCTGCTTTTGGAAAGGTCTACCGACATCCAAAACGCGATTTCTTCGCTCCAGATTATGCTGGAGCGGGCGCAGGAGCTAGATGAAGGGGTTGTCGTGGTTGGCCGCCGCCGTAACCGCCGCGGCGGCTCCGGTTTCGGCAGCGCGGGTGAGGCCAACACCGAGCGTTTCTCTGAGGAGAAGGCTTGGCGCGCCATTGAGGAGGCTAAGGCGAAAACTGCATATTACACCGGCCAAGCTGACGCCCTTGCACACGCTGAAGCTATGGATAAGATTGCGGTGGAATACTTTCAGAAGCTTTCTCTTCGTGCCGACCTTTCCGCCCAGGAAAGGCTCGACATTGAGGCGCAATATTGGGAGGCCGTGAACAAGTGGTCGCGCGACGAACGCGCTTCGTCGGTCGAAGAAGAGGAACGCGCTCACGCCGAGCGTGTCGCCGCGCTCCGTAAGCTCTACGTCGATTGCGATATCGAGCACGAGGATTTCGTCCGCCGTAACGAATTCGAGGAAATGGTTCACCAACGTAATCTTGTCGAGATTTACGAGGTGGGCTCCGCTGATCGGCTTAAGGCCGAGCAGCGCCTCAACGAACTGCGCTTCCAATGGGAGAACAAGGACAGGCAGGAGGTGCGGCAGAAATACGAGCATTGGCTTAAGGAGTATTCCAATCTCGACGCCGCAAACCGAATGCGGCTCGAGCTTGCAAATCTGGACACTATCCACGAGGCCGGCCTTATCTCTGAAGCTCAATACCAGGACGCACTTAATCAGGTGCGCCAAAAATATTGGAACCAGGGGCTCCCCGATTTAGCCAAGCAGGAAAGCCCTCAGTCTTTCCAAGCGCTGCAGGCCGCTCGCGATCTTGCCGTTAGGCAAGTGCGCGAGTTGGCCGCCCGGGGCGACTTCGACCCCGACGATGTCTCCGCTTCCCTTAGCGCTATCGAACGCAATTTTCAGAAATTGCGTCTCGAGCTTGGCAAAAATGCGGGTAGCCCTATGGCCGCTCAGGTGATCGATCTTTACAAGGCGTGGCACGACTTCTTCGACCGCACGGCCGAAGAAGGCGAGAATTGGGCTGCTCGCATCGGCAATCTCGCTCAGGTGTCTTTCGCGATGATGGCCACCGCGATGCAGTCATATTCCGAGAGCGTTAAGGCCGACGCCGATTTGGAATCGGCTCGCCTCGAGAACAAATACCAACGTGATATCGAGCTTGCTCAAGGCAACAATTACAAGAAATTGGCCTTGGAGCGTAAGCTCGAAAACGAGCTTGCCGCCGTCAAGAACCGCGCTAACCGAAAGCTCTACAATATGCAGGTTATTCAAGCCGTCGCTCAAACGGCCGCCAATGCCCTCAGCGCATACGGCGCCGCCCTGAAGGTCGGGGGCCTTGCCGGTCTTATCCTCGCTCCTATTGCCGCCGCCATGGCTACGGCGGCGGGTATGGTGCAGGTTGCCACTATCAAGAAGCAGCAGCAGGCGGCCGAGGCCCAGGGATACCGCAAAGGCGGTTTTACCAAGCCCGGCCGCCCCGACGAACCCGCCGGGGTCGTCCACGCCGGCGAATGGGTCGCCTCCCGCGAGTTGGTGAACAACCCGCGCACACGCCCGGTTATCGACCTCCTCGAGAGAGCACAGCGCTCTAACTCAGTCGGTATCATCTCTCGAGATGATGTGTCTTCGGCTATCACCGCCCCGTTGCGTATCGCCGCCGCGCCCGCGGCAAGCACCAACTCGGCTGCGCCGGTGGTGATCGCCGCGCCCGACAACACCAATGCCGAGCTCGCCGATGCGGTCGCGGCTTTGGTGCGCCGGCTCAACGAGCCTTTCGTTACTGTCAATTCTGTGGCCGGGCGTGGCGGTATCAAGGAGGCTCAGGACGAATACAACAATCTTATCAAGGCTGTAACACCTAAACGCTTTAAACGATGAAGGTTCTGGTCAACGGGCTTCCCGCTGCTGTGGGTGCCGATTTCTCTTTCGACTACGTCGTCGAAAATCGGTTTTTCCTCGGTCGCGAGGGCTATTCGCTTAATATTTCTTTCCCCCTGAAGGGGTGTGCCGAAAATATTGCTATTTTCGGTAATATTAACCGCCTCGACGTCCTCGAAGATAGGGTGGTTTTTCCATGTGTGTTCGAGTGCCCCGGTTTCTCGCTTGCAGGCTCGCTCCGCGTGGCTAAGATTTCTGAATCCTCCGTGGAGGGTCAGTTCGCAGCGGGTCGCTCCGAACAAACTATGGTCGACCCCCTCGAAGATGTTTATATCAACGAGATGAAGCTCGGCACCCCGTCCGACACCCAAATCAATAGGTATCTCACGCCTCCCGCCGAGGCGTGGAACGCGGTCAATAATTGGGTGGCGCTCCCGTGGATTAACGACGCTTATCCGCTCGTCCCAAATAATTGGGCTGTTTGGTCGGATGAGAAAATGGCTTACGAGTGGGACGCCGAAACCGGCTCCCTCTCTTATCAGCCTTATCTCATCTTTCTCGCTAAACGTATTTGCGCCGTTCTGGGCTACAGCGTCGACTTTTCCCCGTGGGAAAAATCTCCTCTCCGCTTCTTGGTGGTTTGCAATGTCCTTCCCGCTTCTTGGGAAATCACGGAGTTCGCCCGTGCGCTCCCGCACTGGTCGGTGTCCGAATTCTTCTCCCAGCTCGAGCTTGTGCTCCGATGCGAGTTCGACTTCTGCCACCGCTCAAACTCGGTGTCTATGCGTTTCGCCGACGACGTCACCGCAGGCCTCGAGCCGGTCTGCATCAAGCAGCCCCTCGCCGCTCATGACGCGGAACTCTCGGCATCTGATTCGGTTTCGTCCGAATTCGTCGCCTTCAAAAAACTCGCCTTCAAAAAGCCGCCTTTCAAGGTGTGGTCCTATCTCGCTTGCGACAATGCTGTCGCTAAGTTCGCCGACCGCATCGCTCAGTATGATTCGCTCGACGGCCTTATCGCCCTCAATAAACTTCACGAACCTTCACAGGATTTGCGCACCATTTGGGGCGGAATTAATTCGCCCCAATCGGGCCGCTCTCGCTATTCGGTTAATCAGCTCCTTTACGCAAAAGAGGAAAATCGTTACTACGCTTTCCGCTCTATGGGCGTCAAGGAGCTCGCCAAAAATTCTTTCCGTCAGGAGTTCGCTCTCCAACCGGTCAATCTTTTTGGCGTGGGTTATGTCGACGAGGAGGCCGACACTCAGGAGCTGAGTGTTGTCCCCGTTACCATTCAAGATACTTTCATCGATGGGGCCGACCGCGGGTTTATGATGGTGCTAAACCCGGGCGACTGCGACGAGGGCGTCGTCGACCCCGACAATTCTCCCGCCTATCTCTATTCTTCCCGCCCCGAAACTTATCTTTCCCCCATTAACAAGGCGGTCGAGGAGGGCGACCCCTCCAACGACCTGCCCGCTTACTACGATTTGTTGTTCGTCGGGTACTGGGACGGGGTCATTCACGACCCCGACGGCGCTGTTTATCCTGCCTACGATAGTATTATGATTTCGCAGTCGTGGCAGAGATATAACATCCCCGGTCTCGACCTGCGCCTTCATAACTCCCCGAAATCGTTCTCTTCTTTCCTCCCCAAAATCGACGCCGCCCGAAAACTTAAGGTTTCTTGGCTGTCAGATTCTATCCCCGACCCACGCGCTCGTTTCATTATCCGTAATAAGGAGTATGTATGCGCAAAGATTACCGCTTCTTTCTCCACACGCGGTATGTCCGAGGTTCTGCAAGGCGAGTTCTACCCCGTCGCCGAGGCCTGACGGCCCCGGGTGTTCTGCTTTTTTAGAACAAAAAGTAGAACACTTAGTAGAACACCTTGCAGAACACCCTCGCTGCTTCCTTCTCTGAGCCTCCTTTTTGAGCCAACCCCGCTACAATGCCCTGTAGTGGGGTTCGCTCTTTTCCTTCATACACTTCTCAGAACACTTCTCAGAACACTTCTCAGAACACTTTTCAGAACGCTTTTCAGAACACTTTTCAGAACACTTCTCAGAACACTTCTCAGAACACTTTTCAGAACGCTTTTCAGAACGCTTTTCAGAACACTTCGCTCCCGCTCAGCGTCTATTTTTTGCCGTACAAAACGTAGTCCAAAACTCGCCTGTTGGCTTCGTCTATTTTGCTCCTGTCGGTGTCGATGTAGATGTCGGTCACGGTGTGCCCGCCATGCCCCAACGCCTCCGCTATCGTCTCTTTCGGAATGTCGAGTTTGCGCGCTATGGTTGCCCAACTGTGCCGGGCCCAATAGCTGCTCATCTCCTCCAATCCTAACTCGCCCTTCAGCTCTTTGAGCCTTTGCGAGAGTACGTTGTAGAAGTATCGGTAATTGGCGTAGTTGTCGAGGTAATTCAAGACATGCCGCCCTCCGGCATATCTGTCAAGGAGCGCTTGTGTCTCGTGCTCCACCTTTATGCTGTAAGGTCGGTGCGTTTTGGCTCGGATATAGTCTATCCGGCCTCCGCTTACCTTCTCAATCCCGTACATATCTACGGGATTGATGCCTATCAGCATAAAGGTGAGCTTGAAGTAATCGAGGTACTTTTGGAGCCGCTCTTCGGCGCTTTCGTGCCGAAATATGGCCCGAAGCTCCTCCACGCTGTAACTGCGTTTCCGCGTCGCGGCGTGCTTTATTTTATAGCGCCTGAAGCCGTAGGTGTCGGTTACTTCGTTGTCTATGGCGTAGTTAACTACGGCCCTCAGGTTCCGCATATGTATGGCTACGGTGTTCACTCCGTTGCTAGCACTGAGGTGCTGCGCAAACTCTTCTATCCAGTGGAGTTTGATGTCGTCAAACTCCACTCGCTCGAAGTCGGCTCCAAGCCATCCCTGCAGTTTTTTGTAGGTCTGCGCGTACAGCGCCCGCGTACGCCCTTGCCGGTGTTCCATGAGTTTTCGAAACCACACCGCCAGGGTGGTTTCTTCCTTTGCGGGCCCGGGTGCTTCTTCAAGCATCCCGCCCGCTATGTGGTCGCGCAATTCTTTGGCTTTCATCGCGCTTATGTCCCGCCGCGTCATTAGTTCGATGAGCGCTTGCCGCGCCTTTTGAAGGCGCCCGGTGAGCCACATATTCATTTGGCTCGCTCCAGGGTGTTTTACTATTTTTTCTTTCGCCGCGTCCCACTGCCGCGGCTCTAAATACATGCCGGTGTTGATATATAACGTGCTGCAGTTGTGCGTTATCGCGATTTTTATCTGATACTGCCCTTGCTTGGCGCGACTGCTGTTGCGCCCGTCTAAATATAATTTTATCGTCGCCATTGTGGTAGTTGCCCGTTCCCTTTCTTTAACCCGAAAACCTTGCGGGTTTTCTGCGGGTTATCTTTTGCAATAGATTGCAAAAGATTGCAATATTTTGGAAAAGATTGCAAAAGATTGGAAAATGCCGGGCTTTTTTTATATAGGCTCTACCGTTGCCTTTCTTATAACTAAGGCGCTGATTCTCCCCTTTTTGGGGTTAGATATCAGCGCCTTTCGTTTGCGGAGCGACCGAGATTCGAACTCGGGATACCCTTTTGGGGTATACACGCTTTCCAGGCGTGCGGCGCCGCGCGTATTGCGCTGTGGGATAGTCAATTACGGATGTGGATTTGGGGTTTGCAAGTTGTTTGCGAGTTTTTGTAGGGTTGCAATTAGTTGGTCTTTAGATACAATTACTTCGCGGAGGGCGGCCACCTCGGCGCGGGCGGCGTCGCGCTCCGCCTTCAGGATGGCGGAACTTGCCGCGTCGCCGGAGGTGTGGGTGCTGTGCTCGTAGTTGTCGCGCCCGGCCTGCCTGGTCTGCTCGATCTCGGTGACCTCGTCAAAGAAGTAGCCCACCGGCACACCCAGCACACTCGAAATTTTTTCAAGGTCGCCAGCCTGAATCTTGTTTTCGCGGACGCACCGATGCAGATTGCCCTCTGACATCCCAATTTCCTTGGCTATCGACTTAAACTCAATTCGGCGCTCCTCGGCTTTAATTTTTATGCGTTGTAAATTCACTGATATTTAAGTAATTAAAATTTTAACACACAGATTTAACAATTTTAAACGCTTAAATTTATGCGTTGAACTGATAATTATATTAACTTTGCGTCACAGTTGCGAAAGATGCTCGAAAGCTCAACGCAAGCAAGACGAAAACAATTCGCAAATATAGAAAATAATTATGAAAGGAAAGTATTTAGTCATCGGGAAAAAGAGCGGGCGCCACGACATGGTGGTCTTATGCTCTGCCGACAAGACAAAGGAATTAGCCGGAAAGATAGGCAACAAAGGGCAAATGTGTGCTTTTGCGCCCACCCTCGAGGAAGCCTTCCTCATTGCCGCCGAAAACTGGGAGGCCCAAAAAGACCACAAGGCAGCCGCCCCGGCCTTTTGCGTGTTCGCACTCTTTGAGGCGGAGAAGCTCTGCCTGTTGGCAATTGCAGAGAGCCACATCCCCGCAGGCGACTTGGATTCAATCCCGGCGCTGTGGACGTTCGCCTCCTTCGAAAACCCCGAAAACGCGATGAACTACGCCGGCGAAGTTTGGGCGAACCACGAAACAATAACACAGCCCACACTGATAGCATTAGCCGAAAAACACCAATGAAACATTACCCCGTCATCGTCCACCTCGGTGACGCCCGCAAAGTTATAGGCGTCTCGCTCTGCGCCGCCGTAGACCTCCCCAAAACCCCGACCCCGGTGCGCTCGGCGCAAGAAGTCACCCACTACATGACCAGCGCCGAGGGCGCCCTGCGCTTTGGCGTCGCCGTATGGCTCCATCGCTCCAACATCACACCGAGCGACGTCCCCGCTAAAATAACCATAGACACGACTGCAAGCAATGAAAACACCATTTGACGAACTCCGCGAGCGAGAACAGGCACGCATCGACCGCATCGAGGCAGTGTGCCGCGACTACGAGACAATGCGCAAAGAGTGCCCCACGGCCACGCCCCACGCAATCATGCAGTGTATGGCCGAGGGGTACGAAGCCGCCAACGACGAACTCATAAAGCGAGGAGAGCACACCCGCAACCCCTACGTCCTGATGCCCACCTCCCGGGCCGGCATAGCACATATTTTAAAAACGAACGGATACTACAAGCCATGACCCGCACACCGCCGCAAGTAGACCCACTCGGCCGCTACAGCATATGCGAAACGGCGCGCCTTCTCGAAGTCGACCGGCACACGATACAACGGTGGGCAAAAGTCGGCGCCCTGCGTGTAGGCTACCGCAAAACCAAAGGTATTCGGCCGCGCCCCTTCATCACCGGCCGAGAGATAACAAGAGTATGGACTTCACAATACTGAATACAATGAAAACCTATCGCATCTACAACATGTTTCGCGCGTTCGTGGCTATTGGTGCCTGCTCGCTTTTCGCGTGGATCACCATCGAAAGCGCCGACGCGCTCAACTACGCCGGCGTAGTCTTTGGCGTTATCAGCTTCTTTCTCTTTTTCTCCTTCGCCATGTACTACCTGAGCAAGGCGCAGCCCCGCCGGCGATAGGGCGGAACCATATGGGGATGCAGTGCCGCAGTAATGCCGTGCGGCTATAAGAGATAGACCGAGGCGCCTACGCCGTACTTCAGCCTCGGGCACCTAAAAACTCGCAACGGTTGGAGCTTCGCCGCTCCCTTCCCCTCTACCATATGAATTATTTTTTGTTGTGTACTTCAGAACTCCGCGCCGTGAGGCGAGGAGGTAACAAGGGCCGAAGCCTCAGAGGAGGCCGCCCGGGGGTACGAGTTGCCCCCCTTGGGAGTGAGCAGCAAAATCACGGATATTTTTCATAGAACGTCAATACACTCATTTTATCACTCACTCCCAAACACGGAGACGCCAGGGCGGCGCAAATGCCTCGCCGCAATAACTTCTCAACGGGTCGGAGCTTCGTCGCTCCCGTCTCCACAAGGGCAAACGCCCATTGTGAATTTGCAACCACCGCCGCGAGGCAGGCACGCTCTTAGATGAATTAATGGTTTGACGCAGGGGCAAGAGTGCCCCGGTCGGGGGTACGGGCTACCCCCTTACAATATGGGGCGGGCTGGTGCCCGCGGTGTTTTTCTCTTGAGATTTCGCATTGATTTTTACATATAAAGTACTCGTTCGGCCTCTGCGAAGAGGTAACACAAGACACCGCGTCGGGGTTCGATCCCCCGAGACCCCACAACTCTAAAACATCAGCAATGGAGATACAAATCAACGTAACAATCGACCTGAGCGACCGCACGCTCAACGCCCTCCAGGGGCTGCTGGCCGCACCGCGTCAGCTGCATGCAGCGCAGCCCGTCGAGCTTCAGCCTACGCCTACGCCGGCGCCGGCAGAAGACGCAGCCACCGCCGGCACACAGCCCGAAGCAGCACCACCGGCTCAGCCCGAAGCAGCAACGCCGGCACAGCCCGAACCCCCGGCCCCCATACATGGCGACCGAGCAAAGACCATAATGGCAGCGACCCGCGACCGCCTCGAAGGCCCGAACTGGGAGTCCCGCGAGAAAGGCAGCAAGGTAGACACCATCCACCGCGCGCTAACCGCCAAATTTAAAGTGTTCGCATCGGAGGCAGGCTTCAACAAGCCCTCTGAGATAAACACCGACGCCGGGCTCAACGCCTTCGCCGCCGCCTGCTCATCGCTCCAGCTCAACGACAAGGGCGAAGTCATATCTAAAGAGTGCCCGTTTTGATTATGGACCGGACACACGCATTATTAGCGCCCTCAGCCGCGTACCGGTGGCTGCACTGCACGCCCAGCGTGCAGGCCGAGGCACAGGTGCCCGATAAGAGCAGCCCCTTCGCGGACGAGGGCACCGTAGCCCACGCGCTGGCCGCAAAAAAACTGCGCAACGGGCTGGGCTTCCCGTCCCCCGACGAAGATGCGGAACTTGCAAGCGACCGCGGCCGCCAATGGCTCGACGGCGAAATGGACGAGTGCGCCGAGTTTTACGCTCAGTTCGTAATGGATCGCTACCGCGCCCTGCTCCGCGAGGACACCAACGCCAAAATCTACATCGAGCAAACCGTCAAGGTGCCCATCCTTGACGGGGCAGTATTCGGCACCGCCGACGCCCTGCTCGTGGGCAACGGCGCCCTCGAGGTCATAGACTTCAAATACGGGCGCGGCGTAGCCGTCAAGGCCAACGACAACCCTCAGCTCATGCTCTACGCCGCCGGCGCCCTTGCCGCCGAGGAGTGCGCCGGCGTGACATCCGTGCAGCTCGTCATCGTGCAGCCGCGCAAGGAGAGCGTCTCCGGCACCGCGCCCATCAGCGCCGACTTCATCCGGGCATGGCTCCGCGAGAGCGTGAACGACCGCGCAATGCTCGCGCTCGAAGGTGCCGGCTACCGCAACCCCGGAACGTGGTGCAAGTTCTGCAAGGTCAAGGCGACCTGCGGCGCGCTGGCCGCCATGTCGCTCAGTACGCCGGGCGATTACCCCCTCGAGCAGCTCAGCCTCGACCGGCTCGGCGACGCACTGCGCAACATAGACCTCGTAGAACAATGGGTCGCAGCCGCAAAAGACAAGGCCACAGAGGCACTGCGCGCAGGCCGCGAAGTGCCGGGCTTTAAACTCGTGGAAGGGCGCCGCGTCCGCCGAATAGTAGACCCCGAAGGACTAAGCAAAGCGCTCACTCGCGCCGGCTACACGACCGACCAAATGTACCGCCCGCAAGAGCTCCGCACCATCACCGACCTCGAAAAAATGGTCGGGCGCAAACGCTTCGGCGAAATATCCGCAAACTATATAGACAAGCCCGCCGGGGCTCCCGTCCTCGCCCCTGAGAGCGATGGCCGCGCCACATGGCGTCCCGGCACCGATTTCGACAACCTCTAACAATAAACCAATAAAATGAAACAACCCAAACAAATCGACACCAAGGCCATCTTCGGCCCTTGTCGCCTGTGCTATGTGTCGCTCTTGGAGCGCAAAAAATTCGACGGAGACACCGGCGACGGCAAATACCAGTGCAACATCCTCATCCCCAAAAACGAAACCGAAACAATCAACGCCATAAAGGCAGCCATAAAGGCCGCCACCGACAAAGGCGTGGCCGGCAAATGGGGCGGAAAAATGCCGCGCAAACTGGCCGAATCTCCGCTGCGCGACGGTGACGAAAAAGAAGATCCGACCTTCCACGGCCACTGGTACATCAACGCTAAGAGCAACCAGCGCCCTGCTGTGATCGACCGCAACCGCGAACCCATCACCGACCCCGAGGACATCTACTCCGGCGTTTGGGCAATGTGTTCGGTGTCGTTCTTCCCTTACGGCACCGGCGGCAACAACGGCATCGGTGCGGGACTTAACACGATCATGAAGCACAAGGACGGCGACCGCATAGGCGGCGGCGATTCCACGCACGACTTCGACGGGTACGACGACGACGACGACGACCTCTAAGCGATGAAAATCCCAACTGACAAATTATACCACTTTGGCGTCTGCGCCCTGATCGCCTTCTTCGGAGCTGCGGCCTTCCGGCTGTTGCTCCCGGCATCAGTGCCGGACGCCATAGGTGGCGCCGCGCTGGCGCTCGCCGTCGGAGTGGGCAAAGAGTATGGCGACAGCAAGGCCCCCGGCAACCATTGGTGCTGGTGGGACTTGCTGGCCGACCTGCTCGGTGCAGCCTGCGGCGCCGCCTTAACCTTTGCCATAGTATGAGAGATATAAAATTCAGGGGAAAAAGCCTCTCCACCGGAGAATGGCTGCACGGATCGCTGGTGTGGAACACCGGGCGTGCTTTCATTTTCGAAACCGACTTGGACGCCATGATCGGCAAGGTGCGCGACTGCGAAGTGCTCCCCGGCTCAATAGGCCAGTACACCG
Source organism: uncultured Porphyromonadaceae bacterium (assembly GCA_900541865.1). Taxonomy (GTDB): domain Bacteria; phylum Bacteroidota; class Bacteroidia; order Bacteroidales; family Muribaculaceae; genus CAG-873. The sequence goes on along the minus strand of UQLO01000028.1, from coordinate 21,155 downwards.
GGATGAAAGACAGGCTCGGTGTGGACATCTACGAGGGCGACGTCCTCTATTGGTTCGAGTTCGGCGGTCGACACATGGGGTATGGCTCTCAGGGCGCAATGCACTGGGACAAGCACACAATGAGCTGGGCGCTGCTGCGCGACCGCCTCACCGCCGACGGGCGCCTTTGCATTGTTCCGCGCCCCTATGACAAGCGCCACCTTGAGGTGGTGGGAAACATCACAGACAATCCTGAGTTAATGGAACGAGTAAGCCATGACCGACATCTTCACACCTAAAGACTTGGGGCTGGAGCGTCGCCGCAAGACCACCGACGACCTGCCCGCAGAGCAGACCGCGCTGTGGGGCGCCCGGCTATACTCGCTGTGCAATTTGGCGTGGGATTATATGGATACCATTCGCGACGTGTGCATCGCCTACCGCATTGGCGAAACCCGCAAGCTCACTCATCGGTTAGTGGCTCTGCGCAAGGAGTACGACGAGTTCCGCCGCCACGAGATAGACCCGGAGTGCGAGCTTATTGAGACCGAGCAAGGACAGGCCTTCGAGGAGGTCTATGGCCGAGACTTCTCGCGGCTGAGCCGTGCGCTGGCCGAGGTCACACAAGGCATGCCCGAAAGCGAAAGGATGCTCTACAAGGCCGTTCAGATGGCCTACACCCTCATCCGTGCGGTGTGCCTCTACGCCCGCTGGGGCGACGCGCAACTGCGCAAGTACGGCATCGAGACTAAACGCGACTATGCAATGCTCCAGCCCGAGTTCTTGGCCGCTGGCCGGCTGGTGGCTCAGTTCCGGCGCCCCTGCTGGCCGCGCTTCGACGTGATGCCTTTCGCAAAGGCCATATATTGCCGCCTGCACATCTTCGGACGAATAGTAAAAGACGATAACAAATGAAAGCATACAAAGGATTTAACTCCGACCTGACTTGCCGAGGCTTTAAGTACGAGGTCGGCAAAGAGTATGAGATGAGCGACCCCGTAGAGGTTTGCAGCCGAGGGTTCCACGCCTGTGAAAATCCGCTGGACGTTTTTAAGTATTACCCGCCGGTGAGTGATGTCGGCATACCTAACCGATACTGCGAAGTTGAGTTGGGAGGGGATATTAAGACCGACGGCGATAAGAGCTGTGCGTCTAAAATAAAAATCATAGCAGAGATAAGCCTTGCGGAATTGATTGACGCGGGAGTAACAAGCGCTACTATCTCCGCCGCGACCAACACGGGCAACTGCTCCGCCGCGACCAACACGGGCTACCGCTCCGCCGCGACCAACACGGGCAACTGCTCCGCCGCGACCAACACGGGCGCAAGCTCCGCCGCGACCAACACGGGCGACTTCTCCGCCGCGACCAACACGGGCAACTGCTCCGCCGCGACCAACACGGGCGACCGCTCCGCCGCGACCAACACGGGCAACTGCTCCGCCGCGACCAGCACGGGCGACTTCTCCGCAGCGACCAACACGGGCGACCGCTCCGCCGCGATCAACACGGGCAACTTCTCGACGGCATCAGTCGGCGGCAAACATTCTGTCGCTATTGCCACCGGCAAAAGCAGCAGCGCAAAAGGCAATTTAGGCTGCTGGCTTGTGCTGACCGAACGCAATGAATTTTTCGAAATACTTTCGGTCAAGGCCGTCAAAGTCGACGGCAAAAAGGTCAAGGCCGACACATACTACACCCTCAAAAACGGCAAAATCATAGAGGCAAAATGATTAAGAACAGCATAATAATCGACGGCGAGGTCTACGAGGCTGTGCCGGAACCGACCAGCAAGACGGGCGGTGCCAGCGCCGAACGCTCGAAGGGAGCGTCCCCTGCGGTGCCTTCAACTACAACGTGCTATTTCGCAAGGCCAACTATAAACTCAAATCAAATGACACAAACCTGCATCAGTTGCCATTACTACGATGTAGAGGCTAAAGTATGCGCCCAACCAAAAGGGCGTCTTCACGGTGTCACACTTACGGACGCACTGGCCGCAGCCGATAATGGCTGCGAGACTTACAAGGCGGCAATTTACCGCATTACCCCGAAAGGAATCCTTTGGAGCGCGATGAGAGCGGCAGAACTTGACTTCTCCGAAGCCCAGTTCGAATCCGTCTGGAATGACTTCGACGAAGGTATGCACAAAAACGGGTATGTCGAAGAGGGCGGCGATGATGAGCAAGCCAATTAAAAGAAAATAAATAATGGCACAACTCGAACTATTTGACAACGACGTCCCGCGGTCCGTTGAGGTCAAACGCAAGGCGGCAGCTAAATTTCAGGACTACGACACACTCGCCCCGCGAGCTCAAGATAATAGCAAACCTTGAATAACATATACCAAACATAATGCAGGTCACAATATCGACGGCGCCGACGCGCTACAATATAAACTGGGCAGAGCAAACGCTGGACTGGGTCGACTTCGCCGAGCGCTGTGCCTCCCCGGTAATAACCCCGGAGACAGCCGAGGAGTTCCGCAACGCCGACAGCAAACGGCAAGCCGACATCAAGGACGTCGGCGGCTTCGTAGGGGGACGCCTCAAAGACGGAAAGCGGCGCACCGGTTCCGTCGTCTGCCGCACACTCATCACACTGGACTACGACCACGCGCCCGCCGTCCCTATGGACGAGCAGCCCGCGCTGGCCGCTTTAGCGCTGCAAGGGTGGGCGGGACTTGTATACACCACCCACAGCCACACCGCCGAAGCTCCGCGCTTCCGTGTGGTCATCCCACTGAGCAGGCCGCTGCCGCCGAAACAATACGAGGCCGTCGCCCGCGCCGTGGCCGAAACCCTCGGAACCGAAGGCATAGACACCACCACCTACGACGCCGAGCGCCTCTTCTTTTGGCCGAGCGCCAGCACCGGCGCCCCTTTCTACTTCGACCGCTACGTCGGCGACTTCCTAAACCCGGAGCCATACCTCGCCACAATACCCTCAGAGGCCGACGTGCTCGAACCCTCAGCCGCCATGGCGGACGAGTATACAAGCAACGACCCACGCGCCAAAGGCGGCTTCATCGGCGCCTTCTGCCGAGCCTACACCATAAGCGAAGCAATCGAAAAATATTTGCCCGACGTCTACACCCGCCGGGGCGCAAACCGCTACACCTACAACAACGGCACAACGGCCGGCGGCATGGTGGTCTACGACGACCTATGGGCGGACTCCCACCACGACAGCGATCCCGCCGGCGGCCATGCCATATGCGCCTTCGACCTTGTGCGCTGCCACCTCGTCGGCGGCTCTCCGCTCAACCCCGAAAAGCAATACATCGACAAGATGATCCAAATAATTAAGGACGACCCGAAAGTAATAGCAGAACTCACCGCGGACGACCGGACCGAAGTCGCAACCCTGGCCGACAGCCCCGACGCCCCCAAGCCCAAACGCCGCAAGAAAGAACTGCCGGCAGGCTATTACGAAGACACCATCCGCGGAGCCACCGACGCCATACTGGCCCATTTGGGCGACCATCTATGGTACAACGAGTTCTCCCGCGCCATTATGGTCGAAGGCGGCCTCCCCTGGCGCCCTGATGCCACCGACTGGCAAGACCGCGACAACCACGGCCTGCGCCTCTTTCTCGAAGCCAAAGGCATCAAGAAAGAGACCAACGTAAATTCAGGCCTGCAAAACGCCCTTCTCGGGCGCTCCCGACACCCAATAAAGGAATATCTCGACAAGTGCCGCAAAGTGCCCTACAAGGCCGGCGACCTCGAACGCCTGTTCATAAACTTCCTCGGAGCCGAAGACACACCCTACACCCGCGCAGTGACCAAAATATTCTTTGTCGGCGCCGTGGCTCGCATCTACGACTCGGGGTGCAAGTTCGACTACTGCCCCGTGCTGCAAGGTCCGCAGGGCATAGGCAAAAGCACGGTGTTCTCCGTCATGGGCGGCCCGTGGTTCTCCGATTCCCTATCCACCACCGAGGGCAAAGATGGCATGGAGCAGCTCCGCGGCAAATGGGTACTCGAAATGGGCGAACTCTCCGCAATGCGCCGATCCGACGTAGAAGCCACCAAGGCCTTCATATCCCGACGCACCGACACCTACCGCGCCGCCTACGCCCGCACCATTGACGACTGGCCGAGGCAGTGCGTCATCGGCGCAACGACCAACCAACAATTTTACCTCAAGGGCGACAGCAACCGCCGCTTCTTGCCAATACTCGTGGACGGCGCACGGCGTATTCTCAGCCCATTCGAAGACCTCGCGCCCCGCCGCGACGCCCTATGGGCCGAAGCCCTCGCCCTCTATGAGGCCGGCACCAAACTATACCTTGAGGCCGAACTGGAGACCGTAGCCCGTCAAAAGCAAGAGGCAGCCAACGAGGACGCCGACAACCCCTATGTCGCCGACCTGGAGGTCTACATCGGCAAACTACTCCCGGAAGACTGGGACAAACGCGACCTCGCCCAACGCCGCCAATACTTCACCGGGGCCGACCTGGGCGAGTACCAGCGCCAACAGCCGCGCATGCGCATCAGCCCCCGCGAGTTCCTGTGGGAGTACTACGGCATCAAGCCCGCCGACCCGTTCTATAAGGTCAAAACCAACGGCGTGGCAAAGGCCCTGCAAATGCTGGGCTGGAAAAACGTCGGGACGTCCCGCCATTGCCAAAAGGCCTACGGGCGCCAACAATCCTTTGAGCGCCCTGCCTCTGCTGCTGCGGAACTTGAAGACGACGAACTTTGACCCTTGCACATTTAAAACTAAATGTGTATATTTGCAAAGATTTCCTCCTTTTCCACTTTTGGACCTTCGGCAGTTGTCAAACATCTGTCAAACATCTGTCAAACATCTCCCAAAGATGTTTGACATTTTTTCTATATATTGTCAAACATTGTCAATCAACTTCAATTAAGATGTTTGACACTTAAAGCGCTATTAATCTTTTATATAACTATATTGTCAAACGTGTCAAACATCTATTTATCAATATTAACAATAGGTAAAAATAGGGTAAAAATAGTATAAAACATAGTAGTCTATTACGCGCGCGCGCGCGAGACCTGTTTGACACCCCAAAACGCCATGAGAAAACTCACCGAAAACAGCCAAGAAAGCGAGAAAGCAATCGAGCGCTACCTCGCAACACAATGTGCCGCCCGCGGCTGGCTCTGCCTAAAGTACGCCGCCACCATAGGCATGGCCTCCGGCTACCCCGACCGCATAGTGTGCACCGGAGCAGGCCACACCGCCTGGGTAGAACTAAAGAGCAAAGGGCGCAAGCCCACCGCGCTCCAGCTGGCGCGGCATCAGCAACTGCGCGCCTTCGGCTACCGGGTATTCGTGGCCGACAGCCGCGCCGCCGTCGATGAGCTGATAAACGCCCTTGCAACCTCAGCCCGATGAAATTCACGCCACACGCATATCAACAGCGCGCCGTGCGCTGGATCTTCGACCATCCCCACTGCGGGCTATTCCTTGACATGGGCCTCGGCAAAAGCGTCATCACCCTGACGGCAGTGCGCCACCTCATCGACGAGTGCGAGATAAGTTCCGCGCTCATCGTGGCGCCCAAGAAAGTAGCAGAAGCCACATGGGGAGCAGAAGCGGCCAAATGGGACCATTTGCAAGGCTTGAAGGTACAAACAATCATCGGCACCCCGTCTGCGCGTCTGAAGGCCCTAAAAACGCCCGCCGACGTCTACGTCACCGGACGCGACAACCTGCCGTGGCTGCTAGAGCAGTGCGACCCCAAGCGGCTGCCGTGGGATATGCTCATACTTGACGAACTGACCAGCTTCAAAAGCCCGTCGTCGCTGCGGTTCAAGGCGCTCAAGCGAGTGCGGTCTATGTTCGCGCGCATCGTAGGCCTCACCGGCACACCTGCGCCCAACGGCCTCAAAGACCTATGGGCGCAGATGTACTGCATCGACGGCGGCGAGCGGCTGGGCAAGTTCAACGGCAGATATATGGACCAATACTTCCACGCCGTCATCTACAACAACATCCCGATAAAATACACACTCAGGGAAGGCGCTGAGGCCAAGATACGCCAAGCCATAGCCGACATATGCCTGACCATGCAAGCCGAAGAATACCTGACACTGCCGCCGCTCATCGAGATAGACGACCGCGTAGAACTCGACACCAAGAGCGCCGAGGCCTACGAGACCTTTGTCCGCGAGCAGGTGATGGCGCTGGCCGCAGAGGGCGCCGACCGCAAGAGCATCATCACCGCCACCAACGCCGCCGGACTACTCAACAAACTCAGCCAAATGGCTAACGGCGCAATATACACCGAAGGCGAGCTGCCCGGCATGGAGCGTCGTCCCTGGGCCGGCGTCCATAAGGCCAAAATAGAGCGCTTGCTCGAGATAGTTGAGGCAGAGCAGGGCGGAGTGCTGGTGTTCTACCAGTACAAGCACGACGCCGAACGCATAGAGGCCGCACTGCCTCGCGGCGTCAAGGTCGAACAGTACGACGGCCCCGAAACCCTCGCGCGGTGGAACGCGGGCAAAATAGACGTACTGCTGGCACACCCCGCGTCAACCGCCTACGGCCTCAACATGCAGGCCGGCGGCAGCTGCCTGGTGTGGTTCGGCACGGGCTGGAACCTCGAGCTATATCAACAAGCCAACGCGCGCCTTCACCGACAAGGACAGAGCCGCCCCGTGCGCTGCCACCGCATCATAGCGGCGGGAACGGTGGACGAGCGTGCGGTGGCAGCGCTGCGAAACAAGACACAGACCCAAAAGGCCCTGATGGACGGGCTGCGGGCATTGGTGGATAAATACGCCCGTTGAGCCTATTGCGTAAGATACAAACATTTAGTAACTTTGCACACTAACTCTCAACCTCTACTATACTCAATGACAAAACGCAATAGGCTCAACCTAACCCTTACCGCCTCGCGTCTCTCCCAACTTAAGCGGCTCCGCGACCGCTATCACGCCAAGAGCTATTGTCGCGTCATCTACGACATCCTCGCGGCCATTGACCGCGTAGCCGTGGAAAGCATCAAGGCCGGAGCCAGCGACGCCTCGACGGTCGAGGCCGACATTAAGGAAATGTTTGATAGGTACACCAACGGAGACGACGACCATGGCGCGCGACCCTCAGTACATCAAACTTATTAACTCGATGCAGTGGCGGCGCCTGCGGGCCGAGGTACTGTCGGCGCACCCTCTGTGCCAGGACTGCGAGCTTGAAGGGCGAGTGACGGCAGCCACCGAGGTGCATCACGTCACACCCATAGAGAGCGGCGTCAGCTTCGAGCAGAAGCGCGCGCTGGCCTACAGACGCGGCAACCTGCGCGCCTTGTGCCATCCCTGCCACAAGGCAGCACACGAGGCCATGAGGCACGGGCCAAGCAGCCCGGAGGCCAAAGAATTGAGTCGGCAGCGACGTCAGGCGACACAGGCCGAGACCCAGCGCTACCTCGACGAGCTGACCGGGGGGCCTATTTTTTTAGACACCCCCGGGGACGCCTAAACCCACCTCGCCCTATGTTTACATGTGTGAGGAAAATTTCGAAAAACTGCACTTTTGGCTATGGCTGAAAAAACACGAAGATACGAGACAAGAGTAATTAACGCGCTAAAGGAAGCAGGCACATACCACGAGGGGCTAACCCCTCAACTGGTAGCGCTGGCCGGCCTGATGCGCACGCTCGCCTTAGCCAACGCAGAGATCGACAAGCTGACCAAGACCACCGTCGTGGAGATTTCGCGGTACGGAGAGAAGACCGTGCCACATCCGGCATTTAAGGTGCAGCGCGATGCGGCCGACGCGATAATGCGACAACTCAAGCAACTCGGACTAACGACAGAGATGCTCGGTGGTGGCAATGATAGCGACCCGCTCGTAGCCCTGACGCAGCAGCTCATAGAAAGCGGCGCCGGCGCGGGCACCCTGAAGCCCGAACTCGACGACGCAGAATGACCGACCAGGAGCGCACCGAACTGATAGCGCTCAAGGTCGAAGCCGGAGCGCAACTGGCCGCCGCGCCGATAGACGCCTACCACCTCGGCGCCGTCGACCCTCGCCTCGAGGCATATGTGCGGGAGGTGGCCGACAACCCCGAGCGGCACAATGTTTGGGAGCAGCTCTCGGTGGTTCACTTTCTCCGCAAGTGCCGCAAGTACGGGCTGCATGCGGGCGAGGTGCTTCGGTTCTACACCTTCTACGAGGCGCTCTATTTTCCCGGGAAGAACGGGCCGACGCGCTACAAGCTGACCCCGGTGCAGTGCTTCCAGTTCGCCAGCATCTATGGCTTTTGGCGAGACGGGCGCCGCGTAGTTCGGGAGGCCGTGCTTTTTGTTCCCCGCAAATTTTCCAAGACCACCAGCAGCGCCGCCTTTGCCGTATACGACCTGATAGCCGGCGAGGCCAACGCCGAGAGCTACACCGGAGCTAATTCGAGCGATCAGGCAAAGAAATGCTTTGACATCATCCGCGGGGCCGTGCGCAAACTCGACCCCAACGAAAAGCGCTACGTCGTCAATGAGCAAATGATCAAGAGCAAGCGCGAAGACCGCTCCGCCTTTGCGCAGTGCCTCACCGCCAACGCCCGCACCAAAGACGGCCTCAACGCCTCAACAGTGATAATGGACGAGTTCTCCCAAGCGCGGGACATGAACTTGCTTTCAGTTCTTACCACCTCAATGGGCGTGCGTTCCAACCCGCTCACCGTCATCATCACCACAGCGAGCGACGTTATGGACGGCCCGTTTTACTCCATGCTCCAGGGATACAAAGACCTGTTGCGCGGCGTCTACGAAGACGACTCCGTATTTGCCCACCTTTTCGAGCCGGACGTGGGCGACGCCGAGAACAGCCCGGAGACCTGGGCAAAGGTGCAGCCGCATATGGGCATAACCGTAGACCCTGACTTTTATCGGAGCGAATACGACAAGGCCAAGCGCAACGGCGCCGAGGCCATGCTCGCCTTCCGCACGAAGCTGCTCAACGTCTACGCCGAAAACGAGCAGCGGGCATGGATAAGCGCCACGCTGGCGCGGAGCGTAGCCAAACATATCCCGTTGAGCCAAATCCGGAAGGGTGCCATAGCGTCCATCGGTGTCGACTTGAGCGTATCCCGAGACCTAACGGCATTGTCTTTGTGCGTCTATGGACCGGCGGGCAGCGGGACGTGGCACCTGCACACCGAGTATTTTTTTCCCGAAGGCGCCCTTGAGGGGCACCCCAACGCCAAGCTATTTCGTGCGTGGGCGGAGCACGGGCACCTGCACTTACTCCCCGGCGACGTTATGGACTACCGCCACATCGTGGAATGGATACTCGCCAAGCGTCAGCAGTTCCGCCTCATTGGCATAGGCTACGACAGTTATCGGAGCAAAGATTTAGTGCTGATGCTTGAAAGCGCAGGCCTTAAGCCGATATTAACCCCCGTGTCGCAGTCGCTGGGCAACTTTGCGCCGACCGTCCAAGACTTCGAGGCTGCACTCAAAACCGGCAAAATAAGCATCAACGACAACCCGATAAATTACTACTGCTTCGGCAATGCGGTGTTGGTCGAAGATATGTATGACAACGCGAAGCCCATGAAACGCAGCGCCAACCAAAAAATTGACGGTGTAATTACCAAGTTGATGAGTTTTTTCATCTTCCGCACCTTCCAGCATTAACAAACGTTAAAATCCTCCATTGCAGCCGAAAATGGTAACCAAATGGGGCAAATCTACCCTAAGGGTAGAGACCCACCGCAATGGATATAATCAACAGCATTAAAGGCGTCTTTCGACGCGAAAAAAGCACCACGGGCACCGGGGTGAGCTCACCCCTGCGCCGTGGGGAGCCTGCGCCGTGGCTCTACGACAACACCCGGGCCGAGGCCATCAGCACAGTGTACTGCTGCGTAGACCTCATCTCCAAGCGCATTGCCTCGATGCCGGTCTACTACGAGACCCTGCGTCGCGGCGTCTACGTCGCCGACAACACCACCCGCATCAACGACTGCCTCAACATCCAGCCGGACGGAGCGCAGAGCGCCTACGACTTTTGGCGTCAGGTCATTTGGGAGGTGCTGACCGAGGGCAATGCCTACATCGTGCCTGTAATCAACCCCGCTGACCTTAAAATGGACAGACTGGTCCTGTGCTCCCGAGGCACTGTCTACCACGACACCGAGGCCGACGTCTACCACGTCAACGACTGGCGCCGTAGCATCCGCGGCGTATACCACGAGGACGAGATTGTGCACATCAAAGGCGCCAGCCTGCCCGAGACGCCCAAGGTAGGGCAGAGCGTAATAAGTTTCGCCCGGCAGACCATCGGCACAGTTGGGGCGGCAAACTCCGAGATGCGTAACCGCTTCGTCAACGGCGGCGCCGTTCGCGGTTTTGTCACCGGCAAAGAGGGCGCAACGATGATCTTCGGCGACTACGACCCCGCCGAGGGCGACAAGCTGGCCGACCGCGTCGAAGAGCGCATCAACACCCGCAGACTGGGCGTGTCGTACCTGCCCGGCGAATTTGACTTTAAGTCCACCGGCATGACGGCCGCCGATATGCAGTTTTTGGAAACCCTCAAATACAATGTGCGCGAGATATGCCGCTTTTTCGGGGTGCATCCGTCGTTTGTTTTTGACGACATCGCCTCCAATTACAAAAGCGCCGAGAACGCCACAGCCGCCCTGCTCGACACCACCATAAACCCGATGCTCCGCAACATTGAATCAGAGCTGCACCGCAAGCTGATTCCTCGCGGCATGTGGCACGCCGCCCGCGTGCGCTTTGACCGCGAGGCAATGTACGCCAGCAACATCGAGGCCCGTCTCGCTTATCAGACCAAGGCACTCAACATCGGGGCGCGCACCGTCAACGAGATACGGCGCGCCGACAACAAGCCGCCGGTCCCCGGTGGCGACGTGGCAATGATAAGCGCAAACCTCAAAAGTCTAACCGAAATCACACACCCCGACAATGACCAAGCCCAATAACATACGCCGCGAAATATTCGTGCCCGGAGCAGGGCTCCGAGTGCGCGAGAGTGGCGGAGAAAACGAGAAAGCCCCACGCATCATCGAGGGCCACGCCATACTGTTCAATGTCCCCAGCGCCGTGCTTTGGGAGGATCAGGACGAGATAGCCCGCGAGGTTATCGCCCCGGAGGCCGTAACGCAAGAGCTCCTCGATAGCTCCGACATCAAGCTCACTATGTTCCACAACCGCGAGCTCGTTCTCGGCCGCAGCAACAAGGGGAGCGGTACACTCAAATACGAAATTGACGAGGTCGGAGTGAAATTTACTTGCGAGGTCCCCGACACCGCCGACGGCGACAAGGCTTACAACCTCGTCAGCCGTGGCGACATCTCCGGCTGTTCGTTTGCCTTTTATGTCCCTAATGGTGACGCGGTAACCCTTGAAACAAGTACCGTCCCCGACGGGCGCAGAGAGAAGACCTACACAGTGCGCGCCATTGCTGAAATCGTAGACTTCACCCTTGCGCTCGACCCCGCTTACCCGCAGACCGACGTCAACGCCCGCGACATCTATGCCGTCAAGCAGCCCGCAGCCCCTGAGACAATGAGCGACCAGGCCAAGGCTCAGGTGCGCGAGCTCCGCAACCTATCCCGCAAAACCAATAATTATTAACCCAATCCATAAAATGAACAAGACAAAAGAATCCCTGTTCGCCCTCTCCCAGCGAGAGATGGAAAAACGAGGCCGCCTCGGCGCCATTGCCGACGCCTGCGAGGCCGAAAAGCGCGAAATGACCGAGGCCGAAAAGACCGAGGTCGCCGCTATCAAGCGCGAACTCGACGCACTGGAACTCCGCCAGCGCGCCGTGCAGACCCGCGAAGAGAACCCCACCGCCGGCTACAACGAAGCCACCGCCAAGGTGCGCGAGCGCCTTATGGACGGCCGCAAAGTGGCCATCGTGCTCAACCGCGAGACTACCTACGTCAAGACCGAAAGCGTCGCCGACACCGGCATCATCGAGGTCGCTCAGCAGGATATGCTCAAGCCCCTGCGCGAAAAACTCATCTACAACGTGGTCGGCCTGACAGTCCCCGCCAACCTGCCCGAAAACGCCCCTCTGCGCTGGCCCAGCCACACCAAGGCCACCGCACACTTTGCCGACGAGGCTGAGCGCCTCACCGATTCCAAGATCGAGTTCGGCAAGCTCGAAGCCAAGCCTCAGCGCGTAGGCATCGCCATCCCCGTGACCGAGGAAGCCCTCAAGGGCTCGCAGGGCATCGTGGAATCCGTAGTGCGCGAGGAAATGCCCGCCGCTGTGGCTGACGCCATCAACGAGGCGCTTCTCGACATCACCGGCAAATATACCGCCGCCGACGGCACACAGAAAGACCGCAAGTTCGTGGGCCCCTTCGTGGCAGCTGCCAAGACCCCCTTCGACTTCGCCGCCCAGTATCCCACCCGCAAAGAACTGCTCAAGATGAAAGCCAAAGTGGTAGACGCCGGCATCGACATCCGCAACGGCGTCTACATCATGAACGAGACCACCAAGGCCGAGCTCGAGGACACCAAGATCGACGCAGGCTCCGGACGCTTCGTCTGCGAGGACGGCAAGATCCTCGGCTATCCCGTGTTCACCCACAGCAAGCTCGCCGATGGCGTCGTGCTCTTTGGCGACATGAGCTACCAGGCCCTCGGCCTCTACGGCACCATGAGCGTCAAAGCCGACCCCTACACCCTGCTGCGCGAGCATGCCGTTGACTTCGTTCTCAACGGCCACGCCGCCACCGTAACGCTCCGCCCCGAAGCCTTCGTAGTGGGCAAGAAGAAAACCGCCTAAACTGACCACGGCGTATGGCACTCGTAAATTTTGAGCTATTTAAGCAGCACCTCAAGGCCGACGACTACGCGGACGAAGATGAATATCTGCGCCATCTCTGCGACACCGCAGAAGCCGCCGTCATAGCCGCAACCCACCGCGACGTGCGCGAACTGCTGAAGATGAACCACGGCGAGCTGCCGAAGGAACTTCAGCACGCAGTTCTGTTGCTCGGTGCGCACTGGCACAACCAGCGCGAGGCCGCTGCTTCTGTTCAAATGCACGCTGTGCCATATGCCGTGGACGCTCTTGTGCGTAGGTTTAAAAAACTCGTGTAGCTATGCAAGCCGGAAAGATGAAACACCGCCTCGAGCTTATGAAGCCGGACAGCACGCCCGACGCCTTTGGCGCCCTCAAGAAAAAGGGGGGCTACGTCAAAACGGCCACGGTGTGGGCGGAACGTGTAACCCTCAAGGCCAGCGAGCACCGCGAAGCCCGCGAGGAGTTTGCCGATTTTTCGGCGGAGTTCCGCATCCGGGACGCGCACAAGGTAGGCAACGGTTGGCGCTGCCGTCAGTTGGGCGGCATGCTCTATAACATCACCAACGTAATACCCAACGAGCAGCGAGGTTTTTTGACCCTCGTCTGCTCCAGGGTTAACGAGTAAGGCAATGGCAGATACCATAAGCATAGAACCCGACTACAGCAAGCTGCAAATGCTCTTCGGCGCCCTCGAATACAAGGAGCGGCAGAAGATAGCCCAGCGGGCTATGCATCAAACGGCAAAGCGCGTGCGCGAGATTGCCGTGTCGCACTTGATGAACTCGCGTCTGACCAATGCGGGCAAACTGCGTCAGCACATCCGCATTGTTAAGACAACCGGAGCCGGTTATATGGTGACCATCATGCGCGACCGCACCGGCAAGCTCCCTCTCTACCGCGCCAACGGGCGCCGCGACTTTAGCCAGCAGGGATATTTGCTGCGCTTCCACGAGGGAGGTTCCTACAGAACCGGGCGACGCAAGACAGCTCAGGGCAAGAACCGCGGCGAGCTGGGCGGCATATGGTTCATGCAGAAAGCCGCCAACCAAGCGCAGTCTATTGTCAAACAACACGCCCAATCCGACCTCATGGACGTACTGGGCAAAATAGCGAAACGGTATGGAGTTGTCGTCAATTAAACCCACGTCTCTGAGCGTCGGCGCCACGGTGCGCAGTGCGCTGCTCGCTGACCCTTGTGTGGCGAGACTTGTCAAGGAGATAGCTCCACTCGGGGTGCCGGCCGAAACGTCGCTGCCTTATATAGTGTACGCCCGTGGCCGTTACTCGCAGGTTCCCGTCAAGGGGCTACCGGGACCCGACCTGCTCGAACTCGACTTGATTATCTGCACGGAGGACTACCCGGAGAGCATCCTGCTCGCCGAGGCCGTCCGTGCCGCACTCGACGGGAAACAAATAACACCGGCGACGCCGGACATGGTGCCCGTGCGCGGCTGCTGGCTCAGTGGCGGCGACGGGGAACTCATAGACGGCGACGCTGTTATCCAACATTTAACATTTACCCTAAAAATTTAAACCCACATGGCAGACACACAAGCAGCCGCACTGACCGGCTACGTCAATGGCTCCGACCTGCTTTTTAAAGTAGGCGGCAAGGCCGTCGGGCACTGCACCAAAAACGAGCTGACCTTCAACAGCGAGACAAAAGACAAGGCCGTAAAACCAGCCGCCGACGTAGCAATCGGTGCGGCCTCGCTCTTTAAATCCAAGAGCGTCACCGGGCTCACAATCTCCGGCTCTTTCGAGGGGCTCTCGTTCTACGGCGAGACCGAAAAACGCATCGGCGAACTCATCGACGCCTGGAAGGCCGGCGAACCCGTCGAAGTCGAGGCTTTCCGCCGCGGCCAGGACACCACGCCCTTCCTCGCCTGCAAGTTCATCCTGTCTAATCTGCAAATCAGCGCTCCCGCTCAGGACGACATCACCGTCTCCGGCCAGCTCGAAAACGCAGAAGCTCCCACCACGATCGACGGCTCCAAAATCAATTTTTAACCTATGCGCACAGTAACGATATACGGCAAAGATTACCCATTCGTCCAGACTATGGGCGCGTGGGTGTTCTTTAAGGCCCTCACCGGCAAGGAGGCCTCGGCCATCGACGGCAATAGCCCGACCGAACAAATACAGTATTTTTACTGCGTTGTAAAGGCCGCATGTCTGCGCGAGGGCATAGAGTTTGACCTTGATTTTGACCGCTTCGCCTGCGGTGTTGACCTCGGCACGATTGCCGAGTGGAACAACGCCCTCGTAGCCGAAGCGGAGGCAGTGACAAAAAAAAAGACAGCGCCCCGGCGCTAATCACCGACCTGCTCGGCTTCGCGCTAGGCACACTTAAAATGCCGCGCGGTGAATTCTTGACACTCACCCCGGAGGAGTTCACCGCGACGGCAACCGCATACCACAGGACAGAGGAGCAGCATATGCGCGACGAATGGGAGAGGGCACGAATGATAGCTTATTACAGCGTAGTGCCCCACATAGACCAACACAAGGCCAAGCTGACACCGCAGAAGCTGCTCCCGCTCCCATGGGACAAACAAGGCACACCGGACACATTGCCGGAGCCGACAAAGGAAGAGCGCAAAGCTCGATTTGAACAACTCAAAGCACTAAGAGATGGCAAGTAACAAGGCAGTTTTTACAATCGTAACCCAGGTGCTCAACAAGGGCAAGGGTTTTGGTATGCTCAAGGGCGACCTCGAGGCCTTTCAGAAAGAACTCGCCTCGGCGATTGCCACCTCTCGCCAGTTCAAACCTCGCATCATTAATTTCACAGCGCTGGCAATGGGTTTCCAAGGCGTTACACGCGCCGTCAACCAGCTAAACCAGTGCTTTAGCCAGCTCACCGCCGCCTACTCGGCACAGATAGAGGCCGAGACCCAGTTAGGGCAGGTAATGTCCCGCACCATGAGCGCCACAGAGGCCGACGTTCAAGCCATTAAAGACCTCTGCTCGGCGCAGCAGGCGCTCGGCGTCGTCGGCGACGAAGTACAGCTCGCGGGCGCCCAAGAGCTGGCCACCTACATCTCCAAGCGCGAGACGCTGGAGAAGCTCATCCCCGCCATGAACGACATGGTGGCGCAGCAGTACGGCTACAACGCCACCGCACAGTCGGCAGTGAGCATCGCCACCATGCTCGGAAAGGTGATGAACGGGCAGACCAGCGCGCTGAGCCGCTACGGCTACTCGTTCAACGAAATTCAGGCGAATATTCTCAAGACCGGCACAGAGGCCGAACGCGCCGCAGTGCTCTTTGAAGTCATTGAGGAAAGCGTCGGCGGCGTCAATGAAGCCCTCGCCAACACCACCATGGGCGCGATGAAGCAGTTCAGCAACGCCCTCGGCGACCACATGGAAACGATGGGGAGCTGGGTGGTAAAGGCGATGCCGGTCATCACCGCGTTGAGTTCCATAACTATGGGGCTCGCGGGTGCCGGTCAGCTCATTGCATCGCTCAAAGCCTGTCAGGGCATCATCGCCGGCGTCAACGTCAAGCTGCTTGCGCTGAAGGGCATGGCGCTGCTGTCGGGACAGAGCCTCGCCACGATTACCGCCGGGGCAAATGCGTCCGCCGTGAGCCTGCGCAGTGCTGCCGCTGCGTGCGGCACGCTCAAATTAGCCCTGCGAGGCCTTGCCGCCTCAACCATCATCGGCGTGGCCATTGTGGCTATCAGCTACGCGGTCGAAAAACTATTTACCGCGCTGACCAGCGCCTCGGATGCGGCCAACAAACTCACCGCGGCCGAGCGTCAAGCGCAGCAGGCGTCGGAACGCAATGCAAGAGCTATTGCGGCAGGCAACAACGCCCGCGACGAGGCCGCCGGCAAGATTGAGCTATACATTGCCCGGCTGGAATCAGCCGCCGGCTCGCAGCGCAAAGAACAGAGCCTCGTGGCGGAACTTAACACCACCTACGGGCAGATTTTCGGCACCTACCAAACCGCAGCACAGTGGCTCGAGACCCTGCGCGAGAACTCCGAAAAATATTGCCGACAGTTGGAGATTCAGGCGCAGTTGCAAGCCATGTCGGCCAATATTGCCGAACTGGAAGCCAACAAGCGCGACCTCTTTTATAATGCAGACGGCAGCGCCAAAAACCTCTCGTCCGCCAACGAGGTAGTCACTACAATAACCCCGGGCCGAGACCAGGCGCTGGGCATGGGTATATCAACCCCGGAGATTACTCATGTGGAAATCCCGGATTCGTCGCCTCTCGCTCAAGCCAATGCCGAAAAAGCCCGCATAGAGCGGGAACAGGAAGCCATCCGCGCCCGTATGCGTGAGCTCGCCTCCGAGATAAGCTCCGACTATCATCAGCCCCAAATCGGCGCCTCGCAAGGCACCGAGGGCGTCAGCCTCAACGTCAATGCCCGCACACTGGCCGAGATCGAGGGCAACATAAAATACTACCGGCAGCAGCTCCAAGGCGCCACCGTGGAGACCGCCGCCGCGATAAACGCAGAGATAGACCACTGGCAGTCGCTGAGCGACGCCATACGCAAGGCCACCGACATGAGCGGCGCCGACTACGCCCGCGAGCTTGCGGGTTCCGCCTCTTTCGGAACCACGGCAGACGTTGAGGTTAACGCCAAAGAGCCTGAACTTGAGCCGCTCGAAATTAAGGAGGTTTTCGACGCCGGCGCCACGACGCTCGGCGCCATAGAAACCAACATCTCCATACTGCGCGCCAGTCTGCAAGATATGACGGCAGAGCAGGCCGCTGCCATCAACGACCAAATAGACCATTGGGAGACACTGGCCGACGCCATCCGCAACGCCACCAACAAGCAAGCCGACGCCGGCGAAAAGTTGATGAAGACCGGCCGCGACGTGAGCAGCGCCTTCAGCATGATGGGTTCCGCCATTAGCGGCATCGGCAGTGCCACCGACGACGCCGCAGGGGCATGGCTCGACTACGCCGGCAACCTGCTGGGCAACATCGGGCAAATGATCCAGGCCATTCTCGCCCTGGCGCACGCCAAAGGCATCAGTGCCTCGCAGGATGTAAAGTTCCCCCTTAACATCATCGCCCTGGCTGCCACTACCGCCGCCGTCACCGCCGCAGCACTCAAGGTACCCAAGTTCGCCGCCGGCGGCATCGCCTACGGCCCCACGCTGGGCCTCTTTGGCGAGTACGGCGGCGCAAGCAACAACCCCGAGGTCGTCGCTCCTCTTGACAGGCTCCGCGACCTCATCGGTCCGACGGGAGCGTCATTGCCTGAGACCATAACCCTGCGGGTCAGCGGTCCCGACCTCGTGGCCGTGGTCAACACCCGCCTCAATCACTTAGCGCGCCGATAGTATGGACTACGCCAAGATAATAACCACATCGTTTTGCGGCAAGAGCCTGACCGCCGACCACCGCTGGACGGCAGAGATATGGCGCAGGGGAGCAACCCCTGACGCCGTGCTCGAGGTCGACGCCGACGAAGTCCAGTCAGCCGTCGTGGAGTGGGCCGAGGACGACCTGTGGGCGCCTATCCACGGGAGCACCTGCACGCTGCAGCTCCTCAGCCCCGGCGACCGCAGCCTTGTAGACCTCTACACAGTTCCGCCCGCCGAGGTACAGCTCCGGCTCTACCGCAACGGGGGCCTTTGGTGGGTGGGCACTCTCGACCCCGAATTTTACGAGGAACCCTACGACAACCGGGTCAAGGATTACACCGTAACGCTCACCTTCTCAGACTTCGGCATTTTAGACCGCATGGACGTGGACTGGGGCACAGCCGGGCGCAAGACGCTACGATCCATAATAAGCGACTGTGCCAGTCGTGCGGGACTTGACTTGCTGACGCTCATCTCCGAGGTGTCGTCCACCTATGTGGACGGGCTGACCACCGGCGACCATAAGCTCCTTCCACAGTACGTCGCCGCACGGTGCGCCAATTTTTACGACGAAGACGGCAAGCCGACCACACTCAAAGAAGCATTGGCCGCCGTGCTCCAGCCGCTGGGCTGGCGTATAGAGCAGCGCTGCGGCAACATCCGCCTTTACGACCTCAACAAGCGCGCAACACCTTACACGCCTCAAGACCTCAAGCCCGTACAGATATATGCCGACGGCACCCTCAGCGCAGGCAAGACCGCACGGCGCATAGAGCTCACCTTCTCGCCCTACGACGAGGACGAGCTGTATAACGGCAAGATAGACCCCGACACACTCTTCGGTACGGACGACACCACCTCGGTCGTCAACTACAATCTCGACTATAACTGGGACGACCCCGTGCCCGGCTTTACGCTGCACACCGGCATCCCGTCCGACGTCAGCGCATTGCCCTACGCCCTGAGCACCGTGGCCGCCAAAGCCAAGTATTTCCGCATCGAACCCAAGCACAGCGGCAGCGAGTGCGCCGGCGTGGCCTATAGCTGGCCCACGGTGAGCTCGGCGGAAGGAGGCTTTACCTACGGCAAAGGAGGGGAGGCGCCTTTCACGTTCCGCCCGGAACAATGCGCCACGCTGGGCGACGCGCAGATGCGCCTCTTCAAGTGCAAGGGCATCCCCGTACCGGCTTCGGGAGGCGGAGGCTATCGGCGCCTTAAGCTGACACTCGACCTCTGCGTGGACTGCCGCTACAATCCCTACGAAAGCGCCGACGAGTACAACGAGGAGGGCGCCAACAAGCGCTGCTCCGAGGAAATTAATTTGCTCTACGTCCCGGCCCGCGTCTACCTGCTCAATGCCTCGGGCACGATTACCCATTACTACGAGAGCGCCGAGACCTTGTCGCCGACCGGCTACCTACAGGACAACGGCCGATGGGTGGCAGCCGCGAGTGCCCCGTGGGGCAAAATGTTTTTGGCCTACTACGGCGCCGACCTCGAGAAAAAGACCAGCGGCGTGCAGTGCGGCTGGGCGACGAATCGCCCCTATGTGCCGACGTCCGCAATGCCCAAGTTCCGCGCCTACAAGGGCAAGAGCTTTAAGGCCCGCGGCGACGGGGAGTGCATCCCGCTGCCACCGGCCGAGGGCACGCTGGTGTTTGAAATCGGGCGCGGCATCTGCTTTTACAATTTCGACCACACCGACGTCACCAATGCCGCCGGGCGCGTGGCCGAGATAAACTGGATACTTTACAAGGATCCAACAGTCGGCGTAGTCAACAAGGACTACACCGACATAGATCCCGAGGACGAGGTTTTCACCGGTGAGGTGGAGAGCGAGGCCGCCGACGACATCACCATAGACACCACCTGCGGAGGCACCGACGCCAAAGGGGAGAGACTGACCGCGCGCGGCGTGCTCATGACTCAGAACCAAAACACCAAGGCCTGGCATCAGCTCACCACCATAACCCGCGGCCCCAACGCCGGACGGCCGGAGGCGCTGCTGCTGGCGACCATCGCCAGCCAGCTCACACCGCGCCACACCGTCATCAGCGGAACGTGTGACCTCGACATCGGGGCATTTACGCTCTGCCGCGTGCAAGGGCAGCCTGCCGACCGGCTTTTTATTCCCGCCAGCGAGGTGGCTGACCTGCGCGAAATGGAGGCTAAGGTTAAACTCATAGAGATAAGCCCGGACGAGTACCGGCCCGAATATACGGCATAATATGGCAAAGACAATCAAAATAACCCGCACCACACTGACAGGCCTGCCGCGGAGCGCCCAGCGTCGCGAGCGCGGCATGAACGCCGTGACCATTGCCGCAGTGGCGGCAACGGGCGGCGCCTCGGAGGGCGACGGCGACGGGCACAAGCACTCCAATCTCGCCGACCTCAACCGGCTCGGCATAGACGGCAAAACCATTAAGGTGGATAATGCCGGAGCTCGCGTGGAGTATGCTGACCAAAGCGACTACGCCACCGAGCTCGACGACGACAGCCCCACGAGGGCCGACTTTATCAGCGCCAAGGACGACGACGTCGCCGAGGGCGAGATAACCTTCAGCAAGGGCTTCAAGGTCGGCCCGGAGGGTTACGTTGACAGCACCAGCAATGCTCACTTCGTGAGCGTAGACGCCCAAGGCCACAGCGGCGACCTCTACGACCTCGGCACCTTCATCGCCGGCATCAGTGGCGGGCGGTTTTGGATTAACGCGCAGAAGCAGACACACCTCGAGTGCGACATCGTCACCGTGCGCGATAGACTGCAGGCCCGCGAAATCGAGGTGCAGGAAGTGACCCACGTCGGCGGCGCTCAGCTCATCAGCCCGGCCGGCGCCCGCTGCGCCGAGGTCAAAGAGGACGGCGCCAATTACGCCCTGTTCTTCGAAGCAGAGGAGGGTGGGGTGCGTTACGGCAATCAGTTCCGCCCCGGCGACCTCATTTTCTGCCAAGTGTTTGACGCCGGCAACGGGGGCACTCGTCGCTGGTGGCGGCGTTGCCTCTCTGTAGGCGACGACGACGGCGGCGGGCGGAACTACGTCGTAGTATCGGGCACCGACTGTGAG
>UQLO01000027.1 GCA_900541865.1 uncultured Porphyromonadaceae bacterium | reverse complement strand
ACTTAACTTTTCAACCCCAGTCGCTGAATTCTTCAAATTTATTGGTTAATTTTGCACTTGCAGGTAGAATCTGCCTTGGGCGCCAACGAGATGGTGTATAAGATAGCTCAAGCCCTGGGTATATCGGGAGCGAATTCCGGCAGTTCGAACTATGTCACACTCAATGCGAACGGACAGTTGACTACTATAAGAGTTTCCAACCACGCCGCCACTACGGACAACTTCGGGCGCACGCCTAATAACGTGGGGCTGATTATCAAAACCAGACCTCATCGCTTCCGCGACGAAAAAGGCACAGACTATGTGGAGTTTATGTACTACGGCGACCAGATAGCCGGGGATGCAACTCGTCAGCGTGAAGTGATAGAAGGCCTACGCCATTATATTGAGACCGGCTCCTTCGAGAAAATGCCTCAGCCGGACGTACTCAATACCTCTGGTGCATATCTGGCGGCACTTCCCAGCAAAAAGTCCACCATACGCTTCCGGGCCAATTATGGCAGCGCGCGCGAGGAGTACGACGAGCGGGTGCGCAACAAGAAAGTGCTCGACAAGACCACCGGCAAGGTCAAGATTGACGCCGCCGGCAAAGCGGTTACACCATACGTGGATAGATACATATCCATTTCATCTTCAGTCTTCAATTCGGCTAGACCATGCTCAAGAGCCTCTTTCAGTTTCTTTGTTTTGGTTTCGGGAAAAGCATTGATGCGTTTCTTTGCTCCGTCCAGAAGTTCCGAGAAGTAGTTTTGTGCAGACATTTTTTCATAAATTGTTTTTGTTAGAGTTGTCATTTTTTTGCGGGTGCCGGTGTATTGGTTGCATAACAATAGAGACAGCCGTGGGTGCAGGTGTTGTATTGACCGATGTCCTTGCTGAGAATGCAGCCGCACGCCGGACGCTGCCCCTTATCTTTCGAAGCGCCAAAGAGCCACATCTGAAGAGCGGGATCGTCGGATGCGAGTCGGGAGATTAATTCCGCATCGATGCAGTGATTGTGTTCAATACCATATGCTCCGAGGTCAATGCTTTCCGCGCAGGTACGTAGTTGCATGGGCAAATGCAATTGGCCCAACTGTCGGGCAAACTCTATCATATCGGCTTCGGTCCATTCCCGGTATTTGATTCCGGCACGACTAAGATTTGCTCCCACTTTCTTATATCCGGCTATATCGGCAAAACTGAACACCAACCGTTCTGTGTAGCCGCAAAGTTGCGATGCGATGCCTTGAATCTTATCAAGAAGCTCCGGTATGCCGATTCTGTCGGTTAGAATCAACGGGTCGAAACGCCACACGGCAGAGCCGACTCCATATTCGTCAACGATTCGCTTGAATGTGTCAATTCTTTGAGCCAACGCCGGGACGTTGGGTTCCAGCCTCTCAGCATCATAATCGTTGAGCGTATATTGGATATAGAATCCGATACCTTTCTTTTGCAGAAGCGGAAGGTACTCAAGCATAGGTGCCGGATTCTTCGACCAAAAGACAATGAATCGAGTATTGGCAAAACTGACATACGAATCTTTGCCGTTATAGGGATTTCTCCATTTGCAATACCCTTTCTGTATCCTATCGAATAGCCATGGAGCGAAGAATGCCGGAATATCAGTGGCTCGACTCGCCGATACAATCATTGGAGCCAACGCTTTCACCCGTTCGCCTCCATCGGTCATTATATTTTTATGGTCATGTGTTGTCATGAGCAGTAAAATTCTATTGCAAAATTAATCGTGAGCGGTGCAGTATTCTTGCACTGCAATGTTATTCTTTGTTAATTTATTCAAGTCACCATATCTCAACGTCTTTCTTTGAAGCGGTTGCGATTTCGTCAGCTATCTCTTCGGAGGAGAGCTTGATGTAGTCCATGAAGGTCTTCTGGGTCTTGTGGCCGCTGACGTGCATCATCTGGAGCATGGTGTAGCGGTGGCTGAGGTACATGTTGGTTATGCCGGTGCGTTGCCGACACCGCAAAGAAAAATCAATTTTCCCGTTGGGATGCAGTTTTGGCTTTGGTCTAACAGGCCAACCGCTAATCCATGACTTTATCGTCGCCCAGCGATAGCTGTGTAGTTACAGCCAACTACCGAAATGTTAAAATTTAGTTAAATATCACCCGAGCGCTTTAGTTACTACAAACTTTTAGGGGTTATAGCTCTGATGGCCAGAGCTATAACCCCTAAAAGTGTCAAAGATGGAAAGATAGTGCTTCGCCGTCAGAAAAACAAGAGCAGGGCGAAGAAAGTTCGGAGGCGGCAGAGGCTAACGGATTTTTCCAGCCTCAAAATACGCAGGGCGCCGAGAATGCGAAGATGCTTGAGGACTATACTGCCCGTGTTGAGGAGCTTGCACACCAACTCGACTTCGATTCGGAGGATATTACCCCCGAAGAGGTTACGGCGGGTATGAATGAGCTCCAGAGCATGTGGGAGGCGATAGCGCAGACTTACGGCGAGGAGACCGACAATGCCGACGCTGTTGCGGCTATGCGTCTGATTGAAGGCGAGCTTCGCCGCTGGCGTCACATAAATGTCGCCGTGGTCGAGAATAACAATGGGCCACTAACCGACAGCCCGGAGGCTCCCCAAGGCGACTTCGAGGGCCGCGTGCGCGAGGCTTTGGAGGAGACTCGGCGCGCGATAAAAAATATGAGCGTCGAAGATCTAGAAGGCGAACTTAGGGAAGGCGAAAATGGTCTGGCCGAGGCCGAGGCCGAAAGAAGAGGCGACGCCGACTTTGCCGCCTTTGCCGACGAGGTCCGCGAGCTCCTCGATGCCATTAGGCGCGAGATAGCTTCGCGCAAGGAGAACATCTCGGCAACGAAAAGCGAATCTGCCGTTTCGCCGGAGGCTACCCAAGAACAAGAGTCGGGCGCAGAAAGTTCGGAAGTGCATGGCGAAGATACTAAAGAAGTACCCGAATCCGTTACAGAAGAAGCAGAACTTACCGCCGAGCAAATTGAAGCGCTAGACGAGCCCGCCGAAGTGAAAGACGCCGCTCTTGCGTGGCTTGATGGAGACCAATCACTCGCTAATCAACTGGCCTATGTGGCCCTAAAACAAAAATATGCTACAAACATTTCACGAGACCGTGCAGGCTCTGGCGCTGAAGAACCAGGCGTACTGCGACGAGATGGAGGCGAAGCGCCCGGGCTGGAGCCAGGAGGAAGCGGACGACTGACCGACGACGAATCTTCCGCCCCCGGCGGCGTGCGTTACCGCCTCGGCGACCCCGCGGGCACCTTCCGCGAGCGCCAGCGCGCCGCCGTGGCGAACCGCGGCACAGTAGCCCCCGGCCTCAAAGAGGCCGAAGTGGCAGTTGTGGACATAACGGAAGAGGACAAAGTAACATTTGACCTTAATCAGGGGAAAGCCGCCTTAAAAAAGGATGCTTCCGACTATGCCAGACTGCGTGGAATCATTGGGACTATGACCAATGAGGAAACAAATGGCAAAGGCAAAATTAAAATCAGCAAATCGTCAATAGATAAATTCGTAGACGATTCCGCTTCCGACAAAAGTATCGGCAAGGGAGTACACTTCGCAGTCCTTTCAAAAATTAGGGAGCTTATTGCTAATTCGCTTTTGGCGGAAGAGCATCCCGATGTAAACAAAAAGGATGGAGGCAGGGAATGGGGGAATGGAATCAACGACGATTTACTGATTCATCGCGCATATGCTGCCGCAAGGATAAACGGAGAATACTACCGTGTGAAGTTAACTTTCAAGGAATACGCTGATTCGAATAAGGATAATAAGGCCTACAGCTATGAAGTAGCAAAAATAGAGTTGATGCCCGGTCTAACGACAACGCCCGTTGGGGCCCCGTCCCTCAATGACATCAACTCTATATCTGGCGCAAAGTTACTAAACAATCTCACAAAGAGCTACGACAAGAATGTTAAACTTCTTGAAGCGAGCGAAAAAAGTGGTGAAGTTCAGTCGGGCGAGGCGGCGATGCGAGGCCACGGCGCGGCGGGAGTTTGACACAATCCCGGTCAATATCCTGCAGGTCGGAGATGATGAAAATATGGCGCCAAACTGGTGCCGACGGCTTTTTCCCGGGGGATAGAGTGGTGTTTTGCGGCTTAAAATAAAAATTTTTTGGTGGTGTGGTGTTTTTTTGATACCTTTGCAGAGTTTTTTCAAACACCACATTCATGGGCAAGTTTTCAGCATTCATGCTGCCTCTAAAAAGTCTGTCGATTGGTACTCACACCTTCGAATACCATCTTGACAAGCAATTCTTTGTCAATATGGAAAGTCAGGATGTGCGCGACGCCGACCTAAATGTTGTCCTGACGGTGAAATACGACGGCGAAGTCTACGCTCTCGATTTTGCCATCACGGGCGAGGTTGTCCTGCTGTGCGACCGCTGCCTTGACGAGCTCCACTACCCTATCGAAGCGAGCTATAAGGTAACGGTGAAATACGGCGAGGACTACAACGACGACTCCGACGAGGTACTTGAGATTCCTGCCGGAGATGCGAGCCTGAACGTGTCGTATATGATCTACGACACCGTCACCTTGGCAATACCCATCAAGCACGTACATCCGCTGGGCAAATGCAACCGAGCCATGAGCGCAGCCTTGCGCAAGCACCGGGCACGCGCCAACGACGAGGATGCAGACCTTGAAAACGAACTCATGGACGGCATCGACGATGACGACGAAGCCGCAGAAAGCGCACCCGACCCTCGTTGGAACGCTCTCCGCAAGCTTTCCGAAGGTGAAGGAGAAACCGAATAAACAGCAAACAAGAACTTTAGAATATTCCAAACACCAATGGCACATCCTAAACGCAAACAGTCCAAGACCCGTACGGCCAAGCGCCGTACCCACGACAAGGCCGTGGCTCCCACCATCGCTCTCTGCCCCAACTGCGGCGCATGGCACATCTACCACACCGTGTGCGGCGAATGCGGCTACTACCGCGGCAAACAGGCCATCGTAAAAGACGCGGCCGTCTAAACTTGTCAGCACAGACATGGGAGCACAGCGCAACCACCGACCAACGGCCCCAAGCCGCGGTGCGCGCCGCCTCCCGGCATCCGAAGGCATTGTGGCCTGCGCGGCCATGAAGCGAGGGTGCCGTCTATCAGCATACCTTGAGTGCCGTCTGCACGGGTAATCCCCGCAGAGGCGCTTGAGGCATATGCTCTTATGCTACCCGCTTACGGGCTAACGGTTTCCGGCCGAGGCGGCACGCATTCCATCAAGGCTTGCTCAGACCGGAGCAGCCACAGGGCCGAACGCACTGCGCGATGGCGCCCAGGAGCTGCGGAGAGGCTTACACTCCGGGCATCAAGGCGCCGACAAGAAGCGACAATGCGGATCCCTCCCGATAGCACCCGGTATCCGGCAAGCTTGACATAGAAACATCAGCGAGCTGTCCCCCGCGCTCTATATAAGAATGTAACGCCTGCGGAAGCAAACCGCTCCGGCTGCGGCACAGCTCCAAAGACAATACCGACTCTCTCCCACAAGCATGTACAACACCAGCCAAAAATACACCAAAATGCTCAGCGCACGCATCTCCGGCATAGCCTCATACGTTCCGGACGACATTCTCGACAACGAGATGCTCTCCAAGATGGTCGACACCAACGACGAATGGATAACCACCCGTGTGGGAATCAAAGAACGCCGCATACTGCACAAGGATGGCGCCGGGTCGTCGTACCTGGGCATTCAGGCCGTCAACAAGCTCCTTGCCCAGACCGGCACCAAGGCCGAAGACATCCAGCTTGTCATTTGCGCCACGTCGAACCCCGACTACCGATTCCCGGCCACCGCTTCCGTGATTGCATATCAGACTGGACTCAAGAATGCCTACGCCTACGACATCCAGGCCGCATGCGCCGGCTTCATCGTCGCCCTTCAGGACGCCAACGGCTATATCCGCTCGGGCCTCTACAAGAAGGTGCTGATTGTGTGCACCGAGAAGATGTCGTCGATGATCAACTACAAGGACCGCGCAACCTGCCCGCTCTTCGGCGACGGCGCCGCCGCTGTTCTGGTTGAGCCCACCGAAGAAGAGGGCGTTGGCGTGATCGACGCCGTATTCCACACCGACGGCATAGGCCTTGAGCACCTGCTGATGCGTGCCGGCGGCAGCGTTCACCCCACCACGCAGGCTACTTTGGACGCCGGCGACCACTACCTCTTCCAGGACGGCCGAACCGTCTACAAGCATGCCGTGACCAACATGCTCACCTCGACGCAGGACGTAATGGCCCGCAACAACCTCACCGTCGACGACGTTGACTACCTCATTCCCCATCAGGCTAACCTCCGAATCATCGAGGCTGTCGCCGACCGCGCAAAATTCCCCAAGGAAAAGGTTCTGGTCAACATCGAACACTACGGCAACACTTCGGCAGCGTCGATTCCGCTGTGTATCGACGAGTACAAGGACCGCCTCCACAAAGGCGACCGCCTCGTGCTGACCGCCTTCGGCGCCGGCTTCACCTGGGGCGCCCTCTACCTGGTCTGGGACCTCTGATTCCGACCTCCGAACGACTTAACCACATTCCCGGGGGACCCCTCTCCCGGGAATGTCGTGCAAAGCCCGGCCGATGCCATTTGAGCATTAAGCTTTATGCGGGCACGTATAGACCGACGGCTTCAGCCGTCGCTCTATTCCGAAGGGATTCCCGCGGAATAAGAATGCTCCGGTGGGGCGGCGACGGCTGAAGCCGTCGCTCCATATCGTCTCGGCTTCCGAGGCGACATTTAGAAGAAACCGCCCTACCAACGGTTTGACCACCTCATTCGAAGAAACCGCCCTACCAACGGTTTGACCACCTCACCGGCCTCAACAATGAACGAGGCGACCTTCCGGGGCGTTATATATTAACTAACATAACAACACCGATAAAATGGAAGAAAAAAATACCGCCCCCGCCGGCGAGCTCAGCGCCGCCGATCAGCAGAATCTGCCCGAAAAGGCTCCGCACCGCTCCGGATTCGTAAACATTGTCGGCAACCCCAATGTAGGCAAGTCTACGCTGATGAACGACCTCGTTGGCGAGCGAATCAGCATCATCACCTCCAAGGCACAGACCACCCGCCACCGCATCATGGGCATCGTCAACACTCCCGAATACCAGATAGTGTTCTCCGACACCCCGGGGGTGCTCTCGCCCAAGTACAAGATGCAGGAAAGCATGCTCGCCTTCAGCGAAGGCGCCCTGACCGATGCCGATGTGCTCCTCTACGTCACCGACGTGGTCGAAGACCCGACCAAAAACGCCGAATTTCTTGCCAAAGTGGCCAAAGAGAAAGTTCCCGTGCTTCTGGTCATCAACAAAATAGACCTTCTTAAAAACAACGCCGACCTCGAGAAAATCGTAGAGCGCTGGCAGACCCTGCTTCCCAACGCGCAGATATTCCCCACCTCGGCCAAGGAGCATTTCAACGTTGCTCCGCTGATGACGCGCATCGTCGAGCTGCTTCCCGAAGGAGAGCCCTACTTCGGCAAGGATGCCTTGACCGACAAGCCGGCCCGATTCTTCGTCACCGAAATAATACGCGAGAAAATCCTCACCAACTACGACAAGGAAGTGCCCTACTCCACCGAAGTCATCGTAGAGAAGTTCGACGAAAAGGAAGGTGCAATCCACATCATGGCCGTAATATACGTTGAGCGCGACTCCCAGAAAGGCATCCTCATCGGCCGCCAAGGCTCAATGCTGAAGCGCGTGGGCACCGAAGCCCGAAAAGACATCGAAACCTTCTTCGGCAAGAAGGTCTACCTCGAACTCTTCGTAAAGGTAGAACCCAACTGGCGAAACCGCGAGAACAAGCTTCGCGAATTCGGATATATAGAATAAATTCACTAAATTTGCAAAAAATTGCCCGCGGGGCCCCCGGCCTCGCGGATAAACAGCATAACTAACAATGAGTCAGCTCGTAGCAATCGTCGGGCGGCCTAATGTGGGCAAATCGACCCTCTTCAACCGCCTCACCCAAAGCCGCACGGCCATCACCGACCCCACCGCGGGCACTACCCGCGACCGACAGTACGGCAAAGTCGACTGGAACGGCCGGGAATTTTCCATTGTCGACACCGGCGGATGGGTGGTAAACTCGGAAGACGTCTTCGAATCGGAAATCAACAAGCAGGTTGAGCTTGCCATCGAGCAAGCCGACGAAATATTGTTTGTCGTCGACGCCATAAACGGCGTTACAGACCTCGACGACCACGTCGCCGAAATTCTCCGCAAAAGCCGAAAACCCGTCATCCTGGTGGCAAACAAGGTCGACTCCAACGAATGGGTATACAATGTGCCGGAGTTCTACAGCCTCGGCCTCGGAGACCCTTATCCGGTCAGCGCCACCAACGGCTACGGCACCGGCGACCTCCTCGACGAGGTCGTAAAGCGCCTCCCCGAAGAAAACAAGGAAGAAGAAAACCTCGACCAAATACCCAAGTTCGCCATCGTCGGAAGACCAAACGCCGGAAAGTCGTCGCTAATCAACGCCTTCATCGGAGCAGAGCGACATATCGTCACCGACATTGCCGGTACAACCCGCGACAGCATCTATACACGCTACAGCAAATTCGGCTTCGACTTCTACCTCGTTGACACCGCCGGCATACGCAAGAAAAACAAGGTCAACGAAGACATCGAGTACTACTCGGTGATACGCTCTATCCGTGCCATCGAAGCTTCCGACGTCTGCATACTCATGATCGACGCCACCCGAGGCATCGAAACCCAGGACGTCAACATCTTCTCCCTTATTCAGCGAAACAAGAAGGGCCTTGTCGTGGTAGTCAACAAGTGGGACCTGGTCGAAGACAAATCCAACGCCGCCATCAAGCACTACGAAGCCGCTATCCGCGAACGCTTCGCTCCCTTCACCGACTTCCCCATCATCTTCACATCCGCCCTCACAAAGCAGCGTATATACAAGGTGCTGGAAACAGCGCTCGAAGTATACCAAAACCGGCACCGCACCGTACCGACCTCGCAGCTCAACACCGTGATGCAGGAAGAAATCGCAGCATACCCCCCGCCAAGCAATAAAGGCAAGTTCATCAAAATCAAATACATCACCATGCTCAAGGGAGCCCCCGTGCCCACCTTCATCTTCTTCTGCAATCTCCCCCAGTGGGTCAAGGAACCATACCGACGCTACCTGGAGAACAAAATCCGCGCGCACTGGAACTTCACCGGCACCCCAATCAACGTCTTCATGCGCGAAAAATAGGCCCATTAAAGAACGCAAACATACTTTAACACTTAATAATACAATTTTTAGTAAGGGAAAATTTTCCCAACCCAAAAATTATACATAACTTTACGCCGCGATTACTCCACCCGGGTAACCGCGGCTTCTCTTTAAGGGCCCGACGCGCCCGCGAAAGAATCCGTTTCTAATACTTATCAATCTATAAACCAAACACACACTCCATGAAAAAAGCTCTACTCATTGCAGCAGTAGCCGCTATGGCAGTTCCGGCATTCGCAGCTCAGAAAGACGGATGCACCTATCCTACCATCGACGGTTATACCTTCGAAAACCTGTGGATTAACTCCACCGGTACCGGCCAGTGGCATCAGTATGTCACCGACGGCATCTTCCCCACCGTAGAGAAAATCACCATGGCCGCTCCTCTGGGCGACAAAATCTACGTTGCTTCCTCCGCCGACTGGGGCGTTGACGAAGCCGGCAACCCCATGATGGTCGACGGCAACGGCCTCCTGCTCGTGTTCGACTACAACACCGGCGAGTACATCAAGAGCCTTGACCTCACCCTCGACGGCGCTCCCTACGCAGGCACACTGTGCGCCAACAACATCGCAGTCGACGACTTCGGCCACCTCTGGGTAGCCGGCACCGTATTCACTCCCATGAGCGAAAGCGGCGACGCAACTCCTTTCAAAATCTACCAGGTTGACCCCGAAACCGGCGTGATGACTCTGGCTGTGGCTCCCGAAATCGACGACGTCAAGTCCGGCCGTACTGACTTTGTCAGCGTATCGGGCGACATCACCCGCCAGGAAGCCAACCTCGTGGTTATGGCCGCTCCCGGTCAGGACAGCCAGGCTCTGGTTATCTACAACTGGTTCTACGAAAAAGGCAGCGACGAAGCTGTCGGCAACTTCTCCGACGGTTCCATCGTAGCCGAAATGGAAGAAACCTTCCCCGAGCAGACCAACTGGGGCCAGTGCTGCAAAGTATTCATCGTTCCCGACGAAGACTACAGCGGTTCCCTCTTCTATACCGACGGCAACAGCACCTATCCCGCCATCTACGACCTCGAAGGCGCTATGACCTCCTCCTTCGCCGACGTTGTTGAAGAAGAAGGCGCTTCTCTGGGCACCTACAAGTTCTATCCTCTGGCCGCTCCCTGCGGTGCCGTTGAGTTTACCCTCGGCGACGACACCTTCCTGGTATATGGCTACGAAGAACACGCCAACTCCGACACCTACAACCAGCGCAACCGCGCCAACCTCTGCCGCTACGGCGAAGTAGGCGACATGAGCACCCTCGAGCAGTTCTTCCTCTTCCCCGAAAACGGTCTGATGAACGACGGTATCGCCAACGCTTACGGCGGTCGTCGTCTGCACACCTTCTGCACCACCACCGTAACCGACGCTGCCGGCAAGCAGGCTGTTGAAATTCTCAACGTTAAGCCCGGCAACGGTATGAGCCTCTACCGTCTGGCTGAGTCCGGCTACAGCGCTGGCCTCGAAGCTGCAACCATCGTTGACAACAACGACGCTCCCGTTGAATACTTCAACCTCCAGGGTATGCGCGTCGAGAACCCCGAAAACGGCCTCTTCATCCGTCGTCAGGGTGCCAACGCCACCAAGGTTATCCTCTGATTCTAAATACAGAGCACAAAAAAAGAGACTCCGACGGGGTCTCTTTTTTTGTGGACATGCCGGAGTCGCCACCCCCATCGTTCGACAATATCACCCGGGAAGACTCGCTTTTTGGCGCAATGGGATTTTTTTGCTAATTTTGCGTATGGAAAAGCGGCAACTCACTATTGCGCAGTACCAGAGTATGGTGGACAGCTGGATCCGGCGTACCGGAGCCGGCTATTTCCCCGCCCTGACCAACATGGCCGTACTTGCCGAGGAAGTCGGCGAAGTGGCTCGCGTTATCGCTCGCACCGACGGCGCACAGCGCCCGAAAGCAGGCGAACACCTCGACCTGGCCGACGAGTTGGCCGACGTGATATGGGTGGTCGCAGCTCTTGCCAACCAGCACGGAATTGACCTCACCGATGCCGTCCACAACAATTTGCGCAAGAAAAACGTTCGTGACATAGAACGGTTCAGTAACCCAAAAGACTAACTGAAAAACACATAACCAATTTAACCTTATCCTCAATATGAGCGAAGAAAACAAAAACGAGGCTCTCCAGCCCGACAAATACATGCAGGCCATCGCAGCCAGCACCGTGGAAGAAAACGACGAGCGCGTGGCAGAGGCCGTGCGCGACATTCTTGCCAAACACTACGACGAGAACAACAACAAGGAAGTCTGGACCTTCCTGTTCAACACCATAGACCTCACCACCCTCAAGGGCACCGACTCTCCCGAGTCTGTGGCCCGCTTCACTCAGAACGTCAACGACTTCGAGGAGAGCTTCCCCTCGCTGCCCAACGTTGCCGCCATCTGCGTGTACCCCAACTTCGCACCCGTAGTGCGCACCGTCCTTGAAGTCAGCGACGTCAAGGTGGCCTGCGTCAGCGGCGCCTTCCCCTCCAGCCAGAGCTTTGAGGAAGTGAAAATTGCCGAAACCTCCCTCGCCGTGGCTAACGGCGCCGACGAAATCGACATCGTCCTCAATCTGGGTTATTTCCTGGACAAAGACTACGAGTCGGTATGCGACGAAATTTCCGAACAGAAAGAAGCAATCCGAGGGGGCACGCTGAAGGTAATTCTCGAAACCGGAGCACTCAAAACCGCCCGCAACATCAAGCTGGCTTCCATTCTCTCCCTCTACAGCGGCGCCGACTTCCTGAAAACCTCCACCGGCAAGGACTATCCCGGCGCAAGCCTCGAGGCCACCTACATCATGGCTCAGTGCATCAAAGAGTACTACCAGAAGACCGGTCGTCGAGTAGGCTTCAAGGCTTCCGGCGGCGTGGCTACCACCGAAGATGCCGTCAAGTACTACACCGTTATTAAAGAAGTACTCGGCGAGGAATGGCTCAACAACACCACCTTCCGCCTGGGTGCTTCCCGCCTGGCAAATAACCTGCTCACCTCCATCGTGGGCCACGAAGTAAAACATTTCTAATTTGAAAATCTGGATTTATAAGGACGGACAGCAGTCCGGCCCCTATACCCCCGACCAACTCGCTGAGCTCGGAGTATCGCCCCGCACACGGGTGTGGTACTCCGGGTTGCCGCGCTGGTGCGAGGCCGGCTCTCTGCCCGAGCTGGCTTTCCTCTTCGGCCAAAAGCCGGAGGCCGCCCAAGCCACTCCGCTGTTCATCGCTCAGCCACCGTCCCAGCCGCAGCAACTATCGGCGGCCGACTCAGCCGAGCAGAAGGCCCCTCAGTGCCCGCCCTCGCATCTTGTGTGGGCTGTGCTGCTCACCTTGCTGTGCTGCTCGCCTTTCGCAATAGCCGCCATCGTCACCGGAGTGCTCGCCTCCGCCCGCCACGCCGAAGGAAACTTCTCGGCATCCCGACGTCTCGGCGAGGCCACCGAGTGGCTTATCATGCTGGCTTTCGCTCTGGGCGCTCTCCCTTCGATGCTTCTGCTGGCATTTATCTAAGTCCTTAAAAGTCTGATGCGCGAAAAAGCCCTTGCGCTGCTGGCCCGTTTCTACGGCTACCGCAGCTTCCGTCCCGGCCAGTACGAAATCATAGAAGCCGTGGCCTCCGGCCGCGACGCCGTTGCTCTCATGCCAACCGGAGGCGGCAAAAGCCTCTGCTACCAAATACCGGCCCTGCTGGCCGACCGTGGCGTCGCAATAGTGATTTCACCTCTGATTGCACTTATGCAGGACCAGACGCAGGCCCTGCAGGCAAACGGTATACCCGCGGCCGCAATACACTCCAACCAAAGCGAAGACTACAACCGAAACGTGCTCGACGCCGTTGCCGCCGGACGCATCAAACTTCTCTACGTCTCCCCCGAGCGTTTGCTGCTCATGCTCGATTCGCTGCGAAAGGCAGCAATAAGCCTCTTCGCCATCGACGAGGCTCACTGCATATCGCAGTGGGGCCACGACTTCCGCAAGGACTACATCGAACTCAAGGCTCTCAAGCAAGTCCGCCCCGACGTGCCCGTAATAGCCCTGACGGCCACCGCCGACCGCCTAACCCGCGACGACATGGTGCGCCAGCTCGGCCTCCGCGACCCCTTCTGCTGGATCGGCAGCTTCGACCGACCCAACATCTCTCTGGCTGTCTATCCAAACCCCGGCCTCAAAGGACGCGTAGACTACATAAAGCAGCTCTTGCGCAAGTATCCCCACGACTCCGGAATAGTCTACTGCCTCTCGCGCAAAAACACCGAAAACTTCACCGAAGCCCTACGTCGCGCCGGAATCAGCGCCGCAACATACCATGCCGGAATGGATGCCGCCGCACGAAACCGCTCCATGCAGGCTTTTCTCAACGGAACAGTGCAGGTATGCGTGGCAACAGTTGCCTTCGGCATGGGAATCGACAAAAGCAACATCCGTTGGGTAGTCCACAACAACCTTCCCGGCAACCTCGAAAGCTACTACCAGGAAATAGGTCGCGCCGGACGCGACGGTCTTCCCTCCGAGGCCGTTCTCTTCTACTCCTTCTCCGACGTGATGACACGCCGCAGCTTCGCCTCCGAAAGCGGTCAGGCAACCATCAACCTCGAGAAACTCGGCCGAATGCAGGAGTATGCCGAAGCACGGCTCTGCCGCCGCCGAATACTCCTCAGCTACTTCAGCGAGCAGACAACATGCGACTGCGGAAACTGCGACGTCTGCACAAACCCGCCCGAACGCTTCGACGGCACAATAATAGCCCAGAAAGCCCTCAGCGCAATCATGCGCACCGGTGGCTCAAACATCGGCATCAACACCCTCACCGCAATTCTACGCGGCGAACGCCGCGCCGACATCATTGCCGCCGGGTGGGACCGAATAAAAACCTACGGAGCCGGTGCCGACCTCAGCCACACCCTCTGGACTCACTACATCACCCAGCTTATTCAGCTCGGCCTAATCGAAGTGGTCTACGAAGACGGCAACCACCTCAGGGCCACCGACCTCGGCATGAACGTGCTACGCGGCCACCAGTCGATTCAACTCGCACGCTACGTGCCCCCAAAAGCTGCATCCAAGACAAAAGCTCCCAAACCGGTCCACGCAGACCCCGTCAAGCAACTCTTCGAGCAGCTCAAAGCAGTGCGCACCGACATCTCGCGCAAAGCCGGCGTGCCTCCCTACATCATCTTCAGCGACGCATCCCTTATGGATATGGCTACCCGACGACCGCACGACCTCGAATCGTTCCTGCAGGTTAACGGCGTCGGCGAGAAAAAAGCCGTGCAGTACGGCCGACAGTTCATCGCCGCAATCCGAAAATT
This sequence comes from uncultured Porphyromonadaceae bacterium, assembly GCA_900541865.1. GTDB lineage: Bacteria > Bacteroidota > Bacteroidia > Bacteroidales > Muribaculaceae > CAG-873. Next base: position 24,427 of record UQLO01000027.1, on the reverse strand, counting down.
CGAAGGGCTCGGCAGCGCTCCATCCGGCACAAGCCTCAAAGAAACCCTCGTGCTCTTCAACGCCGGGGTGCCGCTGGGCGAAATAGCATCGCTGAAAAACATCAAAATCGGCACCGTCTACCACCACATCGCGCAGCTCATCGAAGCCGGTATGATCACCACTTACGGCACTTTCATATCGCGCAGTCAGTTCGAGCTCGTCCGCAAAGCCTACGCCGACAATCCCGACACCGCATACCAGACCCTCAAAGACAACCTCGACCCCGGCATAATCGAAATTGCCCGCGCTATAATGCGCGCCCGCCAATAAGCCGGGCCTAAGCCATAAGCTATACAAAAGAACCGCTTAGCGGTTCAATATAGTAGCCGTGGGCGACAGCCCACGGAAAAACGCCTCATTAGAAACGGCGACCCCTTACGGGGTCGCCGTTTCTAATGAGGCCAATCTGTCCCCGGGTTGTCACCCGGGGCTACTTTATTGAACTCCTACGGAGTTTTTTTCAACGTCTTACACCGCAAAAAGCAAGCACCGGTGGGTCGGTGAGGGCTGAAGCCCTCACTCCATATCGACGGCCATTCGCGAGATGAAAGTTGCGCCTGCGGGTTATTTGCGGGACTTGCGGGAATCGTTGTAGAGCTTGATGCCGAAGATGATCACCGAGCAGATGGTGGTGATTACGTTGGTAATCACCAGCGGCCAGTTGCCCAGCATGATACCTTGCACTACAAAGAAGATGGAGCCCAGACCGAGCATGCAGAAGGTCGGCAGAGCGATGCCGTCGGTGTCGCGGGTGCGGATTGTCACGATGGCCTGCGGAAGGTAACCTAAGATCATGCATACACTTGCGGTGTAGCCGATGATGTTGAGAATGAGGTCGTTCATGGTGTGATGAATTTTAATACCCGGACCGGGGATGCCTCTTCGTCAGAGGCGTCTCCGGTCCGTGCGGGTTTTATGTCAGTTATGAGTTTGTTATGTTCATCGAGTTGTGGAAGAGGAGGTTGTGGTGTTGTTGCCCGTTTCGAGCGTGCAGATCGAAACGCGGTTCCAGGACTCTTCTTCGAACATATTGCCTATGCCTTCGCCTTCAGCTATGATACGGCTTTCGGGAATGCGGTAGCGCTGCATCAGAGATCTCTTGACAGCTTCGGCGCGCTCCTGAGCGAGGCGGATGTTGAAGTCGTAGTTGCCGTCGCGGCTTGCGTAACCCTTGATGACGACCTTGCTGTCGGGATGACTGTTCATATAGTCGGCAATCATGGTGACGTTCGGCATCTGGTCGGCGGTGATGGCGTGCGAGCCGATGCGGAAGAAGACGAAACGAACGGAATTATACTGGTTGGTGGTCTGGCGCACTACTTCGGGAGCGCGGTTGTTGCACTCGTTGAGAGCGGTGGCCAGAGAGTCGGCGCGGGCTTGCCAACGGGCGGCGGCAGCGGCGTCGGTGCGGTCCTGGGCGCGAAGGTCGTTGATCTGGGCGTTAAGAGCATCCACTTCCGCCTGGTCGTAGGGGCGTACGCAGCGGAAACCGTCGCCGAAGCGGTAGGACACTCCTGCCAGAAGCTGGAAGGAAGCGTAGTTGATGTCGAAGTTGGTGCGACCGTCCTGATGTCCCGACAGGTTATATATCAAGGATGGCTTCAGAGCCAGGGTGAGGTGGTCGGTGACGTTGTAGTTGAAGTTGAGGCCGAACTTGGTAGCGACGAAGTTAAGGTCGCCGTCCTGATGGTTCTGGAAGTAGTGGCCCCAGCCGATGCCGAGCTGGGCGGCTACAGTGAAGGGGCGCACGCGGCAGGGATAGCCCCCGAAGAGGTTGACGAGGTCTACAGTGCCATAGGCGCCTAAGTAGCCGTTGTCGAAGACGGTAGTGCTGTGGGTGCGACGGGGCCACGAGGAGGTGTTGATGCCGAAGAGGCCTTCAACGCCCACGCCGAAGGTCGGGGTGATCTGTTTGCCGGCTTCGAGGCCTACCATGCCTCGCATGCCCTTGAAGAAAGCGGTGCCGTGCATGGGGGCCGTGACGCCGCCCTGAACGCCGATGTAGACATTGTCGAAGAACGCAGGCGACTCAACGGCTTGAGCCTGCGCTGCGAAAGCGCCGAGTGCAACAGCAGCAGCGGCGACGAGGAGATTCTTCTTCATAAGCTTGTCCAATTGTCTGTGCATTTCCGGTTTTGGGACTGCAAAGGTAAGTCGCCCGGTTGGAAATACAAAGAATTTAACAATTTTTACTTAAAAGGTGATTAATAACTCATAAGGCCGAAACGTGGTGCGCGGTGCATGATGAATGGCCTCACCTAAATCAACGCACGGGGCTTTGAAAGGTTCTTGCAAGGGGCCAAAGTGGTTAGCGCAAACCATAATTTTGCACTTTTTAACGGCTGCCATTCCTTTTTCGGCCAATTCTGTGGCTCTTTTTGGCACTCCTTAGTCGTCAAATTTTGGTAACTTTGCAGCGGTTTTTAGGGCATGCTGTGCCCGAACGTCATTTTCATCACTTCCACCGTCAATACAAGTCTAAAAGTAATTATATGAACAACAAAGCATTATCGCTCACAGTCGTTACGGCGGCTCTTGGCTTCGGCCTTGTGAGCCTTAGCTCGTGCGGCAGCAAAGAGGCCCGGCAGGCCGGCGGAGCCGCACCCGAAGTAGCTGTCATCACCGTAGAGCCCACAACTACCCAATTCCAGAGCTCTTATCCGGCCACAATCAAGGGCAAGACCGACGTGGCAATCCGCCCGCAGGTGAGCGGGTTCATCACTTCTGTCCACGTCGACGAAGGTCAGCGCGTGCGCCAGGGCCAGCCTCTGTTCACCCTCGACCAGGTTCAATACCAGGCCGCCGTCGACCAGGCTCAGGCCAACGTAAACAGCGCAGCCAGCGCCGTTTCAACCGCCCAAATCACCGAACAGAACAAAAAGCGCCTTCTCGAAAAAAATATCATCAGCGAAACCGAATGGCAGCTGGCCTCCAACCAACTCGCTCAGGCCCGCGCCTCGCTGGCGCAGGCTCAGGCTGCCCTGACAAACGCCCGCAAGAACCTGGCATACACCGTTGTAACAGCTCCCAGCGATGGTGTTGTCGGCACCATCTCAATGCGTGAAGGCGATCTGGCCTCACCCTCGGCGACTCTGACCACTCTGAGCGACAACTCCGAAGTCTACGCCTACTTCTCGATGAGCGAGCGCGACCTGCTCGAACTTTCGCAGAACAGCGGCAGCCTCCAGGAGCAGATTGCCGCCATGCCCCCGGTTCAGCTCCAGCTCGCCGACGGCTCTGTATATCCCATCGAAGGCCGCGTGGCTACCGTTTCGGGCGTAATCGACAACAGCACCGGCGCTGCCAGCGCACGCGCTCTCTTCGCCAACCCCGGCGGTCGCCTGCGCAGCGGCAACACCGGTCAGGTCATCTTCCCCCACACCACCGAAGGCGCTCTGACAATTCCCCAGCGCGCAACATATGAGGTTCAGGACCTCCGATATGTCTACGTGCTCAACGACTCCAACATTGCCGTGGGCACTCCCATCACCGTTTCGCCCTACAGCGACGGCCAGACCTTCGTTGTTACCTCCGGCCTCAACCCCGGCGACCGGGTGGTTATCGAAGGCGTGGGTACGGTTGTTCGTCCCGGCGTGGCCGTTACTCCCAAAGCCAACTGATTCGTTCAAGTTACTTTCCATCGGACAAGTAAAGAAGATACACAATGAAACTTGACACTTTTATAAACCGGCCGGTGCTCAGTACGGTGATTTCAATATTCATCGTCCTGCTCGGTCTTATCGGCCTGACATCACTGCCGGTAACGCAGTACCCCGACATCGCGCCTCCTACGATTTCGGTTACAACAACATATAACGGCGCTAACGCCTCGGCCGTGCTCAACTCCGTGATTGCCCCTCTCGAAGAGGCCATCAACGGCGCCGAGGGTATGGACTACATCGAGTCCACCGCCACCAACACCGGCAGCGCAACCATCAACGTTCACTTCCGCCAGGGCTTCGACCCCGATATGGCAGCCGTCGACGTGCAGAACCGCGTGTCGGCCGCCGCAAACCTTCTGCCTTCGGAAGTTAACCAGGTGGGCATCCAGACCCGCAAGCGCCAAAGCTCAATGCTTCTGGGCATCGCCCTGGTCGACCGCAGCGGCGCATATTCCGCCGAATTCCTCGACAACTACCTCAAAATCAACGTCATCCCCGAGCTGCAGCGTGTGCAGGGCGTCGGCGACGTGATGGCCTTCGGCGCCGACTACTCCATGCGAGTATGGCTCAAGCCGGAAGTGATGGCTCAGTACCACCTCATGCCCTCCGACATCTCCGCCGCTCTGGCCGAGCAGAACGTCGAGGCAGCCCCGGGTGCCTTCGGCGAGCAGGGCAACCAGTCGTTCCAGTACACGATGCGCTACCGCGGCCGTCTGACCACTCCCGAGCAGTTCGGCGACATCGTGGTCCGCACGGGCGCAAACGGCGAGGTGCTCTACCTCAAGGACGTTGCCGACCTTGAGCTGGGTCGAGTGACCTACGGCTTCGCAAACAAGTCCGACGGCGACCTGTCGTCGATGTGCATCGTTTTCCAGACTCCCGGTTCGAACGCCACCAAGATTATCAACGACTGTCTTGCGCTGGTCGACAAGCTCAAGAAAGACCTTCCCCAGGGCACCGAGTTCCTGGTGCCGATGAACAACAACGACTTCCTCTATGCTTCGATCAACACCGTGATCCACACCCTCATCGAGGCCTTCATTCTGGTGTTCTTCGTGGTATACGTCTTCCTCCAGGACATCCGCTCTACCCTCATTCCGGCCATCGCAATCCCGGTGGCTCTGGTGGGTACGTTCTTCGTGATGAACCTCATCGGGTTCTCCATCAACCTTATCACTCTGTCGGCTCTGGTGCTGGCAATCGCTATTGTGGTCGACGACGCCATTGTGGTCGTCGAGGCCGTCCACGCCAAGCTCGACCAGGGCTACAAGAGTTCCCGACGAGCCTCCATCGACGCTATGAACGAAATTGCGGGCGCCCTGATTTCGATCACTCTGGTCATGATGCTCGTGTTCATCCCCGTAAGCTTCATGCCCGGCACCGCAGGCGTGTTCTACCGCCAGTTCGGTCTTACCATGGCCATCGCAATCGCCTTCTCGGCCGTCAACGCCCTTACGCTGTCGCCCGCTCTGTGCGCAATCTTCCTCAAGCCTCATAAGGGCGACCCCAACGAAGGCAAGAGCATGGGCGAACGCATCAAGATTGCCCACGACGCCGCAAAAGAGGTGATGACCCAGCGTTACGCCAAGCGCAAATTCGCCCTCGACATCCACCCCGTAATCACCTTCATCCTGGTGGCTTACACCATCTTTGCAATGGTTATGGGCTGGTTCAGCTTCCACAACGTGCTCCTCAGCGTAGTGTCGTGGGTGGCTGCTGTAGTAGGCGTTATGGGCCTGTTCGGAAAACGCTTCCAGAACGGATTCGAAAAGGGTTTCAGCCGTCTGCTGAGCGGATATAAGAAGATGGCGACATGGTGCGCCGAGCACCGGCTCATATCCTGCCTCACCGTGGTGGTGGCTATCGTGGTGCTGGTTTGGCTCATGCGCATCACCCCCTCGGCTATGGTACCCAACGAAGACACCGGAACCATCTTCGCCATGGTCGACATGCCCGCCGGCTCATCACAGGAACGCACCGAGGAAGTGCTCGAGCAACTCGACTCCCTTGCCGGCACAATACCCGCAATCCTCAACCGCGAAATGATCAACGGCTACTCCTTCATCGCCGGCCAGGGCCCCACATACGGCGCTTTCATCATCAAGCTCAAGGATTGGAGCGAGCGTGGAAAGGGCGAAAGCTCCGACGACGTCATCGCTCAGCTCAACGCACTGGTGGCTCAGAACATCCGCGACGGCCGCGTGATGATTTTCGCTCCGCCTATGATCACGGGCTACTCCGTCACCAACGGCTTCGAACTCAAGATGCAGGACCGCACCGGCGGCGACATCAACCAGTTCTTCGGCGTCGTTCAGAGCTTCCTCGGTCAGCTTAACGCCTGCCCCGAAATCCAGATGGCATACACCACCTTCAACCCCTCCTTCCCGCAGTATATGATCGATATCGATGCCGCTAAGGCCAAGCAGGCCGGCATAAGCCCCTCGACCATTCTCTCGACCCTGCAGGGTTACTACGGCGGTATGTACGTCTCCAACTTCAACCGTTTCGGCAAAATTTACCGCGTTATGATGCAGGCAAACCCCGAAAGCCGCGTAAGCCCCGAAACCCTCAACTCCATCAAGGTGCGAAACGGCAACGAGATGGCCTCCATCAGCAACTTCGTAACCCTCAGCCGTGTCTATGGTCCTGACCTTATGAACCGCTTCAACCTGTTCACCTCCATTGCCGTGACGGGTATGCCGGCACAGGGCTACTCCACCGGCGAGGCCATCGCCGCCGTAGAGCGCGTGGCCGCACAGGCCCTCCCCCAGGGCTACGGCTATGAATACTCCGGTATGACGCGCGAGGAAGCCGGAAGCGGCGCCTCCGGACAGACGGCCACCATCTTCGGCCTGTGTCTGCTCTTCGTCTACCTGCTTCTGTCGGCACAGTACGAGAGCTACATGCTGCCCTTCGCCGTTATCCTCTCGATTCCCTTCGGTCTTGCCGGCGCCTTCATCTTCGCCCAGATATTCTCTGTTTCGAACAATATCTACCTGCAGATTGCGCTGATTATGCTCATCGGTCTGTTGGCCAAGAATGCTATTCTTATCGTTGAGTTCGCCCTCGAGCGCCGTAAAACCGGCATGAGCATCCTCAACGCCGCAATCGCCGGCGCCGGCGCTCGTCTGCGTCCCATTCTGATGACCTCGCTGGCTCTGGTAATCGGCCTTCTGCCTCTGATGTTCGCTCACGGCGTCGGTGCTAACGGCAACCGCTCGCTCGGCGCCGGTTCGGTTGGCGGCATGCTCATCGGTATGATTTGCCAGATTTTCGTCGTGCCCGCTCTATTCGTGGTCTTCGAAATCCTTCAGGAGAAAATCAAACCCCTGACATGGGAGAACTCCGAAAAGGGTGGCACTATCGAGCACGAAATCGAACAGTACGCCCAGTAAAACAACCCTCCCGCCGACGGGGCAGCCCGCCGGCGGGAGCATCAAACTCTAAGATTATGAAATCGAACATAATATGCAGAATGTTTGTGGCCGCACTGGCTATCACAGTGCTGGGCAGCTGCAACATCTACAAGAAATACCAGACCCCGACCGACAGCCCTCTGACCGAGGCCTACGCCGCCGCACGCAGCCAGGCTCCCGACTCGGCTGCTTTCGGCAACCTGCTCTGGGAGGACGTTTTCACCGACCCCCTGCTGGTTGACCTCATCAACACGGCCCTGCAGAACAACACCTCGCTGGAGAACGCCCGTCTCAATATCGACGTGGCCCGCGCTAACCTCCGCGGAGCAAACCTCGCTTTCCTGCCCTCGGTGGCCCTGGCTCCGAGCGGCTCCGGCTCTTCTATGGCCGGCAGCGACATGACTTGGACATACAACCTTGCCGGCCAGGTGTCGTGGGAAGTCGACATCTTCGGAAAACTCCTCAACAGCAAGCGCGCCGCTAAGGCAAACCTGCTCAAGAGCGAAGCATACGCGCAGGCCGTCCGAAGCCAGCTCATCGCCTCGGTGGCCTCAACATACTACGCCATCGCCGCAGTGCGCGAGCAGCTCGAGCTCTCCCGCAGCACCGCCGTGCTCTGGGAGCAGACCGTGCAGACTATGCGCGACCTCAAGGAAGGCGGACGCGGAGTAACAGAAGCCGCTGTCGTTCAGAGCGCCGCTAACTACTACTCTATTCTCTCCTCAATCACCGACCTCGAAGTCAGCCTCCATGAGCTCAACAACACCATGAGCCTGCTGATGAACACAACCCCGCAGACATGGGATGTAGCTTCGTCCGTAGAGCTCAACACCCCGCAGATCATCCGCGCCGGTGTGCCGATGTCCGAACTCGCCTACCGTCCCGACGTGGCTTCCGCCGAGCAGACTCTCGCCGCTGCTTACTACACCACCGCCGGCGCTCGCGCCGCTTTCTACCCCGGTCTGACAATTTCCTTCTCGGGTGGTTTCACCAACCAGCTCGGCCAGATTGTCAAAAACCCCGGCGAATGGTTCTACCAACTGGCCGGCTCCCTGACGGCGCCCCTGTTCGCCCGCGGTCAGAACATAGCCCGCCTGCAGGCCGCAAAGGCTCAGCAGCAGCAGGCAATGAACAACTTCGAGTACACCCTCATGAGCGCCGCCGCCGAAGTCAGCGACGCCATGACTACCTACACCAAGAGCCTCGAAAAGAGCGCGCTCCTCGACCAGCAGGTACTCAATCTGGAGAAATCCGTTGAGTACACCCAGGACCTGATGCTCTACTCTACCGGCTCCACAAGCTACCTCGAAGTGCTTACCGCACAGCAAGGCCTCCTCAGCGCTCAGATTAGCCAGATTAACACCAAGCTGACCCGCGCCCGCTCCGTAATCAACCTCTACCAGGCTCTCGGAGGCGGACGCTAAAACCATGAAAAAACTATGATCAGTCCTTTAGCACACGTTGACCCCGCCGCCCGTCTGGGCAAGGACGTCAAAATCCACCCCTTCGCTTTCGTCGACGCCGACACCGAACTCGGCGACGGCTGCGAGATTATGCCATACGCCTCTGTGGTACACGGCACAACCCTGGGTAAGAACGTCAAAGTATACCAGGGCGCTATCGTTGGCGCAGACCCCCAGGACTTCCGCTGGAAAGGCGAGCGCTCCTACTGCCGCGTCGGCGACAACACCGTCATCCGCGAGCACGTTATCATCAACCGTGGTATTTACTCCTCCGGCGCTACCGAAATCGGTCCGGACTGTTTCATCATGGCCGATAGCCACATCGGACATGACACCGAAATAGTGGGCCGATGCGTGGTCGGAAACGGCGTCAGCATTGCCGGCCACGTCCACATCGACGAAGGCACAATCCTCAGCTCCGGCGTCATCCTCCACGAAAAGAGCCGTGTCGGCAAATTCGTGCTCATCAAAGGTGGTACCCGTATCAGCGGCAACGTGCCTCCTTTCGTCATCATGGCTCACAACCCCGCCGGATACTACGGCGTAAACGCCATCGTGATGCAAAAGCACGCCGGATACTCCGACGAGCAAATCCAGAACATCTCCAAGAGCTACCGACACATCTATCGCACCGCAACCAGCGTTTTCAACGCTCTCCAGCGAATAGAAACCGACGTGGAGCCCTCCGACGTTCGCGACGAAATTGTGAACTTTGTCCGCGCATGCGACATGCGTCTGGCCGGCCGCAACTTCGACCTCGACGATTGAACCGCACTTCCCCATAACCAAAAGCCGGAGACTCCCTCCGGCTTTTTTTTTCGTATTCCTGCCGGGGGCAGTCCTCAACGGCTATACTCAACGGCAACTCAACGGCTATACGGCTATACGGCTACATAATATGTTATCTTCGAAATAAATATTGAATCTTCGGCCGAAATTTCGTAACTTCGCGTATCATATCCCCTCCGAACTATGTACATTCTCGACAAACAAAAAAACAGCCTCCTTAAAGCCGATATCCGCACTTTCAAAGAGTTAGGGCTCGAAGAGCGTAAACATCTTCAAGAATGGATTGCCGCCGAACCGTCCTCGCTCGGCGAAGAATTGCTTATTATCCAGAAAGAGTTCGACGGCTTCGCCGATACAAAAGAACGCCTCGACCTGCTCGCAATCGACAAGCAGGGCTGCCTCGTTATAATCGAAAACAAGCTCGACGACTCCGGAAAAGACGTCACCTGGCAGACCATAAAATACGCATCATACTGCTCCAGCCTCAAACCTTCCGAAATCATCTCAATATTCCAGAAATATCTTGGCGACAAGGCCGACGCCGCCGAAACAATCAGCGAGTTCATGGACGATACTCCCATCGACGAGATTGAGCTCAATCCCGACAATTCGCAACGTATCTTCCTCGTGGCCGCAAACTTCCGCAAAGAAGTAACTTCTTCTGTTCTATGGCTCGCCAACTTTGGTATCAAAATCAAATGCTTCAAAGTTACCCCCTACACTTTCGCGGACCGGACCTTCATCGACTTTGACCAAATTATACCGGTCAAAGACACCGAGGACTACACCATCAAAATGACCTCAAAAAAGCAGGAAACCGCTCAATCGGCCGAATCTACTGCCCTCAAACGACAGCGCCGCCTTGAATTCTGGCACCGTTTCATCAATTACAACAAATCGGTCAACGGGCCGTTTTGCACCTCAAACGGCTCGCCCGACAATTGGCTGGGAAAATCGTTGGGAATGAGCGGCATCGGAACCAACGTCGTTATCAATCAGTCGGATATCCGAGTGGAAATTAGCATTAATCTCGGCGACAAAGTCCTTAACAAAAAGGCCTTCGACTTCTTCTTTGCCCACAAGGACAAAATAGACTCCGACCTTGCCGACTACAAAGTCAACTGGCAGAGAATGGACGACAAAATAACCTCGCGCATCAACACCGAAAATCCCGGGTTCAGCTGGCTGAATCCCGACGACGAGGCGCCTATATTCAAATGGCTCGTCAAGGCCGCCACAGCATATATAAAAGTCTTCAGCGCATACACAAAAAAACTGAAAAAGTAACGCGCCCGAATCCGCGAAGTTGGCCCTCGGCTCCTTTTGTTGGCTCTTTGGGCGAATTGTGCTCTTTCGTTGAAATTTTTGCTTTATATTTGCAAACACCGAATGTCTCCGAAGGTGAACCCCTGCCTTTCGCTGAGCGTTTTATATGCATAAGTTCTCGTTTAAACTTTTCGCAAATAGGTAAAGTATCATTTATGAATCTGTTTAAATGAGTTATCAATCCAAATTTCACCGATTATGCACCTCAAACATTTTATACTCAGCCTCCTTTTGCCGGCCGCTTTCGCAGCTACAGCCCAATCTGTGCAACCTCTCCCGTTCGGCAATATGGACAATTGGGTTACGCGCAACATCCGCGAGAGCCATATCATCGGCGGCAAGGACCGCCAATGCTTTGCGATCGGACCTACACGCACTATAAACGGCGATGAGCCATATCGCAACAGCGGAGGCTCACCCTGGGGGACTTCGAACGTTATGGCAAAAGTCGTCGGTATCACTAAGGTCAGCAACGCCGTTTTCCCCGATGTGCGCGGAAGCGGCAAATGTGCCAAACTGACCACTATGCTCGAGCACTGCAAGGCCCTCGGTCTGATTAATATCGACGTTCTCGTCGCCGGAACAATTTTCCTTGGCGAAATGCAGGAGCCTATCAGCTCTACCAGCAATCCATACTCAAAGATGGATATGGGAATGCCTTTCACTCAGCGCCCTACGGCCCTGGTCTACGACTACCGGCTGACCGTTCCCGAAGGCGGAACTCGAATGTACTCCAGCGGATTCGGAAAGAAAAAGACGCTGCCCGGGTCCGACAAAGCCGAAGTGCTCGTCTACCTGCAGCGACGCTGGGAGGACGCCGACGGTAATATACACGCCAAGCGCGTCGGCACGGGCCGCGAGCTGCTCGGCTCGTCAACATCCGGATGGGTCAACGGCCACAAACTGCCCATTCACTACGGCGACATCTCAGGCAAGCCGTATTTCCGAAACTACATGGGCCTTATCCCCGAAGCTAAATCATACTGCGCACGAAACAGCCGCGGCAAAATCGTCCCCGTCGTCGAAGAAGGCTGGGACGACGCTTCGGCAACTCCCACACACATCCTGGTGATGTTCTCCGCAGGCAGCGGCGAGCCCTACACCGGCACAATCGGCCTGACATTCTGGGTCGACAACGTCGGCCTGAGCTACTCCGACCGCGACACCGCCGCCGAATAATACCCCGCCAAAGAATAATGGCCGCCGACCCTTCCGACGCTATTCGCGGAAGCGTAGGCCATTGAGGGAGAACCCCGTAGGGGTTCAATATAGTAGCGCGGGGTGACAACCCCGGGTATAGGCGCCACTCACACACATCGGCGACCCTGTAGGGGTCGAACCTTCGCGAACGGGCAGGGAACGGACCATATTCGACCCCTACGGGGTCACTGTTCTTCAGGAGGTTGGCCAATCCCGGGGTTGTCACCCCGGGCTACATTCTTGAACTCCTCCGGAGTTCTCCCTCGGGGATCTCAATGCCCGGCGCGCCGCTGACGGCTGAAGCCGTCAGTCCATAATGCCCTCACCGGGCAGACGCTATCCTTCTTTTCTCAGAAAAACATACATAAAAAAGCTGCACCCCCGGGCGGGAATGCAGCTTTTTTTATGTATGGATGCGGTGGAATCAGTCGTTGACTACCTCGACGGCCTCTACGTCGTCCATCACGGCGGGTGCCGGTCCGGCATATTCGGAGAGGATGTCGCGGTCGTCCTCGTTGGAACCTACCACGATGGTTTCGTACTCGCGAAGGCCCGTGCCGGCGGGGATGAGGTGTCCGCAAATCACGTTCTCCTTCATGCCCTCCAGACTGTCGCTCTTGCCCTGAATAGCAGCCTCGTTGAGCACCTTGGTCGTTTCCTGGAAGGATGCGGCCGAGATAAAGCTGCTGGTCTGCAGTGCCGCGCGGGTGATACCCTGAAGTATCTGCTCGGAAGTGGCAGGCTGGGCGTCGCGGACAACAACGGGCTTGAGGTCGCGCTGCTTGAGCAGCGAGTTCTCGTCGCGCAGGCGGCGGGCGGTGATAATCTGGCCCTCCTTGAGGTTCTCGGAGTCGCCGGCGTCGACTACCACCTTCTTGTCCCAGATGCGGTCGTTTTCTTCGGCGAAATCGCGCTTGTCGACAATCTGCTCCTCGAGGAAGTTGGTGTCGCCGGCGTCGATAATGCGTACCTTGCGCATCATCTGGCGTACGATCACCTCGAAGTGCTTGTCGTTGATCTTCACACCCTGCATGCGATATACGTCCTGAACTTCGTTCACGATGTATTCCTGCACGGCCGTCGGGCCCATGATGTTGAGGATGTCGGCCGGAGTGATGGCGCCGTCCGACAGCGGGGTGCCAGCACGAACTACATCGTTCTCCTGTACCAGTATCTGCTTGCTCAGGGGCACGAGATACTTCTTGGGTTCGCCGAACTTGGGCTCGATGGTGATTTCGCGGTTGCCGCGCTTCACCTTGCCGAACTTAACCTGGCCGTCGACCTCCGAAACCACTGCGGGGTTGCTCGGGTTGCGGGCCTCGAAGAGCTCGGTGACGCGGGGAAGACCGCCCGTGATATCGCCGGCGCCTCCGGTGGCGCGGGTAATCTTGGCGAAGGTTTCGCCGGTCTTGATTTCGTCGCCTTCCTTGTGGATGATGTGGGCGCCCACAGGCAGAGAGTAGGATGCCACGATTTCGCCCTTGTCGTTGACGATTTCCACAGAGGGTACGTGCTGGCGGTCGCGCGACTCGATGATGACGCGGTCTTCGGCCATCTGGTTGCTTTCGCTGTCCACACGGTAGGTCACGTTCTCGATCATATCGACGAAATGCATCTTACCGGCGGCCTCAGCAACGATAACGGCGTTGAAGGGGTCCCATTCGGAGATGACGTCGCCCGGCTTGATGGTGGCGCCGTTGTCGAAGAAGAGTTTCGAACCATAGACAATCGGAGCGGTCATCAGAGGAAGGCCGGTGTTGGGGTCGAGTATACGCATTTCGGCAAGTCGGCCAACTACTACCTTGTAGCCGTCGTCGGTGTCGACGGTACGCAGTTCTTCGATTTCGAGCTTACCGTCGTAGCGCGAGGTGAGCTTGGAGGCCGCCGAGATGTTGGTTGCAACACCACCGACGTGGAAGGTACGCAGTGTCAGCTGGGTACCCGGCTCGCCAATCGACTGGGCAGCTATCACGCCGACTGCCTCGCCTTTCTGCACCATGCGGTTGTTGGCCAGATTTCGGCCGTAGCACTTGGCGCAGACGCCGCGGTGGCTCTCGCAGGTGAGAACAGAGCGGATTTCTACGCTCTCGATGGGAGAAGCGTCGATGATGTCGGCGGCGTCGTCCTTGATTTCCTCGCCGGCGCGAACGATGATTTCGCCCGTGAGAGGATGAACGATGTCGTGAACCGAAACTCGGCCCAGAATACGTTCGCCAAGCGAAGCAACTACTTCGTCGTTGTTCTTGATGGCGGTGCAAACCAGGCCGCGGAGGGTGCCGCAGTCCTCTTCGTTGATGATTACGTCGTGGGCTACGTCGACAAGTCGGCGAGTGAGGTAACCGGCGTCGGCGGTCTTAAGCGCCGTATCGGCAAGACCCTTGCGGGCACCGTGCGTGGAGATGAAGTACTCCAGCACGCTCAGACCTTCCTTGAAGTTTGCCAAAATCGGGTTCTCGATAATCTGGCCGCCTTCAGCACCGGCCTTCTGCGGCTTGGCCATAAGACCACGCATGCCGGCGAGCTGGCGGATCTGGTCCTTCGAACCACGAGCGCCCGAGTCGAGCATCATATAGATGGCGTTGAAGCCCTGGTTAGCGCTGGCCATCTGCTCCATCAGGATTTTGGTCAGCTTGGCGTTGACCTGCGTCCAGATGTCGATAATCTGCTGGTAGCGTTCCTTATCGGAGATGAAACCGTTCTGGAAGTTGTCCATTACTTCCTCTACCTGCTTGTAGCCGTCGGCTACAATCTGTTCTTTCTCCGGCGGTATGAGCACATCGCCAAGGTTGAAGCTAAGGCCGCCCTGGAAGGCCATACGGTAGCCCAGGTTCTTGATGTCGTCCAGGAACTTGGCCGAACGCGGTATACCGCATTTCTTGATCACGCGGGCGATGATGTCGCGCAGGCTCTTCTTGGAGACGATGGTGTTGATATAGCCTATTTCCTTGGGCACGAACTGGTTGAACAGCACGCGACCTACAGAAGTATCTTCGATGATATGCTTGATGGGGTTGCCCTGCTCGTCGACGTCGTCGACAAGCACGCTGATGGGAGCGTGGAGCGTGATTTTGCCTTCGTTGTAGGCTATCTGTGCCTCCTCAGGACCATAGAATACGTGGCCTTCGCCCTTGTCGCCCTTGCGGAGCTTGGTGATGTAGTACAGACCCAGAACCATGTCCTGCGAAGGAACGGTGATAGGTGCGCCGTTGGCAGGGTTAAGGATGTTGTGGGCGCCAAGCATGAGCATCTGCGCTTCCAGGATGGCTTCGTTGCCAAGGGGCAGGTGCACAGCCATCTGGTCACCGTCGAAGTCGGCGTTGAAGGCCGTACATGCCAGCGGGTGAAGCTGGATGGCCTTGCCTTCGATCAGCTTGGGCTGGAAGGCCTGGATACCGAGGCGGTGAAGTGTCGGGGCGCGGTTCAGAAGAACCGGGTGGCCCTTCATGACGTACTCGAGGATGTCCCATACTACGGGCTCCTTGCGGTCGACGATCTTCTTGGCGCTCTTGACGGTCTTCACTATGCCGCGCTCGATGAGTTTGCGGATGATGAAGGGCTTGTAGAGCTCGGCGGCCATGTTTTTGGGCAGACCGCACTCGTGCATCTGCAGCTCGGGGCCTACAACGATTACCGAACGGGCCGAATAGTCCACGCGCTTACCCAGAAGGTTCTGGCGGAAGCGGCCCTGCTTGCCCTTGAGGCTGTCGGAGAGCGATTTCAGCGGGCGGTTGGCGTCGCTCTTGACGGCCGAGCTCTTGCGCGAGTTGTCAAGCAGCGAGTCGACGGCCTCCTGGAGCATGCGCTTCTCGTTGCGAAGTATCACCTCCGGTGCCTTGATTTCAATAAGGCGCTTGAGGCGGTTGTTGCGGATGATGACGCGACGGTAGAGGTCGTTGAGGTCGGAAGTGGCGAAGCGGCCGCCGTCAAGCGGAACCAGAGGACGAAGTTCCGGAGGTGTCACCGGAACCGCCTGCAGTATCATCCACTCCGGCTTGTTGCGGTGGCGCGAAGCACGGAAGGCCTCGACTACCTGTAGGCGCTTCAGAGCCTCCGTCTTGCGCTGCTGGCTGCCTTCCTGATTGGCCTGGTGGCGAAGCTGATAGCTCAGACCGTCCAGATCAAGCTCCTTGAGCAGGTCGTAGACGGCCTCGGCGCCCATCTTGGCGACGAATTTGTCGGGGTGGCCGTCCTCAAGCTGCTGATTGCCGGCGGGAAGGCTGTCGAGGATGTCGAAGTATTCTTCTTCGGAGAGCAGCTGCATCTTCTCAACATTCTCGGCCACGCCGGGGTTGATGACGATATAGCGCTCGTAGTATATCACGGCGTCGAGCTTCTTGGACGGTAGACCAAGAAGATAGCCGATCTTGTTGGGCAGCGAACGGAAGTACCAGATGTGGGCTACCGGAACAACAAGGCGGATGTGGCCCATGCGCTCGCGGCGTACCTTCTTCTCGGTGACTTCTACGGAGCAGCGGTCGCACACGATGCCTTTGTAGCGGATGCGCTTGTACTTGCCGCAGTGGCATTCGTAGTCCTTGACAGGACCGAAAATGCGCTCGCAGAATAGGCCGTCGCGCTCCGGCTTGTAGGTGCGGTAGTTGATGGTTTCAGGCTTGAGCACCTCGCCGCTGCTCTTCTCCAGTATTTCCTCCGGCGAGGCGAGGCCGATGGAAATCTTGGAGAAGACGTTCTTGGGTTTGTTTTCTTTTCTAAAAGCCATATATGGAATGGTGTGTGTCTTTTGTTTACGATGAGATGCTTATCTCTCAATTTTCGAGCTTGATGCTCAAGCCAAGGCCGCGTAGCTCGTGCAGTAGCACGTTCAGCGATTCTGGTATGCCGGGGGTGGGCATCGGATCGCCCTTGACTATGGCCTCGTAGGCTTTGCTGCGGCCGTTGACGTCGTCACTCTTGATGGTGAGTATCTCCTGAAGCACATGGGCGGCGCCGAAGGCCTCCAGTGCCCATACTTCCATCTCACCGAAGCGCTGGCCGCCGAACTGGGCCTTACCGCCCAGAGGCTGCTGCGTAATCAGAGAGTACGGGCCGATCGAACGTGCGTGCATCTTATCCTCTACCATGTGGCCGAGCTTAAGCATGTAGATCACGCCAACGGTGGCAGGCTGGTCGAAGCGCTCGCCGGTGCCGCCGTCGTAGAGGTAGGTCTTGCCGTAGCGCGGAAGGCCGGCCTTGTCGGTCCAGGCGTTCAGGTCGTCAAGCGACGCGCCGTCGAAAATCGGAGTGGCGAATTTCTCGCCGAGCTCGCGCCCGGCCCAGCCAAGCACGGTCTCGAACACCTGACCCAGGTTCATTCGCGAAGGCACACCCAGAGGGTTCAGAACGATGTCCACCGGAGTTCCGTCGGCCAGGAAGGGCATATCCTCCTGACGTACGATGCGGCTCACGATACCCTTGTTGCCATGGCGGCCGGCCATCTTGTCGCCCACCGAAATCTTACGCTTCTTGGCGATGTAAACCTTGGCTATCTGCATGATGCCCGAGGGAAGCTCGTCGCCGATGGAGATGTCGAACTTCTTGCGGCGCATCTCGGCGTCGATTTCCTTGCTCTTGCGCAGATAGTTAACGATGGTGGCGCGGATGAGCTGGTTCTTGTGCTCGTCGGTGGTCCAGTTGCTCAGGTCGAGCGTGTCGTAGTTTATCTTGCTGAGTACGGTGGCGGTGAACTTCGCTCCCTTGGGCACGATTTCGCTGCCCAGGAAGTCGAACAGGCCGCGGGAGGTCTTGCCCTCGGTCAGCACCAGCAGCTTGTTGACAAGCACGTCGCGTAGGGCGGCCTGCTTCTCTTCGTACTCGGCGTCGATCTTAGGCAGCAGTATCTGGGCACTCTTGCTCTTCTTCTTCTTGGCGGCACGGCTGAAAAGGTTGGTGCCGATCACAACACCCTTCAGCGACGGCGAAGCCTTCAGCGAAGCATCCTTGACGTCGCCGGCCTTGTCGCCGAAGATGGCGCGAAGAAGCTTCTCTTCCGGTGTGGGGTCGCTCTCGCCCTTAGGCGTGATCTTACCGATCATTATATCACCCGGTACAACGTGCGCACCAACGCGGATGATACCGCGCTCGTCGAGGTCCTTGGTGGCGTCCTCGCTCACGTTCGGGATGTCGGAGGTGAGTTCCTCCATACCGCGCTTGGTTTCGCGAACCTCAAGGGCGTATTCGTCGACGTGGACCGAAGTCAGTATGTCGTCGCGGACTACACGCTCGTTCAGCACGATGGCGTCCTCATAGTTGTAACCTTTCCAGGGCATGAAGGCTACCTTGAGGTTGCGGCCCAGTGCCAGCTCGCCGTTCTCGGTGGCGTAACCCTCGGTGAGGATGTCGCCGGCCTGTACGCGCTGACCCTTCACGCAGATGGGGCGAAGGTCGATGGTGGTGCTCTGGTTGGTCTTGCGGAACTTCGGTATATGGTATTCCTTGACGGCGTCGTCGAAGGCCACAAATTCCTCCTCCTCGGTGCGGTCGTAGCGGATGCGGATCACTGTGGCGTCCACAAATTCCACCACGCCGGCGCCTTCTGCCGTAATCTGGGTGCGGGAGTCGCGTACAAGCTGGCCCTCGATGCCGGTGCCTACAATCGGGCTCTCCGAACGCATCAGAGGCACTGCCTGGCGCATCATGTTCGATCCCATCAGGGCGCGGTTGGCGTCGTCGTGCTCAAGGAACGGAATCAGTGAGGCCGCGATCGAAGCTATCTGAGTGGGCGATACGTCCATCAGCTCGATGTCGGCCGGCGGTACTACCGGGAAGTCGGCATCGCGGCGTGCCTTCACGGTCTTGCGGATGAAGGTGCCGTCGGGATTAAGAGGTGCGTTGCCCTGAGCTATGGTCTTGCCCTCCTCGATTTCGGCCGTCAGGTAGACTACCTCGTCGTTGTTGAGGTTCACGCGGGCATCCTCAACCTTGCGGTAGGGTGTCTCGATGAAGCCCAGATCGTTGATCTTGGCGTAGACGCACAGTGAGCTGATAAGACCGATGTTCGGGCCTTCAGGCGTCTCGATCGGGCACAGGCGGCCGTAGTGCGTATAGTGTACGTCGCGAACCTCGAAGCCTGCTCGCTCGCGCGACAGACCGCCGGGGCCCAGCGCACTCATACGGCGCTTGTGGGTGATTTCGGCAAGCGGGTTGGTCTGATCCATAAACTGGCTCAGCGCGTTGGTGCCGAAGAAGGTGTTGATAACGCTCGAGATGGTCTTGGCGTTAATCAGGTCCAGAGCCGTGAACACCTCCGAGTCGCGAACATTCATTCGCTCACGGATGGTGCGCGCCATACGGTTGAGGCCCACGCCGAACTGATTGTAGAGCTGCTCGCCTACGGTGCGCACACGGCGGTTGCTCAAGTGGTCGATATCGTCGACGTCGGCGCGGGTGTTGATAAGCTCTATCAGGTATTTGATGATGGCGATGATGTCCTCGCGGGTGAGCACACGCACCTCCATATCGGTGGTCAGGCCAAGCTTGCGGTTGATGCGGTAGCGGCCGACTTCGCCAAGATCGTAGCGCTTCTCCGAGAAGAAGAGGTTGTTGATGACCTCGCGCGCGCTGGCGTCGTCCGGCGGCTCGGCGTTGCGAAGCTGCCTGTAGATATACTGGATTGCCTCCTTCTCGGAGTTGGTGGAGTCCTTCTGGAGGGTATTGAAGATGATGGAGTAGTCCGACGTGTTGGCATCGTCCTTGTGAAGAAGGATGCTGGGCACGTCGGCCGAAAGTATCTGGTCGATATGTTCCTCGGTGAGCTCGGTCTCGCGGTCGATGACAACCTCGTTGCGCTCGATGGTCACTACCTCGCCCGTATCCTCGTCCACAAAGTCCTCAGTCCACGTCTTAAGCACGCGGGCGGCAAGCTTGCGGCCGATGGCCTTCTTCAGATTGGTCTTGTTGACCTTGATTTCCTCGGCAAGTCCGAAAATTTCGATGATGTCCTTATCGCTCTCAAGGCCGATCGAACGAAGAAGCGTCGTAACAGGGAGTTTCTTCTTGCGATCGATGTAAGCGTACATCACGTTGTTGATATCAGTGGCAAACTCTATCCACGAACCACGGAACGGGATGATACGCGCCGAGTACAGCTTGGTGCCGTTGGCGTGGGTGCTCTGTCCGAAGAAAACACCCGGCGAACGGTGAAGCTGCGATACCACAACGCGCTCGGCACCGTTGATCACAAACGTTCCCTTCTCGGTCATATACGGAATCTGGCCCAGATAGACATCCTGTATGTCCGGGTCGAAACCTTCGTGGTCAGGATCCGTGCAGCTCAGCTTGAGCTTAGCCTTCAGAGGCACACTGTAAGTGAGTCCGCGCTCGAGGCACTCTTCGATAGTGTACCGCGGGGGATCTATATAATAGTCAAGAAACTCGAGGTTGAAGTTGTTGCGGGTGTCCGAAATCGGGAAATTCTCCGCGAACACCTTGTACAACCCCTCATTAGTGCGCTTTTCCGGCGGCGTGTCCAGCTGCAGGAAGTCCTGGAATGACTTTAGCTGTACCTCCAGGAAGTCAGGGTAAGGAAGGGGATTCTTTACCGAAGCAAAGTTGACACGGTTTTTTTCTATCGAAGCTGACATCTATGATATATAGGTTTTGGAGCCTTGTTTTATGTGGGTGGACGCTGACAGCTCTCTTCTGTTGTCGCTGCCCGAGCGTCGTCGCGCCCCGGGGGCGCTTATGTTGCCGGTCGCCGTGTAGGCACCGGGGTGGATTGCCGGCCGGGGTGCCGGCCTTCACTGCAAAAACCTTGCCAAACTACTCGATGTAGCGGCCGGTAATTTTTGCAGCAGTGTGCTTTTTCGTACCTCCGGGAGCACATTCCCGTCCTTGGCCTCGCAGCTCCCCATTCAGAAGAAGCCGGATGGTTCTCCACCGCCGGCACCTCACCTGTTCGGAAGAAGCCGGATTGATGGATGTCGCTCCTGAGGAGCACGGCCGGAGTTACGCCCGGCCCGCAGCCTCGCTTGCGCGGGTACTTTTTCGTCAGGCAATCGCTCTCGGTGCCCGGACCGTAATCCGAGTCAATAGCCGCGCTGATGCCCTGTTTGTATCGCCGTGGTGGCCTCCCCCGGAGGCCCGCGGTATTATAGGCGCAAAAGGTTAAGAATACTCCTTGCGGAGGATTCTTAACCTATTCGCCTGATTGTCAGGTGTATTATTTGAGCTCTACTTCGGCACCTACCTCTTCGAGCTGAGCCTTGAGGGCTTCTGCGTCTGCCTTGGCAACGCCTTCCTTGAGGTTGCTGGGTGCACCGTCTACGAGTTCCTTAGCTTCCTTGAGGCCGAGACCGGTCAGCTCCTTAACGAGCTTAACCACTTTCAGCTTCTCAGCACCGGCGCTCTTGAGCACTACGTCGAAGGAGGTCTTCTCTTCAGCGGCGGGACCGGCGGCGGGACCGGCGGCTACTGCTACAGCGGCTGCAGCGGGTTCGATACCGTATTCGTCCTTGAGGATCTGGGCGAGTTCGTTTACTTCTTTTACGGTGAGATTTACGAGTTGTTCAGCAAAAGCTTTCAGATCTGCCATTGTTGTATGGTTTTTTTGTTTGTTTTGTAATGATTAGTTTTCTTTCTTCGAGAGGGTCTCGAGGATGCCGTGCAGTTTGCCTGCGCCGGACTGAAGAGCGGATACGACGTTCTTTGCAGGCGACTGCAGCAGGGCCACAACGTCGGCAATGAGTTCGTTCTTGCTCTTGATTGCTGCGAGTGCGTCAAGCTGGTCTGCGCCCAGATAGACGGTCTCCTCAACGTATGCGCCCTTCAGCAGGGGAAGGGTGTCGCCCTTCTTCACGAAGTCCTTCAGAAGTTTTGCAGGAGCGTTGCCTACGTTGGTGCACATCAGAGAAGTGCTCTCCTTCAGTGCAGGATACAGCTCGCTGTAATCGCCTTCCATGCTCTCAAGCGCTTTGTGGAGAAGCTTGTTCTTCACAACCATCAGCTTGATGTCTGCGTTGAAGCAGGCGCGGCGAAGCTCAGAGGTCTTCTCTGCGTTCAGTCCGGCTGTCTCAACCAGATAGAAGCCGTTGTACGACTTGATGGTTTCGACGATTTGATTGATTATTATTCCTTTATCTTCCTTTTTCATTGTGTCGGGTGGTTTATGGGTTAGGCATCGACACTCTTAGTCTCAACCTTGACGCCGGGACTCATTGTGCTCGAAAGATAAATGCTCTTGATGTAAGTGCCTTTTGCAGTTGCCGGCTTGAGTTTGATCAGCGTGCTGATGAACTCGCGGGCATTGTCGCGCATCTGGTCCGGGTTGAAGCTTACCTTGCCGATAGAGCTGTGAACGATACCGTTCTTGTCTACCTTGAAGTCTATCTTACCCTTCTTCACTTCTTCCACTGCCTTGGCTACGTCGTTGGTCACGGTGCCGCTCTTGGGGTTAGGCATCAGACCGCGCGGACCGAGGATACGGCCCAGTGCACCGATCTTACCCATGATAGCGGGCTGAGTGATGATGACGTCGACGTCGGTCCAGCCTCCCTTGATCTTTTCGATGTACTCTTCAAGACCTACGTAGTCTGCACCGGCTGCCTGAGCGGCTGCTTCGGCGTCGGAGTTGCACAGTACAAGCACGCGTACCTGCTTGCCGGTGCCGTGGGGCAGCGTAACGACGCCGCGTACCATCTGATTTGCCTTGCGGGGGTCAACGCCAAGACGGACGTCGATGTCCAGCGATGCGTCAAACTTGGTGAAGGTCATTTCCTTGACAAGCTTGCAGGCCTCATCCAGCGTGTATGCCTTTCCTGCTTCAAGCTTGCTCAGGGCCACTTTCTGATTTTTAGTAAGTTTGCTCATATGCTTGAAGTATTAAAGGTTTGCGGGAAACTCTCCCTTTACGGTGATACCCATGCTGCGGGCGGTGCCGGCAACCATGCGCATTGCGGATTCGATAGTGAAGCAGTTGAGGTCGGGCATCTTGTCTGCCGCGATGGTCTTTACCTGCTCCCAGGTAATCTCAGCTACCTTGGTACGGTTGGGCTCCTTCGAACCACTCTTGATTTTGGTAACTTCCTTGAGCTGTACTGCCACCGGAGGTGTCTTGACAATGAAGTCGAAGCTCTTGTCGGTGTAGTAAGTGATTACTACAGGCAGAATCTTTCCTGCCTTGTCCTGAGTGCGGGCGTTGAACTGCTTGCAGAACTCCATGATGTTGATACCCTTGGAGCCCAGTGCGGGACCTACTGGCGGCGAGGGATTTGCCGCACCGCCCTTGATCTGCAGTTTGATCTGTCCAGCGATTTCTTTAGCCATTTTTGTAATAACTTTTTTTGATTAGTTAATTTTGCGCTTCAGTCGGTCGGTAGGCTCGGGAGTCGTAACCCTCCCGCGGCTTTGCCTCAGGCCTCGCGCTCTACTTGCGAATTGTCCAGCTCAAGCGGCGTCTTGCGCTCAAAGATGCGTACCGCTACCTTGAGTTTGTGCTTCTCGGCATTCACTTCCTCGATTACGCCGGGGAAGCCCTTGAAAGGTCCGTCGATGACCTTCACGCTCTCACCTACCATAAACTGCACCTCGGGAGTGCCTTCAGCCTCCGAAAGCTCGTCGGCAGCACCAAGCATGCGCATCACCTCAGCCTCGCGAAGTCGCTCCGGCTTGGAGTTCTTCTCGCGGCCGCGGAGAAAATCTATCACGTTGGTGGTGTTGGTAAGCTCGTGAATAACTTCGCCGGTGAGGTCTGCCTCGATGAAGACATACCCACTGTAGAGGTTCTTCTCTTTGATTGTCTTTTTGCCGTTGCGCAGGGTCATCACCTTTTCGGTCGGTATCAACACCTGGAACACATAGTTGCCCAGGTCGGAACGCCTCATCGCACCTTCGATGATTTCCTTTACCTGGGCCTCTTTGCCGGAGATGGCACGCAGAACGTACCACCCTTTTCTACTTTCAGCCATTGAAGAGTCCGTTTTGGGGAGTGACTACTGCTTACAAGCTGTACAGCAAGTGCATCAGATGGTCGACCACCTGGTCCATGACGAGTATTATCAAGGCGATAATGGCGGAAGCTATCATCACGATGATGGCCGATTTCACCAGCTGCTTCTGCGAAGGCCACGACGTCTTGTAACGAAGTTCGTCGTATGCCTCCTGTATATTCGTAAGTAGTTTGAGTTTCATTGGTTTTATATCTTGCACGGGAAGAGAGGCTCGAACTCCCGACACCTGGTTTTGGAGACCAGTGCTCTACCGACTGAGCTATTCCCGTATGTTAGAAAAGGAGCGCTCCGACAGCGCCGGAGCGCTCCTTATTATGCGGTTGTTTCCGTATTAGTCGAGGATCTCGGTGATCTGACCCGAACCTACGGTGCGGCCACCTTCGCGGATAGCGAAGCGGAGACCCTGGTCGCATGCCACGGGGTTGATCAGGTCGACGATGATCTCTACGTGGTCACCGGGCATTACCATTTCTACACCTTCCGGAAGAGTGATCTCACCGGTTACGTCGAGCGTACGGATGTAGAACTGAGGACGGTAGTGGTTGTGGAACGGAGTGTGACGGCCGCCTTCTTCCTTCTTCAGGATATA
>UQLO01000026.1 GCA_900541865.1 uncultured Porphyromonadaceae bacterium | reverse complement strand
GTTTATTAATAAAAAACTCGGCAAACGTCATCTCCGGATGGTAGAACCTTTGGAAATTTTGATGCGGTTGCCCTGAGGCAGCGGCCCTAAAATTTTGCCAAGTGGAATAAGAATGCTATATTTGCCACAGCAAAACGCGGACCGGGTGAACAAAAGTACTCCCGATGGCGTTGGAAGTGCATACCGGGCGACCAAACGCCCCTTCAACAAACAGAATTAACAACACAAAAACTCAAGCACTGATGAAAGGACTTCCTCTTGTAATAGCCGCCGTCGGCGGAGCACTGGTAGGCGCAGCCGCAGCACTTCTTCTGGCCCCTCAGAAGGGCAGCGACACCCGCGAAGCAATCAAAAACTTTGTACGCAGCCACGTGCCCGGCATCAAAGACCGCGAGCTCGACACCCTTGCCGACCAAATCGCCGAGGAAATCAAAGAAGTGAAGTGACAGAAGCGTTCAAGCCTGTGCTTGAACGCCCTCTCACCCCGCACCGCATACTAAAAACATTCAGACATGAAAGGACTCATGACGTTCATAGCCGGCGCCGCCGTAGGCGCTCTGGCCACCGCGCTTCTCACCCCCGTCACCGGTGAGGAACTGCGCGCCCGCATCAAAATACAGCTCCAGAAGCGCGGCATCATAGCTGCCGACGAAATCGACGAACTGGTAGAGATGATCGCCAACCAAGTCGAGAGCGGAGACAAAAAATAATACTTCCGGCGAGTCCCGGCCGAGCGTCGGCCGGGACGCCCCGCCGAGACATTCATCACACACCCCACAGCCCGGACCCGAAGATCCGGGCATTACCACAATCTATGACAGAATCCAGTACCAACAGCACATCCGGGCTCATGGCGGCAGTGACGCGCTATGTGAAACTGCTCATCGAGGACACGCGGCTCGGACTGGCCGAAAAGCTCACACGACTGCTCAGTGCGGTCGCTGTGTGCGCCGTTTTGGTCATTCTGGCCGTTGTTGCTCTGGTTTTCATCTCAATAGGCATCAGCTACCTTTTGGTTCCTTACTTCAGCCCCGTGTGGGCCTTCCTTGCGGTAGCCGGTTTCTATATTGTGCTCATCGGCGTTTTCGTAGCTCTCAAGCGCCAACTTGTTGTAGACCCCATTGCCCGCTTCATCAGCTCGCTGCTTGTTGAACCGCCGGCCGTAACCACACCTTCTACCGAAAATGATAAACCTGCCCCCCTTTCCTAAAACGCAGACACCCGGCTGGAAGGGTATGACCCTTCGGGAAATCCAGATGCGTCGCATTGTTGTCCAGACGCGTATGGAGATTGAAAAATACCGTATGGGCGCCGGGGTCGACAATGTTCGGCGCAAGGCACCGTTCATCGGCACTCACGGCGTGGTAGGACGAGTGGCGGGTGTTTTCACCTTCGCGGAGTACGCTATGCTGGCCTTCAAAATCTTCAAATGGGTGTCGCCGCTATTCCGCAAGCGCCGGTGATTAAGTGCCGACTATCCGACAAACCAACCACACACTGCAATGTTAAAAATCATACTTACCTCGGCGGTTCTGCTGTTTTCCGCCGGTGCCTACGCCCGCGATGCCCGCGCCGACATCGACGAAAAGCCTCTTCGGGCCGCCGGCGTGTACTACGCATATCCTACCGATGAAATAACTCCCGACTACGGCCTTGGCACCCCCGACGGTTACGAACCATTCTACATCAGCCACTACGGGCGGCACGGCTCGCGATATCTCATCAGCGACCGCGACTACACCAAAATAATGGACGTACTGGCCGATGCCTCGCAGGCGGGCGCACTCACCGAAGCCGGCGAAAAACTGCGGCGCCAGCTCGACACCGTCTGGGTCGAAGCCCGGGGCCGGGGCGGAGAACTATCGCCGCTGGGAACACGTCAGCACAAAGGCATAGCCCGCCGAATGGGGCTGGCATATCCGGCAGTCTTCGCTGAGGGAGCCGATGTTACGGCAGCCTCGACTGTGATTATGCGATGCGCACACTCTATGTTCGCCTTTATGGAAGGTCTCAAGGAGCTTTATCCCGGACTGGAAATACCCCGCGAGTCGGGAGAGCGCACCATGGTATATCTCAATTACCACAGTCCGGAAAGCGGACCCTATGCAAGCAACAAA
The DNA here is from genome assembly GCA_900541865.1 of uncultured Porphyromonadaceae bacterium. Classification (GTDB taxonomy): domain Bacteria; phylum Bacteroidota; class Bacteroidia; order Bacteroidales; family Muribaculaceae; genus CAG-873. Next base: position 42,279 of record UQLO01000026.1, on the reverse strand, counting down.
GGCCCGTACTATCAAGACTATCGCCGCTTCAGCCGCGCCAATACTCAGCCCGAACGCCTTATGGGCACACTTTTCGCCGACCGCGCTTATCTCAATCGGTGGGTAGATCAGGACGACCTTATGTGGAGCCTCTACTGGCTGGCCGCCGATATGCAGAACATGGAGACCGACATCGACTTCTTCCCGCTCTTCACTCCCGACGAAGCCTATAACCTCTGGCAGACCGCCAACTTCGGCTTCTTCGGACGCAACTCCTCCTACGCCCCCGCAGAGGGTCAGTTTACGGCCAACGCCAAGAATCTGCTCAACAACATCATCGACACCGCCGACGACTACATCGCTCAAGGTCGCCACGGCGCAACCCTGCGCTTCGGCCACGACGGCAATATCATCCCCTTGACCGCGCTTATGAAGCTCGAAGGTTGCTACACCGACATAGAGCGACCCGAAGATCTGGCTTCGGAGTATGCCGACTTCCGCGTGTCGCCGATGGCCGCCAACCTTCAGATGGTATTCTACCGCAATGAGGCCAAAGCCGGTACGCCCGATGAATACATAGTGCGTATCTACCTCAACGAAAAGGATATAGCGCTGCCGGTAGAGCCCGTAGCGCCCAAGCACTACCGCTGGAGCGACCTCCGCCGCTACCTTGCGGAGCAGGCACAACCCTGACCGAGCGCAGTCAGACCGTACAAGGCGCCATTCCGGATCACCCGGGGTGGCGCTATTTGTTGAGCAGCGAGCCCAGTGCCGAGAGCATATTGGCTACCGTCGACTTGTCGGGCACGGGGATGCTCAGCGTAGCCTTTCCGGTTTCGGGGTCTTCGGTCACCAGAGCATCCACCAACGCCTTGGTCGACTCCGGCTCTTTGAGCATATTGGCCAGAGTGCCGAGAAAGTCCATGGCGCCGGCCACCACGCGGCGAGCCTCCTCGGGAGAGGACGGGACCTTAGGCGCGGGCGAAGGGGGAGCGGGGTGAGGCTGAGGTTTAGGTTGAGGTTCGGGCTGAGGTTCGGGCTGAGGCTGAGGTGTGGCCTCGGATTCGGCAGGGGCAGCAGGCGTCTTAGGCGTCTTCTTCGGCTGCTCGTGCTGTTCTTCCGGTTGGGCCGGTAGGTCTGCAGCGGTGACTTCCTGAGCGATTTCTATTATCTTGGCGAACTTGCTGCTTTCGAGGAAAACAACGTCCTCGCCGCCGTCGAGAATACCTGCGGCAAGGTTCGATTTGAACTTCAGAGTGTCCAGCATGCGCTCCTCGATAGTGCCTTTTGCCACCATATTGATGATTTGGACGGGATTTTCCTGCCCCAAACGGTAGATACGTGCTATACGCTGCTCGAGGACGGCGGGATTCCACGGCAAATCCACATTTACCAGCGTTGAGGCGCTTTGCAGGTTAAGACCTGTAGCGCCGGCGTCGGTGGAGAGGAAAACGCGGTATTCGGGATCTTCGCGGAAACGGTCGATGAGTTCCTTCCGCTTTATAGAAGGCACACCGCCGTGGAGGAAGCAGAAGGGCACGCCTTCCTTCTCCAGCGTTTGGGCCACAAGCCGGAGCATACGCTCCCATTGGCTGAAGACCACAATCTTGCCGTCGTCGGTGGCAAGAATATTTTCTATGATGCCGAGAACTTCGTCGACTTTGGTGTCGTGGCGCGTTTTCTGGTCGAGGATGAAAGTACTGTCGCATACCATTCGCATCATCGACAGCAACAGCAGCAGCCGCTTACGGTCGGCTTCGGAGATGAATCTGAACTTATTCCACTTTGCCACAATCATAGTGACTTGCTGGGCAAGCTCGCCGTGGATGGCCATCTGTTCTTTGGTCATCGGCACAAAAAGACGGGTGTCGGTGCGCGATGGCATCTGCAGCTTGACGTCGGCCTTTTTGCGACGTATCATCGTGTGGCTGAGCATATCGGCTATGGTGTGCAGATTCTTGTAGCCCACGATTCGGCCCCGCTCGTCGAAGTTGGTGGTGAGTTTGGTGAATTTGTAGTACGGCCCGAGCACAAACTGGTCGACAAACTGAGTGACGGAATAAAGCTCGTTGATTTTATTTTCGAGCGGCGTGCCCGTCAGCGCCAGCACATAGTCGGACTCGAGATGACGGAGCGCTATGCCGGTTTTGGTATCCCGGTTTTTGAGACGTTGCACTTCGTCGTAGACAATCATATCCTGCTTGGGGACGTGACCGGCGTTGACATTGTTTGCAATAGCCTGGTATGATACTATTTTATAGAAGAATTCAGGATTGGCGAGCTGCTCGGTCCGATTGGTGATAATACCTTCCACCACCAGCGCCGTAGAGTCGGAAAACTTTCGGATTTCGGCCAGCCATTGGTATTTTAGCGAAGTCGGGCAGATGATAAGGACGGAATCTATCAAGCCTTCGCGGCGCAGAAGCTCGGCTGTTGCTATAGCCTGCACGGTTTTTCCCAGACCCATTTCGTCGGCAATGATAGTGCGACCTTCTTCGAAGGCAAAACGCACGCCATCGGCCTGATAAGGCAGTAGGGGCATTTTCAGCAAGCCCGTAAAGTCGGAATCGGCGTATTTCTCGGCCAAAATGGCCTTTCGGCGGCCGATTGCCCGGAGTTGTAGAAGCATGTCGAGCGCTTCGGGCTCCCATACGAACTCCGGCTCCAGTTTTTTAGCCTTTTTAATGAATGAGCCGGCGTCGAAATTGAAGTCGGTCAAAGCCCCGGTGGCATCGAAGACCGCCTCGGCGAGTTCTTTCAGTTCCGTAGGAGTGTTGACTCCCGGGCGGAAGCGAATCACTCGACCGGCCGGATAATCCACAATAACGACCGACGACTGAGGCTCGGTCGGCTGCCGGTGAGATCCGCGGCCAAAAGAGGAAATGCCGACGAACTCAAGGTGTTTGCAAGTGCCAAGCCTGTTGGTTTGAAAATCCATGCAGGAGCAACGGTTCCAGCGGGAGCCTCGGCAAAAAAACTCCACCGAATAGGTCTGCCCGCTTCGGGCACTGCCCACGCGGAACAGATTCAGGTTTTCTGCGTCCTGCTCGATGCCGAAGTACTCCTGCTGGGCGGAGTTTAGACGCAAGGCACGCTGCCATGTCTCATCCGACATACCTTCCGGCTTACCGGCGACGTTGATTTTCTTGGGTTTCTTTAATTTGAAACGAGGCTTGGATGACTTCATATTGTGTTTGAAAGGAATCATTGCAAAGTTACAAAATATAAACGCACGGCCAAAACACTTTTTGCCATATCATATTTAATTGCTAACTTTGCCGACTGAAAAACAGGCCATCAGGCCAAAATAGAAAAAATGGAAATTATCCGAACAGTCAAGCGCCTTCGCGAAGCGCTCGATAGTGCCCGTAGCCAAGGACTTAGCATAGGCCTTGTGCCCACCATGGGCGCCCTTCATGCCGGCCACAAGAGCCTTGTGGACCGTGCGAGGGCCGAAAACGACATAGTGGTTGTCAGTGTGTTCGTCAACCCCACACAGTTCAACAACCCGGAAGACCTCCGCACCTATCCCCGCACGGAGGAAGCCGACAGCCTGCTCCTGGAGCACTCCGGAGTGGACTATGCTTTCATTCCTTCGGTAGAGGAAGTATATCCCGAAGCCGACACGCGCCAATTCGCTCTGGGACCCGTTGCGGAAGTGATGGAGGGCGCCATGCGTCCGGGTCACTTCAACGGTGTTTGCCAGATAGTTAGCAAACTCTTTGCTTTGACCACTCCGACCCGCTCATATTTTGGCGAGAAAGACTTCCAGCAGATTGCCGTAATCAAAAAAATGGTGGAACTGGAAGGCTTCGACCTCACCATAGTGGCTTGCCCCATAGTCCGGGAGAGCGACGGATTGGCTCTTAGTTCGCGCAACGTGCGCCTGACGGCTGCCGACCGCGCCGCCGCCCCTGCCATACGCCGTATACTCCTTCAAAGCGTCGACTGGCAAAAATCGGGCAAATCTCCCAAAGAAGTGGAGCGTGCCGTAACGGAGGCCATCAACGCCGTCGACGGCCTCGAGGCGGAATATTATTCCGTAGTCGACGCCCTCACCATGCAGCCCATCGAAAAATGGACCGACGCAGGTGCCGACGGCGCCGTAGGCTGTGCCACCGTATATGCCGGCAACGTTCGCCTGATAGACAACATACGCTATAAGTAAACATACCGCAAAAATGTTTATTCAAGTACTGAAATCCAAGATACACAGAGTGTCGGTGACAGAGGCAAATCTGAACTATATAGGCAGTATAACCATAGACTCGGCGCTTATGGAAGCCGCCGGCATCTATCCCGGCGAACACGTCTACATCGTCGACAACAACAACGGTGCCCGCCTGGAGACCTACGCCATACCGGGCGAAGCCGGCAGCGGAGTAGTGTGCCTCAACGGAGCCGCCGCTCGTCTGGTACAGCCGGGCGACGTAGTCATCATAATGGCTTACGCCACCATCACTCCGGAAGAAGCCGCTACCTTCAAGCCGAAGGTTATCTTTCCGGACACCGCCACCAACAAATTATAAATCCACCTACAATCCTCACCCTTAACGCAATATGTTTGAAAAACTTTCCGACAGGTTAGAGCGCAGCTTCAAACTCCTCAAAGGCCAGGGCCGCATCACCGAAATCAACGTTGCCGAAACGCTCAAGGATGTGCGTCGCGCCCTCCTCGATGCCGACGTAAACTACAAAGTAGCCAAGTCATTCACCGACACCGTCAAGCAGAAAGCGCTCGGTCAGAACGTTATCAACGCCATCAAGCCCGGAGAGTTGATGGTGAAGATTGTGCACGACGAACTTGCTTCACTGATGGGCGGCGAAGCTGCGCCCCTCACTCTGAGCGGCAAGCCCGCCATCATCCTGATGAGCGGTCTTCAGGGCTCAGGCAAGACCACCTTCACGGGCAAACTTGCCAAGAAGCTCAAGGCCGAGAAAAATATGAAGCCACTGCTGGTGGCGGGCGACGTCTATCGTCCGGCCGCCATCGACCAGCTCAAAGTACTTGCCGACACCATCGGTGTGCCCGTCTACACCGAGGATGGCGTCAAAGACCCCGTAGGCATTGCCAAACGCGGCGTTGAGTATGCCAAGGCCAACGGACACGACCTCGTTATAGTCGACACGGCCGGACGTCTTGCCGTCGACGAGCAGATGATGGACGAAATAGAGGCCATCAAGAACGCCATCGATCCCGGCGAAATCCTGTTTGTGGTGGACGCCATGACCGGTCAGGACGCAGTCAATACCGCCAAAGCCTTCAACGACCGCCTCGACTTCTCCGGTGTGGTACTCACAAAACTCGACGGCGACACCCGCGGCGGTGCAGCCCTTTCGATACGCTCGGTGGTGCAGAAGCCCATCAAGTTTGTGGGTACGGGCGAAAGCCTCGAAGGCATCGACGTGTTCTACCCGGCGCGTATGGCCGACCGCATCCTCGGCATGGGCGACATCGTTTCGCTCGTCGAAAAGGCCCAGGCGCAGTACGACGAGAAAGAGGCCGAAGAACTGGCCCGCAAGCTGCGCAAGAACCAGTTTACCTTCACCGACTTCCTCAAGCAGATTAACCAAATCAAGAAGATGGGTAATCTCAAAGACCTTGCAGCTATGATTCCCGGTGTGAGCAAAGCGCTCAAGGACGTAGAGATCGACAACGATGCCTTCAAGGGCATCGAGGCCATCATCGGCTCCATGACGCCCTATGAGCGCGAACATCCCGACGTGCTTCGCGGCAGTCGTGTGCAGCGCATAGCCAAGGGTTCTGGCCGACCCATCCAGGAAGTTAACCGCCTTCTCAAGCAGTTCGACCAAATCCGCAAGATGATGCACAAGGTAAGCACCATGGGCTCCAATCCTCAGGCCATGATGCGCCAGATGAAGCAGGCGCAGCAGATGCAGCGCCGCCGCTGACACCATACCCGGAAACCACAAAACCGCAACTCATATGACACTTATCGACGGAAAAAAGACCGCCGCAGACATCAAGGCCGAAATAGCTGAAAAAGTAAAGGAAATGGTGGCAGCCGGCCATCGCGCCCCGCACCTTGTCGCCATACTCGTGGGCCACGACGGTGGCAGCGAGTCCTACGTGGCCAATAAAATTAAGGCATGTGAGGCATGCGGATTCCGGTCGTCGCTGATACGTTTCGAAAGCACCCCGGAGAACCCGCTGGCGGAAGAAACCCTCCTTGCCGAAGTGCGCCGCCTCAATGAAGACCCCGAAGTGGACGGCTTCATAGTTCAGCTCCCGCTGCCCAAGCACATCAACGAGCAGGCCGTTATAGAAGCCATTGACCCCGCTAAGGACGTCGACGGCTTCCATCCCGTCAACGTGGGGCGCCAGGCCGTGGGTCTCGACGCCTTCCACAGCGCTACGCCGGCCGGTATCGTCGAGTTGCTCAAGCGCTACAATATACCCACGCGCGGCAAAAGAGCCGTCATCATCGGCCGCAGCAACATCGTTGGTCGTCCTCTGGCCACTATGCTCATGCAGAAAGGTCTCGACGCCACCGTTACAGTTTGTCACTCGGCCACCGAAGGCCTCGCCGACATCTGTCGACAGGCCGACATACTCGTGGCCGCTCTGGGCCGTCCCGGTTTCGTGACGGAGGATATGGTTAAACCGGGCGCCACAGTGATCGACGTAGGCACCACGCGTGTGCCCGATGCAAGCCGCAAGAGCGGATTCCGGCTCAGCGGGGATGTCGACTTTGAGAAGGTCGCGCCGAAGTGTTCCTTCATCACCCCTGTGCCGGGCGGAGTAGGGCCTATGACGATAGCCTCGCTGATGCTTAACACGCTCAAGGCCTGTCGCTGACCACTATGCTGAACTGGCTGCTGCCGCTTTATTTCACCCTTGCGGGACTCGTTTTCGGCTACGACGAGGCCGAGCTTCTCTTTGTGGGGGATGCCATGCAGCATGTGGCCCAGCGCGACGCTGCCAAGACAGCCTCGGGCGACTACGATTTTTCGCAGTGTTTTGAAGCAGTGACGCCGCTGGTCAGCAGCGCCGACTATGCTGTTGCCAATCTGGAGACACCCGTGGGATGTCCGCCGTATGCCGGCTATCCTTGCTTCAGCGCGCCGGCGTCGTACTCGCTGGCACTGAAAGATGCGGGATTTGATATGTGTCTGACGGCCAACAACCACACCCTCGACCGCGGCCCTCGCGGATTGAGGTCGACCATAGCCACCCTCGACGAACAAGGTATTGCGCATTTGGGGACCTACTCCAACGACTCCGCCCGGGGCGCCGCCCTTCCGCTCATCCGGACCGTCAACGGCATCAGAATAGCTTTCCTGAACTACACCTACGGCACCAACGGCATCACACCGCGCGACGGTGTGGTGGTGGACTACATCGACCGCGAACTCATAGCCGCCGATGTTGAAGCCGCCAAGGCCGCTCAGCCCGACCTTATTGCCGTGTGCATACATTGGGGCGATGAATACAAGCTCCTTCCCAACACCACCCAGCGCCGCACCTCCGACTTTCTCGAAGCCCTCGGAGTTGACATCATCATCGGCGGACATCCGCATGTGATTCAGCCAATGGAGCTTCGCCCAAATCGCTATTACCCCGACAAACAGCTCTTTCTGGTCTATTCATTGGGCAATTTCATATCGAATATGAAGACGCCCGACACCCGAGGAGGGGCAGTGGCTCGTGTGCGCCTATGCCGCAAGCCCGGTGAGAATGTTAAAATCGTCGACGCCGACTATCGCCTCGTATTCACCGAGCCGGGCACGTCGCCGAGGTCCAACTTCCGCGTTGTTCCGCTCGAAGAAACAGAAATCCCGCAGGCGCGGGAGTTTGGCCGCCGCGCACGCGGGATATTTGAAGAGCACAACATCAACGTGCCCGAGAGCAACGTGACGGAAACGTCAGATTTCCGCCGGGGTGATGTCGATGACAAACGTCAGGGAGTCGGTCGGATTGAAAATACGGTACCGAATGCCGTACTCCAAGTCACGCAGCAGGCTCAGCGTCGGAGCCACTGAGGCGTCGGCCGAGGCAGAATCCAGATTCGCCACCAACTGGGACCGGAAAGCAGCCTGCTGGGCCGAAGTGGCCAGAGCCACGCTGTCGGGCACTTTAATTTCGTAGGTATAGAACTCACCGTCGAGCAAAACTGCCGTCGCCGTAATGCCCGGGCCGATTTCCGACGGGCAGAGACGGTTTTCCGTTTCGGCCATTTCTCCTAGGCGCACGCGGAGATTGTCGCGTCGGTCGGCTTCGGAGGCTATGTCGTGGAGTTCGGCGCTGCTCAGCGTAAGCACCACCGGCTCGGTGGCATCGGTGGTTAGGAAACTCAAGGCCAGGGAAGCATTGGCATCGTTGAAGAGATTGAGCAGGGCGCGGTTTTCGTCCTTGCGGAGGTAAGCGGCCATTTCACGCTTCTGTTCGGTGGTTGCATTGGCGATGGCCGAAGCTTTCATCGCGTATCGGCCCATGCGGTAGTGCATGGTCACCACGTTGAGCTCGGTGTCGTAGTTTACCGCGGTGAGGGCGCCCATAGCGCCCAGACTTATCGGGCAGGCGCGGTTGCTGGCCTCAATTTCTGCCTGAAGCCGCTTCACGGCATCATTGCTTGAGCATGCTCCCAGAAAGAGCGTCATCACGGCGACTATAAGGAAAAGGGATTTTTTCATTTCTTGGGAAGAAAGTTTAAAGATGAGCAATTGAGCATTTGTCGGCTCAGCGCGGCGAGGTCTTCGCGGCTTACGGCCAGAATACCTCGGCGCACAGCCTCGTCGCTCTCCGGAGAGCCATGGAAAAGAGTGGAGCGGGCCGCCGAGATAATGCGGCTTTCGCGATTCTCGACCGCTATGGTGCGCTGGCCCAGAAACTGAGAGCGCGCCGCGGCCAAATCCGCCTCAGGGATGCTCGCTAAGTCGGCGAAAACCTTTGCGCAGAGGCTGCGGCACTCGGGCAGGTCGGCTTCGTCGCAGCCGAAGTAGACAGTAAGCAGGCATTTGCCTCCGTTGAGGAATGTATTGGAAGCCTCAACATTATAGACCAGTCCGCGCCGTTCGCGCAGCTCGACATTGAGCAGCGAGTTCATGCCCGGCCCACCGATGATATTGGCAAACAGAGCCGCAGCGTAGCGCCACTGCGGGGTCGGAGTGTCGACCACCGCACCTAAGAGCACATGTGCCTGATGCAGGGGCAGAAAACGGCGCTTGTCGAAGCGCGGCGCAACCTTGGTGAGTGTGCGCGTCGTAGTCACCGGCTCGGGGTTGAGACCGGCGAAAAAGCGGCCTGCCACTGCAACAACATCCTCCGCAGACGCCGGGCCGCAGTAGAAGGCGACCATATTGGGGGCGCGATAGAAGCGGTCGACAAAACTCAGGCAGTTCGCGCTGCGGAAGGAGCGCACCGACTTGCGAGTGCCAAGGATATTGTGACCATAACCGCAACCGGCGAAGACGAGATCTTCGAAGTCGTCGAAAATGGCATCTGCCGGACTGTCGAGATAACTGTTGAGCTCATCGAGGACAACGCGCTTCTCCTTGACCAGTTCGGCGTGGGGAAAACGGGAGTCGGTGACCAAGTCGGCGATAAGCTCAAAGGCCCGGGCGGCATATTCGGCCGGAAAAGTGGAGTATACCACTGTGGCCTCTGAGGTGGTGTATGCGTTCAGCTCTCCTCCGACATCCTCCATACGGTGAATGATCTCGGAAGCCTTCAGAGTGCCGGTGCCTTTAAAAATAGTATGCTCGACAAAATGTGCGATGCCATATTCATCGTCGGCCTCATCGGCGCTGCCGGCGCGCACACACACGCCGGCGGTCCCGACACGCGAATTACTGTCCTGAATATGCACCAGCCTGAGTCCGTTGGGCATAGCGACTACCTCGGGCACCAGAAAGCCCTCACTCGGGGTCAAACCATTCGCCATCGGCTTTAATAAGAGCTATAAGTTTTTCAACAGCCTCATTCTGAGGTACATTGCGGTGGATTGGCTCTATGCCTCGGTAGATGCTCACATTGCCGGCGGCAGCTCCGACATAACCGTAGTCGGCGCCGGCCATCTCCCCGGGACCATTGACGATGCATCCCATCACGGCAATCTTGAGATGTTTAAGATGCGCGCATGCCGCCTTCACTTTCTCCAAAGCCTGAGGAAGGTCGAAAAGCGTGCGGCCACAGCCCGGGCAGGCCACTATCTCGGCCTTGAAGCGGGCCAGACCGGCTGCCTGCACTATGCAGCGGGCCGTCTCGACGCAGCGGTCAGCATCAAAGCCCTCAATATCAAGGACTATGCCATCCACGTCTCCTTCGAGCAGCAAATAGCCCAGGTCGACAGCCGCAGCAAGAACGGCATCACCCTCGCCAAGGCCCGAATAGCGGAGAGCAACACACACCTTTTCGCCGCGAGCCTTCGCCGCGGCTGCCTGCGGGCGCACAAAGGCAATGCGGTTGCCTGCATCGGCACAGACCACGTGCATACCTTCAGCCCGGTCGGTCGAGCTGAAAATAGCCGGGGCGAGGGGGCGGCGCACCGGCTCCACCATAGGCGATTCCATCGGTGAGGCTTTCTCGTTGGCCTCCACATGAGCCACAAGCGCCTTGGCGACAGGTATTTCCTCGCAAGGGTCCTCGCTGAGCGACACGCGTATGGTATCTCCGATGCCGTCGGCAAGCAGACTTCCGATGCCGACAGCACTCTTGATACGTCCCTCCAGGGCATTGCCGGCCTCGGTAACGCCTAAATGGAGGGGGTAATGCATATCTTCAGCATCCATAGCGCGCACCAAGGCACGCACCGTGGTAGTCATCGTGGGCACATCGGAAGCCTTGATGGAAATCACCACATTGTTAAAATCATGCTTGCGGAAAACACGCAGGAACTCCATTGCGCTCTCCACCATACCGGCAGGACCGTCGCCGAAACGACTCATCACGCGGTCGCTGAGCGAACCGTGGTTAACGCCGATACGCACCGCCGTGCCGTTTGCGCGGCACAGCTCGATGAAAGGCACCAGCTTTTCTTCTATTCGGGCCAGCTCGGCGGCATACTCCCGGTCGGTGAATTCCATCTTACGGAAGGTTCGTCCGGGATCGGCGAAATTGCCGGGGTTGATGCGAACCTTCTCGACGTGCTTTGCGGCCTCGAAAGCCGCCGCCGGATTGAAGTGGATATCGGCCACCAAAGGGACGTCTACCCCCTGGTCGCGCAGACCGGCCTTAATGTCTTTAAGGGCAGCGGCGTGGGCAACCCCCTGGGCCGTGAGACGCACCAACTCCGCTCCGGCGTCAGCCAAACGGCGAGCCTGGGCTATGCTTGCGTCAACGTCCAGGGTCGGTGTGGTCGTCATACTTTGCACGCGCACGGGAGCACCGCCCCCAATGACAGTATTGCCCACCGGAACCGCAACAGTAACTCTTCTTTTCATACTTTCGGGGCGGTTCAAACCTTGAATTTATAATCCTCGATGGCGCCCAGTGCGGCGTCGGCCACCTTCACCTTGTCCTCCAGTGAGGCGCAGTAGGCCGCATAGCGTTCGGCAAGGGCCGTATCGGACAGCGCCAGGATACGCACAGCCAGCACACCGGCATTGAGAGCTGCATCGATGCCTACCGAGGCCACCGGAATGGCCGGGGGCATCATGACCGTTGAGAGCAGGGCGTCCATACCCTGAAGAGTGGCCGAAATAGGCAGGCCGATGACAGGCAGGGCAGTCTGGGCGGCAATAACGCCGGGCAGAGCGGCGCTCATGCCTGCAGCGGCGATGATGACCTTGACGCCACGCGAGGCTGCCTTGCGGGCAAAGTCTTCGACGGCGGCAGGAGTGCGGTGAGCGCTCAGAGCGTGCATCTCGAAGGGTACCTCAAGCTGTTCAAGAAAGTCGGCAGCCTTACGCACGACCGGAAGGTCGGAGGTGCTGCCCATTATTATGCTGACCATAAGGAAAATATCTTAAAAAGGTTAATCAGAATATCAACATCAGAAATTCAACAAGGAAGCCCAGGGCGGCTCCGGCGCATACTTGGCCGAAAGTGTGATGGCGCATCAACATTCTCGCCCAGCACACCACGCCTACCATAAGGATGGTGGCACTCAATGTGATGAAGGGGTCGCCTATGAGAGCGTGGCGCGCACACAACCACCATACAAAGCCCAGCAGGCCACCCGCGGCTCCGGCATGGGCGCTGATTTTCCAGCGCAGCGACACGATAAGCTCCACCACAGCCACCAAAGTAGCCGCAATGAAGAAGCAAACCAGCCAGCGCGGCGCATTGAGCACAGCCAGGAAAATCGCCGCGATGATATAGCACACCACTCCAACCATAAAAGGGAAAGGTCGCTGCCGGCGGTCGGAGATAGAGACATCGCTGATGCGGCCCGAGCGCAGAAGCAAAAGCACAGTGAGCGCCGGCACCAGGCAAGTGATGAAAAACACACCCACCGACGACCATGCGCGCACATTGAACGGCAGCCTGTTCATAGGCGTGAGCCACAGGGCAATCACCATGGCGTAGGTTGCCATCAGCAGGGGCGAAAAAACATCGCCCACAAGCGAGGCAATGCGCATCAAAGGGCCGTGAGGACGGCGGGGGCGCCGTTTAACTTCGGTATTTGCATCCATTTCCGGGATGCGGTCAGGCTGAGTCATTTACGTATCACAATTCTTTGCGTAGACGGGCAACAGGATGTCCGAGTCTCTCGCGGTACTTCGCCACCGTGCGGCGGGCAATATCGAACCCTCGTGCCGCAAGAGCGTCGGTGAGCTCTCGGTCGCTGAGGGGGTCGCGTTTGTTTTCGGCATCGATAATTTCGCCGAGATTTTTGAGGATGGCCGGTGTGGAAGCGTCGCTGTCGGCGCTGGGCCGCTCGTTGAAGAGGCTTTTGAGCGCATAGGTTCCATGGGGAGTCTGGATATACTTGCCGGAGACCGCACGGCTCACCGAAGAAATATCCAAACCTGTTCGCTCAGCCACATCCTTAAGAATCATCGGCTTAAGGTCGGCTTGGTCGCCGGAGACGAAGAATTCTTTCTGGATGGAGGCGATAGCGCGTGCGATGGCCGAAAGAGTTGCCGACCGCTGGTGGGCCAGAGCGATGAAATTGTTTGCCGCATCGCGTCTGCGCCGGATATAATCGGCCGCGTCGCGTCGGGCGGTCCCCGCACGGCCCCCGTCGGGGTCGGCCCGGAAACTCTCCTCGACAGCAAGGTCGGGCATATTGCCGCCCAGCGAGAGCGAGAAGCGGTCGGTCTCCTCGTCGTAGTCGAGCAGGAAGTCGGGGGTGATATGGCGGCTCCGGTCGGAGCTTGCGCTGCCACCGAGGGCGGCTCCCGGACGTGGGTTAAGGGTCAGGATAATGTCGAGAGCCTCCGAGAGGTCGGCCCGGCTTATTCCCAGTTCGCCCTGAAGGCGCTCGAAGTGGCGCTTGGAGAAAATATCAAAGTAATGGCGGATAATCTCAGTTGCCGTTACCACGGCTGCGGAGCGCGGCCGGCGGTCGAGCTGAAGCAACAGACAGTCACGCAAATCGACCGCGCCTATTCCCGGCGGGTCGAGACTGCGCACAACGTCGAAAACCTTCCGCACAGTCGCTGCTGAAGGTTCTGACCCCTCTGCGAGAGCCATATCTGCGGCAATGGCAGCCAGCGGGCGGGTAAGATAGCCGTTGGAGTCGAGATTACCTATGATATACTCGGCCACCTGAATTTCCTCGGGCGAAAAGTCGAACTCGCTTTTAATGCGGTCCATCAGAATAGGAAGCATATCCTCCGAGTCGTCGGCAGCCAGGGCGGCAGCGTCGTAGACAGGGTCGTCGGCGCTGTGGTTGCGCACATCCTGCCGATAGAAAGGAATATCTTCGTCGGTGGCGTAGTCTGCCCGCTGGAGGTCGTCGGCACTCTCGTGAAAGTCGTCGGCGACGGCCTCCCGAGGCTCAACGGCCTCCAGTGCCGGATTTTCGTCGAGCTCACGGCGAATAGCCTCCTCAAACTCCGTGGCTGTCATCTCCAGCACGCGGCCCAAGGCCACCTGCTGGGGATTTATTCGTTGCTGGAGCTTGAGCTGCTGAGACTGTTCGAGCCGTTCGCTGTGCATGGGTCAAAATTTGCGGATGCCCATAATGGAGCGCATCTCGGCCAGTGTGGCTGCGGCACGCTCGCGGGCACGTTCGGCGCCTCGCTTCACCACGGAGCGGAGATAGTCCTCATCGGCCATGATGTCGGCCACTCGCTCGCGGATTGGGTTTGTGATGGTGAGAATATCTTCGGCAAGCTGCTTCTTGAGGTCGCCGTAGCGTATGGAGCAGTCGGCATAAGCGTCGCGGAACTGCTTGACGACTTCGGGCTTCGAAGTAAGTTCCAGCAGAGTGAACAGATTCTCCACCGGCTGCGACATGGGCGAGTTGGGAGCCTGCGGGCCTTCGTCGGTGACGGCGCGCATAACCTTCTTGCGAAGTGCCTTGGGCTCGTCGATGAGATATATGCAGTTGCCTTCGCTCTTGCCCATCTTGCCGGAACCGTCCAGACCGGGCACCTTCACGGGAGCGCCGCCAAAGTCGAAGTCGGTGGGCTCGGGGAAGAAATCCACGCCGTAGAAGCTGTTGAAGCGGCGCGCGAAGCGGCGCGTGAGCTCCAGGTGCTGGAGCTGGTCTTTGCCGACGGGTACCTTCGTGGCTTTCTGGATGAGGATGTCGACCGCCATCAGAGTGGGGTAGGTGAGCAGACCGGCGTTGACGCGCTTGTTGGTGTCGGCGCCTATGATTTCCTTTTCGAAAGCCTCGTCGGTGTCGCCGGTCGACGGAGCGGAGAGTCCGAGGCACTTGCGGGCCTTGTCTTTGAAGGAAGCAGTGCGCATAAGCTCGCCGATACCCACATGCATATTGAGCAAGAGGTACATTTCGGCAATTTCGGGCACATCGCTTTGGATGAAGATAGTGCTTTTCTCCGGGTCGAGGCCGGCGGCCAGGTATTCGGCGAGTATATTTTTGACGTTAGCGTGGAGTTCGGCGGGGTCGGGGTTAGTGGTGAGGGCGTGAAGGTCGGCAATAAAGAAATTGCAATCGTAGTCGTCCTGAATGGCCACAAATTTGCGCAGAGCGCCGAAGTAATTGCCTAAGTGGAGGTTACCGGTGGAGCGAATTCCACTGAGAACGATTTCTTTTTTCGGAGTCATATCAGTTTTATTTGTGGATGCAAAAGTACTAATTTTTTGTGGATGCGAAAACGACTATTGCCATGAATTTGCGCGGGCGCGGCTTTTTGCTTAACTTTGCACAAAGGCTCGCGTGAGCCCCGTCAAAAGCAAAAACGACACCATAATGATAGAATACATACGCGGCAGCATAGCCGAGCTGAACCCTGCGGCAGCCGTGCTGGAGGCCGGAGGAGGCGTCGCCTATCGGCTGAACATCACCCTGACGACCTTTTCGGCGATACAAAACGCACCGGAGGCCAAGTTGTACGTCCACGAAATAATACGTGAGGACGCTTGGACCCTCTACGGCTTCTCTGACCCTCGGGAGCGCGAGCTCTTTCGTGCGCTCATCGGAGTGAGCGGGGTAGGAGCGACTACAGCCGCCCTTATCCTGTCGTCGCTGCAGGGCGATGACCTGGCCGCCACAATAGGGTCGGCCGACGTAAAGCGCCTCAAAGCCATCAAAGGCATAGGCGGAAAGACCGCCGAGCGCATCATAGTGGACCTCAGAGACAAAATAGGCGATGTCAGCCTCAACGTCACCCCGGAAGCAGTCGGCAGCCCTGCCGTTTCGGACTATGAAGAAGCACTGGCCGCACTCACCATGCTCGGCTTCGAGCGCAAGGCCTCCCAGAAGGTACTCAAGGAGATATTCGAGGCCGAACCTACCCTGAAAGTCGAGCCGGCCATAAAGAAAGCGTTGTCAAAGTTATGAACTGCAATTTTTTTTGTAACTTTGCAGCCGGAAAAGGACGCGGGACAGTCCCCGCGAACCGTCCATGATTCAGAAAAGCATTAAAATACAAACCAAACAATGAGAAAGAATATCGTTGCCGGCAACTGGAAGATGAACACCACAGTTCCGGAGGGTCTCGCCCTGGCTAAGGAAGTGAATGCCGCCGTCAAGGCAGCCAACCCCAAATGCGGTGTTATTATATGTGTACCCTTCACGCATCTCGTGCCCGTGGCTGAAGCCATCGACGCCAATGTGCTGGGTCTTGGCGCAGAAAACTGCGCAGACCACGAAAAAGGCGCATACACCGGCGAAGTTTCCGCTCCCATGGTAGCCTCCACCGGCGCTCAGTATGTCATTCTCGGCCACAGCGAACGTCGTCAGTACTACGGCGAAACTTCCGAAACCCTCCGCGCAAAAGTTGCTCTCGCCCTTGCCAACAACCTCAAGCCCATCTTCTGCATCGGCGAAGTGCTCGAAGAGCGCGACAACGGCACCCACTTCGACGTAGTGCGCCGTCAGGTCGAAGAAGGCCTCTTCAACCTCGGCGCCGAAGACTTCGGCAAGATTATTCTCGCCTACGAACCCGTATGGGCTATCGGCACCGGCAAGACCGCAACCTCCGACCAGGCTGAGGAAATGCACGCCTTCATCCGCAAAGTCGTTGAGGAGAAATACGGCAAGACCGTAGCCGACGACACCACCATCCTCTACGGCGGCAGCTGCAAGCCCTCCAACGCAGCCGAACTCTTCGCCAAACCCGACGTCGACGGCGGCCTCATCGGCGGTGCTTCCCTCAAGTGCGAGGACTTCATGGGCATCGTTAACGCTTTCTGAAAAAGCGTCGCAATTCATACAGTCAAGGCAGGCATTCCCCGGCGGAGTGCCTGCCATTGACCATTGCTGCAAAACACCACACGGTCCATATAACATCATCAACAATGAGAATCCACACACTGCTTCTTGGCTTAAGCCTGAGTCTGATTGCACCGGCAGCCGGCGCACAGCTCTACGACAACACCCACTCGGTGCAGGACACCATAGTTCAGGCAATCCGAGCCGACAGCACGGTGTGCATAGTGGACCGAATCAATGCCTCCGGCCATATAACAGTATGTGAGCCCGAGCGCCTCACCGAAATGCTCAGCCGGCGCGTGACAGCACAACCGCAGGATGCCTCCGCCGAGTCGTCGGAGGGGTGGCGCCCCGAAATAGTGGCAACACGCAACGGCTATCGCGTGCAAGTGTTCGACGACAACAACCCGGGCACCGCGCGCTCCCAGGCAGAAAGCCGACGCGTGCAGTTCGAAAACGCCTTTCCGCAGTGGAAGGCCTACGTGACTTTCAATTCTCCCTACTGGCAGGTGCGCATCGGCGATTTCCGGCGACGTGGCGAGGCAGAGGCTGCCTTGGCGCAGATTCGCGAAGCCATGCCCTCGGTTGCCGCGTATGCACGCATCGTGGCGGAGAAAATCAACATAACAGAATGACCGACACCAACAACAGCTCCGAACAGGAGCGCATAGACCGCATTGCGGCCCACATCAAGGCCATCATTGAGGAACTCGGTGAAGACCCTTCGCGCGAAGGCTTGGTCAAAACTCCGCAGCGGGCTGCCAAGGCTCTCGTGTTTCTGACCTCCGGCTATGAGCAGGATGGCGCCGAGGTGCTCAAACAGGCCGTATTCGAAAACGAAGGCAAAGGCCTCATCACAGTGTCCGACATTGAATTTTATTCCATGTGCGAGCACCATATACTGCCGTTTTTCGGCAAGGTAAGCATCGGATATATGCCGGGCGACAAGATTGTAGGTCTGAGCAAGATAGCACGTATGGTCAACGTCTTCGCACGACGGCTCCAGGTCCAGGAGCGCTTCACGCGTCAGCTCGCCGATACCCTCCGCGATGCTCTGGGCGCCCGCGGCGTAATAGTGCGCTGCTCGGGCGAACATATGTGCATGAAGATGCGCGGAGTAGAAAAACAGCACACCGCAACAGTGACCCTGGTGTACAACGGCGTATTCGAAGAGGACCCGGCCCTCCGTGCTGAGTTCTTAGCCAGCCTTTAAGCTGCCCCCAACGGCCATGATATCTGTCGTAATACCCATCTACAACACGGAGAAGTATCTGCACGAGTGCCTGCAGAGCGTGCAGGACCAGACATTTACTGACTTCGAAGTGGTAATGGTGAACGACGGCTCCACCGACACCAGCGCCGACATCGCCTCGCAGTTCAGCCGCGCCGACAGCCGCTTCCGCCTTGTCAACAAGCCAAACGACGGCCCCTCGGCGGCCCGAAACAAAGGAATTGAGGAAAGCAAGGGAGAATATATAGTTTTTCTCGATTCCGACGACACTCTACACCCAGATGCGCTCAAAATACTTATTTCAGCGTTGGAAGACTGCCCCGGTTCCGACATTGTAATCACTGAGGTAATTCAGACGCAGATTCCCTGCTTCAAGACGAATCTTCCGTTCAGACAAGTATTGAGCGAGGATTTGCTGAAGGACACCTTGTACCAAAAAGCCGGAACAAACAACAGCGCCACCGGATATCTGGTTAAAAAGGACACAATACTCAAAACCGGACTATTCACGGAAGGAATATTCTACGAAGATCTCGAGCTGTTTCCGCGCCTTATGGAACGCTCCCGCAAGGTCGCCATAAGCCGAAACATACTCTTTTTCTACAGAACCACTTCCGATTCGCGGACTCAGAAGTGGACGCCCCGGAGGCTGGACGCTCTCGACGTCACCGACTGCATCGAGCGGGCAATGCGTCCCTGCGGCAAAGGGCTGCTGCGGGCTGCGCAGTCGCGGCGATTCAGTGCCCACTACAACATGTTTCTGCTCTCCACGGCCAATGGCTACACAGCCGGTGCCGACCGCTGCTGGCCCGTTATCCGCCGGCTGCGGCTCCAAATGCTCATCGACCCGAGGGTAAGGCTCAAAAACAAAGCCGGCGCACTGATTGCACTGTTCGGACGTCGGTTCGCTTCTTTGTTTGCCAAGCGATTCGCCGGCAAATAATGTGTTAGTCGGCTCATCCTAAATCAAATACCATCAGAATATGACATACAAAGACGCAAAAGAGTATCTGCGTATTGCAGACAATGCATACAGGGTGGAGGCATACTCTGAGGCCGCGGATATAGTTGAAAAAGTGGCGTATGGCGTTGCTTCCGACACAGATATGCCTTCTGCGCAGCGGGATGAGATAGTTCGTGAGGTAAAAGAATTGATTGCACGCTTCCAGTTTTGTCCCGACGAATGTTGCTGGGAAACAACTTGCGGGCTTGCGGACCTCTTCCGCAACCGCGAGCAATAACCACAACCCGCACATACCAAGGGCGCTTTTCGCAACGGTTCTGAGGAAACCGACGCGAAAAACGCCCTTTTGAGTTATTGCATCAGAGGAAATTACAGCCTCACAAGGCGATAGCGGCGGGAGCCGGTGCCGAGTTCTTCGGCGGCGGGAAGTATCTTGATGCCGTGGCGGGAGTTGATGCGCTCTACAAGAGAGGCATTACCGCTGGTAGAATCGGCAGCGAAGACCATATCCACCGCAGCTTGGTCGACAGCTACGGGGTCGAGCGATGCGAAGATTCCGAGGTCGGCCATTTCGGGAGTGGCGGGGTTGCCGTTGCAGTCGCAGTCGACGCTGAGGTTGTTGGCCACGTTCACATAGGCCGTGTTGCCGGGGCCGTAGTAAGCGACTACGCCATGGGCGGCGTCGGCCATAGCCTCGATGAAATCGTCCTGCTCGGCGATATGGCCCCAGATAGAGTCGGCGTCGGCGCAGGTACCTGCGCTGTGGATCCAAGCTTTGCCGTTGGAGGAAGCCACACCGATTGAGAGATTCTTCAGCGCTCCGCCGAAGCCGCCCATCTGATGGCCCTTGAAATGGGAGAGCACCAGCATGAAGTCGTAGTCGGAGATGTGGTTGCCTACGATGTCGGTCTGAATGTGCTTGCCGCCGGGGATGGCTATAGTGGTGTCGCCTTCGGCATCCATGATGTCGACCGGTGCGATGGCTGTATAGCCGTGGCGCTCTACGGTCTGAAGATGCTCGGCGGTGTGGCGGCGGTTACCCTCGTAGGCTGTGTTGCACTCCACGATAGTGCCGTTGACAGCACTCACCAGCGGTGCGATAAGCTCGGGAGCCAGCTGATTGGACTTCTCGGACTCGCCCGTAGAAATCTTCACGGCCACTTTTTTGCCGTCGGTGTCGGCTCCAAGAGCCTGATAGATGCGCAGAAGACTCTCCGGAGTGATTTCGGAGGTGAAATACACCACCGGAATGGAATCTTCGGCAGCTTCGGCAGTTTCGGCGGCAGCCTGCGCGCCTTTTCCGGAGCAGGATGCCAGAGCCAATAGGGCTGCTAAGGGAAGGAGAAAACGTTTCATGATTGGTTTATGATTTAATTGTCAGATGTTTATGTTAAAGCCTCCAAAAAGAGCAAACCCCGGCATCGGGTAGCCCTTGTTGATGGTATAGCGGGCATCGGTTACATTGTCGGCCCGCACGGAGAGCTCGAGTATCTTCGTCGGGCGCCAGCTTGCCTTGAAATTCAGCACAGCGAAACTCTGAAACGGCATAGATTCGTCAACAAAAAGCCTGGAGGCGCCGTTGACAGAAGCGTCGAGTGTCAGCGCACTCAGTGGCCTCCATTGCGCTCCGACGAAATACTGGTGGCGGGGCGCTCCGGTGAGGGCTGCCAGCGAAGAGTGAAGAAAGCTGTAGCTGGCCCATGCTCGCAGCCGCTCGGCGGGGCGCCAGTCGACGGTAGCCTCCAGGCCTTTGTTGATGAAACGACCCGTATTCTCGTTTTTAACGGCGGTCTGCTGTATCATATCGAAGCCACGGATGTAGTAAGCGGTAAGCGAGGCGGAAACTTCGTGGCCGAAGTTTTTGCTCAGGCTCACTTCGTAGTTCATCATCCGCTCCGGTTTGAGGTCGGGGTTGGCGAATTTATAGAGGTAGAGCTCGCGGAAGGAAGGATTGCGGTAGCCCATGGCCGCCGATGCTTTGAGATTGAAGCCCTTGGGGAGATTGAGCGCCACGCCGCCCTGGGGAATAGCGCGAGCGCCGAACGTATTGCTGAAGGCGCCCCGCACGCCGGCACTCACAGTCAGAATACCGGCCTGCTGGCTCAGGGTGAGATAAGGCGAATACTCAATAATGGCCTTGCGGTCGAGGGTTGCCATTGCTCCCGGCTGGTGAGGACGGCCGCCGCTCATGGGGATGCGGCCTGTATATCGGGCGAAATCAAAGCCTGCCGTGGCCGAGGCATAGCGCCAAGGCGAAAAGTTCTGATAGACGAGCAGACCAAGGCGGTCGTCGGTGCTGTGGAAGTGGCGAGGGTCGTCGATATAGTGGTTCCCATAACTATAGTAAACGCGGGCCGTGCCGTTGGTGGTGCCGTAGTGGTTGCTCACCACAGCGGATGCCTCGCCGCGGATTATGTCCTGCCGATAGACCTCCGTACTTGCCGGGTCCGACAGCGTAGGATAGATCGGGTCGCGGTCGTCGAACTTCACGATGGTATAATCGGCGTAAGCCTTCCAATGGCTGCTGAAGTCGTAGCCGGCCTTGGCATATGCCGTAATCTGGCTGAAGTCGAAGCGGCGTACCGTGCCGTCGGTGCGGTCGTAGCCGACCGAAGCCATCGCCCATGCCTTGCCGCGCCGCCAGGTGGCCGAGGCCGAAGAAATAAGTGTGTTGCGCCAGCCGTACTCGGCGCTCAAAGAGCCGTGAAAGCCTTCTGAATGTACGCCCCGGGTGACAACATTGACCACACCGGCCATAGCGTTGGAGCCATACAGCACCGAACCGGGACCGCGGAGCACTTCGACGCGCTCTATATTGCGACTGGTGTAGAAGTCGCCGATATGATGCGAGTAGATGCCGGCAAACTGAGGCTGACCGTCGACCATCATCAGCACTCCGCTTGCTCGGTCGCCGCCCACACCGCGCAGCTTGATGTGGCCGGCTCCGCCATTGCTGACGCCATAGCCAAGAATATTGCGCTGAGTGACGAAAAAACTCGGCACGCGGCCGCTGAGAATATCCAACACGCGGTTCGAGGGGGCGCCCTCGATCTCCGACGGCGAAATCACCGAGACAGTGTAGGGCAGCAGGCGCCCGTCGACGGCGCTGTTGGAGCCCGTCACGACAATCTCGGCAAGCTGTTCGGCCGGCAGGCTGTCCGGAGCCAGTTGCGCACACAGCGCCAATGGGGAGGTCGATAGTATGGCGGCGGCGAAGATATGTTTTGCTGTCATTTGTCTTTTCTTGATTGCGCTGCAAAGTTACTAATTATTTGCCATTTAATTTGTCCGTGGTAGGGGCGTATGCCAACCAATTTGGGGGTAATTCTTACCCGAATTACCGAAATTTTGTTCTATGCTGCTATCCGAACGGCGGATAATGACTATTTTTGTGGTATGGTAGAAGAATTTATCCACACAGCGGGCATCGGCCGTCAAGCCCTTGTCCAAGCCGTCGGTAAGCGACGGTCGGTGCGCACCTTCACGGGCGCGCCTCTTGCCGACGACGATCGGAGTATGCTCGAAAAGCTCGTTTCGCTGCCCTTGCTGACCGGTCGCGAGGAAGCCTTCGGCACCTACGGGGTGGTCAGGAATGCGGCTTGCTTCATCGCCGTTCCGACCGGCTCCGATGCCACCGAAACACGACGAAATGCAGCCCGGGCAGAACTCATTGTGCTGTGGCTTACCTCCAAAGGCTACGGCACCTGTTGGCTGGGGTCAACATTCCATAACGTCCCCGGCCCCAAAAAACTTGCAGCGCTCATAGCAGTAGGCGTCCCGGCGCCGAAAGCTCATCTTCTGAGCCGCCTCACCTCCGCGCTGGCCCGAAGCACAACCCGCGCCCCCTTCGCCAAACTCTTCGAAACAGAGCAGGGGAGCGCCTTCGAGGCGGCTCTGCAACTGGTGAGACTTGCGCCTTCGGCTCTCAACCGTCAGCCCTGGCGAGCAGTGCAGCGAGGCCGTATAGTCCGCTTCTACACCGCCTCGGCCGACCTCATGGGCGAACTCGACATGGGTATTGCCTTGAGCCACTTCGAGCTGGGCGCACCGGCCGGAGAGTGGATGAACGAAGCGGACGCTCCCGGTTTCCCCAAAGCCCGCTATATTGTCAGCTACAGCGCAAAATAAAAGCGGAGCGCCGCGAGCGCCCCGCCGATATATGTTGTGCGGTAGATTGGTCAGTCCTTGTGGCCAAGACGTCCTGCCAGGTCGTGTACCTTGTCGGCGAGATCGTCGAGTAGGTCGGCACCCTTGTCTGCCACGTTGCCGGCCACTTCCTTGATTCGGTCGCCCACGCCGGCAGCACCTTCCTTGACCTGATTCAGAGTCGAATTGGGGTCGGCCTGCTGAGCGGCTATCTTATCCTTGATGTTGCCGACCACATCGGCAGCCTTATCCTTAATACTATTGACAGCCTCGGAGGCCCCGGAAGAAATCTTGTCCTTCAGCGCCTGAGATTCGTCCTGAGCGGCGATGCTTGCGGCATCTGCCGAAACTTTGGCAGCGTTTTCGCTGACCTGAGCCGCAATCTTGGCGGCTTCGTTGGGATCTACATTCATAAGAGTTGAATTTTGGTTTCAGTTAAAACATTCGGCTGCAACCCAAAGTTGGTCCTTTCATTCATAAAAAAGATTAATAAACGGCTAAAGACGACTCCGGAGCGCGCGCAGGTGGAAAAAAAGAAGTAACTTTGCAGAAGCTGCCGCGGGCAGCCTCATCATTAAATGCTAACAATGAACATCAAAGCAATAGTAAGCATCCTCTCGCTGGGCATCACCCTTGCCGCCGCCGCGGCCACTCCGTCGAACGTCATAGAGGAAGTAGCCTGGATGATAGGCGACGAGCCCATCTACCGCTCGGAAATAGAGCAGGCCTACGCCGACATGCAGAACGATCGCACCCCCATCTCGGGCGACCCCTACTGCGTAATCCCGGAGCAGCTCGCCATTGAGCGCCTCTTCCTCCATCAGGCCGACCTCGACACCGTCGAAGTGCAGGAGTCGATGGTGCAGATGCAGACCGATGCCCAGATGAACTTCCTCATTACCAACCTCGGCTCCCGCGAAAAGGTCGAGCAGTACTTCCGCAAGCCCTTCCCCGAAATACGCGACTACTATGCCACCAATATGCGCAACCGTGCCCGCGTGCAGCAAGTCCGTTCGAGTCTTGTCAAGAACCTCAAGGTGACACCCTCCGACGTGCGTCGCTTCTACGATGCCCTTCCGGCCGACAGCGTGCCCTATGTGCCCCTGCAGGTTGAGGTGCAGATCATGACCATCAACCCCACCATCCCCCGCCAGGAGATAGAGGACGTCAAAAGCCGCCTTCGCGACTATGCCGATCGAGTCAACCGCGGAGAGGCCGATTTTTCCACACTTGCTATCCTTTACTCCGAGGACAATGCCTCCGGCGTGCGAGGAGGCGAGCTCGGCTTCATGGGTCGAGGACAGCTCGTGCCCGAATTTGCCGCCGTGGCCTTCAACCTCAACGATCCCAACAAGGTATCCAAAATCGTTGAGACAGAGTATGGCTTCCACATCATCCAGCTGATTGAAAAGCGCGGCGACCGCATCAACACGCGCCACATTCTGCTGCGCCCGCACGTTTCCGACCGCGACCTCACCGCCGCCATCAACCGCCTCGACACCGTGCGCGCCGACATCACCGAGCGTAGCCTTCTTACCTTCGAGGATGCCACCCGCCTTGTCAGCCAGGACAAAGACACCCGCATGAGCCGAGGAGTGATGGTCAACCAGGAGACAGGCACCACCAAGTTCGAAATGAGCCAGTTGCCACAGGAAGTAGCCCGCGCGGTAGCCTCTCTGCAGCCCGGCGAAATTTCGCAACCCTTCATCATGCGCGATCCCAAGCGCGACCGCGAGATTGTGGCTATGGTGAAGCTCACAAACCGCATCGACGCCCACCAGGCCAATCTCGCCGACGACTATCAGCTTCTCAAAGACATGTACGAAGAAGCCGAAAGCCAAAAAATAGTCAACCGTTGGCTCGAGCGAAAGATAGCCGAGACCTACGTCCGCATCGAGGATGGTTGGCGAGGCTGCGAATTTCAGCACAGCGGCTGGATAAAAAGCCGTTGAAACCTCTGCCGAACCTGCAACGCCCCGATAAGTAGTGCGACGTTTCCCGCTGCTCGTTTTTCTTGCTTTGCTCGCCCTCCCCGTTTTGGTGTCGGCGCCGATAGAGCGTACCCGGCCGGAGATTCGTCCTGCAATCCCCACCGCTGACCGCAGCTCCGGAAACCGAGTTTTCCTCGAGCGAGCCGACATCCTCAAGAAAGCCGCCGGCGACTCGTTCATGATTCTTGTCGGCAATGTGGTCTTCACAAAGGGTCCGATGACAATGCGCTGCGACAGCGCGCACTACGTCGCCGAAACCGAATCGATGGACGCCTTCGGAAACGTCTCCATGACCCAGGGCGACACCCTCGAAGTCAATGCCGACGAGCTCAACTACGACGGGCCCTCCGAGGTGGCCGTGCTCTACGCCGACCCCGGCCGAAAGGTTGTGCTCCGAAACCGGGATGTTACTCTCAAAACCGATGTGTTCGTCTACGACCTGGCCATGGAGCTGGGATACTACGAAGTAGGAGGAACACTTTCCGACCCGCAGAACACCCTGACGTCGCTCAAAGGCGAGTATGCTCCGCCCACCAAGGAAGCCAACTTCTACACCGACGTACACCTCTACTCGCGAAACAGCACCGACACCCTCAACATCTATTCCGACACCCTCTACTACAACACAGCCACCCACATCGCCGAACTCCACTCGCCAAGCACCATAGTCAACGCCCGCGGCACAATCTACACCTCGCTTGGCGTCTAC
Source organism: uncultured Porphyromonadaceae bacterium (assembly GCA_900541865.1). Taxonomy (GTDB): domain Bacteria; phylum Bacteroidota; class Bacteroidia; order Bacteroidales; family Muribaculaceae; genus CAG-873. Next base: position 16,505 of record UQLO01000026.1, on the reverse strand, counting down.
GACACCGACAGCAACTTCTCATCGCTCTTCGACCGCTCCTTGGTGGTCACTCCGCAGGGCCAGACTCTCACCGCCGACTCCATCTACTACGACCGCAACGCCGCCTACGCCGAAGCATTCGGCAACATGGTGCTCACCGACTCCGCCCACAAAAGCGAAATACGCGGCAACTACGGCTACTATGACCAGGCCGCCGACAGCTCGTTCGTAACAGGCCGGGCCTTGCTCGTCGAATACTCCGGTCCGGACACCCTCTACCTCCACAGCCGATATATCCAGAGCTTCCGCCGCTTCGACACCATCGACGTCGAAGAAGACACTCTCAGGGGCATCGCCGCCTCCCAGCGCGTCGACACTTCGCAGGTCGCCGTGGCCTTTCCCCGTGTGCGCTTTTGGCGACGCGACATGCAGGGCATATGCGACTCAATGCGCTTCGAACGCGCCGACACCACCTTGAGCATGTATATCAACCCCGTGGTGTGGAGCGAAGACCGTCAGATTTTCGGTAAAACCATAGAACTCAAACTCAACGACTCCACCATAGAGCGGGCCACCATTCCCGAAGGAGCCTTCACCGCCCAGCACCTCGAGGGCGACCACTACGACCAACTCGCCGGCAAGGAGATGATAGCCTACTTTGAAGGCGGGGAGCTCAGGCGCCTGAACGTCAACGGCAATGTCGAGATTATAATGTACCCCGAAGAGGCCGACTCAACCATCAACAAAATGGTGAACGCCGAAAGCAGCTACCTCGAAGGCTGGTTTCGGGGACGCACCACCGAACGCATAAAAATGTGGCCCCAGACCACCGGCACGGCTACCCCGCTTTTCCTGGCCAAGCCGTCGAACTACTACCTGCCCAAGTTCAAATGGTTCGAAGGCATACGGCCACGCTCCAAGGACGACATCTTCATCGTTCCCGAGCAGATGGAGCTGCTGATGGAAGGGCGGCCCGTGCCCGTAATAGAACCTCGGCCGCGCTCGCTCACCCGCGAGATAGCCCCGCTGCCCGCCGACTGAAGCCAAAAAGGCCTTCGGCGCGCCCCAAACCGCGAAAATAGCCCGGAAGAAGCGAAAAATATTTGCTAAAACGGGAAATAATTTTTAACTTTGCAGTCCGAATAGCGCACATAAAAACAAAACCAACATAACGGCAATGAAAAGAACATTCCAACCCTCTAATCGCAAGCGAGTTAACAAGCACGGTTTCCGTGAAAGAATGTCGACTCCCGACGGCCGCAAGGTTCTTGCCCGTCGTCGCGCCAAAGGCCGCGTACACCTGACTGTAAGCGACCACATCGCCGGAAAATAATCCACTTTTCCGCCGATTCAACGGAGCGTCCCCACCCGGGTCGCTCCGTTGTGCATATTATTGGTATCTCCCCCTCGGAAAATAGAGATAAGCTTCTGCCGGGAACGCCAACAAGGAGGGCGAGCTTACGGCTCGCAAACGTCCGCCGATGCCATTATAATCCGCGAAAACGCCTGCAAGCGTTATGGAGCGGGGATTTGCAATCCCCGCGGGCAGGCGAAAACTATTCTCCTTTTTCGCAAAAAAATAGCGTCGGCGGGGCGGCGGGGATTGCAAATCCCCGCTCCATAACGGTTGCAGCCAAATAACGGGGCGCGCCCATTCTCGCAGAAAAATAGCCTCGGCGGGGCGGTGAGGGCTGAAGCCCTCACTCCATGCGTTGCCCTCGCACCTCCGACATAGAAAATCGGTTGGTCGCAGCGCCGGGCTGCAGCCAACCGATTGTGTGGGTAAAATGGATTTTTAGTTGATGGGGATGAGGTCGAAGATTACCTCAATGTTTCCGGCCAATGCGGTGTGTGTACCAACTCGGCGAAAAAAGCCCAAACTTTTCTGTTTTCCCCCGTTTTGCCCCCTTTTACCCCCTATTTTCCTTTTTTTTAATATTACTACTTTTATCTTACACAAGTTACACATATAAGATAAGGAGGAGAGAATCAGAGAAATAAGCGTGTAACAACAAAGGTGGGGCTTGTTGCACATGTTGCGCAAAAAAGTGTAACATCTCTCCGGTTTGGAAAGATGTTACACACGTGTTGTTGCACAAATTTTATTCGAAGAGGTGCTTGAATTTTGAGAAGATGCGGTTGCGGTCGCTTTCGGTGGGCTGTATGCCGGGAGTGCCTTTGAGGCTTTCGAAGGCCTGACGCTGCTGGTCGGTGAGCTTTTCGGGCATATAGACCATTACGTTGATGAGCTCGTCGCCGCGACCGCCGTTTTCGGAGTCGGGGAGGCCCTTTCCGCGCAGACGGAGTACCTTGCCGGGCTGAGTTCCGGCGGGGATGTTGAGTCGTGCGCGACCGCTGATGGTGGGGACTTCGGCGCTTCCGCCGAGCACGGCCGTCGGAATGTCGAGCATAAGATTATAGATCAGGTCGGCCCCGTCGCGGATAAGCTCGGGGTGCTTGACTTCCTCGATGACCACCAGCAGGTCGCCGGGGACGCCTCCGCCTTTGGGGTAATTTCCCTTTCCCCGCAGCGAGAAGGTCTGGCCTTCGTAGGCGCCGGCGGGAATGGAGAAGGACACCTCCACATCGCGGCGGTTGACGCCCTCGCCGTGGCAGTGCTGACAGGATTCGGTGACCACCTTGCCGGAGCCGTTGCAGGCGGGGCACACACTTGCGGCCTGCTGCATGCCGAAGGGAGTGTACTGCTGGGTGACGACCTGCCCGGTGCCGTGGCATTGGTTGCAAGTGGCGAAGGCCACCCCGTCTTTTGCGCCGGTGCCCTTGCAGGACTCACACTCCACGAAGGTAGGCACACGCAGGGTCTTGGTGACACCGTTTGCGATATCCTCCAGAGTTAGTTTGACGCGAATACGCAGGTCGGAGCCACGACGCTGCCGGCGCTGCTGGCGACGACCTCCGGCTGCGCCACCGAAACCACCGAAACCACCGAAAGAAGAAAAATCGGCAAAGCCGCCGAAGCCGGCACGGCGTAGAATATCCTCCAGGTCGTCCTGGGAGAAGGAGAACCCGCCGGCACCACCGCCGCCGAAGCTCTGCTGGCCCATAGAGTGGCCGAACTGGTCGTATTTGGCGCGCTTGTCGGCGTCGGAAAGAACGTCGTAGGCCTCGGTGGCCTCCTTGAACTTCTCCTCAGCCTCTTTGTCGCCCGGATTGCGGTCGGGGTGGTACTGAAGAGCCTTTTTGCGGTAGGCTTTCTTTATCTCGTCGGCGGAAGCCGTCTTGGCCACGCCGAGCACTTCGTAGTAATCTCTCTTGTCCATCGGGCAGTGTGTTATTCGCCCACGGCCACTTTGGCGTGGCGGAGCACTTTATCGTTAATCATATAGCCCTTCTGGGTGGTGTCGAGCACTTTGCCCTTGAGGTCGTCGGAAGGAGCGGGCACCGTAGCGATAGCCTCGTGGAAGTCGGCGTTGAAAGGTTCGCCTGTGCTCTCCATAGCCTTTACGCCATTGGCTTCGAGGTATTTGATAAGCTTGTTGTAGATCAGCTCCATACCCTTGCGTATGCTGTCGGCATCTTCGGAGGCACTTGCAGCGAGGCCGCGTTCGAAGTCGTCGACAATAGGGAGCAGACCGAGCAGAGTTCGCTCGGCGGCGTTTTTGAGCAGATCGGCTTTTTCGCGCATCATGCGTTTGCGGTAATTGTCGAAGTCGGCCGCCAGAAGGAGGTAGTCGTTCTTATCCTTTTCAATCTGCTTGAGGGCCTCGTCGAGTTGATTCTGCAAATCAGCGTTTTCGACTTCCTGCGCCTCAAGTTCGGGAGCATCGTTTGGCTCCTGGTCGAGGACATCCATAATTTCCGGAGCCTCCGCAGCCTCAGCCTTGGGAGCCTCACCGTTATTTTTCTGGTGTTTATTGCTCATGAGTGTCTATGTTTTTAGACATACCCAGCAAAAACCCGGCCAAAAAGTGTTAAAACCGGATAAACCTCGCGGGTATGCTGAGATTTTAAATTTTACTATATAACGTGCACAGGGCTCAAAACGTTCGTTAAGGAGCCTTGAAACCGCTGAAACGCTGGCAGAAGACATCGCACCCAGCAAAAGAGGCGGCCGCCGCGCGTGCTTGTGCGTCGTCGGCGAAGATGCCGAAAACAGCCGCTCCGCTGCCGCTCATGGCGCAGTAGAGAGCGCCTGCCGCCGCCATAGCGTCCTTGGCGGCCGCAATAGCGGGCCGGCGTCCGAAGACCGACGGCTCGAAATCGTTGACTATCAGCTCCGACCTGCTCCAGCACTCAGCCGGCAGCATAAACGCCCGCACTAAGTCTTCCTCGGGGCCAATCTCGGCGGGTGTCACCCCGGCGTAAGCCTCGGCAGTCGACACACTTTGTGCGCCCGGCTTGACGATGACCACATAAAGGCCGTTGAGGGCGGAAGCGTCGACGGGCTGCAGCACATCGCCGATGCCCGTGGCGAGGGCCGGAGTATTATAGATGAAGAACGGGCAGTCGGCGCCCACCTTAGCCGCCACAGCCGCCAAGGCAGCCTCGTCGAGACCGAGCCCCAGCAGCTCGTTGACACCTTTGAGGGCAAAAGCGGCATCTGCGGAGCCTCCGCCCAGACCTGCGCCGGAAGGAATGTGCTTCTCCAGCACAATATCCAGCGGAGGCAGTTTGATGCCGGTCTCGCGGGCGAGCACTCGCAGGGCTTTAAGCACGATGTTGTCGGCATCGGCGCAATCGAGCGGCGCACCGGCAAGGCGGAAGGAGTCCTTCGGGGCCCGAGTAATCTCAAGAATGTCGCACCACATCACCGGCACAAAAACACTTGCCAGGTCGTGGTAGCCGTCAGGACGCTTACGGAGGATGCGCAACCCGACGTTAATCTTCGCGTTAGGAAAAAGAATCATGCCTTCTGCCGCTCAGTCTTTGTTGAACCGCGCGGCCAGCTTGCCGACGGCAGCCACATCGGACATATCGGGACACACCGGCACCACCGAAATATGACGACGTGCCAGCCAGTACTCGTCGGTATCGTCGGCGTCGGGTTCCTCATTGACGAAACGCCCCGTGAGCCAGTAGAAAGGATTTCCGGAGGGATCGAGATAGCGCTTGTATTCCTCCGACCAATGTCCTCTGGCGGCCCGGCACACTCTAATTCCTTCCGGCACCACCTTTGCGGGGATATTGACGTTGAGGCACACATAGGAGGGTAGCCCGTCGCGAAGCACCCGGTCGGTTATTTCAGTTACGAAAGAAGTGCACATCGAGAAATCGGCCTTCATCGAATGGTGAAGCAGAGAAAAGCCCACCGATGGGATACCCTGCATGCAACCCTCGATAACAGCGCCCATAGTGCCGCTGTAGGTCACGTTGTTGCCCGCGTTGGAGCCGTGGTTGATGCCGGAGAGGATAATGTCGGGACGACGCGGCACAATAGTGTGGAGCCCGAGCTTGATGCAATCGACCGGCGTGCCGTCGACGGTGAAGAGCCTCACATTCTCCTGCTGCGATTCGAGTTCCTTGATTTTGAGAGGCTCGCCGACGGTGAGAGCCGCCGATTGGCCCGAATGGGGATGAGCCGGAGCGACAAGGTAGACATCGCCCAGAGCGCGCACACATTCAACAAGCTGATGAACGCCGGGCGCTTCGATGCTGTCGTCGTTGGTGATGAGTATAAGAGGACGTATATTTTCCAAAGTAATGAATATTTGGGAGGTTTATGACTAAGGGTTGTAGTGGCTTTGGGCAAGCACCTCGGGGCCGTTGAGATAGAAATCGGGCGAAAGCAGCCGGGGTAGGGCAGCCTCGGGATTTCGGCGGAGGTACTCCCGGACGATGCGGTAGCCGAAGAAGCGGCCAACGCGCCCGGGGCATCGGGCATCCAGCAGCGGAGAGTTTGGCGCCGGTGCGATCAGCCTGTCGACGGTGGCTGTGTTGGTGTCGTACAGCAGTCCGTCGGCCACAAGACGTTGCCAGAGATTTTTCTCATTGTCGAGGATGAACTGCAACTGCTCGGGGCGGTAGCCCAAGGCACGGGCCGGGTCGGAACCATCGTCGCCTACGGCTTCCATCTTTGCCACCGTCAGCGCACCTTCGTAGAGCATGCGCGCCAACAGAGTGCCCCCTTCGTTGGAGTAAGGATGGTCAGTGGCAATCATAGCCTCGGCGACATCGTAGGGCATCTGCTCAGGCTCCTTGACCAGACGCATATAAAGCGGAAAATGGTCGTAGCCGGGATATTCGGCGCCAAGGTAATGATTCAGGGCCACCAGCATAACCGAGTCCACAAACATCACCGACTCCAGCCGCCCCCACACCACAGCGCCGTAACTGCGGGGCGTGAGCTCCACACCGGCGGCCCGCATACGGGCCGTAATGATGCCGAGAGCCTCGGCAAGCGGCTGCGACCCTGAGCGGAAGACCGAATCCACCGGAGGAGTGAACATAATAGCAGGCAGCGACCAGCTCCAGCCCTGCATACGCAGGTCGGTGACGGGCGTTTCGCCGACAACACTCATAAAGGCCCGCACCTGAGCCGTGTCCAGCATGCGCAGCGAATCGCGCCCGGCAGAGTCGGTGCGACCATACTCGTACATAATACGGTAGACGTCAGCAACATATACCGAATCCGGCTGAACGACGCTCTGCGAGCGGCCGCCACAGCCCGAGCACAGCCCCAACACAGCCAGCACGGCCGCGGATAGTATAACGGTGAGAGACCTCATAAAAATAAAAAGCCAAAACGTGGAGTAATGTTCTGCAAAATTAGCTAATTTGACGCAGAAAAAAGGCAAAAGCGGAAGATTTTGAGAACAGCCGGCCCATATAAGCCAAAAAATGCCTAAATTTGCGCCTGAATATGCTCGAAAAACGCACCATACGGTTCATACTCGCAGCCCTGCTGACCCTTGCGGCAGCCGTGGGCGCCACCGCTGCAAGCCCCGCCCCCACTGAGGACGACGGCCGCTTCGTGCTGGTCATAGACCCGGGCCATGGCGGCCACGATCTGGGCACGTCGGGGCGCCGTCTGCACGAAAAGAACGTAGTGCTGGCGGTAGGGCGCCTGCTTCGCGACATGGTGCAGGAGCGACTCGGCGACTCCGTAAAGGTAGTGATGACCCGCGAGGGCGACGTGTTCGTGCCCCTTCGCGAGCGTGCCACCATAGCCAACAACGCCGGCGCCGACCTCTTCGTGAGCATCCACGTGAACTCCATCGCCAAGCGTTCGCGCGGGCGCGATACCATAAAAGGAGTCAGCGTCTACACCCTCGGCCTCCACAAAAGCGAAGCCAATCTCGAAGTCGCTATGGCCGAAAACTCCGTCATCGAACTCGAAGAAGACTTCACCGAGGCCTACCAGGGCTTCGACCCCAACCTTACCGAGAGCTACATAATATTCGAACTCACCCAAAACCGCAATATGGAGCAAAGCCTCGAAATGGCCTCTCTGGCGCAGCACTTTCTGGTATCGCACGCCGGGCGTGCCGACCGCGAAGTCCGGCAGGCAGGCTTTCTGGTGCTTTGGGCCACGGGCATGCCGGCGGTGTTGGTAGAGCTCGACTTCATGTGCAACCCCACCATAGAACGCTACTTCGGCAGCGACGAAGGCCTGCAGCGTATGGCCGAAGCCCTCTTCATGGCCGTCGACGCCTATCGCCGGCTGCATCCGCACCGCATAGCCGGCTGACCCCCCGACAATAGAAAACAAAACAAAAAACATTCATCAACAATATGAAGCGCAAAGAAATAATGGTAGGACTGTTAGTGGCACTGGCCCTTGTCCTGCTCTTTTTTGGAATAAACTTTCTCAAAGGCGTCAACATCTTCAAGGCCGCCAACTACTATTACGCCGCCTACACCAACGTCGAAGGCCTTGCCACGTCGGCACCGGTGACCCTCAACGGCTACAAAGTCGGCCTTGTGCGCTCCATACACTACCAGTACGACAACCCCGGCCACGTGGTGGTAGAGTTCAGCGTAGACCGCAACCTCCGGCTGCCTCAAGGTTCGGCGGCAGTAATATCGAGCGACCTGTTGGGAACAGCCTCCATAGTGCTCAACCTGGGCAATGCCGCCGGCGGCTACTATGAAGTCGGCGACACCGTGGCGGGCGCCGTCAACGCCGGCCTTATGGGCAGCCTCTCGGAAACCCTCCTGCCGTCTGTAGCTGCCGTGATACCCAAAGTCGACACCTTGTTGAGCTCGCTCAACACCCTCGTGTCGGACCCGGCATTGACCGCCTCGGTGCGCCGCATGGACGACATCACCGCCGACCTCAACGAATCCGTGCGCTCCCTGCGTCAGGTAATGGCCACGCTGGGTCCGGTGGCGCAGAACGTCAACAGCATCACCAGCAACGTCGACACCATCACCGGCAACCTGGCCGCCGTCAGCGGCATGCTCCGGGAGGCTCCCGTCGACAGCCTGATGGACGAACTCAACCGCACGGCCGCCAACCTCGAGCGCCTCTCGGCCGCACTGAACAACCCCGACTCCTCCATCGGCCGCCTCACCACCGACCCCGAACTCTACAACAACATCAACTCCACGGTGCAGTCGCTCGACAGCCTCTTCGTCGACATCAAGCGCAACCCCAAACGCTACATCAGCATCAAACTCCTCTGAGAAACACATAAAAGGGACGCTGCGTCTTATTTGAAATCATTCCAAATAAGGCGCAGCACTTCATTTTAACAGAACTAAGTGCAACAAAGGCGTTCACAACCCCTTGGGTAGGGAATATGGCAAGAATGGCAAAATGGTGACAAAACAGAAAGCGCTCTGATGGTCAGTGCATTAAGCAAAATAACGCAGGGGGAGAGCCCCGTCGGGCGGCTTCATTCTTAAAAGGCTGAAAAGGCGGCAATTGCATAAAAATCCGATTTTCCAAATTTTTTTTGATTTGTTTTTGTGGAAATATTGTCCGAATTTTGCAATCGGTAAAACAAGCCTCCGAAGAAAACACAATTAATGGAACAAGCCAGGCAACATACAGAACTGTGGGCGCGATGCAGTGAGTTCGTCAAGGACAACATCACGCCGGAGCAGTATGCCACCGTCTTCAGCCACGTCCGCTCCGGCGGCTACGGGGCCGCGGCCGATGGCAAACCGGCATGGCTTATCCTGGAGGCTGACAGCGACTTCATCGTAGACCAGATAGAGAAGGACTACGCCGGGTTGCTGCGCGCGGGCATAAAGAAAGTCTACGGGGAAGGAGTGATGGTCTACTACCGCACCCTCACAGTAGCCGCCGACCCCAGCGCCTCCGTGCTTCAGAAGAGCACGTCGCCTTCGCCCACCATCATGGCGCAGAGGCACGCGGCGCCTGCCAATCCCTTCATCGAGCCCAACGACGAAAGCTTCGACCCTCAGCTCAACCCTCGCTACAACTTCGAGAACTATTGTCTGAGCGAGTCGAACAAAATAGCCCGCTCCATAGGTGAGGCCATCGGCGACAACCCCTCGCTGAAGACCTTCAACCCCCTGTTTGTGTTCGGTCCTCCCGGTGTCGGCAAGACTCACCTCATCCAGGCCATCGGCATACGCGCCAAAGAACGCAATCCGCAGTCGCGCGTGCTTTATGTCACGGCGCGCCTCTTCCAGAGCCAGTGCACGGCGGCCCTTGCGCACAACATCAACAACTTCTTCCGCTTCTATCAGGGCATCGACACCCTCATCATAGACGACATACAGGACCTGCAGGGCAAGCCCAGCACCCAGAACACCTTCTTCCACATCTTCAACCATCTGCACCACCACAACAAGCAGATAATAATGAGCAGCGACTGCCCGCCGTCGGAAATGGAAGGCTTCGAGGCACGCCTGCTCAGCCGCTTCAAGTGGGGCATACAGGCAGAGCTGGGTCGTCCCGACCTGGACCTTCGCCGCGAAGTGCTTCGGCAGAAAGCCGAACAGAACGGCATCTGCCTTCCTGAGGACGTGCTGGAATACATCGCCGCCAACGTCACCGAGAACGTCCGCGAGCTCGAGGGCATCGTAGTGTCGCTGATGGCTCACGCCATGGTTATGAACCGCGACATCTCCATCGACCTTGCCCGCCGCGTGATCAACAACTCCGTGAAGGTGGCCACGCGCAAAGTCAACTTCGAGATGATTACCGAGGCCGTGACCTCCCACTTCCGCATCACCCCCGACCTGCTCTTTGCCAAGACGCGCAAACGCGAAATCTCGGATGCCCGCCAGCTGGTGATGTACCTTTCCAAAAAACTCGTAAACCTCCCCCTGACCACCATAGGGCAGAAACTGGGACGCTCGCACGCCACAGTGATTCACGGCGTAGAGTGCGTGGAAACTCGTCTTGCCCACGAAAAACAGTTCGCCACCGATGTGCAGGCCATCGAAAATGCCATACTCACACCGGCATCCTGAGTCGGCGACGAGCGGCGCCGTAGGAGCCGGCGCATCCCCATTCCCGAACAACACCTTATAACCGATGTACCGAAAAGGCAAATTATATTTCCGCTACGGCACCATGGGCTCGGCCAAAACCGCCATGCTGCTCACCACGGCCTACAACTTCGAGGAGCGCCACATGGACTACATGTGCCTCAAGCCCGTAGTCGACACCCGCGAGAACAACAACGTTATCCGGTCGCGCATCGGCATCGAACGTGCCTGCCGCTGGATCTACGCCAACACCAACCTCTACGAGCTTGCCCGCGATCTCTACCGCAACGAAGGCCGGCTCGTCGACTGGTTTCTGATTGACGAAGCGCAGTTCCTCTCCGAGCAGCAGGTCGACCAGCTTTCGCGAGTAGTCGACGACTTCGGCAGCAACGTGGTGTGCTACGGACTTCGCACCGACTTCCAGAGCCACCTCTTCGAAGGGTCTCGACGCCTTTTCGAAATCGCCGACACCATCGACGAAATAAAATCCACCTGCAATTGCGGCCACAAAACCATAGTCAACGCCCGCATCGACTCCGAAGGCAACATCGTCAACGAAGGCGCTCAGGTCGAGATAGGCGGCAACGAGCGCTATGTGGCCGTATGCCGCAAGTGCTGGCGCAACCGCCGCATCGAGCAGGCCCGACGCGCCGAGCTGCCCCTCGTGTTCAACGACGATGACGACGACGCGGCCTCCATACCCCCCAGCCCCCGGAAATGATACTCACCACAATAGGGGGCGCCGCGGCCTACCGCGGCCTCAAGCCCCAACTCGACGCGGCCCTCGACTGGCTGACCGAACATTTCGGCGACCCGTTTGTTGAAAATATCGTAACCATAGGTAAAAGCGGCGGCGGCGAAATCTACGCCAAATACGAAACTCCCGCCTTGCTGCCGCGCGAAAAAGCAGCCCTGGAGGCTCACCGCAGGTACATCGACATCCACGTGCCCATCAAGACCACCGAAACAATAGGCTGGGCGCCGGTCGGCTCCCTCCAGCATCCGCGGGGAGAGTACGACGCCGACAGAGACGTGATTTTCTTCGGCGACGCCGCCCACAGCCTGCTGCACGTCAAGGTAGGGCAGTTGGCAATCTTCTTTCCGGACGATGCCCACGCTCCCAACATCGGGCTGGGCACGCACCGAAAAATATGTATCAAAATACCGGTGGACTGACCTCCGCCCCATACAATTCCATTATGCGACGACTCATCCTCACAACGCTTGTACTAATACTCACGGCAGCTGCCGGCATACGGGCCAACGACACCACGGCAGCCTCGGCAATGCTGCTGCCGCCCGAAACGCTGCACTACAACGTGATGTTCAAGTGGGGACTGATCAATAAAAAAGCGGGGTCGGCTACTCTGAGCCTGCGCCATGCCCCCGGGCAGTACCACACCACCCTGACAGCCGCTTCGGAGCCATGGGCGGACCGCATCTACCGCGTGCGCGATACCCTCAACGGTCGCATGGAGAACAATGCCTTCCGGCCGCTGTTCTACGAAAAAATAGCCCACGAAGGCACCGAGTACAAGCACGACCGGGTGCACTACGACTACACCACGCCTGGAGAGGTAGTGGGCCACTGCAGCCGCCGCGTGTTCAAGAAAAACGAACTCAAAATCGACGAAACCCGGCAGCTCGAAGCCGAAGGCTCGGCCGTCGACATGCTCACCTCGTTCTACTACATGCGCCAACTCCCCTTCGCCGACATGGAACCGGGGCATACCGTGAGCGTAGACATCTTCAGCGGCAAGCAGAAAGAGCTGCTCACCATACGCTATGTCGGCATCGACCCCGTCGAAATCGACGGAACACGCCATCAGGCCTACCACGTCAAATTTCTCTTCACCAGCAAGGGAGGCACCAAAACCTCCGACGACATGGACGCCTGGATAAGCACCGGCGAGCGCCGCATACCCCTGAAGATGGAGGGCAAGCTCCCCGTGGGCAAAGTGCGGTGCTTCTTCGCCGGCGAGGACTGAACTGCCCTATAAATCAAGTAGAAGCTGGCGCGAATCGGCGCCAGCACGCTCATGGCGCGCCACGCTGAGCCCCAACAGGCGAATTGGGGCTGAGTCCGGATTAGCTCTGGCGAGCAACACGGCGCCGTCGCGCTGAATGTCGGAGGCGGTGAGGTAGGGCACACCGGCCGAAATGCTGCGGCTCACCGTAGTGAAATCGGCAAAACGCAGCTTCAAAGTCAGCACATTACCCTCGAAATCCTTGCGGGCCAGGCGCCCAGCCAATTGGGCGGAGGTACGTATTAAAGCCTCCTCCAAATCTTCCGCCCCCGAGAGATCTTCCTCGAAAGTATTCTCGCACCCAACCGATTTGCGCACCCGCTCGGACTCGACGGGGCGATTGTCGATTCCACGGGCGAAATTATAGTACTGAGAGCCCATTTTGCCGAAGTGCAGCTGCAGTTCGCCCAGACTGAACGCCCTCAGGTCGAGGCCGGTAAAGATGCCGAGCTGATGCATACGAGCCGCCGTCACCGGCCCGACACCCCAGAAAGACTCCACCGGCATCTTGGCGATGAAGTCGGCGGCCCGCTGCGGCGGGATTACGCACAAGCCGTCGGGCTTGCGGTAGTCGGAAGCAATCTTGGCCAAAAACTTATTGAACGACACCCCGGCGGAGGCAACCAGATTGAGGCGCTCGCGCACCTTACGCTTAATTTCGCGGGCAATGTCGAGGGCATACTCCATACCGGGAAAGTTCTCCGTAACGTCCAAAAAGGCCTCGTCGAGCGAAATAGGCTCGATGATGTCGGTGTATTCATGGAAAATCTCGTGGATGGAAGCCGAAACGGCGCGATATTTCTCGAAGTCGCAGTCGACAAACACCAGTTCGGGACACATCTTCCGAGCCTTCGACGACGACATAGCCGAGCGGATGCCCCAGCGCCGCGCCTCATAGCTCGCAGCGGCCACCACACCGCGGCCGTCGGCCTGACCTACGGCAACGGGGCGGCCGCGCAGTTCGGGATTGTCGCGCTGCTCGACGGATGCGTAGAAGGCATCCATATCTATATGTATAATCTTGCGTATTTTCATAGAGGAGTAAGGAATTAACGACAAAAGCTGCCCGATATTGCCGCATATTATACGGAAAAATTTCCGTAATTGCGGGAAAATGCTTAACTTTGCAGCGCTTTTGCAAAGAAATCATATCATACCAAGCATAAATAAAGACAGAAGAATGAAAGCTTACGTTTTCCCCGGCCAGGGAGCCCAGTTCGTAGGAATGGGCAAAGACCTGTACGACAACAACGAAGAAGCCCGCGCCCTCTTTGAGCGCGCCAACGAAATACTCGGCTTCCGCATCACCGACCTGATGTTTGCCGGCACCGACGAAGACCTTCGTCAGACCAAAGTGACCCAGCCCGCCATCTTCCTCCACAGCGTCATCCTCGCCAAGAGCCTTGGCGACGACTTCCAGCCTGCCATGACCGCCGGCCACTCGCTGGGCGAGTTCTCCGCACTGGTAGCAGCCGGTGCGCTCAGCTTCGACGACGGTCTGCGCCTTGTGGCAGCCCGCGCCAATGCCATGCAGAAAGCCTGCGAGCTCACCGACAGCACCATGGCCGCAGTCATCGCCCTGCCCGACGAGAAAGTAGAGGAAATATGCGCCGGCATTGACGGCGTTGTGGTCTGCGCAAACTACAACTGCCCGGGCCAGCTCGTAATATCGGGCGAGACTGCCGCCATCGACGCTGCCTGCGATGCCCTCAAGGCAGCCGGCGCAAAGCGCGCCCTCAAACTCAAGGTAGGCGGCGCCTTCCACTCGCCCTGCATGGAGCCGGCCCGCGCCGAGCTTGCCAAAGCCATCGAAGAAACCGAAATACACACCCCCAAATGCCCCGTCTATCAGAACGTTGACGCCAAGCCGCACACCGACCCCAAGGAAATCAAAGAAAACCTCGTGGCACAGCTCACCGCTCCGGTGCGCTGGACTCAGACCGTGCGCAACATGGTAGCCGACGGCGCCACCGAGTTTGTCGAACTCGGTCCGGGCAAAGTACTTCAGGGCCTCGTATCGAAAATCGAGCCCACCGCCGCCGTTTCAGGCATGAACTGAGCCGCCGCAGCAAGACCGCATAGACAGCAGGCCGGGAGCGCATCCCCGCCTGCTGTTTTTTTGCTGATTCGCGTGATTTTCCCGCCATAAGCCCAAAAAAACAAATTTTAAGCCAAATGAGCAATCCATTGCCTCAGACAGTGCAAGAATACAGACATCTGCTCGCTTGTCAATACGATTTCATGGATGCACGAAACAGACGGATAGCCGAGTGGGCGACCTCGGCAAGTCGGCGAGTTTTCTCGGCGGCGCTGATGGTGGTGTCGGCTTGTATCTCGGCGGCTTCGGCGGCGCGCATATAGGCGTTGCGCTCAAGGCCGTGCTTGGCTATCATGTAGTCCATCAGTTCGTGATATTCCTCGCGGCTGTGGGTTGTCTTGCCTACGGCCTCAAGAAGGTCTTTGGCCAGGGTGCGACGGAACACTTCTTCGGCGGCGGTGTTGGCCGACGACATTGCGTTCTCGGCACGGTAGGCGTCCTCGAACTCCTCGATGGGGCGCTTGCTTTCGTTAGCAATGGCCTCCTGGAGGATGTTCAGGCTGCGCATCGAATCGAAGTATGCCTCGGCTGCGGCACCGCCGATGTTGCGCGTCAGGGCCTTGCCGGCGGCGTCAATCTTGACCTTCCCGGTGGTCTTGTCGAGCACTTTCTTGTTGCGCACTCGCTCGTCGTACTCCTCGCGCGCACTACCATAATTGGCCCGGAAGCGTATGGTGGACTTTTTGCTGGGAAGTGCCGCCAGATATGCACCCGAGGTATTGAGTACGTCCGGCTGAGGCATCTTCTCGAAGGAGCCGGTCTCAATATAATGGCGTAGGCCTTCTATCACTTCACGCTGACGGGTTGCATCCCCGGCTATCTGGTCGCCGTAGTACATAAACTCCACATAGTCTGTGCCTTTTTCGTCGCGGAAGTTGTGATTGCGGGTCTTGATGACCAGTCCAACGTTGTTGGGCGTCTGTCCGAAGTTTCGGGTGGTTGCGCTATGGTTGGATACTCTTACAGTAGTAAGCCGTCCGTTTGCGTTGAGTGTGACATAGTTCGAACTGCCGGAACCAGCGTCCGAAATGCCCAACGCATGTGCTATCTCATACAATATTTCGTTAGGTCCCATTCCTCTCTCTTGAAGATTTTCAACTAAAAGTCTTAGGCTCTCCGAAATTCTTTGTACCTTTGCGGCATCCGAACGAGATGGCACATAGCGCGGTGCTTCGGCATGGCTGAGCGAGTCCTTTTGGGCGATTGTCTTATCGTTCGGATTTTTTGTGTCTATCCCGGACAATGCGTTGCGAGTCTCCTCCCAATTATTTTCGACGTTGTTGTTCTCGCCGCTGAGGGCGGGATTGCGGAAGCGGCCCGTGCCGAGGGTGCGACGCATGGCGGCGGCGCGGGCTTCGCCGATGAGGGTCGGGTCGGTGCGGCGTCGGTAGCTTTCCCACAGCATCCAGCGGATTTCGTTGTCGGTGATGCGGACGCTCGCGGGGATGCGCCGGCCCTCGAAGAGCGCCGAGAGGAACTCCATTACCATGCGGCGCACGCGGCCCCAGAAGGTTTGTTCTTCGGCATCCATATCCTCGAAGCCCCGCTCGGCAAGGCCTGCGATATACTCCTCGGTTGCCAGACGCACGTCCCAGCCGTTACGGCGCGCAAGCTCGTTGATGGCGGCGCGCACCTTGGCGCCGGCATGGCTGTAGACCTCGTCCAGGAAGCGGTCGAACTGCTCGTCGCCGACCAGCTCGCGAAGGCCCTTGTGGCCGACGGCTTCGTGGAAGATAGTGGCCTCCACGTCGGCTACGTTGTCGCAGTTGGCAAGGACCACGACAACTTCGCCGGTGGCTATATCGTACCAGCCCTTGCTGGCGCGCTTCTGCGCCTGCACCACCGGATTCGGGTCGGTTATCTCCTCGACGTCCTCGACAAACCGCACCGGCGTATGCAGCGCCTCGGCCAGCCTCTGCCCGCCCGCCTGCATCGCCGCCGGCTCGGTGGCTGTCTGGGCAGATTCTACCTGCAAGTGCAAAATTAACCAATAAATTTGAAGAATTCAGCGACTGGGGTTGAAAAGTTAAGTT
>UQLO01000025.1 GCA_900541865.1 uncultured Porphyromonadaceae bacterium | reverse complement strand
CAAGGAGGGCGAGCTTCCAGCTCGCAAGCCGCGAAAGGTCCCGCAAACATGCGCTTAAACCATTGAAAAAAGAACCGCGTAGCGGTTCAAGAGGGTAGCCGGGGGTGACAACCCCCGGTAAGAATCACATATCAAAGGAGGCGACCCCGTCGGGGTCGAACACGGTCCGCGATCTTTCGCCGAGGTTCGACCCCTGACAGGGTCGCTGATTCGGTTGGGTGGACGGATTCCCGGGGTTGTCACCCCGCGCTACATTCTTGAACTCCTACGGAGTTCTTTTTCAGCGGATTATCCTCAGCGCTATGGAGCGGGGATTTGTAATCCCCGCCGACCCGACGAAACTAACTTTTCCCGAGAAAGGGCAGCAACGCCGCCCCGTTTTATGTTAGCGGATTCATCCGGTGGAAAAAACGTCCCTTGATTTGCATCCCAAAGGGATGCCGTTCCGAACCGACGGAAAGTAAGCCTGGAAAGAGCAAGAAAAAACGGTTTAATGCGAAAAATCCCGCTCCAACGGTATGCATCGGGTAACCCGGGATTTATCGTAGAATGTAAAATGGGCAGCCCCAAGGAGGGCGAGCTTCCAGCTCGCAAGCCGCGAAAGGTCCCGCAAACATGCGCTTAAACCATTGAAAAAAGAACCGCGTAGCGGTTCAAGAGGGTAGCCGGGGGTGACAACCCCCGGTAAGAATCACATATCAAAGGAGGCGACCCCGTCGGGGTCGAACACGGTCCGCGATCTTTCGCCGAGGTTCGACCCCTGACAGGGTCGCTGATTCGGGTGGGTGGACGGAATCCCGGTGTAGTCACCCCGCGCCACTATATTGAACTCCTACGGAGTTCTCTTTTGAAAAAGCGAAGGGACGCGCCGTGTCGGCGCGTCCCTTCTAAGGGTTTATGCGGTTTCCGCTTTATTTCTTGGCGGAACGGCGGTTGGTCAGGTAAGCCACGGGGCAGGCCACGTAGATGGTTGCCAGCGTACCGATGATAACACCGAAGAGCATTGCGAAGGTGAAGCTGCGGATAGCGTCGCCACCAAGGATGAAGATGCAAAGGAGCACCAGGATGGTGGAGGCCGAAGTCATGATCGTACGGCTCAGGGTGGTGTTGATGGAGTTGTTCAGAGTGTTGAAGAAGTCCTGCTTGGGATAGAGGGCCGTGTTCTCGCGCACGCGGTCGAATACCACCACGGTGTCGTTGATCTGATAACCAATCACCGTCAGGATAGCTGCTATGAAGCTCTGGTCAATTTCCATTGCGAAGGGGAAAGCGCCGTAGAAGATACTGTAGAAGCCGATGATGGTGAAGGCAGTGAAGGCAACGGCGGCAAGAGCGCCCAGCGAGAAGGCAACGTTGCGGAAGCGCAGAAGGATGTAGAGGAACATAGCCAGCAGCGCGATGGAAACGGCGATGTAGGCATCTTTCTTCATATCGTCGGCTACCGACGGGCCCACCTTCTGGGAGCTGATCAGACCGTTGTCGACGTCGGAGGTCGAGAACTGCTCGGGGGTAATGCCCTCGGGGAGGATGAGCTCACCGTTGGCATTGGTCATGTTGGAGAGCACATCGAAGAGAATGCCGGTGATTTCGGCCTCGGTGCCGGTGCCTTCCTCGTCGATCTTGTAGTTGGTCGACACGCGCACCTGGTTGGAGCTTTCGATGTTGATGACCGAAACGGAAGCGCCGTCGAAGCGGGGAGCCAGAGCCTGCTGGATGGCAGAGGGCTCTACTTCCTTGTCGAGCTTGACGATGTAGTTGCGGCCGCCGGAGAAGTCAATACCCTGGTTGAGGCCGCGGATGAAGAGCGAGCAAACCACCACGGCAATGATGATGCCGACAACGGCGAAGCTGATCTTACGCTGGCCGATGAAGTTGACGTGGGAGTTGACAAACATCTTCTTGCCCAGCGAGGTGGTGAAGGTAAGGTTGTTGAAAGCCTTGGTGCGGCTCATCCACGAGAAGAACAGACGGCTCAGGTAGACTGCAGTGAAGAAGGAGCAGACCAGACCGATGATCAGCGTGGTGGCGAAGCCCTTGATGGGGCCGGTGCCGAAGAGCAGCAGGATCACGCCGGTGATAATCGAAGTGAGGTTGGAGTCGAAGATGGCCGAGAAGGCGTTGCTGTAGCCGTCGGCAAGGGCATTGCGTACGTTCTTGCCGGCGCGAAGCTCTTCCTTGGTGCGCTCGAAGATAAGCACGTTGGCGTCGACGGCCATACCCAGCGAGAGCACGATACCGGCGATGCCGCTCATGGTGAGCACTGCCTGGAACGAGGCAAGTATACCGATGGTGAAGAAGAGGTTGAAGATAAGGCACAGGTTGGCAACAATGCCGGGGATGAAGCCGTAGAAGCAGATCATGAAAATCATCAACAGCACCAGAGCCACCACGAAGGAGATGATGCCGGCCTTGATAGCCTGCTTACCCAGCGACGGGCCAACTACCATGTCGGAGATGATGGTAACCTTGGCGTCCATACGGCCCGACTTGAGCACGTTGGCGAGGTCGCGCGCTTCTTCGAGGGTGAAGTCGCCGGTAATCGACGAGCTGCCGCCCTCGATTTTGTCGTTTACATTGGGGGCCGAGTACACAACGTCGTCAAGCACGATGGCAACCTGACGGTTGATGTTCTGGCCGGTGATGCGGGCCCAGTTGCGGGCGCCTTCGCTGTTCATGCGCATCGAAACTTCGTTGCCGCGCAGAGGATCGTAGTTCGACGAGGCGTCGGCAACTGCTTTGCCGTCGAGGGCCGGGCGGCCGCCGTTGGCTTTAAGGGCATAGAGAGCGTAGCCAAGGTTGACCTCGGTGTTGTTCTGGCCCTGACGGATGGTGGGCTTGACTGCCCAGCGCAGACGGAGCTCGGGGTTGAGGTTGGCGCGGGCGGCCGGCGAGGCAAGCACCTCGTTGATCTGAGCCATGGCGCGTGCATCGGGAGCGTAGCCCACGGTGGCGCCGTAGCCCATGCCCTGGCCAAGAAGGTTGGCAAGGGGAGCAACGTTGAGGGTGGTGTCGGCCGAAGCAGCCTGCACAAGGCGCGTCAGCGAAGTAAGAACCTGATCGGCGGTGAAGGTTTCGTAGAATTCAAGGTTGGCCGAGCGTTCCAGCAGGGTGCGCACGCGGTCGTGGTCCTTCACGCCGGGGAGCTCAAGCAGTATCTGGCCGTCCTTGCCCTGGAGAACCTGGATGTTGGGCGAAACTACGCCGAACTGGTCGATACGATTGCGGAGAACGTTGGTGGCCGAGTTGTCCACGCGGTCCTTTACCTGGCTCTTGAGGGTCGACTTAACGGCGTCGTCCGAAGCACCGGATGATACGATGCCCTGGAACACAACCGAGAAGTCGGCCTGAGGCTTGGCCTGGCGGTAGAGCGAAACAAACTCGCTCACGAAGTCGTCGGTGGCGTGCGTGCGAACTGCATTCTGCGCTCCGGCAAGAGCGCGCTCGAAGGTAGAGTCCGTTGCGCCGGACTTCATCGAGCGGATCATATCCGGCATGTCGACCTGCAGAATCACGTTCATGCCGCCCTTGAGGTCAAGGCCGAGGCCTACGCCCCATTTGCGGACTTCGTTGAGGGTGTAATATCCCATGTAGACTTTGGAGTCCCCGAGGGAGTCCATGTAGTGCTTGTAAGCCTGGTTGTAGGCGTCGTTGCTGTTGCCCTGGCTCTGCGCCAACGCATACTGCTCAGCCTTACCCTCGTAGCTGTTCGATATATAAGTGAACGAGAGGTAGAACAGGCAGACCAGCACCAGAAATACGGCAATTACGCCTGCCACGACGCTGCCTAAATTTCCTTTGCTTTGCATGTAATAATTATGGTTAGTTTATTAATAAATTTCAATAGCGTTGATTTCAGCGGGCAAATATAGCAAAAAAATCCCACATAGCGCCACTCTTACACACAAAAAGGCACAAATTCTATTTTCACACCCCCTCAGGCGTAGCTGTGGAGGCCGCCCAGGAGGAAGTTGACGCCGACATAGGTCATGATGACGGTGGCGAAGGCGCCCAGGGTCCACCAGGCGAAGACGCGGTCGCGGCCAAACCACGGCAGCGTGGCCCGGTGCAGCGGGAAGCTGTAGACTATCATGGTGATGAGTGCCCAAACTTCCTTGGGGTCCCAACCCCAGTAGCGCCCCCAGCTCATGTTTGCCCACACGGCGCCGATGAATATTCCGGCGGCAAGAAGGAATACGGCGGGGCGCAGCAGGGCGCGAGCCGTGGACAGCATGTCGCGCCGTCCGCAAAGCCATAGCGCCGAAGCCAGTGCCATTATGGCCAGCAGGGCATAGGCGAGCATCACGGTGAGCACATGCACGCTCAGCAGGGGCGAACGCAGCACGGGCATAAGGTTGGTCAGCTGAGGATTGCGCTGGCCCATCAGGGCAACTGCGAGCGCCAATGCGGCCACCACGGCACCCATAGGCAACGCCATGGGGTGTCGGCGTCCCAGCAGCCAGCAGGCCACAAGCCCGAAGATGGCCATCCACTGCATGGTCTCGTAGCCGTTGCCCATCGGCAGATGTCCGGAGGCATACCAGTTAAGTGCGGTCAGCGCAGCAACCCATAGCGCACCCAGCCAAAGCAGAATGCGGGCCATACGCGGTCGTGGCCATACCATAAGAGCGATGCCGCCGGCCGCAAGGACGATAATGGGCCAAATGCTTCCCGCGCATCCCAGGAAGATGCGCTCGGCGCGTATGCGCCCCGGCGAGGGAAGCAGACCGGCCGGGCATTTGAGCAGTTGGTAGCGGCCTATCTTACGGACCGTCTCGGAGGCGTGCTCCCAGTCGGCCTGCGCCACGAGTTCGGCTACGTAGCTGAGACTGTGGCGCGTCATGCGCCAATCGTCGACCTCCATTTCGGGCGGCAGACTGCCCACGGGCGAGAGCCACTCCACGGCGCCGGAGCTGCTGATGGTGTCGGCTCGGTAGGGAAAGATGCGCCAGAGCGAACCGGCGGCCGCGCTGCTGACAAGACCGAATTTCTCGTTGGCCTCGGCATGGTCGGCGTCGTCGAAGCGATAGCCCTGCGGCCCGAAGAAGTCGTTGAGGCTGAAGCGCGAGCCCGCGCCCAGAGCGCGCCGAGTGGCGCCGTCCTTGATGCGTATTCCGGGGTCCGTTTTCCAGGAGTCGTAGTAGAAAAGCCATCCGGTGAGCACCTGCTCGGGCGTGAGACCCTCATAGGAGGTGCTGCCGTAGACTTTGAGGGTAAAATCGCGGGCCAGCGTGCTCAGCGGAGCCACGCGGTCGGCGTGGTATACATAGAGATTGCCGAACTCAGCGGCCACCGGCTCCGGGAGTGCCTGCGGAGCGCCCCACACACTCGGCACGACGCCAACAAGGGCTAATGCGGCCGCAGCGCGCTTGCCGGGACGGCGCAGAAGGCAGGCTCCCATGGAAAGAAGCAGCAGAAGATAGCCTGCGTAGGTCACAGCAGTGCCGGCGGCGTCGGCCGACACGGTGAACGTGCACCCCGAGGCATCCGGAAGGCACGACGTCAGGAAGATGCGTCGCCCCGAAGCCGTTGCAACGCGGTTCATCGACACCATTGCGGCGCGACCGTCGACTTCCACTCCGGCCACGAAGTCGCACGGGGCTGCCGTGCCGGGGTAGTATTCGATATGGAAATCGGTCAGCGTAAGGCGCGAACTGCCTATTTCAGCGCTTTCTCCCACGGTGAGACTGACTGTGCGCGAAGTGCCGCACAGATGCGTCGTCAGTGCCCCGGCCAGTATAACCAAAAAAGCCGCGTGCAAAGCGAACACGGCAGGTCGGCGCCACAGTTTGCGGCGCACTATCACCCAAACGGAGCTTACCGCCAACGCGGCCCACAGAACAACTGCCGGCCACGACGAGTAGACCCACTCCGCGCCCGGAAAAAGGCTTACCGTGGCGAGAAATATCGCCACGGTAGCCAGAATTGCAAATGCAATCATCTATGTAAGAAACCTGTTTTTCTTAGATTGCGTCCAGGAAGGCAACCACGGCGTCGCGGTCGGCCTTGGGAAGGGCGCGGAACTTCTCGGTGCACTCATAGGCATCGGACTCGGTGCTGGTGCCGTGCCACATAATGGCCTCAAGGGTAGTGCGGGCGCGGCAGTCGTGCAGACGGTCGTCGTAGGCGCTGCCGGTGGCCATGCGGTGCAGTCCGCGACCCCACAGCGGGGTGGTACGACACCAGCCGTTGCGGATGTCGTTGACCATCATCAGTTTATGCTGCACCATATCGGTGTAGGGCCAGATGGTCTGGTTGGGATAGCGGGGCAGCTCGCGGCCGGCGGTGCCGTTGAAGAACTGAGCCGGGTCGCGAACCACGTCGCTGCCCGTTGTCCAGCTGGGACGGTGGCAGTAGGCGCAGCCGATTTCTTCGAAAACCTCCTTGCCGCGGACAACATCGGGATTGTCGATGCCGCGAACAGCCGGCACGGCCAGACCGCGGTGCCATACCATAAGGTCGATGTAGTCCTGGTCGGAAGCCTCGGCGGGAAGGGTGGTGGAGTTGAGGTAAGCAAGAATGTTCTGCTCGGCATCCTCGGTGAACCATTCGGGGTGTGTGCGCTCGGGGTCGATGCCGGCTATGTAGTCGGCGAAGGCTGCCTGCACCTCGGGGTCGGCGGCGGCGGCGCGGGCGTAGTAGCCGCCGGCGTCCTTATAGTGGTAGCGGCGGTCGGAGCGGGTCACGTTGGTGATGTTCCAGTAGGCGTTGGCGCCGGCTGCATCCTGCAGCGGGCCGCGGCTCAGGGCATAGGTATAGCGGAAGGGATACTTGCGGCCGTCGGACGATGCCTCCTTGGATGTGTACATACCCGTCCAATTTCCGCCCTGGAAGATGGCGGTGTTGAGGCCGTTCTTCATATAGCCGTCGTTTTCTTCCTTCTGATACTGGGCAAGCAGGTCCTCGTCGGTGATGGCATCGAGCAGGCCCGTGCCGTAGATGCCGATGGTGACTTCGAGGCGCACGTCGTAGTCGCCCATCTGCTCGGCGGTGAGCTCGCCCTGATTGTAGGCATAGACGGCGTCGCGCGGGAAGGTAACCTCCGGATAGCGCAGCGAATATGTTTCGCCGTCGGGGAAGCGGTTGCCGGAGGCGTCGGTGTATTCATGCCATTTTATCATCACCTTGCTCTCGTCGAGCGGTGCTTTGAAGGGAGCCACAGCGTGGCCCTGGGGCATGCCGGCCAGCCAGTTCACATAGCCCTGGGTGGCGGGGTTGAAAACAACCAGGAGATAGCCGTTGCCGGCGCCGTTGGTGTTGAAAGCACCGTCGGGCTGACTCTTGCCGTGGCCATAGCCCGGATGGCACTGTATGCACGATGTGCGGATATATGTGGGGCCCAGGCCGGAGCGTACGCCGGCGGTATTGCTCAGGTAGTTCTTCTCGAAGAGCTGCTCGCCGCGCTTGAACGATGTAATCATACCGTTCTCCTCAATGGAGCGGGTGGGCTGCTCGAAGCAGGCCGAAGTTGTGATATAGGATGTGCCAAGTTGGCCGCCGGCGTAGTACCATGCCGGTTTTTCGGTTGTTTCCGGATCGGGCGTCGGGGTCACCTTGTTGTCGTCCGAGCAGGAGCCTGCCGTGAGGGCTGCGGCGCCTATCAGAGCGTAAATGTGGAATTTTGTCATACTTTAATGGGGTGGGTTTCTGATGAATGCATTTGGTGGTTTCCGGTTACCGGTGAGCCGGGCCGGCCCTTGCGGCCCGGTCCGGCTCCGGAGTGTGTAAAAACCGGTATTTTATTTTGTAATCAGGTCGATTGCTTCGTCGAGCACGTCGACGAGGGCGTTGCAGGCGGCGATGGCCTCGAAGTTCACATCGTGCATCGAAGCATCGGCGCTGGTGGTGGCGAAGGGCTCGCGCATGGCGGCGATGGAGTTCTGGGCGCGGTCGATAGCGGCGCGGATGCGGCTGTCGAGCTCGGCGTCCACAGTGGCGATGTAGCCGCTGAGGGTGCGGGTGCTGGGTTTGATGTAGTTTTCGGTTTCGCCGGCAACGGCCTGGTAGCCCATGTAGGCGTGGCGCACCGAGCGGATGTTGTCGATGAAGTCGGTGATGGAGTTCAGGGCATAGGGGCTCTCGATGTAGTCGGGGTCAGCCTCGAGACCGGAACCGCAGGGGCGGCCGATTTTCTGGTTGCCAACTTCGTCGGCGATGTCCTGTGCGCCCACGATGAGGTCCTGGATAGCGGAAGCGTAGTTCACGTAGATGGAGCCACGTTCGCCGGCTTCTTTCATATAAGCGCCGTAGTTGTGGTCGTAGCTGAGCTCGGCGTCGTCGAGGATGGCGAGTTTGGCGGCGGAAACGCTGCCCTCGTCGGCCCACGAAGCCTCAAGGCGTACGCAGCAGTTGCGAAGGTCGTCGGCAACGGCGGCAAGGTAGTAGAGCTCGTTCTGGGTGAAGCGGCTCACGGGGCGCGGGCTCGTGGTGGT
Source organism: uncultured Porphyromonadaceae bacterium (assembly GCA_900541865.1). Lineage (GTDB taxonomy): Bacteria > Bacteroidota > Bacteroidia > Bacteroidales > Muribaculaceae > CAG-873. Next base: position 37,433 of record UQLO01000025.1, on the reverse strand, counting down.
GGTAGTGGCGTTGGCCGGTTCGAAAATCATGTATTCGATGGCGTGGAAGCCGAGCAGACCCTGGCCGAGGGAGGAGCCTACGTATTCGCCGGCGGCATCGCGGTCGCTCATCTGGGCCATCTGGCCGGGGTTGGAGAGCATAGCCTCCATGGCGGCCTTGTCAAGGGGCCAGGTGTCGATATGGGGGTCGATGTCGTAGTCGGCGGCGGCACCGAAGAGCCATGCCTCGGAGAGCTCCCAGTAGCGGCGGGCCTCAATCCAGTTCTTGCCGGCTTCTTCGATCATTGCCGGGGTGAGGTTCTCAACACCGCCGTTGCACATGCGGTCGCACACGTCGGCCAGCTTGATGGAAGCGTCGGCCAGACCGCGGTAGGTGGGCACCACGCTGTTGTTTACGTAGTCTTCGATGATGCCCTTGAAGGCGGTTTCGGTAGCGTCCGGTTCAACGGAGGGTTCGGGCTTGGGATCGTCGTTGTCGGAGCAAGCGGAGAAGCCCAGCACGAGGGCTGCTGCCGCAATGGAGTAAATGAATTTTTTCATTTTTATGCGTTGATTGGTTTATTTGCGTGTGAAGAAGCCGGCGTAGGCCACACCGAGGGAGATTGCCGGCTCGTTGTTGTAGGGTTTGGGCAGCAGACCGATGGAGTATTCGCCCTTGATGACGATGTCGCGCAGCGGGAAGTAGTTCACGCCGGCTGCTATGCGGGTGCGCCGCGTCCAGTCGTAGCGCAGCAGGTCGCCGGCCATGCTCTTCATCGAGTCGTAGTAGTCGTAGCGGCCGAACACGTAGAGCTTCTGGCCCTGCACCTTCAGGGGAGCGAAGATATTGTAGCCGGCCTCGATGCCGATGGAGATTGCCGAGGAGGCAACGTTGGTCTTCTTGGCGGGCGAATCGTTGCGCATGCCTTTATTATAGGCGGTGATGCGGTCGGCGTCGCTGAGGTGGCCGTAGATGATGCCGCCGCGAGCTATGAAGTTATAGCCGGTGTAGTCGAAGTCGAAAGAGCCGATGGCAAGGGTGCCCTTTACGTCGCCCCATTTGTCGTTGGGGTGGCTCAGAGTATTGCTGAAAGTATTGCCGACATAGCCGCTGATGCCCAGACGAAGGCCCTTGACGCCCGTCCAGTCCACGCGGGCCGCACCGGCCAGCGCGTTGGCTATCTTGAACTCATAGGGGCTGCCGGAACCGGTGCCAACCCATTTGTCGCGGCCGAAGCGGTCGGAGTCCAGACCCGGCACGAGCATAGCCTCGTAGTGCCAGTCGCCGGCGCTACCCCAAAGGGAGATGCCCGTTTCGTGCCAGGTGCACGGAATGATGGTTGCATCGCCTACGGGGCGGTACACGCCGAAGAACTCGGTCGGCATATGAGCCCGGTTGGTAGAGCCCACCGGGACAACCATATGTCCCAGACGGACGTTGAGGGCGCCGCAGAAGCGCTTGTTGAGCCAGAACTGCTCCAGAGCGACTTCGCCGCCGCGTTCAACCTCGGTTTCGTATTCGCCGCCTTCGTCGTCTTCCATTTCGACGGCTGCTTCAACGCCGCCGTGCTCGAACTCTATCTCCGAACCCATGCTCCAGCCATTGCCGAAGTCATACCCTAAATAGATTACTACATGGGGCAAATCCACGCGCGAATGGCTCTCTCCCGTGAAATTCTGCGGATTTTTATACCTGTTCCAGGCGTCGGAATAGAAATTGTGGGAGTAAACGGCCTCGCCGTAACCGCCTATAGTTAACTGGGCGGCGGAGGCAAGCGTGCCCGCAACAAGGGCTGCGCCAAGTACTTTGAGCTTCTGAATCATTGAAATGTGTTGATCGGTTTTTACGCTGCAAAATTACTGCCGCCCCCATTTGTACGCAATACTCAAAAAAAGGTAATTTTTGTTAAGACCACCCCCCCCGCAAGCCGCCGAAAGGCTCGCAAACGTATGGACCGAGGGGTTCAGCCCTCGCCCCTCCCGAAGGGAATCCGGTGCCCCAAGCTATTTTTCAATATCTTCAGGCGTCCTGCTCCCTGATGATGAGCAGGGCGTCGCCGGGCAGCAGGGTCACCCGGCCGTTGGGCACTATATAGCGGCCCTCACGGCGTATCATCATCACCAGCGACCCCGTCGGCAGGCTCAGCTCGCGCAGGGTGTTTCCGCCGGCGAGGTGCTCCCGGGTGAGCACGAGGGTTTCGAGCGAAGTCGGCATCTTTTCGCCAAGCTCAACGTCGAAATCGGCTTCGCGGGGTGCTTTGTCGGTGAGCCGCAGCAGTTTGGCCGCTCGTACTATTGTGGTGCCCTGCACCAGAAGCGAGAGCAGGGTGACGAAGAAGACGATGTTGAACATCTGGCGCGCGCCTTCTATTTGGGCAACTACGGGGTAGGTGGCGAAGATAATAGGAACAGCACCTCGAAGACCTACCCACGACACCAGGCAGCGGGCGCGAACGGTGAGCCGTCGCACCGGAAGCAGGCTCACGAAGACGCTTGCCGGACGAGCTACGAGTATCATAAAGGCGCCGATCAGAAGGGCCACGGGCGCTACATGGAGCAGCTCGTGGGGATTGACCAAAAGCCCTAACATGAGGAATACTATAATCTGCGCCAGCCAAGTCATGCCCGACAGGAAGCGGCTTATGCCCCGCTTGCCCGGCAGGGACGCGTTGCCAACCATGATTCCGGCCACGTAGACGGCAAGATAGCCGTTGCCCTGCAGCTGCGTGGTGGCGGCGAAGGTGAAGAACATGCCCGCCAGTATCAGAATCGACACCATCGACGAGGCCTGGTCGGCGTCCTCCCGGTCGGAGCCGCTGACGCGCCGGTATGCACCGACGAGCCACACCGTGGCCTTGCCCATGCAGTAACCGGCCGCTCCGCCGATGGCGAACTGTACCACTACCTCAACCAGCAGGCGGCTCACGCTCAGGTCGGAGCCCATGGTGATGGTTTCGATGAGTATTATGGTCAGCATATATGCCATAGGGTCGTTGGAGCCGCTTTCAAGCTCCAGCATGGGCCGCAAATTCTGCTTGAGATGCACTTTCTGTGTGCCAAGGATGCCGAAGACCGACGCCGAATCCGTACTCGACATAGTGGCTGCCAGCAAGAGACTCGGTATGAGCGCGAAATGGATGTTGGTCCAACTCATCCCCGAGAGCCACCACACGAAAAGACCCGTCAGCGAAGCTGTCAGCAGCACGCCGACGGTGGCAAGCAGCAGCCCCGGAGCAAGCACCGGGCGGATGGCCGATATTTTGGTGTCCATGCCGCCCGAAAAGAGTATGACACACAGGGCTATCATGCCGATGAACTGAGCCGTGTGCATGTCGCTGAACTGCAGCCCAAGGCCGTCGGTGCCGAAGCCCATGCCCACCAGAAGGAAAATCAGAAGTATGGGCAGCCCCAACCGGTAGCTCCATTTGCCGATCATCACGCCGGCGCCAAGCAACAGTGCCCCGACAAGCAGTATATTTTCGCTCGTTATATAGTTCTCCATGCGTCCGCAAAGTTAATAAAAAAGCGGCGAATAAAAAAGCGCCCCCGGACACTCCGGAGGCGCTTGGATTATAAGGTGGGGTTATGTTCAGCGAACAACAACCTTGGTCACAGCGTTGTCGACCTTAACCAGGTAAACACCGGTGGCAACGGCTACGCGGGTGGTAGCTTCGCCGGCGCCGGCATAGACGGTTACACCGTTAACGGCGTTGACGGCGATGTTGCGGCCTTCAGCGCCTGCGATGATGATGCATCCGTCGGCGGTGCGTACGCTCACGCCGGCTGCGATGTTGTCAAGACCGCTGGTCTCTACGGTAACGGCAGCGGGAGCGGAGGTACCGCGGTTGTAGACAACCACTACCTGATACTTGTTGGAGCCGGCAGGGGCGTTGGCGTCGACATACTCACATTCGCCGGTGGGCTGTGCGGTGAGCTTCTCGCCGTTGCGGTAAACGTCGTAGCCTACGATGGAGAGGTTGGCGGTGCCACCACCGGCCTCATAGGTAACGTCGTCGATCATGAGCATGAACGAACCGGTTGCGCAGCTGCGGATAGCGAAGTAGTTGGCGCCTTCGGGGAGTTGGGCCTCAACCAGGGTCCAGTCGCCGGGAACGGCGCTTACCGTCTTCACCAGATTAGCGGCGGGGAAGTCGGAAACTTCGGTGCCGTTGCCGTAGTAAACCTCTATCTTCTCGGGATAGGAGGAGGAGTAGGACTTGGCGTAGAAGCTGATGGTCTGGGCTGCGCCGCTCAGTGCGGGCGAGATGGCCCAGTCGCTGGTGGTGCCGTCGTCGTAGCGGAAGAGAGCTGCGAGATACTTCTGGCCGCTGTGGGCATCGAAGGTGGAGTTGCCGCCGGAAGTGGCCTGATCCCATACGAAGAAGGAAGCCTTGGACTCGCCGGCAGTGAAGTTGGGTATTTCCATGTTCTGGAAGCCGCCGATAAGTGCGTCGTCCTCGTCGATGAAGGTCCAGCCTTCTACTTCGGCACCCCAGCCTGCGCTGGCTTCGAAGTCTTCGGTCTTGGTTTCACCCACGCCTTCGAGGTTGGGTTCGCTCCAGGTCAGTTTGACACCTGTAGCGCCTTCGGTGCCGGCAAGATCGGCAACGACGGGAAGCGAGGAGTACTTGGGAGCCACGGCAGCTTCGTCGCTGTTGTTGTTGGCGAGATCTTCGTCGACTGCGTAAACAACCTTGGCGGTGTAGACGGTCGATACTTCAGCAACGGCGCTCATGGAGCGTGCGAAGGATACGACGGTGCTCTTGCCGGTAGCAAGCGAAGCCACGGTCTTGGTCTCGGCGAGTTGGCCGTCGGCGTAGAGCTCTACGGAGAACTCGGTGGCGTCGGAGGTGCCCACATTGGCCACGGTGACGTCAACGGTGTAGTCGGTGCCTGCGGTGACGGCAACGGGAGCCGAGATTTCGCGGGCGGCAAGGTCGTTGGCAAGCATGTTGGCAACCTTGATGGCATCAAGGGTGGTTACCTTGTAAGCCTTCACAACGGCCTCGAAGCGTACCTGAACAACCTTGTTGGCATAAGCACTGAGCGAGAGGGTGTTGACGCACCAGCTGCTTTCGGCGCCGAGTTCGGCTACTACGGCGTTGTTGACCAGAGTCCAGTCTGCGTCGGCGGGCTCTTTCACGTAAACGTTGATTTCGTTGATGTCCTCAGCAGTGATTACGAAGGTTGCATACGAAACGCCGGGGTTCGACATGCCGGTAAGGTCTACCTTGCCGGTGAATATAGACGACTTGTTGTCCAGATAGTTGCCGGAGCAGGAGAGGAAGCCGTTGTCGCCGTCGTAGGATGTGAGATCGGAGTACTGCGAGTCGTCGACAATGCTCCAGGATGCGCCTTCGCTGAAGCCGGTGCCCAGAATGTAGCTGAGGTTGCCGTTGGCGAAGCTTTCGTCGATGCTGGTGTAGGGGGTGCCGACTGCAAGGAGGTCGGTGGCCATGCCCAGGCCGTTTTCGCCTTCATAGAAGGGGAACACTGCGTACTGAACGAATTCCTGTTCGCCGGCAGCTACTGCCTGGAACTCATAGGAGGTGCCGGTGAGGCCCTCTACGAAGGGTACCCAGCCGCTGGTGCCGTATTCGCACACTGCGTAGGTCACGGGGTTGGGGTAGGTGAGGCCGTTGACGTCGGTGGTAACGGCATCCCAGGTGATGGTAACAGCGCCGGTGTTGCCCTGTTCTACCATATTGACACCGGTGAGGTCGGCGGGAACGCCGAAGCCGATGTGTACGGACTCTGCGGTGTAGATAGTACCATTGCCGCCGTCGTTGGAGGCCTGGAAGCTATAGACGTAGTCGCCCGAAGCGGGTGCGACGTCTTCGAAGGAGAGGGTTGCGCCCGGAGCGGTTTCGCCGTAGCTCTTGACAACCTCGCCGTTACGCTTAACGGTTATGGAGGTGATGGCGTCCAGAGCGGAGCCGCCGATGTTGAGGCTCGGGGCCTTGAAGGAGATGGCTGCCTTGAGAAGGCCGGTAGCGTCCGGAGTGATGGTAACGTCGGAGCAAGCTGCCGGAGCGGCTGCGGTGTAAGCGCCGCTTACGCTGACGTTGCGAACGAACAGAGCGAACATATCGGCGTCGGAGATACCATGAATAGCGATGTAGTAAACGCCGCTGGTCTCGGGAGCGAGAGTCATGGTGAAGGTCTTGGCGTTATCCTCGTTCCAGTTGATGGTGGTGGAGGGAAGCAGGGTGGTGGTCAGGCCGGCTACAGTGGGGGCGCTGCCCATAAGGATTTCCATGCGCTCGGGGAAGGTCGTGCTGTTGGCGAATGCCTCTACGCTGAAATCATAGAGCATACCGGCTTCGAGGGCAATAGGAGGCAGAACGAGGTAGTCGTCCATGGCCACGGAGGAGTTGTAGGTCATCTTGGCGCCCTTGGTGGTCATATCCCAGACTTTGCCGTCGCCGTTGGCGTCGATGTAGGCGAAGCCGGCGGGCAGGCCGCCGCTACCAATCAGAGATTCTGCGTAGGGAGGTACGATGCTGCCCAGAGTGAGGGCGTTGGACTTTGCCTTGGGCGATACAAGACCGGCGTTGACGGCCTGTACGGAGTACTGGAAGGTAGTCAGCTCGGCGGGCATTGCCTGCGGTGCGCTCCAGGAGGTGACGGCAATCATGTCGGCAACCTTGTTGTCGTTGGCGTCGAAGACGTTGTAGCGAACGGCATCAGCGTCGATATAGCCGCCGTCGGAGGTGGTGGTGACTGCATCCCAGCTCAGGTTGAGGTTGCCGTTGGAGTACTCGAGGGCAACGTTGGCGGGACGGTTGGGAGCGCCGTGGCCGATGAATACGGTAGTCTTGGCCTTGGGGCTGTTGCCGGCGGCGTTGGCTACGGTGAGCACGAACTTGTACTCTGCGGGCAGAGAAACCTCGACGGGGATGGTGATGTTGGTGGCGCCGAAGGTGGTGTTGCCTTGTGCCTCAACTTCGCCGTCCACGAGCAGGGTGTAGCTCAGAGGACCGCTGGCGGCGGTGCCATTGAAGAGCGTGGTGGGTGCGTCGAAGGTGACGGTGCCGCTCAGAGAGCCTTCCGGGAAGTTGGCCGTAAGGTTCATGGGCACAGCGGGTGCGTCGTCGGCGGCTGCGGGAGCCTTGACGTACATACCCATGAGTTCATCGCCGTACTCAAACTGGAAGAGCTCGGTGGCCTGGCCGGTGGTGAGGTTTACCTCGGCGAGGATGCTGCTTTCGTCGGCTGCGCATACGTTCCAGTACATCTTGTCGGTGGCGGCATCGATAGTACCGCTGGAGAGATACTGGGGAAGCATGCCGGTGTTGCCTACAATGGTTACGGCACCGGTGGTCTTGTCGATCTTGTTCAGGGTGGATCCGGTAACGACAAAGGAGTCGTCGATGGTTTCACCTTCGTAGGAGATGCCGTAGAGCTGACCCTGGCTGTCGCAAGCAAGGGTGTTCCAGTTACCGTCGATAGGAGCGATTGCAGTGGTGGTGACTGCACTTTCGGTGTACTCAATGGTGGAGAGCTGAATACCGTTGCCTTCGGCATTGTAGGTGATTGCATAGACTATGCCGGTGGTCGGGTCGATGGTCTGCGCAAAGCAAAGGTTGTCTACATTGCCGTCGAGGGAGGCGATTTCCTCGCCATCTTCGTCGTAAACATATACCGATACGAATACATAACCAAAGAAGCTGAAATAGTTGGTTACGTAGGTGACACCGTTTACTTCAATTGAGCCGTTGCTGGCCTTCTCGGTGGGGAATACGAATTCGGTTCCGCCGTTCACGATTTTGTAAAGACCATACTGAGAACCCTCCAGACTACGGTAGAGTATGAAACCGTGGAGGTTGGGAAGGTTGGCGGCTTCGCCCGCAGGAGCTACGCGCTCAACAGCGGGGCGGGCCAGTGCAGCCTGTCCTCTGAGGGCGCGGCTGAACGAAAGCGACTGGGTCGCCGTGCGAGCCTGAAGCGTCTGCACGCGGCTCGGTGCCTGGCTGGAGGGGTTGGCGGCGAGCTGAAGCAGCTCACTTTGCACGCCCGATGCGCGCTTGGCCAACGGAGCGGCTGCTTGCGCACTAAGGGCGCCGGCCGCTGTCAGGACTGCGGAAAAAATCCAGAATAGAATTTTTCTCATAATGAAAATGATTGGTTTCTTTTAATGAAAGCTTGAGGCCGCTGAAACCTTTTGGCTGCCGGAAGCTCGGAAATAATAAAATATTGAATTAAGCAACAGCTTTTTCTTCTTTTTGCTGTCGGCTTGGATTGGGAGGTGCAAATGTTGCGGCTCGCGCCGGAGCCACGGTGGCGGGAAAGGAGCTCTACGGATGGTAGCTCGGAATCTGGAGGAATCTGGATTCTGGAATGAATCTGGATAAGTCGTGCGTGTCGGAATAGGAGGAGGCGTGGCGACCGCGCTTTTCCGATGGAAGTGGCGGCGGTGTATGTCGGTCCGGGTGCCCGCGGGTGGGTGGCAATTCCGGCCGGGGGTGGCGGAAGGTCGAGGTGCCGCCGGAAGCCGGTTGCTCCCGGCGGCCCTGTGTACGGAGGCGGAATCAGCGCACTGCAACCTTGACCGCTGCGCGGCCGGTGCGTACGATATAGAATCCGGGGGTGTTCACTGTCAGAGTGGCGTTGCCGGCGGCGTTTGCCGTGGCGGCGGCCACGATGCGGCCCGAAAGGTCGCACAGGCTGATGGCGGCGTCGGCCTCGGCGCCGGTAACTCTCACGCTGCCGTCGGCTGCCACTACGCGCAGCGTGGTGGCGGCGATTCCGGCGATGCCCGAGGAGGCCTTGGTGACGGCCTCAAGCGGCGTGGAGGCGCGGCTGGTCAGGGTGCCGTCGGTGGCGGCTACCGTCCAGCGGTAGGTGGTTTCCGGTTTGAGGCCGGTGACGTCGAAGCTCTCAACGTTGCCGACGGCGACTGCGTCATATTCCGGAACGACAACGTCGGTGAAGGTCTCGCCGTGGCCCACCACAACGTCGTCGATGGCGACAGCGCCCTTGGTGGTGGTGCGACGGAACTCGATGCGTGCCTGCTTGTAGCCGGCGGGTATGTCGTCGATTTCGGTCACGGCGCCTCCGGCAGCGGTTTCGACGGCAACCTCTTTATATATGCTCCACATTTCTGCTTCGGTGTCGTAGAAGCTCAGGTAGAGTATGTCGCCCTCGACGGTGCCGTTGCCGCGGTGCCAGAAAGCGATGCTGCGGATATCGTCGTCGTAGGCCGGTGTCTGCACGCGGTCGCCGGTGCGCCCCAGACGGAGTGCGGGCACGGCTTTGCCGGAGTAGGAGGTGTTGGCGTAGGAAGCGGCGCTGTTCGAGCTCCACCCTTCCGGGAGGGCCAGAGTGCTGTCGTAGTTGTCGAAATTGCACTCATCGTAGAAGGGAGCGCCGAACACCTTCTCGTAGACGCTCAGGAGGTAGTTGTCGGCCTCCTCGAGGCGTTCCCAGATGGCGGTGAAGCCCGTTTCCTCAACATTGGCGGTCTCTATGGCGCGCACGGTGAGGCGGTCGAGGGTAGGACGGCCGGTAAAGGCCTCGGCATAGCGTGCCGGTGAGTTCTGAAGGCCGTTGCGCAGTGTGGTTTCGATGATGTAGCCCGTCTGAGGCGTCAGGCCGTCGATGGTGAAGCTGCCGCTGTCGCCGCAGTCAACGTTGGCCTTGGCCAGGGTGCAGTCTTTGATGAGTTCGGAGTAGTCGGAGGCGTCGTTGGTGGGAAGCACTTCCGGCATCTCGTAGACGTTGGCGTACAGACGTCCCGCTCCGTCGGGGTGTTCCCATTCCAGAAGGAGCTCTTCGGACGACGCCGGGCTTGCTGTCACCTCGGGCGAAACCATCTCGCTTGCTCCGCCGGCTACCAGGAAGCTTATTATACCGTTTGTCTCGGCAATTTCGGTGATGGGCAGCTCGAAGCCGCGGCCGTTCCAGCGCTTCATGTTCGGCGTGGTGGTGTCGGTGAAGGAGGTCACGTTGCTGGCACCGGGGAAGGAGTCACCGTCGCGCGAATAGTCGGAGCGGGAGTTGTCGGCCTCCTCGATATCCACATACTGGTGGGAGGGCGTGTTGTTGACAACATTGCTCGCCCATACCGACGACTGGTAGTCAACGTGCCAGATGAGCATGCCGTGGCCGGGGATATAAGTGTCCCAGCCGGTCTGTTGGCGGTTTTCGAAGAGGAAGTATTCGTCGGGATTGGCGTCGTCGTAGATTATGCCGGCCACATTTTCCGTAATCGGGGGCAGGGTGGCGTTCATCGGTCCCTGGATGCGTACGGGCTCCATCCAACCCAGGGCGGCGCGCTCAAAGGCACCGTAGTTGGGAGGCGTGCAGCCGTCGTTGTTGTAGGGGCCGTAGTCCAGGGCGCTCCACGCTCCGGGAGTAAACGACGAGGTATAGCTTGTTGCATAGAGGTCGGGAAGACCGATCACGTGCGAAAATTCATGGATGAAGGTGCCCACACCGTCGGGGCGCGTGCCTTCCCATTCGTTGGAGCAGCCGTAGCGGTCGACAATCACACCGTCGAAAGTGCGGCGGTTGGTCGACACACCGGCGCTGGTGAGCGTCCACGAGTGGGGCCACACGGTGTTGGCAGAGCCGCCCGAGGCTTCGCCGCGGCCGGCGTAGAAGATGAACACGTTGTCGACATAGCCGTCGCCGTCGCGGTCGTACTCCGAGAAGTCTACCTGACCGTCGAGAGCCTGGCACGCCTCAACTACCATCATTTCAGGGTTTTGGTCGTTGCCCGACCAGTCGTTGCCGCCGTAGTACGACATGTTCTGCGCCAGAGTGATAGGTCCGAAGACGTCGAAGTCGCAAATGAAGTTGCCCCCCGAATTAAGCTCGAAGAACTCTTTGGCGCAGCCGGTGCCGCCGTAGTCGGAGAAGCCGTACTCGTTGAGCATGCGGTTGAAGTAGTCGTAGGCGTTGTCGGTCGACATTTTCACGTCCTTGTACTCCACCAGAATAACTATTGCGCGCTGCTCGCCCATGGCCGGGAAGCGCGACTCCGGGAACAGGCCGCTCACGCGCCGGTGCGAAGCGGCGGCTGCGGAGTTTTCGAGCTGCGCCTGCAGTGTGCGGCGCACGGCCTGACGGTCGACGGTGTTCATATATTGTATAGCTTCCTGCGTGGGCTGGTCGTAAGCGCGGATGCCGCTGCTTACGAGCGCACCGTCATCGCCGGGAGTGGCGTAGTAGTAATATCCGTCGGCAGGTTTGAGCAGATAGCCGTCGGGGGTGAAATACTGGTGCGCATGCTCGTCGCCCACGAGCTCTACGGCTAAGGTAGTGCCGTCAGGTTGCTGCACATGCAGCACGCCGCGCTTGGCCGGTATCGCACCGGCGGTCAACGCTGTCAAACCTATCAGGAGGGCACTCAGGCTAGCTTGAACTGGTAGTTTCATATTGGTTTGGAACCTTATTGGACGTTATACACCGCAAATGTAGGCACAATTTTTCATTTGTACAACATTTATTGAAAATTTTTAAGCCCTATGATAATTTTTTACCAAAATAATAAGAAAAGGGTTAAGAGGCCAATCGGCCCCAAAACTAACTCAAAGGCACAAAATATGGCGAAACAGCATCTTTTGTGTAAGCGCGACGCCAGAGTACTCGCCCTTTTCCCCTTGATAATTATCACAATATGTTATAAAGCATATTTTGTGGCGTCGCCCCCCCCGGCCTCCTCCCCCAGAAATTGAAAAAGGAGAATGGAAAATGAAGAAGTGGAGTCTGAGGGAGGTAAAAATGGAGGATGGGAGATGCTCAAGGAGGGAGGCTGTCGAAAAGCTCAGATTTCTCCAATAGTTTCCAAAATATAAGGATTGAATATCAATTGTTTACAAATTGACATCCTAAAAATTTGCGAATTTTTCGACAGCCTCAAGCCGCGAAAGGGCCTGCAAACATTCGCTTAAGCCATTAAAAAAGAACCGCGTAGCGGTTCAATAAAGTAGCCAATAGATAACCCAATGATTATCAGCGACCCTGTAGGGGTCGAACCTTCGCGTAGACGAGAGCATGCAGTCTTTTTTCAGAATCCGCAGCAAAAACCTGTATTGCGCGAAGGTTCGACCCCTACAGGGTCGCTGATCTTCAAGAGGATAAGCTGTCCAGGGGTTGTCACCCCTGGCTACTTTATTGGACCCCGCCGGGGTCCTCGTTTCGACTTTCTCCGGTCCTTTTCGGCGTGATGAAGTTAGCATCTGAGGGTCGGCCTCATCATCTACTGTTCACTATTCACTCTTACCTATTAACTATATTTATATAAGTAGTGCGCCCGGCCGAATGGGGCCGGGCGCAGGGATATGTGCTTTCCTTTTGAATTCCTGAACCTGAGTGGTCAGGTGTTTGTGGCTCAAGCTTCTTGTGTTTGCTCGGCCACGGGTGTAGATTCGGGTTGAGGATTGTCGTCGGCCTCTGCGTCGGCCTCGTCGCTGTCCTGCTCCTGCGCGTTGAGTGCGCGGGCTGCCTCCTTTGAGCGCTTGCGGGCTCGGCGCCGCCGCTGGCTCTTGGTGAGCTTCACGGCGCCCTCTTCGGGCTGCTCGGCGGCTTCGGCAACCTCGGCTTCGGCAACCACTTGCTGTTCAGCTTCCTCAACGGGAGCTTCCTGCGGGGGCGTTTCTTCGAAATGCTCGGGGATAAGCGCCACGGGAGCGGTTTTGGCTGCCTTGAGCTTTTTAGGCTGGCGGGGTTCCTTGGGTGCCTTGGGTTCCTTAGGTTCCTTAGGCTCCTTAGGCTCTCTGGGCTGTTTGGGCTGCTTGGGAGGCGTTGGGGCCTCGGCGGGCGTCTCGGTGGGCGCGGGCGCTTCGGCGGTCGCGGGCGCCTTGGGCGCCTTAGGCTGCTTGGGCTTGGGCTGGGCCGGCGTCTTGGCAGCGGGAGAGTCCTCGCGGGGAGTCTGCGCGCCCTTCTTGGGGACGGCCGGCTTTTCCTCGGCCTGTTCGCCGCGTGTGCGGGCCTTGTTCTGGGTCTTGGTGGCGGAACTTTGGTTGAGGTCTTTCTCCTGCTGAAGCTGGAGCACGTTGCGGTCTTTGTCGAGTACCTTATATTCAAGGTATGCCAGCGACTGGTCGGCCAGAATCTTGAACTTCGTGCCGAGCTCGCGGCGCCAGGTGCGGTAGAGGCTGAAGAGCCAACCTTTTTTAAGGTATGCCTCCACGTAGGGGTGTACGTACATTATGAAGTCCGACACTCCAAGGGTGTTGACAAGATATTCGAGCTTTTCGCGGAGGGTGTCGGTGAAGAGCAGCGAGGGCTGCACCTCACCCTTGCCGAAGCACGACGGACAGCTTTCGGTCACGGTGATGTCCAGGGCCGGGCGCACACGCTGGCGTGTGATTTGCATAAGGCCGAACTTGCTCAGTGGCAGAATGTTGTGGCGAGCGCGGTCGTTGCCCATAATTTCGCGCATATGGTCGTAGAGCTGCTGGCGGTGCTCCTGCTTGGCCATATCGATGAAGTCGACCACGATAATGCCGCCCATGTCGCGAAGACGCAGCTGGCGCGCTATTTCGTCGGCGGCGCGGAGGTTCACCTCCAGAGCGTTGGTCTCCTGGTCGTTGGTGGCCTTGGAGCGATTGCCCGAGTTAACGTCGACAACATGAAGCGCCTCGGTATGCTCGATGATGATGTAAGCGCCGTTTTTGAACGACACCGTTTTGCCGAACGAGCTTTTAATCTGGCGGGTTATGCCGAAATGGTCGAAGATGGGCTCCGGCTTGGTGTAGGTGTGCACTATGTCGGCCTTCTCGGGTGCGATGAGGCTCACGTAGGTGTGGAGCTGAGCGTGCACATCGGCGTCGTTGACGTAGATGTTCTCGAAGGAGGGGCTGAAAACGTCGCGCAGCATGCCCACGATGCGGCTCTCTTCTTCGAAGACGAGAGCCGGCGCCGTTGCCTTCTGCGCTTTGGCGCAGCAGTCGTCGAAGGATTTGAGCAGCGTTTTGAGCTCGGCGTAGAGGTCGGCGGCGTTCTTGCCTTCGGCCGAAGTGCGGATGATGACGCCGAAATTTCGCGGCTTTATGCTCTCGATGAGCTTTCGCAGCCTCATCTTCTCTTCAGAGCTTTTAATTTTCTGCGAAACGGATATTTTGTCGCAGAAGGGCGTCAGCACCATGTAGCGTCCGGTGAAGCTGAGCTCGGTGGTCAGTCGTGGACCCTTGGAAGAAATCGGCTCTTTGACAATCTGCACCAGCAGCTCGCGCCCCGGCTCCAGGGTGCCGGCAACGGAGCCGTGTTTGTCGATTTCGGGCAGGAGTTTCATCTGCGGCAGCTGAGGGCGCCGCTTCTTGTCGCTCAAGAGTTTGGTGAGAAACTCCGAGTAGCTCGCAAAGTTAGGACCGAGGTCCAGGTAATGAAGGAAAGCGTCTTTTTCATATCCCACGTTTACGAAGGCGGCGTTCAGGCCCGGCATGAGCTTTTTGACCTTGGCCAGGTAGATGTCGCCCACGGCATAGGCGATGTTGCGCTGTTCCTTCTGGAGCGAGACCAGGCGGCCGTCCTCCAGCAGGGCAGTCGACACCTCCGCTGCCTGTACGTCTACGATAAGTTCACTTTTCATATCATCCGACGGTGGTGGGTTTGTGGGTTAAATGGCGGTAGTGCCGCGGCAGGGCGCCGGCGGCAGTCCGCTAAAAAGATGCTGGGTGGGTATACAAACAACATAGAACAAACCAACCAGCCGCGGGAGAGGTCTCCCCGGCCTGCGGTTTGTTCTGTGTATGAGGCTTTGATAAGACCACGTCAGGTTGAAGAACAGCTCGGCGGGACTGCGGCGGCCGCCTGAACGCAGCCGTCCGAAAGTCCGCTGGGCTTGTCTGCAGCAAGCTGCTTATTTCTTCTTGTGACGGTTCTTTCTCAGACGTTTTTTGCGCTTGTGGGTAGCCATCTTGTGGCCTTTTCTTTTCTTTCCGCTAGGCATTGTTGGTTAATTTAACAGGGTTATTGCATCAGTAAGTCCGGCCGGAGCAAGCCCGGCCGGGCATACCGTTATTTTGTGTGGGTGCGGACTACCGCAGGTGACTGGCTAAAATCAGGACTCCTTAACCTCGTTCATGAACACGCGAGCGGGCTTGAATGCGGGGATCTTGTGCTCAGGAATGATGATGGTGGTGTTCTTGGAGATGTTGCGGGCGGTCTTCTCGGAACGGGTCTTGATGATGAAGCTGCCGAATCCGCGGAGGTACACGTGTTCGCCGTGGGCCAGGGATTCCTTAACAACTTCCATGAAGCGTTCTACTACGGTGAGAACGGCGGCCTTGTCGATGCCGGTGCTCTTGTAGATTTCGTTGACGATGTCGGCTTTAGTCATTGCGGTGAATATTATTATAGATTGGTATGCTTGATTTTGACGGCCCTTCAGGGGCTCGCCCACGGGAGACGGCGGGGCGCTTCCCGTTTTTGCGGTGCAAATATCACAATTTTTTTTTAAACGAGCGCAATAATTAGGCGCAAAAATGACCTAAACCGCAAAAATTTAGCCTTTTGAGGCCCCGAAGAGCCCTTTTTGGGGCGCCAAACCCCCGAAAGAGCTATATGCCCAGGGCGTCGGCGAGTTCGCTCATGGCCTCTATGCGCACGCACCGAGGGTCGCCCTCCAAAGTCGCCCTGAGGCCGGCCGGCACGTCGGTGGGACCGCGGTCGAGCCACACGGCGGCCCCCCAGCCGGCCGCCAGCGCACCGGCGATGTCGGTGCGGGCGTTGTCGCCGACGACGACGCATTGCTCCGGCCTTACTCCCGCAATCCGGCAGGCGTAGTCGAAGAAGCCGCGAGCCGGCTTGTTGATGCCGGCATCGTCGCTGAGCACTACAGGGTCGAACATACCCTCCATTCCGGCCGACCGCAGCTTGCGGTACTGCACCTCGCGGAAGCCGTTGCTCACTATGCCCATCGGCAGGCCGGCGGCGCCGACACGCCGCGCCGCCTCGCGTGCGCCCGCTATGCAGCCGGGGCAGTCGCCCAGATGGAGAAGGTAGTCGCGGTCGAGACGCCGCGATGCCTCCTCGGCCTCTTTGCGGCTCAGACCGGCCATGGTCAGCGGGCGTGCGAAGCGCTCCATGCGCAGCTCGTCGCGGCTGACGCTGCCGTTGTCGTAGCCCAGCCAGAGGTCGTGGTTGACGGCGTGGTAGACCTTGCGCCAAACCGCAAGCCCGGCCGCGCCATAAGCCTTGCGCACAGCCGGGTCGGTGTCGAAAAGTATCTTCAGGGCAATATCGCTGTTGCCCGTCATGTCCCACAGTGTATCGTCGAGGTCGAACCAGACGAAGGGGGAGTGTAGCTTTGGAATTGGCAATTTATATCAGATGGTTGATAATTGGATTGGTCGTGTCGGCGGCTCACTTGGCGTCGTGGTCTTCGCCTTCGTGGTCTTCGCCTTCGTGGTCTTCGCCTTCGGGTTTCGCTTCGGGCTCGGCCTGCTCTTGGGCGGCGGCGAGTTTGCGGGCCTTGCGGTTGCCGTGGGCGATGATGGTGCCTTCGATGACGGAGGCCACGCCGAAGACGGCGAAGGCGATGCCCGTCACGAGCATAATGACGCGGTCGGAAGCGCTCTCACCCGGCTTCTGCAGGTAGATGAAGACGGCGGCTCCGAAGAGCAGCACCGGGATGATGAAAAACCACGGACTGATGTGCACGGGCTTGGAGCCGAAGATGAGCAGACAGATTTGGAAAACGGCCGTGAACAAAAGCAGCACCGCGAGCATGAACGAAACCAGAGGGATAAAGGTCTGCTGGAAGAGCAGCATGGCCAGGCCCAGCACGATGGCGGCCGCCGAAGCTACCCACCCTACGGCAGTGCCGAAGGCGCCGGTGCGCGCACGCCCCTGGCGGTCGCGGGCGCCAAGGAAAAATATGGTGTTGGCCAGGCCGGCTATGATGAAGAGGATGCCGGCTCCGATTACTATCTTGAAGCTGGCCAGAGTGTTGGCGGTGATGATAAATATAACGCCCGCTACGAGCATTATCAGCGCGGTTAGATAGAGATTCTTGCCTTTCATAAACAGTTGAATAATGTCCGGTGCCGAGGCCTCCGGACTGCGTTTTCCTATAAAACGCGCGCGCGGGCGCTAAGGTTGTCAGTTTTTCTTCTGGTACTCCGTGGGGCTCATCCCGGTGAGATGCTTGAAGTACTTGCCGAAGGCGCTTTGGTTGACGAAGTTCAGGGCATAAGCCACCTGCTGCACGTTTTTACCGGAGAAGCGCAGCAGATTTTTTGCCTCCATGATGACAAAATGGTCGATCCAGGCGGCAGCGCTGCGGCCAGTGGTCTCCTTTACCAGTATGCTCAGATATTTTGGCGACACGCACAGCTTGCCGGCGTAGAAGAGCACCGAACGCTCCTTGGTGTAGTTAAGATGCACAAGGCGTACAAATTCCTGAACGTAGGCCGTGCGCCGGCTCGGCACATGGTCATT
Source organism: uncultured Porphyromonadaceae bacterium (assembly GCA_900541865.1). Classification (GTDB taxonomy): domain Bacteria; phylum Bacteroidota; class Bacteroidia; order Bacteroidales; family Muribaculaceae; genus CAG-873. The sequence continues at coordinate 20,063 of UQLO01000025.1, read as the reverse complement.
GACCGTAAGCCCCTGGCGCTTGAAGAGGTAGACGGTGTTCTGGTAGATGAACGACGATGCCAGCGACGACACTATGTGGCGGTTGAGGGTTTCGTTGAAATTATCGTCCATCACCGTGCGGAAAATCTTGATATAGCGCAGCTCCTGGGAGAGCTCCTTCTCCGTAAGGGATATTTCCGGTTTGTCGCGGGTGATGAACTCTTCGTTGGAGAGTGCAGTCAGCGAGAGGTTCAGGTCCTCAAGGAAGGGTCGCGTGAAGTATAGAATGTGGGTTTCGGCCTCTTCGGCTTCCATGGTGCCTATGCTTATCGAAGCTCCCGGCTCCATGAAGTAGAGACTCGGACCTTTGACGGTGTACACGCGGTTGTTCTGGCGCACCGACACCGCGCCGCGCGATATAAGCACCACCAGGGCACCCTCCAGTGTGTAGTTCAAGGCCTTTTCGGGCACATCGAGACTGTCGGTGTGCAGGCGTATGTAGACGCAAAGTCCGGGCAGTTCTCCGAAGTCCTCGGCATTCTTGCTCCTTGTCTTCAGAGCTTGGTAAAAAGCATCGTGTTCTACAGCGGAAGAAGTCATGGCGTATGCGGTGTTAGGACCCGCCGGGAGGGGGCGTGGCGGCTTTTTTGTTATTTTGGCGCAAAGTTAGTAAATATTGCGCAAAACGAGCACGCCTATTCCCCTTTAGACCAAGATTCCCTCCTTAAGCGCCAAAACTACGGGGTTTATGAACCGGCGACGAGCTTGCGGAAGCCGGCGGGAACCGGGCAGCTGAAGTTCATGTCGCGGCGTGTGGCGGGATGCACGAAGCGAAGTGTCTCGGCGTGGAGGCACAGGCGGTGCAGGGGCGATGAGGAGGCGCCGTAGCGGCGGTCGCCCGCGATAGGATGTCCGGCCTCCTTCATGTGGACGCGAATCTGGTTCTTGCGCCCGGTGGCAAGGTTGAGTGCCACAAGGGAGTAGCCATTTGCGCTGCGCAAGGTCGTGTAGCGCGTCACCGCCAGTTGGCCCAGCGCCGGGTCCGGGGTGGAGTACACCTCATGCTCGGCGTTTTCGGCAAGATAGGAGCGTATTTCACCCTCGGCCGGGTCGAGGCGCCCTTCGACCACTGCCACATAGCGGCGTTCGAGCACCATATTGTTCCAGTTATGCTGCATAGCCTCCTTGGCCTGGACGTTCTTGGCGAACATCATCAAGCCCGAGGTGTCGCGGTCGAGGCGGTGCACGATGAAAATCTTGTTGCGCGGGTCTTTGCGCTTGAGGTAGTCCTTGAGCAGTGAGTATGCCGTTCCGGTGCGTATCTTGTCGGTACCTACCGAGAGGAGACCGTAGCCCTTGTTGACCACGATGACGTCATCGTCCTCGTAGACAATCTGCAGGCGGGGATTTGAAAATGTCTGGAACTCGCGCGTGGTGTTCACCTCCACCAGATCGTCGGGCCCGACGGCCTGGTTGTAGAGGGTGGTGACGGTGCCGTTGACGCGCACCTGGCGATGCTGGAGATAGTCCTTGACCGTGGTGCGCTTGCGGTCGGCCATGGCCTCGAGCAGGAAGGGCAGCAGAGTGCCTTCCTGAGAGGGTGTGAAGGATATTATATTGTCCGGGCGGAAGAGACCGGGCTGTGTGCCGGGCTTTGCGGCGAGTTTTTTGTGTCGGTTCATTTCTTGCGTGCTGAGCGGCGGGGTTTGGCGGGCGCCTCGTCGGCTTGTGCCATAATGGCCAAGGCGTCCTCATAGGACAACGCGGCGGGGTCGGCCACTGTTTTGGGCAGCTTGTAGTTTTTCTTGCCGTGGGCCATGTAGATGCCGTAGCGACCGCGGAGTATCTTGAGCTCGGGGTCTTCGGCGAAAACCTTGATTTCGCGCTCTGCTTCGGCCTGACGCTTGGCGACGATGAGCTCAACGGCCTGTTCCAAAGTCACTTCGGCGGGCTGCACGTCTTTGGGAATGGATACGAACTTGCCGTCGTGGCGAACGTAGGGGCCGAAACGGCCCACGGCCACGGTGACTTCCTTGTCCTCGAATGTGCCCAGCGTGCGCGGGAAGTCGAAGAGCTTGAGTGCTTCCTCCAGGGTGATGGTCTGCAGCGACTGGCCCTGAAGCAGCGAGGCGAAGCGCGGTTTCTCGTCGCCCTCGGTGTCGCCGATTTGCACCACGGGTCCGAAGCGCCCGATTTTGGCGCTCACGGTTTTGCCCGAAGCCGGGTCTGTGCCCAGCACGCGCTCGCCGAACTTGGGTCCGTGGGTGATAGTCATGGCGGAGTCGACGGCCGGGTGGAAGAGAGTGTAGAACGACGAAATTTCGTCGTTCCAGGGCAGCTTGCCCTCGGCGATGTCGTCGAAGCGTTCCTCGATGCGGGCCGTGAAGTTATAGTCGAGGATGTCGGGGAAGTAGGCCGTCAGGAAGTCGTTGACAATCACTCCGATGTCGGTCGGGATGAGGCGCCCCTTGTTGCTCCCGGCGGTTTCGGTGCGGGTCGTTTCGGTGATGGCGCCGGCGGAGTCGAGGGTAATGACCTCGAAAGAGCGTTCGGTGCCCTCGTTTTCGCCGCGCTCCACGTATCCGCGCTGCTGTATTGTCGAAATGGTCGGCGCGTAGGTCGACGGACGGCCTATGCCCAGTTCCTCCATCTTCTTCACCAGCGAAGCCTCCGTGAAGCGGGGCGGTTGCTGGGTGAAACGCTCCAGAGCGGAAATTTCGAGGCGTTCCAGGGCCTCTCCGGTTGTCAGATGGGGCAGGCGGCGGGTGTCGGTGTCGCGCTCGTCGCCCTCGCGTATATCGTCGTAGACGCTCAGGAAACCGTCGAAGACAACCACTTCGCCCGTTGCGGAGAACACGGCGTCGTCGACGTTGTTGAGAATCTCGGCCGTGGTTCGCTCAAGGCGTGCGTCGGCCATCTGCGAGGCTATTGCGCGGCGCCGAATCAGGGTGTAGAGCTTCTGCTCCTGCACCGTGGCGTCGTCGAGGGTTTCGATGTCGCAGTATGTTGGGCGGATGGCCTCGTGGGCCTCCTGTGCGCCCTTGGAGTTGGTATGGTATCGGCGGGTGTGGAGATATTCCTTGCCGTGGGTTGCGGTGATGTTTGCCGAAATGGCCGCCAGAGCTTCCTCGGAGAGGTTGAGGGAGTCGGTTCGCATATAAGTGATGTGGCCGTTTTCGTAGAGCTTTTGTGCCAGCATCATAGTCTGCGACACGGTGAAGCCGAGCCGTCGCGAAGCCTCCTGCTGAAGGGTCGAGGTGGTGAAGGGAGGCGCGGGCGACTTGGTGGCGGGGCGCACGGCGACGTCGCCGACGCGGAAATCGGCCTTGGCGCAGTCTTCGAGCAGGGCGCGGGCCTCTGCGGCAGTAGCCAGACGGCGGTGCAGCTCGGCGCGCACTGTCGCGCCGGCGGCCGAAGGCACGCCGAAGGTGGCGGCCACGCGGAAGTAAGGCTCGGAGACGAAGTTTTCTATTTCCTTTTCGCGATCCACAATAAGACGCACCGCAACGCTCTGCACGCGGCCGGCCGAGAGCGCGGGCTTTAGGCGCTTCCACAGCACGGGCGAGAGCTCGAAGCCTACAATGCGGTCAAGCACACGTCGGGCCTGCTGGGCGTCGACGCGGGCAGTGTCGATAGAGCGCGGATGCTCGATGGCGTTGAGTATTGCCTTTTTGGTGATTTCGTGGAATACGATGCGCTTGGTTTCTTTTTTGTCCAGCCCGAGCACTTCGTAGAGATGCCATGCTATAGCCTCCCCCTCGCGGTCCTCATCGGAAGCGAGCCATACGGTTTGGGCGGCGGCGGCGGCTTTGCGGAGCTCCTCCACAAGTTCTTTCTTGTCGGCCGGTATTTCGTAGACCGGGGCGAAGTTGTGCTCCACGTCGATGCTGAAATTCTTCTTCTTGAGGTCGCGGATATGGCCGTAGCTCGACAGCACTTTGTAATCCGGGCCCAGGAACTTCTCTATGGTTTTGGCCTTGGCGGGAGACTCTACTATAACAAGGTTTGTGGGTTTGCTCATAGTCTAAAATGTGGATTTGGCCGCAAAATTAATAAATTTTCCTTATTAATAATGTGGCAAATGGAAAAACAAACGGCTCGGCGACCTTAAAAAGCGTCGCATCAATAGTCCTGAAGGCTCACGAAGCCCTGCCAGATGGCACCCAGGACCATTTTTATGCAGTTTTCGACGATATACTCGCGTGAGACTTCCTCATCGAGCAGAAAAGTGGCCTCCATGCGGATGTTGCCGTCGCGCACAACGGCCGTGGGGAGGTTGCGCGAGCAATTGTGGCGGTTGGCCAGCTCGAGCAGGTCGGTCTGCGGCACAAACTTTGGTGCTGCGGCGGCATAGCTGAGCCGGTTGTTGTTCACCATCACGAAGATGAGAACATCGTAGCCAAAGTCGGCGTCGGCCTCCTGAAGTATCATCAGGTCGCCGTCGTCGTCCTCGGCCACGCGCACGTGGATTTCTTCGAGGAGCTCTCGGATGCTTTGTTTTGTTATGCCTTTCATCTATTGGGTGTTGAAATCGTGTGCTATAAAATGGGCCACGGCGTCGGTGTAGTTGGCCTCGGTGACTATGTCGGCGGCTTCCTTCACTTCGGGCTGGGCGTTGCCCACGGCAACGGCCAGCGAAGCGCTGCGAAACATCGGCAAGTCGTTGAGATTGTCGCCGAAGACAACGGTGCGGTCGGCACCGGTGCGCTCGGCCACGCGGGCTATGGCGGCCGCTTTGCTCACTCCCGGCGCAAGTATCTCCAGGTTGGCAAGGTCGGGGTTGAAGATGTCGGGATAGCACGAAATGGCCAGGTCGGTGGTCTGCCGCAACTTCTCTGCCACGGGGACCACGGCTTCGGCCGACCCCATGGCGTAGAAAAGCATCGAAAACGACAGTGCGCGCGCCGGTACCGCCGTATTGAGGTGGAAGCGCTTCAGAGGCAGGCGGCAGCGCTGCAGATAGAAGCTCTCCTCGGCTTTGTTGAAGGCCGTGGCGCCGTGGTAGACGTCGAGGGTGCGCCCGTCGGGCGCCATAACGTAGACGAATGGATGAATACCGGCGCGGCGGCACTCGTCGAGGGTTTTCACCACGTGGTCCTCCGGAATGAGGTGCACATCGGTGAAGCAGTCGCGGCGTCGGCTCCAGCAGGCGGCGCCGGTCATCACGATGGCGTCCGGCGCCAGATCGGTGTCGGCAAGCAGAGGCACCACCGTAGCCGGCGTTCGCGCCGTGGCCACGGTGATGAGAGCTCCGCGGGCGGTCAGCTCGGTGAGGATGCGGGCCGTGGCGTCCGACACCCTACTGTCCGACCCCAGCAAAGTGCCGTCCATATCGCTTACATATAGCGTTTTAGTGTTACTCATCAAATGAGCTCAGATATCGTCCACCGGCTTCAGGGGAGCCGCGAAGCGCAGCGTGCGCACGGTGGCAAGTTTGGTGAATTGAATGTGATATGCCTCGGCGGCTTGGTCGACTTCGATAATAAGCCCTCGCCCGAATACGGGATGCTCGACCATGTCGCCGCTTTGAAAACGGCCGGGACCGCTTTTTGGTTCACTTAGTGGCGGCTCGGGCAGCTGCATGGGCGGCAGCGGGCGCAGCAGCTCCATACTTTCGGTACCGGCTTCGTAGACGAATCGCGAGGTGGTGCGTGCGCTGCGGTCGTGGTTGAAACCTTCGGAGTCGGAGAGATAGAGGGCGTCGCAGGCGCGGGTCATAGCCACGTATGCCAGACGGCGCTCCTCCTCGATGTCGTCGGGCGACGCCGAGCGCCGCGAGGGGAACACACCCTCGCTCATACCGGCCACGAAGACCGTGGCGAACTCCATTCCCTTTGCCGTATGCACCGTCATCAGGCGCACGGCAGGCGTTTCGTCGCGGTCGCGGTCGTGGTTGGTTGCCAGAGCCACGCGGGCCAGGAATTGGTCGAGGTCTTCGTCCTGGTCGTGGCCGGCCTCCTCGATGGCGCGCTTGAGCTCGGCCAGGTTGTCGAGGCGCTCCCATTGCGCAAGATTTCGCAGGTTCTCTTCATATCCGCTCAGGTCGAGCACCTTCTGCATCAGGTCTCCCAGAGATAAGGTATCGACCAGGGGCCGGCAGGTCTCGATGGCCTCCACGTATGCCGCGGCGCGCGTCTTGGCCAGCATAGGGTGGTCGAGATTGGCCTTGAGGGCGTCGTACATGGAGGTGCCGGCTTCGTCGGCAGCGGAGGCGATGAAGGCCATGCGCTTGCGGCCTATGCCGCGCGGAGGACTGTTGACGGTGCGCCGGAAGGCGATGTCGTCGGCCACGGTGAGCATACGCAGGTAGCAGACCACGTCCTTGATTTCCTGGCGGCCGTAGAAGGGAGTGCCGGAGTAGATGCGGTACGGCACCTCCTTGCGCATCAGGGCTTCTTCGATGCTTCGGCTGACGTAGTGTGCGCGGTAGAGGATGGCGATGTCGTCGGCCGCCGTGCCCGTCTTGAGCAGCCGAGCTATCGTGCGTGCTATCCAAGCCGCTTCGTCACGCTCGCTGCGGCCGTGGTACATAGTCGGCCGCACGCCGTCGGGCCGCAGAGCGCGCAGATTCTTGGGGTAGCGGGCGGCGTTGTGGGCTATGAGGCGGTTCGACACCTCCAGTATCTGAGGCGTCGACCGGTAATTGTCGTCGAGCACCACCATAGCGGCGTCCGGATAGGTCTTGTCGAAGCCAAGCAGCAGGTTCACGTCGGCCCCGCGCCAGGAATAGATTGTCTGGTCGGGGTCGCCGACGATGAAGATGTTGCGGTGGCTGCCCGAGATGAGCCTCGCAATCTCGTACTGCCGCGGGCTGACGTCCTGAAATTCATCGACCATGACATACTGCATGCGGGTCTGCCACTTGGCCAGTATGTCGGGGTGGCGGGTGAGGATGAAGGCTGTGAAGTTTATGATGTCGTCGAAGTCGATTGCGTAGTTCTTCTTCTGCTCGTAGACGAAGCGCATGAAGATTTCCTCGAGGCGGTCGGCGTTGCGGATGCCTCGTTGGAGCATGCTCTCGTTGTCGAGTTCGAGAAAGTAGGGAATATAGCGCTCGGTGTCGACCTTGCGTTTTTCGATATACTCCACTGCCACCTTCAGGGGAAGGTCCTTGAGCGTTAGCCCCATATCGGAGTAAACTTTGAGCAGGAGCTCGTCGCGGTCGTCCTCGTCGAGCACGGCGAAGCGCGCCGGAAAGTTCATCACGTGGATGTCCTCCTTGAGCAGTCGCACGCAGAACGAGTGGAAGGTGCAGATATATCCAAGGTCGAAGTCGCCCAGCAGGCGTCGTATCCGCGAGCGCATCTCGGCGGCCGCCTTGTTGGTGAAAGTCACGCACAGCACGGCCGACGGCGCCACGCCCAGCATGTCGGCCAGATAGCAGAAGCGAGCCGTCAGGGCGCGCGTTTTGCCCGTGCCGGCGCCGGCGATGACTCGCACGGGGCCTTCAGTAAGCGTAACAGCCTCCATTTGAGGCTCATTGAGACCGTCCAGATATGACATAACAAAGAATTAGCGGCGCTCGCACGCCCGTGAGATGCAAAATTAGCTTATATTCTTCTAATCCGCAAGGGTGCAAAACAAAAGGCTGCGCAGAGCGCAGCCTTTTGAGAGTATCCTGAGGGGATGGATTAGCGAACGATGGTCTTGTAGACCTTGCTGCCCTGACGAACGATGTAGAGACCGTTTTCGGGGTTTTCAACGCGTACGCCCTGGAGGTTGAAGTATTCGCGGGGAGCGTTGGCGTCGTTTTCAACTACAGTGTTCTCGATGCCGGCGGGCTCGGGGATGGTGATGTAGGAGTCGGCGGCGTAAGCATCGTTCATGATGTAAACGTGCTCGGGATCGGCGTCCGGATAGTAGAAGAACAGGGAGTTCTGGGGGAGGAGCAGCTTGCGGGTGGTTTCGTCGAAGCTGATGTTATAGAGGGGATATGCTTCGCTGTCCTGTACGAATTCGCTTACGCCGTTGCGGTAGTTGATGGAGCGGGAGAAGAGGTAGCACAGACCCTTGGCGAGGGTAATGCCGGTGTTCTGCTGGTCAACGATGCCGATGCGAACGTTGTTGATGATGGTAGTCATATCGACAACCAGGTTCTTATTGGAGCCGAAAAGACCCCAGGGCTGAACGAGGCGGAAGATCATGTCGTCGTCGCGGAAGCTCTGCACCATGATTTCGGAGGATACGGTGATGGCGGTGGTGGGATCTTCTTCCTCGTTGGTCATCGGACCGAAGATGCCGTCAACCCAAGTAGCGGTGCCGAGGTCGTTCCACAGAGCGGGAATGGTAGCGCCGGGAAGGGCGAGGGCGAAGCCACCCTGGTTGTCAACGCGCAGGAAGCGGCTGTTGGCGGTGTCGAGCACCCAGAAAGCACCGGCGGGGAAGCTGATGTAGCCATTGTCGTTCTTGCCGTATTTGGGAGCGGCGGCCAGAGCGGAGGGGTCTTTGAGCATAGCGAACAGACCGCTCTCCTCAACCTGCTGGTAAACTTTGTATTCGCCGGCGCCGATGATGAACTCGGTGGAGTATACCTTGTCGGGGTCGGAGAGGTTGAAGTAGAAGTAGTCGGTGTCGGGTTCGCCGGTAACTGCCATCATGGGGGAGTTTTCGTTGTAGACGATGGTGCGGTACCAGTTGGCGTCGGTTGCGGACTGCTCGATGGTGACAGCCCACTGGAGGCCCTGGTCGGCGCCTTCGATTTCGGCGTTGATGTCTTCGAGAAGACCTTCGGAAGCGAGACCTTCACCGATTACGTTCCACTCGCCTTCGGGAATCTCGGCGACAGCCTTGGCGGGAGCGAAGTCGGTGGTGGAGATGGCCTGTACGAATTCAGCGTTCAGAGTTGCGGCCTGAACGGGAAGATTCTTCACGAGGGTAGGAGCGGCGGTTGCACTGGCGACAACAGCAGCGGAAGCGATAAGAGTGTAGAGTTTCTTCATTCTTAATGCGGGTTAATATGGTGAATATTTATTGATTTCTTTTTACCTTGGAAACATTCGGGAGGCCCCGCGACACTGCGGAGCGCATACAATATTCCCTTTCGATGCGGCAAAGTTATGCCACTTTTTTTACACTACCAAACATTTTGGCGGAAATTTTTGCAAGCGAGTGTATTTTTTAACACGGGGCGCCGTTTTTTCTTTTACGTGCAAAAGCGGCCGGGGTACTTTTGTTGACGTCGTGCAATTGAAAAATGCAAGCCCGAAGTTGGCGCATTGGCGTTGCGGCGGCTTCCGGGCTTGCATATTGTCTACCATCCGGGGTTTTGGACGAGGTTTTTGTTGCGGTCGAGTTCAACAAGGGGTATGGGCCAGCGGTCGTGGCGGCTCTGATAGGAACGGGTGTACATCAGGTCGCCGAAGATGTCGCGGGCGTCGCGGAAGGTTTCGGCGGCGATGCCCCAGCGGCGCAGGTCCCAGTAGCGCTGGCCTTCGCCGGCGAGCTCTACGGCACGCTCCCGGCGTATGCGCCGGCGCACCTCGGCGGCGCTGCGGGCCTCCAGCCAGGCCGGCCCGGTGTTGAGGGCCGGCAGCCCGGCGCGCTCTCTTACATTATTAATAAGTGGAATTGCTGCTTCGGGGTGTCCGGACTCGGTGTATGCCTCGGCGAGCATGAGCATTACATCGGCAAGCCGGATGATGGGGAATTCGTAGGGCGTGCGCGAATATTCGCCCCAGTATCCGTCGAGGTTGCCGGTTGGGATGAATTTTCGCCAGAAGTAGGAATTCCAACCTTCGGAGTTTCGGATAAAGGCTTTGGCCTCCATGGGCGCGCCACCCTTGGAGGGGTCGGCCAGCACGAACTGTTTCTCCATAGGCGTAGAGCCGGCGTCGGTGCCCAGATAGTGCGAATAGGGGGTTATGAGGGTGGTGTTCAGGCGAGGGTCACGCAGTCGGTAGGCGTCCATCACGGCTGTGGTGTCGCACTCGAGCAGGTCGACGATGCGGTCGGCGCCCTGATCGATTGCCACGCACATCATGGCGCGTCGACCGGACGGGTCTGCCTGCTCGAAGCCGGGCAGGAAGTCGTTCCAGCTGAAGGGACGACCGTCGGCGCACTCGTACATATCGGCCAGAGTGGTCGAAGGCACTATGCGGTTGGAGGCTATAAGTCGCATTGTACTTTTGTTGCCGAAATAGGAAACAATATCGAGGGCATATCCTGCCACGTTGCCGTCCAGGCTCTGGATTGAGAAAATCATTTCGTCGCTGGTGGCTCCGTTGTAGAGTCGGAAGAGGCCGTCGTAGTCGGGGTGGAGGGTATAGCCGTACTGCGCGGTGCGGTTGAAGACAATATCCTCGAAGTCGGCGGCGGCCGCTTCCCATTCTCCGCCGAAGAGACGCACCTTGCCGCGCAGGGCGGTGGCGGCCCCGCGTGTAGCGCGACCGCGGTCCGAATCCGCCCATCGCACCGGCAGCATTGCCACTGCGGAGTCGAGGTCTTCCAGGATGTGTGAGCGGAGCTCGTCGGCGGAGCAGCGCGGTGCGTCGAGGGTGGCGAAGTTGGCGTTGATGTCGCAGCTCTCGTCGTAGTAGGGCACGCCGCCCCAGCAGTTGAGCATCCGGAAGTAGGCCATGGCGCGCAGGAAGCGGGCCTCGCCGCATACTTGGCGACGCGTTTGGGCGCTGATGGGCATACCGGGCACATTGCGGAGCACCGTGTTGGAACGGTGCACGAGCTCGTAGAGGTACTGCCAGTGGTTCTGGACGCCCCCGGAGGAAGAGGAGAATGAAGATCCGCGCGAGATGTCGGCCCAGGGCGAAGTGCCGTCGGCCAGGTCGGAACACATGTCGAAAGTGAATTCCATGCCGAAGCACCAGGGGGCGCGCATGGCGTCGTACATACCCACGGCAGCCTGTCGGGCATGGTCCTCGGTCTGCCAGAAGGTATTTCCGGAGAGGTCGCCGGGGGGTGTGAAGTCCAGGCTCTCGCAGGAGGTGGCGGCGGTGCAGAGCGCGATGGCGAAAAGATGCAGAGGTTTCATGTTCAGAAGGAAATGTCGACGCCTATGGAGTACTGACGCACGGCGGGATAGCCCACGTTTGCGGCAGTCTCGGGGTCGAGGCCCGGGAAAGAGGTAATGGTGAAAAGATTGTCGATGCTGGCGTAGACCTTGAGGCGGCTCACGAAGAAGCGGTTGGTCACGGCGGCGGGAATGGTGTAGCCCAGTTGGATGTTTTTGCAGCGAAGATAGGCGGCGTTGTGCACAAAGGCGTCGGAGGCCACGTTGTTGCGTGAGTCGGCGCTGTTTCGCAGGCGTGGGTAGATGGACTCATAGGGGTTTTGGGGAGTCCAGGCGCGGTCGGTGATGTCCTTGTTGAGCGACTGGCCCATCACGGCCACGAAACGGAAAGCCTGGTTGTCGTAGTTCACCGGGAAGCGGCCTACGCCCTGGAACATGGCCGAGAAGTCAAACCCTCTCCAGCGCGCACCCAGATGGAAGCCGTAGGTGAGGTCGGGAAGGCTTCCGCAGCCTATTTCAACCCTGTCGTCGGGGTCGAGGCGGCCGTCGCCGTTGGCATCGCGGTAGAGGAAGTCGCCCAGCTCGGGGCGGGTGTAGGAGGCGAAGTAGTCGGGATTGGCCGCAACCAGAGAGGCAACGTAGTCCAGGTCGGCCTGGTCGCGTACGATACGGTCGACTTCGAGCACGTAAAGCTGATTGATGGGCCGTCCTTCCTGAATTTTGTAGACGCCGGAGATGGCGGCCACATCGCCTTGGAAGCGGGTCACGCGGTTGCGGACGTAGGAGATGTTGAAGCCGGCGGAGTATTCGACGGCACCGATGCGGTCGTTCCATTCAAGCTGCACTTCGAGGCCCTTGTTGTTGACTCGTCCGGCGTTGACGTCGGGGACGGCAGTAGTGCCGTGCTCCAATGGGGCGGGCAGGGTCATCAGGATGCCGGAGGTGTTCTTGTTGTAGAAGTCGAGCGAGCCGCTCAGTCGGGCCGAGAGCACGCTGAAGTCGATGCCGACGTTCGTCATGGTGGTTTTCTCCCAAGAGATGTCGGGGTTTGCCAGAACAGTCTGGGCGAAGCCTCCGGCCACGTTTCCGCCCAGCACGTATCCGGCGGTGGAGAAGAGGCTCTGGTAGAGATAGTGGTTGGTGACGGCGTTGTTGCCCAAAGTGCCGTGGGAGACGCGCAACTTCAGGTTGTCGAGCCATGTGGCGGTGCGCGCCATGAAAGGCTCATGGTTAATACGCCATGCGGCGGAGACCGACGGGAACCACCCCCAGCGGCGATGAGGAGCGAAATTCGAGGAACCGTCGGCTCGGAGGTTAGCCTCGACGAGGTATTTGTTGCGCCAGTTGAGGTTGAGGCGTCCGAAGAAGGAGCGCATCGACCACTCCGAGAAATTGCCCTCGATCTCGCCCACGGTGTTGCCGGAGCTGAGCGAGCCCAGCGAGGGGTCAGTGAGGTCGTATTTTCTGAAGAGCTCCCAGTCGTAGTGGTCGTACTCCTGAGCGGCGCCGACCAGGGCGGATGCTTCGAAGTCGGCCACACGCAGCTTATAGTCGGCGGTGATTTCGGAAGCGCGGTAGTTGTCGGCGTAGTTGTAGCGCCGGATGTAGGTTCGCACAGAGCCGTCGCGCAGCAGCACGGGCCCGTCGGCGGTGAAGCGGTAGAGGTTGCGGTCGGTGAGGTGCTGCTCGACGCGTCGCGTCCAGCGGTTGTAGGTGAACGAAGCGCGGATGTTGAGGTTGGGCAGCGGGGTCAGGGTGGCGTGCACCTTGGCGACGGTACGCCGCGTTTTGGTGGGATAGTCCGTTTTGTAGAACCACTGTCGGCGGTAGGGGTTGAAATTGCTGACGTTTTCTTCCTCAGGGTTCTGTATGCCTCCGTAGAGTCCGGTTTCGGGGTCGTAGAGGGTCATGCCCGGCACCGTGTTGAAGGCGCCCGAGCCGAAGATGACGTCGCCTCCGGCGGTGGCGTTCTCCGAGGAGGGGTTGTTGCGGTCTTCGAAGCCGAAAAGTTCGGTGCCGACAGCGAGCCAGGGTTTGATTTTGACCTGCAGGTTGGTGCGCAGCTGGAATCGACGGTAGTCGGTGTAGTAGATCATGCCGGGATTGTTGATGAAACCCAGCGAGATGTTGTACTGCACGGTCCGTGAGCCGCCGGTGACGGCCAGGTTGTGGTTCTGCACCACCGAAGGATTGCGATAGATATGATCTTGCCAGTCGGTGTTGGGGTAGATGGTGGGATTGCGTCCGGCGTCGTTTCGCCATTCGTCGATTTTGCCTTGCGAGAAGCGAGCTGCCTGACCGTTGGCAATAAGAGCGGCGTTCTGGATTTCCATAAAGTCGGCGTAGTCGGTGACCAGATTGAGGCGTTTTGCCACCGTTTCGAAAGCAATGTTGACGCTGTAGGTGAGTCTCGGGGGCGCTTCGGAGCCTCGACGCGTGGTGACCAGGATGACGCCGTTTGCGGCTCGCGAGCCGTAGATGGCCGCCGAGGCGGCGTCTTTGAGTACCGAGATGCTCTCAATGTCGACCGGATTGAGGTCGGATAGAGCCACGCCGGTCATACCGTCGACCACCACCAGAGGCGAGGCGTTGTTGAAGGTTCCGAGGCCGCGCACGATCAGGGTGTGGCCCTCGTAGCCGGGGGTGCCACCTCCGGAGTTTGTCACGGTCAGACCGGGCGCCACGCCGGCCAGGGCGTTGGTCACGTTGGCCAGCGGCCGGTCCTGAAGAGCGGCGGCCTTGACGGTGGCCACGGCGCCGGTGAGGTCTACCTTGCGCTGGCTGGCGTAGCCGACCACGACAACCTCGTCGAGCAGGGCGGTGTCGGGTTCGTTAAGATACGGCGCCGGCTCGGCGACAGCTGCGGCAGTGGCGGCAAGAAAAGTGAGAATATGAGAGGTTTTGAGTAGCATCGTAATGAATTTGCAACAAAATTAACCACTTGAGCGCAAGCCGCCAAGTGGTTGTCAATAGACGCCGCAAAAGTGTAAATGAAAGCTTTTTGCAATTTTAGGGCCGGACGCGCATCGTCTGCGTGTCCGGCCCGGACTCATCCGGCTATCTGGGGTCAGTCCGTTTGAACCACCAGATAATTGGTCAGACTCCAGAACACCTCCGGCCGGAGTATGGTAATTGTTTTGAGACTGACGCTGTCTGAAACGGAGTAGGAGCCTTCCGGGTGAGTGCTTAATATCCGTGCTTTGTCTGAATTTACGTGGATAACGTTGAGGGAGCGCTTGTCGGCGATGACGAAGCTGGCGCGGTCGAAGTCGTCGCGCATGAGTCGGCTTTTGCGCAGGAATCCGGTTTGGAGTATGTTTGCGCGGCGAAGCTCGTTCTTCGGGGCTGCTATATAGTAGCAGGTGTTTATTTCGTTTTCGAGCCGGATGGCGGCCTGATGGGCAACGTCGAGTTCGGTGTTGACCGAATCGACTGTCTGGTTGAGGGAGTCGACTTGAGTGGTGAGGTCGTCGATTCGCACGCCGGCCTGTGCGAGCTGTCGGCCAAGGTCGTCGATAACGGCGCTTTGGTAGTTGAGCTGGCTGCGGATGGCTTCGACGGTGGAGCTGAGTTCTTCGGTGTACATCGCCGACGCGCTCAGGGCGGTCTCCAGACTGTCGAGCCGGAGTGCGCGCTGACGCAGAGTGCGCCGGATGGCTTCGACGTCGGCAAGCACGCGAGTGCGCTGGTCGGGATTTTCGCGGGAGCGGGCGCCGGCGACCGTCATCACATTCTCAATGTGGCGAATCTGGTCCATGCTTGCCGAAATTTCGCGAACCACGGCAAGGAGCTCGTCGCGCTCCTTTACGGCGTCGGCCAGCTCCTGCCGCGAAGCCTCCATCAGCGACGACGCCTGCTGCGACGGAGCCTGCCGCGTGCAGGCGGCCGCTGCGAGAGCTATGCAAAATATGACGGCAGACTTTCTCATCGTGCGCTCCTTTGATTTTGACAATGCAAATATAAATATTTTTTAAATATGTACGCAAAAAAATTAATGAACGACACGAAAGTGTCAACGGACGTCACGGCGCGCTGTTGCACATTCGGTGCGGTGTTGCTAATTTTGCATTGTGAAGCTACAGACAGCCATACAAAAACTGCGGCGGCGCCCTCGCTTCGTGCCGGACCTCTTCTTCTGCGTCGTTCTGATGCCGGCGCTGGTGCTGTTGGGCCCGGCGCGCTATTGGCCGGCGCAGTGGCCGCTCTTTTTCGGGCTGTCGTGCGCCTTTATGTACGGCTGCTACTTCGCTGTGGTTCGTTCGGGCGTTCCCGGGCTGGTGATGCGTAGGCGCTACCGTCGTCTTGTTCTGCTGGCCATAATACTTGTGGGCCTTAACTGGCTGCTGAGTTGCTATCCGCTTCCGGAAATCGAATTCGTCACACCGGCCATGAGCCAGTACCAGACGCGTATGCGCGACTTCGGGGTGGCCATGACGCTATGGCTGATGTTCGCACTCGTTGTGGGCTACGGGCTGGCGGTGGCCTTTGTGGGCGAGCTCTACGAGCAGCAGCTTCTGAAGCGTCGCATAGAGGCACAGCGCGACAAGGCCGAACTCGCCATGTTCAAGGCGCAGATAAGCCCGCATTTCCTCTTCAACACGCTCAATACGCTCTACTCGCTGGTGATAGGTACTTCGGACAAGGCCGAAAACGCCTTCATCAAATTCAGCGAGCTGCTGCGCTACAGCTATGTTACCGTCAATCAGGAGACTGTCGAGCTGGGGCAGGAGTTAGACTATATCCGCAACTACGTCGACCTCCAGATGATTCGCCTCAACGGCAACACGCGACTGGACTGGGAGGAAAGCGTCGACGATCCTGCCGTGCGCATACCGCCTATGCTGATGCTCACTTTTGTCGAAAACGCTTTCAAGTACGGCGCCTCGGCCACCGAGCCCTGCCTGATTTCAATCAGTGTGCGCGAGAGCGCGGGCCGGCTGAGTTTCTCGACCTCGAATGCCGTGATGCGCCACCGCGACACCTTCGCCTCGGACGTGCCGGTCGGGCTGGAGAATACGCGTTCGCGCCTCAACGCCCTCTTTCCGGAGCGGCACACTCTGGAGGCGGGGCGCCGCGGAGACCTCTATATTGTCGAACTCGAAATAGACCTGCAAAGCCATGACGACTGACATCCTCAACTGCATCGCCATCGACGACGAACCGCTGGCACTCGAAATAACCGCGGCCTTTGCCCAACGCATGGGCGGCCTGCGCCTGCAGACCTTCTCGGACCCCATAGCGGGCCTGGCAGCCATAGAGCGCGAGCGCCCCGACGTTGTCTTTCTCGACATCGAGATGGGCAATATCAGCGGCATCGACATTGCCAGACGCCTGCCGGAGGGCACTTGCCTGATTTTCACCACAGCCTATCTGGATTATGCTCCGGCGGGGTTCGAACTCGACGCCGTCGACTACCTCCACAAGCCATTTTCCTACGACCGCTTCCGTACGGCCGTCGGCAAGGCCGTAAGGCGCCGGCGCGAGGTGGAGTCGAGGCCGCAGACGGCTCGCACGCTGGTGGTCAAGCAGGAGTACAGCAATGTGGCCATCCCTCTGTCGGGCATAAAGTACATAGAGGCTATGGAGGGCTACGTGAAGATTTTCCGCCTCGACGGCGTGTGCACCATCACGCGCATGCTGCTCAAGAACATAGGCGCGCAGCTGCCCGCCGAAGCCTTTTTGAGGGTGCACCGCTCGTTCATAGTGGCGCGGTCGTGCGTGGAGTCATACACACGTCGCGAAGTCGTGCTCGCCGGAGGTGTGGTCATCCCGGTGGGGCGCCAGTATGCCGCCGAAGTGGCAGAAGTGCTGAGTCGGTGACCTGGCTGATAGCCTTTGTGATATGCTGTAGGCGCGATTAGCGTCAAAATGAAAAATAAATTTCGCAATATGGATAGTTTTTGTTAATTTTGCCGGTGTCATTTCCCCCAACCCCAAATGATACCCGAACACAATTATTAACAAAATACTAACCGAATGAAAAAACTTATAACGCTTTGTGTGGGAGCGCTGCTTGCGGTCGGCGCTCCGGCCGAAGTGTCGGCCAAGACAATCTATGGTTATCAGGCCTGGGAGATGGGTCCGGAAACGCCATTCCGCGGTCCCATAACAATATCGTCGGAGAATCCCTCGCAGACGGTGCAGATTGCCGACAATTCGGAGGACGGCGTTGTCTACGGCGGCTTCTACTGCAATTACCGCTGGTTCGGCCAGGTGATTGTGAAGGGCACCCAGTCGTCGGTCGACGGCCTCTACGAAATCGATATGACCACCGGCGAGCGAACTTTGGTATGCAAGGGCGGCTCGAAGGTGATAGACCTCACCTACGACTATTCAAGCGACAAAATCTACGGCATTCGCACCGGCAACCAATGGCTGGTGGAGTATAATCCGCAGACCGGCGAAAGCACCCTGCTGGGCAAGGCCAAGGATAATGGCAATGAGGTTTATCTGGTGGCCATTGCGGCCGGCCTCGACGGCACGCTATATGTGGTGAGCACCAACGGCAACTTCTACAAAGCCGCCAAGGACGGCACGCTCACCACGGTCGGCGAACTGGGCTATTCGGTAGGCTTCGACCAGACTATGGGCTTCGACTACTCCACCGGCACGCTCTACTGGGTGAACAATCTGGACTATCATCTCTACACCATCGACACCACTACCGGCGCAGCCACCGACCTGGGCGCCATCGGACCCAACGGCGCCTCGAGTATGGCCTCGCTATTTGTGCCCTACATCAACGTGGCCGAGGGCGCTCCGGACCGCGTGCAGGCTCTGAAGGGGCAGGGCGGCGCTGACGCTGTGACTCTGACCTGGACAAACCCGACCGAAGGCGCCAACGGCGCCGCCATTGCGGGCTTCGACGGCGTGGCCATCGAGCGCGACGGGCAGGAAGTGGCTACTCTGAGCCGCACTTCAGCCAATCTGGGCGCTGACGACAGCTACGTCGACGGCAGTCTGACCCCGGGCGACTACGAGTACCGCGTGGTGCCCTTCAACAGCGCGGGCCGCGGCGGCGTCGACTATTACACTCTTCGCGTACATGTGGGCAAAGACCGCCCCGCCGCTGTGGGCAATCTCACGGCCACACCCGGCGACGGCTCGGCAATACTCAGCTGGGAAGCCCCCACTCAGGGCGCTTCCGGCGGCCTCTTCGAACCGGAGGATATCACGGGCTACCGCATCAAGCGCGGCTCGACGACACTGGCCACCGTCGGCGCCGATTGCCTCTCCTACGAGGACCGCACCAACTTCGGCAGCTACTCCTACACCGTGACGGCGCTCAGCGCCGAGGGCGACGGCGAACCCGCTCTGATAGAAAATGTGATGGTCAAGCCGGCCGACTGGATTGTGATGTGCGACGGTGTCGAAACCATCACGCCCGAGAAGGACTACAGTTTCTACGACGAGGGCGGCCCCAACGGCAACTACTACAACCAGCGGCGATATGTGCTCACGGTGACTCCCGCGGAGGATAACTGCTACGCCACGGTTGAATTTTCGGACTTCAGTGTCGACACCTACGGCGACTATCTGAGCGTCTACAACGGCACCGGCACCGAGGATGCCAACCTCATCGGCAAATTTGCTTCTACAAGCGTCACTCAGGAGATGAGCCACATAGAGTCGTCGGCTCCGGACGGCTCGCTGACCTTCCTTTTCTACTCCGACATCATCGAGAGCGACAAGGGTTGGTCGGCCAAGGTGCGCGCCGAGCGCCTCCTTGAGCATGACCTTGCCGCCGGCGTTTTCCAGGCTCCCGCTTTTGCCGTTGCCGGCGC
This sequence comes from uncultured Porphyromonadaceae bacterium, assembly GCA_900541865.1. GTDB lineage: Bacteria > Bacteroidota > Bacteroidia > Bacteroidales > Muribaculaceae > CAG-873. The sequence goes on along the minus strand of UQLO01000025.1, from coordinate 1,337 downwards.
CAAGGACGAGTACTCCCTGGCCGTTACCAACAAAGGCCGCGAAACGGCATCGGGATATACCGTAGAGCTTCTCGACGGCGACGTCAAAGTTGCCGAACTTGCCGGGCCGGACATTGCGCCGCGCGCTTCCGATGAGCTCACCATCGAATATGCCCACGCAGCTGCCGGCGACCATGCTATGAGTGCCCGCATTGTCTACGCCGCCGACACCAAGCTGGATAACAATGTCAGCGCGGCCGTGGCTCAAAGCGTTTATCCCGAGGGCACTTCCTTTGTGGAGCTCTTCCAGAGTCCCACAAGCCAGATGTACGTCATCCCCATTTCGTTCATGAGCATGGAGTCCATCTTCCAGATTATCCTTCCGGCAAGCGACCTCACGGTGGAGCAGGGCAGCGAGCTGCGCGCGCTCTCCTTCCCGTACTATGCCTGCACGACTTCGTATTCGGCCGTCCCGGTGCATGTTTGGGCCGGTTCTACGGAGCTGACGGACCTCAAGGACGGCTCCATTCCGGCAAGCGCTCAGACGGAGGTGTTCTACGGCACTGTTGATGTCGCCGCCGGCTCTGCTTCGCTCGACATACCTCTGACAGGCCTCTACGCCTTCGAGGGTAAGAACGTTGTGCTGACCATCCACAAGGAAATGTCGCCCACGGACAATATGGGCGTTACCTTCTGCGGCTCCTACTGCTACGACAGAGATATCTACGCCACTCGCTTTGCATCGCACTCCAACAACGTCGACTACGAGCCTTTCGACCCGGACGCCAACTTCGGCTATTCCGCCGACAAGCAGCGCCCCGACATCCGACTCGTCTTCGGAGCTGCCGGCTCGGGCATCCGCACTCCTGAGGCTGCCTCCGAAGCCTTCTCGCTCGCCGGACGCGCACTGTGCGCAAACGCCGAGCTGCGCGTCTACTCCCTGCAGGGCATCCTCGAGCACACCTTGCCGGCAGGAGCGACCACCGTGCTCGCCCCCGGCGTCCACATCGTTGCCACCCCGGCCGGTGCGGTTAAAATCCTGATAAAATAACATTTCTAATCCTAAATTGAGTGCGGGGCGCCGGCAGCGAATGTCGTCGCCCCGCTGTTTTTTCGGCTCGGGAGCGCCTTCGAAGTTGCGGCTGCAGATTCCAAATCGAAGTGCAAAATTTGAGGTGGAATCTGTATCGACGAAAAGCCCCCTCTCTCCTTCTGGAGGGGGGTGCCCGAGCGGCGGGGGCGGCCTAAACCGCCCCCAAGAGCGAATGGCGAAAAAAAACTGGCAAAACAAAAAAAAGGAGACCGAAGTCTCCCAGAGATTAACTAATTTTGTTTTGCTCATGAACTATCATCAATTA
>UQLO01000024.1 GCA_900541865.1 uncultured Porphyromonadaceae bacterium | reverse complement strand
GAGCAAGCAGAAGTGACAAATTGCCACCCAACGCTCGACCTTGAATTCGATTAACATTTTTTAAGAGACACTAGTGTTGGGGGACAAATAATAATTGCTAACTTTGCCCCAAAGCGAAAAACCAACGCTGCAAATATACTGACACCCAAAATCGCAACATGAAAAAACAACTATTACTCCTTTGTCTGAGCGCCATGGCCGCCACCGCCATGGCCGAGAAACCCACCATCCATCTGGGCGATGAGGACCTCACCATCGACACCATCTTCCACGCCACCGTCGGCCCGGGCACCACGCAGACCCAACTGCACCTTACGGGGCGCTATCCGCTGGATATCTTCTACCTCACCGTCGACCGCAGCACACCGGGCGTCAGCATGCATGTTGTCTGCCCCGGCGGCCATACCCACGGCACGTCGCAGACCTCGAAGATGGCTCAGAACAACTCCAACGAAAACACCCTCTACTTCGCCGGCACCAACGGCGACTTCTACTATACGTCGGGCACCAGCACCGACGGCGTCAGCCTGGTGGGCACGCCCACATACTCGGCCGCCGTACAGGGCGAAGTGTACCGCAGCAGCGGCTCGGGATACCAGTTCTCCATCGACGCCGAGAACATAGCGCGCGTGTGCCGTCTGAGCTGGCACAACGGCTTCGTTACCAATGCCGCAGGCGAAAGCGTGCCCCTGCGCGCCGTCAACAACGATGCGCCCAACAACGCCGTTACGCTCTACAACCACCGCGGCTGGACCTCACCGTGCCAGGGTGGCTATGCCGGCTCATGCGCCGAGGTCGGCGTGCGCCTGGTAGAAGGCTCCACATTCCAAACCTCGGGAACCATGGAGTTTGAAGTCATCACCGAACCCACCTCCACCGGCGACCTCCGCATCCCCGAGGGCGACGACGGCGCCGTGCTGATGGCTCGCGGCTCGGCCACGGGGTTCATCAACGCCCTCCACACGGGCGACCGCGTCTCGGTGGTGCAGACCATCGAAACCCCCGAGGGCCAAACCATTATACCCACCGAAATCGTCAGCGGCAACCCCAAGAACGTCGGAGGTGGCGTCAACCTGCAGAGCGAGGCTGAGCGCGGCGATGCCAGCGACCGCCATCCCCGCACCGGCATAGGCATCTCCGAGGACGGCAACACCATAATCATGATGGTTGTCGACGGTCGCGGCGCCTCCAAGGGCGTCACAACGGGCATGCTCGGCGACCTGATGCTGCGCGCCGGAGCCTACGAAGCCGTAAACCTCGACGGCGGCGGCTCCTCGACGCTCTACACGGCTGCCCTGGGCGTGCGCAACAACACTTCCGACGGCAACGAGCGCTCCGTGGGCAACGGTATCTTCGCCGTCTACAACGGCGACGCCACCGACACCTCCATTACGCGCCTCGAGTTCTCCGACTGGCGCTTCGACTCCCCCGAAATGGGCCTCTACACCCCGCGCATCTTCGCCTTCAACGCTGCCGGCATCCTCGTCGACACTGACTATAAGGACTATACCCTCACCGTCACCGACGGTGCCGGCGAAATCATCAACAACGGCAAAACCTTCTTCGCCAACGGCACCACCCACGGCGTGCTAACCGTGAGCGCCGAAGGCAAAACGGGGTGTTCGATTCCCGTCTACCTCACCCCGACTCCCACACAGACCAAGCGCACAAGCGTGCTCCTGGACGGCGTTACGACCTATACCGTTGAGCTCGAAGCCGAGGTGCGTGGCATCAAGGTGCCCGTCAATCCTCAGGTTTACGCATGGGAGAGCAGCGATCTGGCCGTGGCTACCATCGACACCGGGGGCGTGGTTACGCCCATTGGCGACGGCACCTGCACCGTCACGGGTCGCCGAGGCGACGAAAGCGTCAGCCTGACCGTCGTCGTGCAGCGTGCCCCGGCAGCGGCTGTACCCTTCGAAGAAGATGCATCGGCTTGGTCGGTAAAGAAAACGGGTGTCGGCGAGCTCACCGTGAGCCCCTTCGAAAAAGGTTTCGTGCTCGACTACAAAATGGGTTCCAACCCCCGAAACCCCAAGATCACTCTCAACAACGCCAAAACCATCTATGGCCGCCCGGACGCCATGCGCATCGTGATGCAGAACGCCGCCACGTTGCCCTCGCAGGTTTCGGTAGCCTTCAAATTCGACAACTCCTCGCAGGCCGTGGTTGTGCCTGTCACCGAGTTCAGCGCCGATGGTCCCACCACCGCCATCGTTAACTTTGCCGACTATGCCGACCTGGCCGATTTCGCCTGCTGGCCAATGACTTTCTCCTACCTCAGCGTGAGCATCGCCGACGGCAAGAACGCAACCGGACATATTGAATTTCCGGCCGTTGAACTGCTCTACACCTCCGATCCGAGCGGTATTTCCACCCCCGTCGTCGAAGCCATTCCCGCCGGCGACGACGCCTGGTTCACAATCGAAGGCATCGCACTTCCCGCACAACCCACCGAAGCCGGACTCTACATTCACCGCACGCCGGCCGGAACTTCCAAAGTGGTCGTGCAGTAAGGTATTTCTGACAATTTGATTAGCCCGGAGAAGCCTCGGCGGTAAAAATTGCCGAAGCTCTCCGGGTTTATATTTACACGCACATTGCTGAATATCAACCCCTTACCCCTCCTAAATACCATAAGGTCGACAAACAAAGGTGCCAAATTCTTTGCAGTTTGAGGAATATTGTGTAACTTTGCGGTTGAAAGTGTGAACAAGAAACATCCGACCAATTAAAGCACCAAACCCACTTCTTTTGCTCAATGAAACGGAAATTTGTAGAATTACTTGCCAATTCATCCTTGATTCAGAGCTTCATAGAAAAGCCCTCACCTAAATGGATGGTCTATGTAGCCGATCTTGTGCTGATAGCAATTTCCTGCATATGCACCTTTGCCTTCGGGTACCACATTGAGGCCGGCCAGGGCTTTTTTGCAGAGCCCATTGCCCGATGGCTCATCGTGTTTGCCACCTACGCGCTTCTGTCGCGCGCATTGGGCACCAGCAAGTACATTCTGCGCCTTTCGGTGATTGAGGATACCTACCGCCTTGTCCTACTGGTGGTTTTGGCCTCGGCGGTGCTTTGCCTGTTTTCTCTGATAGGATACTTTGTCTGGGGTGAATTCTATTTCAGCTTCTGGAACATCTTCAACATCGGCATGATGGCCTTTGCGCTCATGCTGCTCATGCGCCTCTCTATCAAGTATTTCTACATTGCAATGAGCGGCGTGGCAAACCGCAAGAAGCGCGTAATCGTGCTCGGCTCCGCCATCAACTCCTTCTTCCTGGCCTCGGCCCTCAAGAGCGAGTTCGAAGGCCAGTTTGACCCCGTGGCCCTGCTGAGCCTCAATTCCAAGTCGCCCGACAACTCCGTCAACGGTATTCCGATTGTGACCTACAAGGAAGAAGACATAGCCGAAATATTCCGCTTCTACAAGAGCAACACCCTTCTCTTCCTCTCCACACAGATGGAAATTATGCGCGACGGCATTGCCGACGTATTCCTGCGCAACAACATCAAGCTCCTCATGCTCAACCAGATTGAGGAGTTCGACCTAAACAGCAAAACGATGCCGGCACTGTCGACCCACGTACACGACATCCGCATCGAAGACCTACTGGGCCGCGAACCCATCAAAACAGAAAATCAGGCCATCCGCAGCGTAATACGCAACGAAACGGTGATGATAACCGGCGCCGCCGGCTCCATAGGCAGCGAAATAGTGCGCCAGGTGGCCCAGATGGGCGCTGCCGACATCGTGCTCCTCGACCAGGCCGAAACGCCCATGCACGACATGCAGCTCGAGATGGAGGCCAACTACCCCAACATCAAAATCCACCTCTTCATAGGCGACGTCGCCAACCGCGAGCGCATGGAGCACGCCTTCCAGAAATATCATCCCCGATACGTATTCCACGCCGCCGCCTACAAGCACGTGCCCATGATGGAACGCAACCCGCCGGAAGCTGTGCTCACCAACGTGTTCGGCACCAAAAATATAGCCGACCTCTCGGTGAAATACGGCGTCGAGAAGTTCGTGATGGTTTCGACCGACAAGGCCGTCAACCCCACCAACGTAATGGGCGCATCCAAGCGCATAGCCGAAATCTACGTTCAGAGTCTCTTCTTCCACCTTCGCGGCAAGTCCGACCGACCCTCCATACGCTTCATCACCACTCGCTTCGGCAACGTGCTGGGCTCCAATGGCTCCGTGATTCCGCTGTTCCGCAAGCAGATTGAGCAGGGCGGACCGGTGACCATTACCCACCGCAACATCATCCGCTACTTCATGACCATCCCGGAGGCCTGCTCTCTGGTACTCGAAGCCGGATGCATGGGCAACGGCGGCGAAATATTTTTCTTCGACATGGGTCAGCCCGTCAAAATATGGGATTTGGCCGTGCGTATGATTTCGCTCTCCGGCCTGCAGGTCGGCAAGGATATCGAAATCGTAGAAACCGGCCTCCGACCCGGCGAAAAGCTCTACGAGGAACTCCTCAACGAGAAAGAGCACACCCTGCCTACGCACCACAAGAAGATTATGATTGCCCGAGTGCGAACATATGCCTACGAAGATGTATGCCAGCACCTTGCGCGCCTCGAAAACCTGGTACATGCCGGCGCAAGCCACGACATCGTGGCCGAGATGAAGCACATCGTACCCGAATTCAAGTCGAACAACTCCATCTGGCAGCAGGTCGATCAGGAAATAGGGCCCAACGACAAGGAATGTATGACAGAAACCAATCAGGCCAACTGACCTACCATCACACCGCATGAAACTAAGACACATAGCTCTCGCTCTCATCCTCGCGGCTGCCTTCTCGGCATCTTATGCCTCCGAAGCACCGCGCGACATCCTCGGCCAACTCGGCAACGCTCTGGGCAACCGGGGCAACACAGGCGAATCGACCGACGGCGACAACGGCGTACTCGGCACCATCGGCTCATTTATCAACAACACCATAGCCAACAACAACTTCACCATCGACGACCTCGTCGGATCCTGGAACTACACCTCGCCGGCTGTCAGCTTCAAAACCGACAACGCCTTCCAGAACATCGGTGGCGCAGCAGCCGCAACGGCTATCGAAGACCAGCTCGAACCACACTACCGCCGCCTTGGCTTCAACCGCACTTCTCTGGAGGTCGACGCCGACCACAACTTTACCCTCAAACTCGGGCTGGTGCAGCTTAAAGGCAAGGTGGAAAAAGACGAGAACGACCAACTCATCTTCAATTTCAGCGCTTTCGGTCGCGTCAGCCTCGGCAAAGTGACCGCAAACGCCACCAAGGCCGGAAAAACCCTCAACCTCACCTTCGACGCCACCCGCCTGATCAACATCCTCAACAAAGTGGCCGGTGCAGTCAACAACACGGCCCTGAGCACCCTCTCCAGCCTGCTCAACAGCTACGACGGCCTCTACATCGGCTTCAAACTCAAAAAAGCCCAGGAATAACCCGCGCCCAAGGAGGGCGAGCTTCCAGCTCGCAACCCGCGAAAGGGCCCGCAACGTATGGCCCGAGGGTTTCGGGAAGGGAATGGAAGATAAATTGCGAGGGGCCCAAGGAGGGCGAGCTTCCAGCTCGCAAGCCGCGAAAGGGCCCGCAACGTATGGCCCGAGGGTTTCGGGAAGGGAATGGAAGATAAATTGCGAGGGGCCCAGGGAGGGCGAGCTTCCAGCTCGCAAGCCGCGAAAGGGCCCGCAACGTATGGCCGAGGGTTTCGCCCGAACACTTTCGCGGGGGTTTGACCCCTAGTGGGGTCGCTGATTCTCAAGATGTTGATCTATCCCGGGGTTGTCACCCCGGGCTACCTTCTTGAACCGCTACGCGGTTCTCTCTCAATAGTTTAGATATCCGGGAATCCCTACGGGATGGGGCGAGGGCTGAAGCCCTCGGTCCATACGTTGGCGCGCCCCGCTCGCGGTACGGAGGGGTCACGGAGGTTATAGAGCTGGGATTTGCAATCCCAGCCGGGCGGCAAAAGCTATTTTCTTCCTTTGCAAAAAGTTAGCACCGGCCAAGCAGCGGGGATTTGAAATCCCCGCTCCATATTCCCATATCGCTCTACATCCGTACCCCATATCCCCGCAGGCCCCAATCGCCTGCCGCGGGTATGTTTTTTTGGCAAAAGAGCGCGCAATACGCGCTTTTTTGCTAATTTTGTATTTTCAAAGCAAGCCTCGGCCTTCCTTTTTGGCAGCAACGGGGGTGCATTACTATTCTAACAAGCTATTAATCAAACCAATCATGAAACAACCCGCAGTGGCACTGAACGACAAAGCCTGGGCGCGCTGGACTGCGTTGGCCCTTCTGGCGCTGGCTATGTTCTGCTCCTATATCTTTATGGATATCCTGTCGCCGATCAAAGACCTCCTGCAGTCGCACAACGGCTGGGACTCCAAGGCCTTCGGCACCATGCAGGGTTCCGAAACGTTCCTGAACGTTTTCATCTTCTTCCTTATTTTCGCCGGAATCATCCTTGATAAAATGGGCGTGCGCTTCACGGCCATTCTCTCGGGCGCCGTCATGCTCGTGGGCGCCACCATCAACTGGTATGCCCTGACCGATATGTTTGCCGAGTCGGGACTGAAGGTGTGGTTCGACGAACATCTCAACTACATACCGGGCTTCGACGAGCTGGGCATCTCTCCCTTCTACGAAGGTATGCCGGCTTCGGCCAAGTTCTCCGCCGTGGGCTTCATGATTTTCGGCTGCGGTGTCGAAATGGCCGGCATAACCGTGAGCCGTGGCATCGTCAAGTGGTTCAAGGGCCGCGAAATGGCCTTAGCCATGGGTTCCGAAATGGCGCTTGCACGTCTGGGTGTGGCCACCTGTATGATTTTCTCGCCCGTTTTCGCCAACCTCGGGGGCGACGTCCAGGTAAGCCGCTCGGTAGCCTTCGGCGTTGTGCTGCTGATGATTGCGCTTATGATGTTCGTGGTTTACTTCTTTATGGACCGCAAGCTCGACGCCCAAACGGGCGCCGAAGAGGAGAAGGACGACCCCTTCCGCATCAGCGACCTGGGCAAAATCCTCACCAGCACCGGCTTCTGGCTGGTTGCTCTGCTGTGCGTGCTCTACTACTCGGCCATCTTCCCCTTCCAGAAGTATGCCGTCAACATGCTGCAGTGCAACCTCACCTTCACAGCCGTCGACCCCGAATCTTTCTGGGGCGGCGACACCGTCACCGTGGTGCAGTATGTCATCATGCTTGTTGTGGCAGCCTCGGCCTTCGCCTTCAACTTCAGCAAGAATAAAGTCACCAAGAGCGTATGCCTGACCGTGGCTATGGTCTTCCTTGTAACCTTCTGCTACATGGGCTACATGCGCCAGTCGGCCTCCACCATCTTCGCCGTGCTGCCCCTTCTGGCCGTGGGTATCACTCCCATTTTGGGCCACTACGTTGACCACAAAGGCAAAGCGGCCACTATGCTCGTCTTCGGCGCTCTGCTGCTGATAGCGTGCCACCTCACCTTCGCTTTCGTGCTCCCGCTCTTCAAGGGCAGCCCCGTGGGCGGTGTGGTGATAGCCTACGCCACCATCCTCGTTCTGGGCGCCTCCTTCTCGCTTGTTCCGGCCTCCCTCTGGCCCAGCGTGCCCAAGTTGGTGGACTCCAAGATTATCGGCTCTGCCTACGCCCTGATTTTCTGGATTCAGAACATCGGCCTGTGGCTGTTCCCAATCCTCATCGGCAATGTGCTCGACGCCACAAACCCCGAAATAGCGCAGGCCGTCGCCGACCGCACTATGAGCCAGGAGGTTGCCTCGGTGAGCTACAACTACACCTGGCCTCTTGTCATGCTGGCCTGCCTCGGTCTGGCCGCTCTCATCATCGGCTTGATTCTCAAGAGCATCGACCGCCGTCAGAACCTCGGACTTGAGCTGCCCAACGTGGTGAGCGAACAGACTGAGGAAGCCGAAATGCAGGCTGCCGAAATCTGAGGCCTCAGTATGAACAATTGCGGTGCAACGGTTATTATATCGTTTAAAACCGTTCACATTGATGCTACATAAACTCGAACAACTTCTCGAAAGCGCCTCCGAGGTGCTGTGCGGCTACCCCCTGTTTTTTCTTCTCATCGGGGGTGGCCTCTTCCTGTTCATATCGTCGGGCGCGGTGAGTCTGCGCCGGCTGCCCCACGCTGTGGCCGAACTGCGCCGCAAGTCGGCGGGGTCCGGCAGCAGCGCCAGCGGCCAGATTTCGTCGGTGCAGGCGCTGGCATCCGTGGTAGCCGCCACCGTCGGGCTGGGCAACATCGCCGGCGTGGCCATAGCCTTGGTCATGGGCGGCCCGGGGGCCATCTTCTGGATGTGGGTGAGCGCTTTGGTGGGCATGGCGACAAAATATCATGAAGGTGTTCTGGCAATTATGTACAAAGGCAAGGACGACCAGGGCAACCCCCAGGGCGGCCCGATGCATATCATCACTCGCGGACTCGGGCCAAAATGGACCCCACTGGCCAAGTTCTTCGCCGTGGCCGGCATGTTCGGCACGCTTTGCATTATGAACGCCAACCAGCTCACCGAAGCCTTCATAAGCAGCCTCACCACTCCCGAAGGCGTCGCGTCTTCCGACTTCCTCACCGGGGTCGGCACGGCCGTAGGGCTCGACAACGGCGCCACCCTGCGTCTGCTTTTCGGCATCGCCATAGCTGCCGTTGTCGCCGTAGTGATTCTGGGAGGCATCAAGCGCATAGCGCGCGTGGCAACGGTAATGGTGCCCTTCATGGTAGGCCTATACTTCCTGATGGTGCTCTACATCATCATAACGCATATTGCCGACGTGCCCGCCGTCTTCGGCCGCATCTTCTCCGAAGCCTTCAACCTCCAGGCGGGACTGGGCGCCCTTGCCGGCATAGCCATCATAGGCGCTCGCCGAGCCGCCCTTGTCAACGACGCCGGCATCGGCACGGCCTCCCTTATGCACGGGGCCTCGCGCAATACCGAGCCGGTGCGCGAGGGCCTTGTGGCCATGCTCGGCCCGAGCATCGACAGCGGCCTTGTGTGCACCCTCACGGCGCTGGCCATCCTGCTGTGCGTGCCCGAAGTGGGCAGTTCGGAGGGAATACAGGGTCTTTCGATAGCGATGACGGCCTTCGGGCGCGGCATACCCTACGGCCACTACCTGCTGCTCTTCGTGGTGGTATGTTTCGCAATGAGCAGTATGTTCTCCTACAGTTTCTACGGTACCACCTGCGCCAGCTACCTCTTCGGCACCAAGCGCGGACGCCTCTACGCCTATGTCTTCTTAGGCTCACTGATAGTATTCGCCGTGGTGCCCATCAACGCCGCCGTGGCCGCCTGCGACCTCTTCTACGCCCTGATGGCCATTCCGACCATGATTGCCGTGCTGCTGCTGAGCGGTCGCGTGCGCAAACTGACATCCGAATATTTCGCAAACAACAAAACCAACCAACCATAACACAACCGCAAACCAATCGTGCTATCACTTTTCATTGACTGGAACGCCAACCCGGTAATCATCGACAGCTTCGTGACCGTACGCTGGTACGGCCTGATGTTTGCTGTCGGCTTCTGGCTGGGCTTCAACATAGTGGCCAAGATGTTCAAACGCGAGGGCGCACCCGAAAAATGGCTCGGCATCCTTCTGCTCTACGTAGGCGTGGCCACCATAGTCGGCGCACGCCTGGGCCACGTTTTCTTCTACGCCTGGGACTACTACTCGCAGCATCCCTGGGAGATACTGGCCACCTGGCACGGCGGTCTCGCCAGCCACGGCGGAGCCATCGCCATTGTGTTGGCCGTGATTCTTTTCTCCATTTTCGTTACCAAGCGCAACCCGCTGTGGACTTTCGACCGTCTTACGGTTGCCATCGCCCTGGTCGGTGGCCTGATCCGCATCGGAAACCTGATGAACTCCGAAATCTACGGTGTGCCCACCACCCTGCCCTGGGGCTTCCACTTTCTACGCGACCCGCAGTGGGTCAATGAGTTCGCCCCTCTGGCCTGCCATCCCACCCAAATCTACGAGGCGTTGTGCTACTTCGCACTGTTTGCCTTTATGATGTGGCTCTACTGGAAGAAAAATGCCGGCGAGCGCCCCGGACTTCTCTTCGGCGTATTCTTCCTGGTGACTTTCGGTTCCCGCTTCCTTATCGAGTTCATCAAAAATGACCAGGAGGCCTTCGAAGCCACTATGACGCTCAACATGGGCCAATGGCTCTCGGTGCCCTTCATCCTGGCGGGCGCTCTGATGATTATTTGGGCACTGACACACCCCAAAGTGAAGCTTGAGTATCCCAACCGCTTCGCACCCGAACCCGCCAAGCAGAAAAAATAGGCCATGAAGCGACTTCTCTCCATATTTGCCGCCGCAGTGTGCCTGACCGCACTTGCCGAACGGCCCGTGCCGGTGCCTACGCCGCCTACCGACGAAGAAAATCCGCGTTTTCTGCTTGTCGGCGAGGCCGACCGCGCCATCGCCGACGGCGACTACGAAGCAGCCGCCGCGCGCCTGCTCGACGCCCTATCCGTTTGCCCCGATTGTCCCGACAATGCTCTGCTGCTGAGCAATCTCGGCATGGTCTACGCCTATTCCGGCCGCGAGGCCCTCGCTCTGGAAACCCTCGACCGCGCCCTGGAGCTTGCTCCTGCCATGCGAACCGTGATGGCTAACCGCGCGCGACTACTTCTGACCATGGGGCGCGACGACGAGGCCCGCACCGCCTATTCGCGGCTTCTGGAGGTCGACAGCCTCAATATGGACGCCCGCTTCTACCGAGGTATGCTGGCCCTCTACGACGCCGATCTGGCCACAGCGGAGACCGACTTCGCCGCCCTGCGCGACAGCCTGCCGACCGACCTCCGCACCGCCCGCGCCCTCTCCACTCTCTACTCGATGACGGGTCGCCACGCCCAGGCCGTGCCATACTACCGCCAGCTCGTTGCCGAAGAGCCCGAACCGGAGTTCTACGCCGCCCTGGCAAGCTGCTACCTTGCTGACGACAAGCTCTCCGAGGCCTCCGAGACAATAGGCGAAGGAATGGAAAAATTTCCCGACCAAGGCGAGCTCTACTACTGCCGCGCATGGCTCAACAAGCTCCTGTTCCGTCCCTCCGAAGCCAAAGCCGACGCCCGCACCGCCGAACGCCTCGGCATAGCCCGCGCCCGCCTCGACGCCCTCCTCAAATAATTCCTCACTCAATTAACTAATTTTCAGCGCATTGCAGATTAGTGCGCAAAGAAATTTTTAAAATTTGCTGAAAATATTTGGTGGTTTCGGCCAAAAGCTGTAATTTTGCAGTGCCTTTACAAATGGTGCCCATAGTTCAGCTGGTTAGAGCGTCGGATTGTGGTTCCGAAGGTCGTGGGTTCGAATCCCACTGGGCACCCTAAATCAGCGTCGGTTGCATTGCTTCCGGCGCTCTTTTTTTATAATTGATAATTGATAATTGATAATTGATAATTGATAATTGATAATTGATAATTGATAATTGATAATTGATAATTGATAATTCACCCATTTTTTTCAATTTCATGATATGAAGGCTTTTCTCGACGATTTGGTCGCAAAATATAATGTTCCGGAATTTGCCGACGATGACCCGGTGGGCTTTCCGCGCAGTTTCAGTGCTCAGGGCGATATTGAAATTTCGTCGCTGCTGACTTCGACTATTGCGTGGGGCCGTCGCCCGATGATTTTGAAAAACGCGGAGCGGCTGCACGCTCTACTGGAACATCAACCGCTTGATTTTGTGCTTCATGGCGACATCGAGAGCATTTCCGACGCCAATATACACCGCACTTTTTTCGGGCGCCATCTTCGCTACTGGCTTCGTGGCCTGCGCGAGGTCTACCGGCGCTTCGGAACTTTGGAGAATTTCGCCGTGAATATAGGAGCGCCCAATTCAGAAGCCCCGGCGTGGATTATAGCGCAGGAGCTGCGCAAGGCGCTTGCCGAAGCCAATGCCGGAGTACCGGTCGAGGAAGGTTCGCGCTGCCTGCCGGCCGACGTGGCCCATACCGCCCTAAAGCGTCTTAACATGGCGCTGCGCTGGCTTGTACGCAACGACGGCATCGTAGACATCGGCTGCTGGCAGGCACTGAAACCCTCGCAGCTTTATATCCCGCTCGATGTGCACAGCGCCTCTACAGCTCGGGCGCTCGGACTGCTCCAAAGGCGGTCGAACGACCGGAAGGCCGTCGAAGAGCTGACAGCCACACTGCGAAAGATGAATCCGGAAGACCCTGTGGTCTACGATTTTGCGCTCTTCGGAGCCGGTATCGCCGGCGAGATACCAAGAGCGTGAAGGTTTGGCGAGGAGCTGTCTTTGGCCGACAGGATGGCCTCATCGGCTCCGAAAGGCCATTCTATGGCCAATGACGGGTCGTAAGGATTGAGGCCGCGCTCGGCATCCGGCGCCCAGTAATTGTCGACTTTATACTGAAACACAGCCTCTTCCAACACAGCAAACCCGTGCGCGCAGCCACGCGGCATAAAGAGCTGACGCCCGTTTTCGGCCGAAAGCTCCACGGCAATGTGCCGTCCGAACGACGGCGAATGGGGTCTCAGGTCGAGCACCACGTCGATAATACGCCCTGCCACCACTCTCACCAACTTGGCCTGGGCGGCCTCGCCGGCCTGCCAATGCATGCCGCGGACCACACCCCGGGCCGAGCGCGATTCATTGTCCTGCACCCAGTCGACAGCATATCCCAGGGCCTTTTCGAGCTCGTTTTTGCGAAAAGTCTCGCAGAAGTATCCTCGGGAGTCGCCGTGGCGCAAGGTGTCGATAATCAGAACGCCTTCTATTTCGGTTGGGGTGAATTTCATTGCTGTGTACACTAATTTGCTGCAAAATTACTAATTTTGTGCCAAAATAACCAGAATGAACCGCAACATCATACTCGTAGACAGCCCGGAGGTATTCGAGAACCTCCTCCCGTTGACGTACACCCGTCCTGTGTCGGCCCTGCGCGCCGGAATCTGCACCCTTGCCGAGCGTTGGCAGCAGCTGCTGCCGGGCAACTACGGCTACGGGGTGTGCCGCGACTACCTCACCGAAAAATTCCCCTGCCCTCCGATGGCTGACGCCCTCAGCATATGCAGCGAGGTTGTAGGCACGCCGGAACTCGCCGACGCCATCTCGGCGCTGGCTCCGGGCGCCGAGCTTTCCGATGCCGATGGCAAGCGCATCGCTTACCGCTCCGGCGACGGCGAGAAGGTCGCGGTGCGCTACCACGGCGAAGTACGCCGCGTAGGCCGCCCCTACGACCTCTTCTTAGGCGCAACCCGAGCCGTCGCCGAAGATTTCCACCGAATCACCGCCGGGCGCGTCTCGGAGCCGCTCAGCCCGACCAACACAGTGGTCGGCGACCCGGCCCTGGTCTTTCTTGAACCGGGCGCAAAGGCCGAATGTGCGGTGTTCAACGTCACCGCCGGCCCAATCTACATAGGGCGCGACGCCGAGGTGATGGAAGGGGCGCTTATGCGCGGCCCGGTGGCCCTTTGCCCCCACGCCGTGGTCAATATGGGTGCCAAAATCTACGGCGCAACCATCCTCGGACCCTACTGCAAGGTAGGCGGCGAGCTCAACAACGTGGTGATGCAGGGCTACTCCAACAAGGCGCACGACGGCTTTTTGGGCAACGCCGTCATCGGCGAGTGGTGCAACCTCGGCGCAGGCTGCGTAGCCTCCAACCTCAAGAACAACTATACCCAAATCAAGCTCTGGAGCTACCCGGCGCGCCGCTTCGTGCCCACCGGCCTGCAATTCTGCGGACTCATCATGGGCGACCACTCCAAGGCGGGCATCAACACAATGTTCAACACCGCCACGGTGATTGGCGTGGGCGTCAATATCCACCAGGCGGGCTTCCCCCGCGCTTTCGTGGCTTCGTTCAGCGACGGCGGCTCTTCGAGCGGCTTCACCGATGTGCCTTTGGCTCCCTTCCTGGATATGGCCCGCCGCATGATGGCGCGACGAGGCATTGAGCTTACTGAGGCCGACGAGCGCATGTTCGCCGCCATCCGCGCCACCGCCGACCAGTACAAGTGATGAAGGTCGGAATACTCTCCGATACCCACGGCTACCGCGACCCGCGCTATGCCGAGTACTTTGCCGGCTGCGATCAAATATGGCATGCCGGCGACATCGGCGACTACACCATCGTGGAGGAACTTGCCGAGATTGCGCCGGTGCATGCCGTGTGCGGCAACGTCGACACCGGTACGGTGCGTCGCCGCTGCCCGGAGCTCGACATCTTCGAGGCCGGGGGTGCACGCGTGCTGCTTACCCACATCGGAGGCTATCCCGGCCGGTGGTCGCCCGGCATGAAGAAGCTGCTCAAAGAGAATGCAATAGACATTATGGTCGACGGCCACTCCCACATACTCAAAGTGATGCGCGACCCCGAGCTGGGCGTGCTCCACATCAACCCCGGTGCGGCCGGCCAGCAGGGCTGGCACCGGGTGCGCACCCTGGTGCGACTTACCATAGAGGGCGGCCGCCCCACCGACTGCGAGGTGATAGAACTCACGGGCAAAACGCCCTGTCAGTGAGCCATATTGCGTGGATGGTGCTCGAGTATTTCGGTTCTCAGGCGCGTTGAGTCCACGTGGAGGTATATTTCGGTGGTAGCCAGCGATTCGTGTCCGAGCATCTGCTGTATTGCGCGCAGATTGGCACCCCCTTCGAGCAGGTGCGTTGCGAAAGAGTGGCGCAAGGTATGGGGCGAAATGGTTTTGGTGATTCCGACAGCAGCGGCGAGGTCGCGGACTATGTAGAACACCATCACCCTTGTCAGAGCCGCCCCTCGTCGGTTAAGGAATAGAAAACCTTCGTTGCCGGGTTTGGGAAGGGGGCCGTTGCGGTCGAGGCTGTCGAGATAGAGGGCAATCCAGTTCACCGAAGCCTCCGACATGGGCACCATCCGTTGCTTGCTGCCTTTGCCGGTTACGGTCAGAAAGGACTCCTTGAGATTTACGGCCCGTCGCTGCAAACCGCAGAGTTCGCTCACGCGAAGGCCTGAGCCATAGAGAGTTTCGATGATGGCTCTATTGCGCACGCCCAGCGGGCCGGAGTCGAGGGATGCCGCGGTGCACATAGCGTCGATTTCCTGCAGGCTTAGCACTTCGGGGAGACGCTTGCCGGCGGCCGGTCGGTCGAGCAAGCGCGCGGGATTTTCCGGCAGTATGCCGTCGAGGGTAAGAAAATTGTAGAACGAGCGAATACCGCTGGCCCAGCGGGCCTGCGTACGAGGGCAGACGCCCAAATCGTGGAGTTCGCCCATAAAAGCGGCGAGCAACTCGGGAGTGGCGTCGGTGAGCGAAAGATTTTGTGACGCCATCCACTGCTGAAAGCTGTCGATGTCGGCGCTGTAGGCCAAGCGGGTATTCTCTGCCAGACCACGCTCCAGCAGCATAAAAGCACCGTACTTTCGGCGAAGAAGCTCGTCGGGTTCCATAGATTCAGAGAGTGCCCTGCTCCACGCAGCGGGCAATGCGGTCGAGGGTGGCGTCGTCGCGGTTCGTCGCCGGTTTGAATTCGCTCTTGAGACTCACGCCGAACATACGGCCAAAACCTTGCCAAAAGGTGGCTCGAAAAGAGCCAAGGAATGCCCGGACTATCTGATAGCTGGTCTGGTGCGTCTCCCGCTGGATGAGTTTGATCAGCGTCTTGGCCTGGCGCTTGGAGAAGCGGCGCAGCACGGGCTTATACTGCTCGAAGAGGCTGCGTTCCATCTCCTTGAGGTACTGCTCGCGCTCCTGCTGGGTTGGGAAGGTTTCGATGTACTCGTAGGTCTCGATGAGGGTCTCGGCAATCAGCTTGGCGTAAGGGAGGGTCAGCTTGACGTCGCGCACGGTGCGCCAGAAGAATTCCTCTTCGCAGCGGTTGGCGAACTGCATCTCCGGGAAGACCGTAAGCTCGGCCATGTGGAACACAATGACAGAGTCGCCCTCTTCGTCGACGCGCCAGCTATAGCCCAGATAAGGGTTGCGGTGCACCGGAGGAGGGGTGGGCGCAGTCTGAGTGTTGCGGCCCCATGCCGCGCCGCAGCATAGCGCCGCCGCCAATATGCCAAGAAGATATTTCACTCTTTTATAACGCTTCAGAAGCAGTTTTTATTTCAAGACGGTAGGAGGGATAGACAGTTCCGCGAGCACCGAATCCGTTTTTCTGGCGCAGCAGGCCTTCATTGAGGAAGCGGCCGTGGTCTTCGTTGGAGGTGCCGAAGTCGAAATACCGGCGGTCGGAGTATAGCTCGGCGAGCCGCGAAAGAAGCACCGGCAGCGCCCCGCACTCTCGCCCTCGGGAGGTCGAGCAGATGTACTGGGTGTGGGCGCAGGTGTCGGTGAGGAACATCATCACGGCAGCCATCGGCACCCCGTCCGGGTTGACGGCCATCCAAAGGCGGATGTTGTCGGGAAATCGCGAAGCGAGGAGTTCTATTTCGGCCAGAGAGTGGACCGGCGCAGCATTGTGGCGTTCGGCAAGGGTCTCGACCAGCATCCGATGAAATGCAGCGTAGTCCTGACTCTCAACCACTTGAACGCCGGCCTTAATACCCTTGGCAATAAGCCTGTTCGTATTCTGGGAGCGGCTCGGGGCGCCGTCCGGATTCTCGATGGTGGCCGAAAGCTGGCAGCAGTCCATAGTAGCTCCAAGGCGCCAGAGGGCATAGATATCCTCCTCGCAGGGGAATCTATGGTAAATATGGGGCACGGGGCGGCAGACCAGTGTACGGAAACCTTCAGCGGCATAGTGGGCGACAATGTCGGTCAGTATGGTGAGCACATCGGCGCCACGCGTCTCCATCGGGAGAATAAGGCCTCCGTAAGTAAGTCCGGGGTGGGCGGTGATGACGTCGGTTTCTTCGCCACGGGAGGTTGCGGCGGCGAAGAGGGCGGCCAGGCGCCCTCGGTGGTCGCGTACCAGCAGCGAGCGGTCCTCGAAGCGATTGGCGTGGTAGTCCATATATTCACGCCGGAAGAGGAAGGTGCCGTTGCGTGCGGCCCCAACGGCGGCGTTCCACTCGGCCTTAGCGCCGGGAGTATAGCGTTCAAGAGTAAAAGTCGACATGAAGCCTGCGGTTTTGATTGTGCAAAAATATAAAATTTGGGGCGGCCAAACAATTTTTTCGCTTTTTTGCTTGTAAGAGGAGGGGCAATCCAAAAAAAATGGCTAATTTCGTTTTTTAAATGAACACTCTTACCCGCATATTCTCTTTCTTGACCGTTATTGCCGTGACGGTCAGCGCATACGCCTCGTCGGCTGTCAATCTTGGCATCGACGGCGAGGAGTCGACATCCATCGGCATCTATATCAAGGACCTCTCTACGGGCCGCGTACTGGCCGAGCGCAACGCCCAGATGGCCCTCACACCGGCCAGCGTGATGAAGGCCGTCACCACGGCTTCGGCACTCTCGCTGGAGGGCTCGGACGGCTGCTTCCGCACGCGGGTTGCGCTGCGCGGCAGCCGCGACGGCGCGCGCTGGCGCGGCGACATCGTGGTCCACGGCGTGGCCGACCCCACCCTGGAGAGCGATAACTTCAAGAGCCGCAAGGGTTTCTGCGACTCCATAGTTGCCGGGCTGAGGCGACTGGGCATCACCGCCATTTCGGGCACCATCGTTGTCAAAGAGCCTCTCAAGGACGCCGGACCAATTCTGCAGTGGGAGATTGAAGACGTGGCATGGCCTTACGGCGCAGGCCTTTACGGCTTCAACTGGCGCGACAACACCGTGACGGTCTACCCCAACACGGGCCGTATAAGCCCCGCGGCTCCCGGCCTGGATATGGAGGTGGTGCGCAGTACCACGGGCAACGACCTCGTTCGCGGCGTCTACAGCGACCGGCTGATGGTTTTCAGCCGCAACCGCAGCGCGGAGTGGGCCGTCAACACCACCGTGCCCGACCCGGCTGCCGTCTTCGGCGCCGAGCTGCGCGCCAAGCTCGACCGCGCCGGCATCTCGCTGGGCGAGGCGACCGCCAGCGCCGACACAGACTCCGAAACGGAGGTCCACACCCACCTGTCGGCTCCCTTCGGCGAAATTATGCGCAGCCTGATGGTTCGCTCCGACAATCTTTTTGCCGAAGGCATGCTCCGCAGTCTGGCTCCCGACGGGCGCCGCAAGGACGCCATAAACCGCGAGAAAGAGCTGTGGGCGACCCGGGGCGTCAACCCGCGCTACACCATCATCAACGACGGCAGCGGCTTGACTCGCGCCAACCGTCTGAGCGCCAAGTTTATCGGCGACGTACTCGAATGGATGGCCGCTTCTCCGCAGGCCGAAACCTACGCCGGCTTCTTTCCCCGGGCCGGCCGTGAGGGCACCATGCGGGGCATGCTGGCCAAGTCGGCGCTCAAGGGCAAGATAGCTCTCAAAACGGGCAGCGTCAGCAGCGTGCAGTGCTACGCCGGCTACAAGCTCGACGCCAACGGCCGTCCGACGCACGTCATCGTGGTGATGGTCAATGGCTTCTTTTGCCCGCGCGCGCAGGTTCGCAAAGCCACCGAGCGCCTCCTCGAACGATTATTCCTCTGACACCTCATCGCATATGCAACTTGAAAACCTTATAAACCAGACCATTGAGCTTGAAGGGCTGCTACGCGTACTCCGCGACCGCAAGGCGCCTGCCGTGCGCGCCCTGGCCGAAGATAAATTCCGCACCCTGAGCAAGGAATTCGAAGCCTACTTCGCCGAGGGCGCCTCAAACCCTCTCGAAGACCTTGCGAAAGGCTCTATTACCATCCCCGAGCCTCCCGCTCCGCCTACGCCGCCGATGCCGCCGGTAGAAGTAGCCTGCGCGGCCGCTTCGCCTGCCCCCGAAAAGGTCGAGGAAGAGAATCCGGCCATCGACATGTCGCCGGTGCAGGAATGTGAGGTCGCCGACACCGAGGAGCCCCACGACAACGTGCAGTTCGTCATTCAGACCGAAGAAGCGCCCCTCGAGATGGCCGACGACGAACCCGCCGAGATGCCTTCGGCCGAACCGCAGGAGTTTGCCGATGTCGAAGCCGACGAAGAACCCGAGGAAATGGATGCACCCACCTTCCGCAGCGAAGGCACCCCGGCTGCCCACGACCTTAGCCACGCCTTCACCGTCAACGACCGCTTTCTGTTCATCCGCCAGCTCTTCCGCGGCGATGCCGAGGACTTTGCACAGACCGTGAAAGTGCTGTCGGCCATGCCCGACCTCACCGAGGCCAAGGAATACCTCTTTCAGGACCTTATGTGGGATCCGTCGGAGCCGGCCGTCGAAGGCTTCGTGACCATTCTTTCCCGCTATCTTCCCGCGCGCAGCTGAGTATGGGCGGCGGCAAGCTTGTCATAGTGCCTACGCCGGTGGGCAATCTGGCCGACATGACTCCCCGCGCCGTGGAGGCTCTGAAGTCGGCTTCGCTGGTGCTCTGCGAGGACACGCGCACCAGCGGCGTGTTGCTGCGCCACTTCGGAATCACTACCCCGACGGCCAGCCACCATAAATTCAACGAGCACCGCTCCCTTGAGCCGGTGCTGAACCGCATAGAGGGCGGCGAAACCATCGCCCTGGTGTCCGATGCCGGCACTCCGGGCATTTCCGATCCCGGCTTCATGCTCTCGCGCGAATGCCGGCGCCGCGGCCTCACCGTGGAGACTCTGCCGGGTGCCACGGCCTTCGTGCCCGCTCTGGTGAGCTCCGGGCTACCCTGCGACCGTTTTTTCTTTGAGGGCTTTCTGCCGGTCAAGAAGGGTCGCACCTCGCGCTTGGCCGAACTCGCTGCATTGCCGGTGACCTTCATAATATATGAGTCGCCGGTGCGCCTGGCCCGCACTCTGGCCAACCTCGCCGACACCTGCGGGGCCGACCGTCCGGCCGCCGTGTGCCGCGAGATATCAAAACTTCATGAAACAATACACCGCGGGACCCTCGGAGAACTCACCGAAGAATTCTCCCGGAACCAAACGCGGGGTGAGATTGTTGTAATAGTCGGAGGCTCTCAGCCTGCCCAAGGTCCACGCCGCCACCGCAACAAGTACCGCGACGACGACAATGCCGCCGAAAGCGACGAGGACTGATAGTTACATTGCCATCACGTTCAAAATTTATGCACTCATGAAGAAAGTACTCATCCTCTTATTGGCCGGCGCAGCCCTGCTGCCCGCCTGCAAAAACAAAGAAGCCGAGCAAGAAGCCGAACATCAGGCTCAAGTTGCTGCCGCAACCCGCGAGGAACTCGCCGATGCCGTTGCCGACCGCGACCAGCTTCTCACTCTTGTCAACGAAATATCGTCCGACATGAGCCAAATCAAGCAGCTCGAAAACATACTCACCGTGTCGGGTGGCAACGAGACTCCCGGTCAGCGCGAGCAGATTCGCGCCGACATCGCCGCCATTCAGCAGACCCTGCAGCAGCGCCGTGAACGCCTCGACGAACTCGAGCAGCGCCTCAACAGCTCCAACCTCAACAACCGCAATCTCCAGACCACCGTCGCCACCCTGCGTCAGCAGATCGACGGCCAGACTCAGGAAATCGCGCAGCTGCGCGCCAACCTCGACGAGGCTCGCACACAAATCGGCGAACTCGACAATACTGTCGACTCCCTCCATCAGACCGTGACTCTGGTCACCGCCGAGCTCGACTCCACCAGCATAGCAGCCACCCAGCTCTCCAACGACCTCAACACCTGCTACTACGCCATCGGCACCAAGAACGAGCTCAAGGAGAACCGCATCATCGAAACCGGCTTCCTGCGTCGCACCAAGATTATGGAAGGCGATTTCAACGCCGGATTCTTCACCCGCGCCGACAAGCGCACCCTGCCCTCCATCGACCTCAACTCCAACGAGGCCAAAGTGCTCACCAACCAGCCCGAGGATTCCTACACCATCGACAACGTCAACGGCCACAAGGTGCTCCGCATCACCAATCCCGCCAAGTTCTGGAGTCTCTCCAACTACCTGGTTGTCCAAATCGACTGATTCCGCCCTCTCCGCGCCCCATACAGCCTCCGCCTCCCCGGCGGGGGCTTTCTTTTCAGCCATTCGCGCAAAAAGTTTAGTTCAAACTAAACTTTTTGCGCGAAATAATTGTTTTTATGACTAAAAGGTCGTAACTTTGCCCCCACAGCCCGCAAATACAGCCTTCGATGCCTTCATTTTCCACTGAGCCCTTCGACTATGTAAGGAATTCCCAACAATACACTTACCTCAAATTACTGATTGATGGTGAGTGTATGGTCGATTCGCTTATGAAAGAGATTGAAACAAACGCTCAGCTTAAAAAGGACTTCGCCGCCATAGTTAGGTATATGGAAATGCTTTCCGACCGAATATTGCTCCCGAAAGAAAAGTTCAGACATATAGAATCCGATGAGCGCAGCGACCTGTTTGAATTCAAAAAAGGTATTTTGAGAATCTATGTTATAAAGCAAAAGCCCGATGTCTATGTCGTCTGCGGAGGCTTAAAGACGAACCAGAAGAAAGACATCCAGTCATTTAAAAAGAAAATCAAAGATTTCAAAACCATATAGCATGAACCGCGAAACTATTGTAACCACGCCGGAATACTGGACCGCCAAGACCCAGATTGACCTCTTTAACTGTGCGGAGGAGTTCATGTCGAAACATGGTATGAACCGCACGCAGCTCGCCGGACACCTTGGTGTCAGCAAAGGATACGTTTCCCAGCTTCTCAACGGCGATTACGACCACAAGTTGTCTAAGCTTGTCGAGCTGGCTCTTGCATTCGGCTATATTCCCTCCATCGAATTCAAGCCGGTGGCCATTGTCTGCGCCTCCGAGAAAGTGAATTTCGCCTTTAAAGCGTTCCAAACCAAAGCAGCCGAATTTGTTCGGGTAG
The DNA here is from genome assembly GCA_900541865.1 of uncultured Porphyromonadaceae bacterium. Taxonomy (GTDB): domain Bacteria; phylum Bacteroidota; class Bacteroidia; order Bacteroidales; family Muribaculaceae; genus CAG-873. Next base: position 28,372 of record UQLO01000024.1, on the reverse strand, counting down.
GAGAGAATTACAAAGGTGTCGAAATCCTAAGCAATGAAAATGACACCTCATTTTCTGATTTAAACATACATTGCGCCTGATGACACGCTTCAGAATGATTAAAATAAGTGTGCCGCAGTTTGCCATTTTGGCCGACAGCGCACCAACTGAGAACATAAGATGCGAGGTGGAATTCGGTTTCCGTGTTGCCCCCGACTCACATCTGCTTGGCGTGGATCTCAAAATCGCCTTTACGCACAGCTCCGATAAATTCCTTGTCCTCGAAACCATCTGCGAATTTTCCATCTACCCGGACGATTGGAATAAATGCCAATCAGAAAAAGGCATTGAGCTCAGCAGAGATCTTCTTCTGCAAGTTGCATCGCAAACGGTCGGAACGGCACGCGGCATCATGTTCTCCCGTACGGAGGGCACCTCGTTCGGCAGCTTTATTCTGCCTCCGGTAAACCTCACACCTCTCATCAAAGAAGGCATTACGATAGAGTAGAACTGTGCTGTCGGCAAATCCCGGCTCGCCTGCGGGCCGGTAATGCAAGCGGCGCCGCTCGGAAAGGAGCGACGCCGCTGCGTTTTTTGGTCAGGGGGTTATCAGCAGACGCCCAGACCCATCATTGCGTTGGCCACCTTCATGAAGCCGGCGATGTTTGCGCCCTTCATGTAGTTGATGTAGCCGTCGGGTTCCACGCCGTACTCGAGGCACTGGCTGTGGATGTCGGTCATGATGGTGTGGAGTCGCTGGTCGACTTCTTCTGCGCTCCACTGGAGGTGGATTGCGTTCTGGCTCATTTCGAGGCCGGAGGTTGCTACGCCGCCTGCATTGACTGCCTTGCCGGGAGCATAGACTGTGCGGGAAGCGATGAAGGCGTCGATAGCTTCGGGTGTGCAGCCCATGTTGGAGACTTCGGCCACCATCTCAACGCCGTTGGCGATGAGGGCTTTGGCGTCGTCGCCGTTGAGCTCGTTCTGGGTGGCGCAGGGCAGAGCGATGTTGACTTTCTGCTCCCAGGGCTTGCGGCCGGCGTAGAACACGGAGCCGGGGAATTTCTCGGCGTAGGGAGCCACGATGTCGTTGCCGGAGGCGCGGAGTTCGAGCATGTAGTCGATTTTTTCCATATCCAGGCCGGCTTCGTCGTAGATATAGCCGTCGGGGCCGGAGATGGTGACAACCTTAGCGCCGAGTTCGGTTGCCTTGAGGGCAGCGCCCCAAGCCACGTTGCCGAAGCCGGAGATGGCTATGGTCTTGCCCTTGATGGAGTCGTTGCGCTGGGCGAGCATGTTCTCCACGAAGTAGAGGGCGCCGAAGCCGGTGGCTTCCGGACGGATGCGGCTGCCGCCGAATTCGAGGGCTTTGCCGGTGAAGGTGCCGTCGTGCTGGTTTACGAGGCGCTTGTACATGCCGTACATATAACCGACTTCGCGGCCGCCTACGCCGATATCGCCGGCGGGCACGTCGCGGTCGGGACCGAGGTTCTTCCACAGGCCCAGAATGAAAGCCTGGCAGAAGCGCATGATTTCACGGTCGCTCTTGCCTCGGGGCGAGAAGTCTGAACCGCCCTTGGCGCCACCCATGGGGAGGGTTGTGAGGGCGTTTTTGAAGGTCTGCTCGAAGCCGAGGAACTTGAGGATGCTCAGGTTGACGGAAGCGTGGAAGCGGATGCCGCCTTTGTACGGGCCGATGGCATTGTTGAACTGCACGCGGTAGCCGATGTTGTTCTGAACTTCGCCTTTGTCGTCGATCCAGGTAACTCGGAAGGTAACGATGCGGTCGGGTTCGACCATGCGCTCGATGATTTTGTTGCGCTCGAACTCGGGATGCCGGTTGTAGACATCCTCAACGCAGAGGAGAACTTCCTTGACTGCCTGGAGATACTCTTTTTCGCCAGGATGCTTGGCTTCGAGGGAAGCCATGATTTGATTGATATCCATAACGACTGTGTTTTGGTTTTTGCGGCCGCGGGGCCGCGGGTAGATGTTGTGGTTACTGGTTATGCGGGTTAGTTGTGGGGGAGCGGCGGGGTTGCTGTCCCGCGGGTGTCTCCGACGGCAAAGTTAGCAACAAAAATCAAAGTGGCAATTTTTTTTGCGTGAAAAAGCATAAAAAAGTTCGAAGGGCACCGGAGATGGGTGCGCCGGAGCTTCGGGGGATTGCTTTTTGAACATTAACAAATGTAAAAAACGCACTTTAACCAACTGTATATAATAATGTGCGGCCGACTCCGTTTGCTCTATGCCCTGAGCATTCCGAGGTGGCCGCGGGCGGGGAGAATACTATTCGGAAAAGAAAGAAATTAATATTTTCCACCATTAAACGGCAATTTTTGCCCCGTCCGCACTGTGAAAACTTGCAAAATTTGCACTGTAAAAAGCACGCGCAGACGGTCCCGACGCCTCCTCGGACGGCACAAAGGCTTGATTCGCAGCTCAATACGCCATTAAACCAATCCTTATTAACTGCAATCAATCAAAATACCTAAAATCTATATCTCAAAATGAGCACAAAGCTTTCAAATCTTCTGCTGCCCGGCTTGCTTCTGCTGGCCTCTTGCTCCCAAGGCGAGGCCGACGACCCGCAGGTACCCGCTACCGGAGGCGACGCCGAGCAGACGGTGGAGATAGTGATGAGCCGCGCGGCCAAGGACGACTTCGCCGCTGCCGGCGTAGACCGCTACACTGTCTATGTCTACAAGGTGGACCGCAAGACTGCCCCCCTCTATCTTGAGCAGGAGGTCAGCGTCGACGACGCCACCGTTTCTCTGAGCCTTCCCCTGGGCGAGAATTTCAAGACCTTTGCCGTTGCCAACGTTGCTTCCGTTTCCGGAAAGGACCTTCTGGAGACGGCCCAACTGCACCTCGACCCCTCTTCCGAGAAGGAAGTTTGGTTCGGCGCAGTGACTTCTTTTGCTTCCGACAAGAGCACATCGACCGTTTCGCTGGCTATGCAGCGTCTGGTGGCCCGAGTGAACTTCACTCCGGCCGAAACCGAGGCCGAACTCGCCGCCCAGTCCTTCTTCGACCGCATGAGCCTTACCTTCAGCAACACGGCCGATTCATATATGGTGAACACCGGCGCTGCTACCGCCGCCTCCTACACCGCCGAGGCCACATCCGCCACCGGCTACAAGGCAAGCTTCATCACCTTCGACACCAACGCCCTGGCCGAAGAATCGATGCTCGACATAACCTTCTATAAAGGCGCGCAGCAGGTCAACACCTCCGCCGGCGCCCTCGAGACAGGCGTGCACTACACGGCCAACAACCGCTACACCATGACAGTGCCGGTGCTGACCAACGACTTCGTGGCCACTCCCTGGACCTCGACCTCGCCTCTGAGCCGCGGTGCCGCTTCCTTCGAGATTCAAGTATCACCCTTCTAATCTGAGCCATGAACAAGACAATACAATACGCCCTGTGCGCCGCTCTGGCTTGCTCGGCCCTGGCCGCCTGCAATGAGGAAGAGGTTTATCCCACCCAGATTACCCGCGAGCTCAGCATGACCCTCGACGGCGAACCCTGGAACATCTACTACGGCACCTCCAACCTCCCCCTCTATATATATAATGAGGATGGTTCCTTCTACGGCAACTACTCCACCTCCTACCGCTTCTCCCTTCCGGAAGGCTCTTACCGCGTGCTGGCCACCAACCAGAGCGTGCTGATGACGCCTCCGACCTCGCTGGATATGCAGCTCATCGAGCAGGACTCCACGGCAAAGCAGACCTTTGCCATCTCCGACCCGGTGTCCTACTCCGCCGGCGACCCGCTGACCCTGGCGCTGAAGACGCGCACGGGCCACTTCCGCCTCAAGGCCAACGACGTCAAGGCCGACAAGAGCTACTCGATTCTGCGAGCCTTCGTGACTACTCCCGTAAAGGCCTACAGCGTGGCTCAGGCTGCTCCGGCAACCGGCGAACCCATCACCCTGACCCGAATCAAGGAAACTTCGGGCGGCGGCGTGGGCTACACCGAAGATCTCTATCTTATTGGTTCCGAAAACGACAAAATCACCGTGCGCCTTGAATACCTCGATGCCGACAGCAATATTGTCCGCACCAAGGAATTCGCCGACGGCTTCACCGTGCTCCCCAACCAGCTCACCGAGGTCGCCTTCGACCTCAACAACGCCGACGAGCCCGTGATCATGAACTACACCGTCACCATCGGCCAGCTCAACTGGCGCGACAACGATGTATTCCCCTCCGTGAAGGTCGAAGTGCCCGACGGATATACATATGTTGAGCCCGGCCAGAGCCTTGGCGACATCTTCAAGGAGCAGATGGCCGACCCTGCTGTCGACGAAATCCGCATCTTCCTGAAGGCCGGCACTTCCTACACTATGCCCGACAAGGCTATGGAAGGCGCCACCAAGCCCTTCACCATCATGGGTCAGACTCCGGGCTTCGGTCAGGACTACGCCACTCTGACGGTCTACAACATCTCCATGAGCGGCTCCATCGACCACATACGCTTCCAGAACCTCAACCTCAAACCTCAGCGCGACCGACTCTTCAACCTGCGCAACGAGGAATTCGCCGTCGGCGACGTTACCTTCGCCAACGTCAACATCACCGGTTGGAACGGCATCATCTGGAACTCCTCCACCAGCAAGGACAACATTCAGAGCATCGGCACGGTGACTATGACGGGCTGCCGCTTCGTCAACATGACCACCACCAACGCCCTGTGGAACCTCCCGGCACGCCGCGTGGCTCCTGTAAACAACTTCATCTTCAGCGGCAACCTCTTCCACGGCCGTAACTTCGGCACCCGCAACTGCATCCTGACCGGTCTGGCAAAGACCCCGGGCGCTATCAGCGTGGTGGTTGAGAACAATACCTTCATCGACGGCCGCGGCACCAACTGCACATACTTCGATCTGGACGGCTCGTCGGCATCGTCGCTGACGGTAACCGTGAAGGGCAACACCGTGTCGGGTGCTGTCAGCGGCATGGGCACATGGTTCAAGTTTGCCGGCAACCCCACCGTCGACGCTTCGGGCAACTTCCGCACCTCGGGCTTCGAGATGAAGGACTACGGCGTGCCCGCCCCGACCGAGACCGCTACTACCTACAGCGAGCTCCTCACCCAGTTTAACCTGTAAACTCTCATCTTCATGAAAGCTATATTCAGAATGTTCACGGTTCTGTGCCTGATGGCGGTTGCTTTTGGGGCCGCTGCGCAGACCGCCACAGTGACGGGTGTGGTGCTCGACGTCGAAGGTCCGCTCCCCGGCGCCGCCGTCACCGTCAAAGGCACCAACAACGCCGTTGTCACCGACATCGACGGCAATTTCACCCTCAACAACGTCAATCCGGCCACGGCAGTGCTCTTCGTCACCTATGTGGGCTGCCTTGATAAGGAAGTGCGCCTGGACGGCCGCACCTCCGGCATTGAAATCATGATGGAAGCCGCCAGCGACATGCTGGAGGAAATGGTGGTCATCGGCTACGGCGTCCAGAAGCGAGGCAACCTCACCGGCGCTATGTCGTCGGTGGAGGCTTCGACTATCGAGCGAGTGCCCGTTGCCAACGTCGGCGAGGCCATCATCGGCCGCATGCCCGGTGTGCAGGTGACCACCCCCGACGGCTCGCCCGACGCTGAAGTGACCGTGCGAGTACGCGGCGGCGGCTCCATTACCCAGAGCAACGAGCCGCTGGTGCTCATCGACGGCTTCGAAGGCTCCCTCAACGACGTTCCCGCTACCGATGTGGACAACATCCAGGTGCTCAAAGACGCCGCTTCGACGGCAATCTACGGTGCCCGAGGTGCCAACGGTGTTGTGCTCGTAACCACCAAGCGACCCAACGAAGGCAAGGCGGCTATCAACATCAACGCCTACGTCCAGACCAAAGAGCTCTCCAACAAAATCGACGTGATGAGCCCCTACGACTTCGTGTGGGCAAACTACGAACGAATCGCTCCCAAGGGCTCCTCGGCCCGCAACGGCTTCGCGAACTACTTCGGCCAGGCCTACGAGACCTATATCTATCAGGGCTACGAAGGCAACGACTGGCAGGACAAGATTTTCGGAACACACCCCGTGAGCTGGGCCGTCGACGGCTCCATCACCGGCGGCACCGAGAACGTCAAGTATAAGTTCAGCTTCATGCATCAGGACCAGCCTTCGGTGATGCCCGACAACGGCCTGGTTCAGAACAACCTCAACCTCAACCTCAACCTGAAGCTCTTCAAGTTCCTGAGCGTTGAGTACCGCACCCGCTATATGAACAAGACGCTCACCGGACGAGGCACCGAGGGCGTGGGCCTGCTGGCTTCGCTGCAGGAGCAGCCCACCAACGGTCTGCAGGACTTCACCTCCGTGCCGGAGAACAATGAGCTTGTCAACGACGACGACCTTGTCGACTTCTACCACTACGATCCTCTTGAGAACAATGCCCGCTACTACCGCAACCGCTACTCCTGGCTGCTCAACAACGGCGGCGCCCTCAACTGGACCATTATGAACGGCATGACACTGCGCAACGAGTTCACCTGGGAAAAATTCTACCAGGACGACCGTCAGTTCAACGCCGCCAACTCCAACAGCGCCTCCAAGACCTACGGTCCCAACCTGACCGAGAAGGAAGACCACCGCACAAAGTGGCAGCTCACCAACACGCTGAACTACAACTTCAACATCGGCGAAGACCACTCCTTCAACACCATGATCGGTCAGGAAATGAAGCACCAGGGCACGCACTACAGCCGCGTATACATCGGTCGCTTCCCCGAGAACATCGACGCTGAGAAGGCCTTCGACAACTTCGCCCTCGGCACCCCGCTGAGCAACACCTCGGAGACCCCCTCGCCGACGCGCATCTTCTCCTTCTTCGGCCGCGTCAACTACTCCTGGGCCGACCGCTACCTGGCCACCGTGACCCTCCGCGCCGACGGCTCCTCCAAGTTCTCGCGCGGCAACCGCTGGGGCTACTTCCCCGCTTTCGCCCTGGCATGGCGCGCCTCCAACGAGTCCTTCCTGCGCGACTACACCTGGCTGAGCAACCTTAAGGTGCGCTTCTCCTACGGCCATGCCGGCAACGACCGCATCGACTCCGACCTCTACCTGAAGCTCTACAAGCTCGGCGACACCGCAAAGGCTCCCGGCTGGGGCGAGCAGCAGAACTACTACTACGATTTCAACCTCAAATACCCCGTTAACCGCAAGGTGAAGTGGGAGACAACCATTACCCGAAACATCGGTATTGACTTCGGCTTCCTCAACGAGCGCATCAACGGTAGCATCGAGGCATACTGGAACACTACCAAAGACCTTCTGCTGGCTACCCAGATTCCGGGCGACACCGGCTTCACCACCATGCTCACCAACGTTGGCCAGACCTCCAACAAGGGTGTCGAACTCAACCTCAACTACTACATCGTCGAGAACCGCGACTGGACCCTGGGCGTGAACTTCAACCTGGGCTTCAACAAGGGCAAAATCGACAAACTCGCCGGCAACGAAGAGGCTTTCTACGCCGAGGCCGAAAAGGTCGACGTAAACGCCGACGTCTACTGGTACCGTGTGGGCGCCACCATGGGCACCATCTACGGCTACGTCAACGACGGCTTCTACCGCGTCGAGGACTTCAACTACGACAAGATTGCCAACACCTACACCCTCAAGCCCGGCATCGTCGACTGCTCCCTGCTGAGCGGCAACCTGCAGCCCGGCTCGCCCAAGTTTGCAAAAATAAACGACGACCCGGACGATCCCAACCGCTATCTGCTCACCGCCGACGACCGCAAAATCATCGGTGAGACAACTCCGAAGATTTCGGGCGGTTTCGGCATCAACGCCACCTGGAAAGGCTTCGACCTTAACGCCTTTTTCAACTTCATGGCCGACTTCGACGTGATCAACCTCAACAAGATCAACCTGGCCATGGCCCCGAGCAACACCAACCTCTACCGCAACTACTCGCAGGAGTTCGTCGGTATGTACCGCCGCTACGACAATATGGGCAACGACATGTTCCGCACCCCCGAGCAGTGGGCAGCCTTCAACACCAACGCCACCACCTGGAATCCCTCGGGCATCTCCAAGAGCTATATCTCCACCTACGGCGTCGAAGACGGCTCCTTCCTGCGCCTGCAGACCCTCACAATCGGCTACACCTTCCCCAAGAAGGTGCTCAAGACGCTGGGCATGACCAAGCTGCGCCTCTACGCCACCGGCTACAATCTCTTCACCATCACCGGCTACAAGGGCTACGACCCCGAAGTCAACATCGGCCAGGGCCTGACCCCCAACATCGACTACAACCTCTATCCCCGCAGCCGCACATACACCTTCGGCGCTCAGCTCTCCTTCTAATCCCTTATCCAGTACATCGACATGAAAACAAGATTTTTCAAGCATATTACAGCGGCGGTGATGCTGGCCGGCGCAGGTGTGGCCTTCACTTCCTGCGAGGACTTCCTCGACACCACCCCGGAGTCGTCGTTCACCACCGACGAAATATTTGGCGACGAGACTGAAACCAAGGCCATGATGGGCTCCATCTACTCCAAGCTCACCAACCGCAACCTCTACGGCCTCGCCCTGCCCTACACCTTCAACACCAACACCGACGTCGAAATGAAGTCGAACGGCAACCAGACTTCGACTTCGGGCAACGGCGACGAGGCCCACTGCTTCGACGTGCGCTCCCTCTGGGGCAGCCTCCGCAACACCTGGAACAGCGCCTACGAGGCCATCAACTACTGCAACGACTTCCTTCAGAACATGGAAGCCGCAGCAGGCTTCTCGACCGAAATCGGCGAGAACGGCCCTACGGAGATGCAGCAGATGTACGGCGAGGTTAAATGTATCCGCGCCATGCTCTACCTCGACCTGATCCGCACCTGGGGCGACGTGGTGTTCCGCACCGAGCCCACCGAGGCCTCCGAGACTCTCTACAACGAGGGTACTACCAACCGCGACGAAATATACGCCAAGCTCATCGACGACCTCCGCGAGGTTGAGCCGATGATGAAATATGCCTCCCAGATGGAGGACGGCGTAGAGCGCGCTTCGCGCGAATACTGCCAGGCGCTCATTGGCCAGCTCGCACTCTACCGCGGCGGCTACTCCCTGCGCCCCGGCGGCGCAACCGGCATTATGGAGCGCCCCGCCGACTATACCGACTACTATCAGATTGCCCGCACCTATCTCGGCAAGGTGATTTCCGAAGGCCGCCACAGTCTGGCTCTGGAAAGCTTCGAGGACCTTTGGCGCGGCGAGTGCAACTGGACCGTGCTCGACAACGGCGACGTCATCTTCGAAGTGCCCATGCTGAAGGAATACTCCGGCTCGCTGGGCTACAACATCGGTATGGTCATCGGCTACGACGAAGACCATCCCTCCCACAACTACGGCCAGGGTCGCAACAACTGCTCCTTCTCGGGTCTCTATCCCTTCACCTTCGACCAGCGCGACCTTCGTCTTGACATGACCTGCGTGCCCTACAGCTACGACGAGGACCTCAACCAGACCGTCGCCCTGGGCAAAAGCTGCGTATCGGGCTGGAACGTAGGCAAGTGGAGCAAAATGTATATGGGCAACATGATGACCGGCCACGGCGACAACACCGGCATCAACTCCATCCGCATGCGCTATGCCGACGTGCTGCTGATGTACGCCGAGGTTGTCAACGAGCTCAGCGGCCCTACCTCCGAAGCTAAGGAAGCCCTCAAGACCGTACGCCGCCGCGCTTTCGCTCCCGAGCACCAGGCCGAGTGCGTAGAGGCCTACGTCGACGCTCTCAACAGTCCGGAAGCCTTCTTCCAGGCTATCGTCGACGAGCGCGCATGGGAGTTCGGCGGCGAAGGCGTCCGCAAGTACGACCTTGCTCGTTGGAACCTCTACGGCCAGACCCTCATCGACCTCTACAACACCTTCACCGACTGGGGTAAACGTGCGCAGGGTCAGGGCGTGCTCGGCGAGGTTCGAGACCAGGTCTACTGGCGCGAGCTCCCCAACCCGCAGGATCCCTCCCGCACAATCATAGAGTTCAAGGGCCTCAAGGAGTACGGCGACGCCATCGGCGAACACCCCGCTTCGGAAGGCTGGAAGAACATCCAGAAGTACGCCAACCAGTGGTGGGACCGCAACAAGGAAACCGACGAATGGGAAGTGCACAACGACGTGAAGTGGAGCTTCCGCGGCTACGTCAACTACAACAATGCCTCCACCGTGAGCCCCACCGACCCGGTTCGCTACCTGATGCCTTACCCCGTTGAGGTTATCACCGCCCACCGCGGTTCCATCCAGCAGCAGTACGGCTACCAGTAATAACGTCGGCCGCATAACTTCTCATCAGCAAAAACCAAGAACAAGCTATGAAACTCAACATATTCAAAGCCCTCTGCGCCGGCGCTGCTCTGGCCGTGGCCGCCGCTGCCTGCACCGACGACCAGTATACCTGGCGCGGCGACCTCTTCCAGCCCCGCTTCGCCACGGACCCCGCCGTGACGGTGAAAAACAACAACGACATGTCGCTGGTGTGGTATCAGGTCAACGATGCCCGCAGCTACACCGTGCAGATTTTTGAGGACAACTACTACCAGCGCCTCTTCATGGAGAAGGAAGTGTTCGAGCCCTTCATCACCCTGGAGGATCTGCCCTACGCTTCGCGCTACTACGTCCGCGTGCGCTCCAATGCCTACAGCGAGGAGCACAACTCGCAGTGGGCCCGCACCGACTTCACCACCGAAGCCCGTCCGGACTATGCCCACATTCTGCAGGGCGTGAGCAAGACCGAAATCAACGACAACGACGCCGTGATTCGCTGGCTTGTCGACTCCGACAACCCCGCCGACTCCTTCAGCGTGGTGCCCACGATGGCTCCCGAGTTGCAGACCGTAACGGGCTATATACCCGCCGAGTCGCGCCAGAGCGGCGAAATGAAGGTGTCCGGCCTGACCGCCTCCACCCTCTACACCGTCAATCTCTACGACACCTCCAAACCTCGCAAGTACGACAAGCCCTACAATCAGGTTACCTTCCGCACCACCGGCCCGGCTGCACAGGTTATTCAGGTTGAGATTACCGACAACCTCTCCGACATCCTCCTTGCCAACAACGACGACCCGGACATTCCCGAAGGCACCCGGTACGAGCTCCCCGCCGGAACCACCTACACTCTGAGCACTTTCCCCATCAAGAAGGGCTTCACTCTGGTATGCGACGAGGAAGGCACCCGCCCCGTGCTCGTCATCAACGGCACCTGGAGCATCTACAACGGCGCTTACATCTCCTCCCTGACCTACCAGAACGTGGAGATTCGCAACGCCTCGCAGAACCAGTACTTCATGAACTGCTCCAATCCCTTCGACATTGAGAACGTAAGCTTTACCAACTGCGTGTTCCGCAACGTCTACCGCGGTTTCTGGCGCCATCAGTCGACGAACGTCAAGCACATCCAGGCCATCGAAATCGACAACTGCTGGTTCGACCAGTGCGGCTGGCAGGGCAGCACCTACGGCACCTTCGCCTTCGGTTCGGCCGGCAAGGGCGAAATCGGCACCTACGACCAAATCGATGCCATCACCATCCGCAACACCACCTTCAGCCGCGGCGGCAATCAGGTCGACGCAACATGGGGCTGGGGCAACCTCATCAACCACAGCACAACGTCGACTGCCATCGAGCTGACGGTTGAGAACGTTACCTTCTACGACTTCTGCGTCAACAACCGCCTCATCGACGTCTCCAACACCGAGCACTCCACCGTGACTGTGCGCAACGTCATCGTGGCTTCGCCCATGGGCGAGCTGCTGGCTACCGGCTCGGGCACCCGCACCGTCTTCGACAACAACTACACCACCACCGACTATCGTCTGGGCGGCTCCAAAATCCGCGCAACCGAGCTCGGCATTCCCGCAACCGACCTCTTCAAGGATCCTGAGAACGGTGACTACACCATCAAGGACACCAAGTCTCTGCCCTACATCACTCAGGCCGGCGACCTCCGCTGGATTCAGTAATACCTTTTAAGCCGCGGAGGCGGAGACCGCTGGAGCGCGTTCTCCGCCTTCGCTTTATAAATCAGCAAAAATGGCTATCAAAAACATTATCATAACCGCAGCGTTGGCCTTAGGCGCTATGACGGCGGCTGCCGACGACTACATCTCGCAGGTGTGGGTACCCGACTTGGGAAACGGCAAGTACCGCAACCCTATCATCAACGCCGACTACTCCGACCCCGATGCCATCCGCGTGGGCGACGACTACTGGATGACGGCATCGAGCTTCACAAACATTCCCGGACTGCCCATTCTCCACTCCAAAGATTTGGTGAACTGGACCATTGTGAACCATGCCGCCGAAAAGCTCGTGCCCGAGGAATATTTTAACCTCGCTCAGCACGGTGACGGCGTCTGGGCGCCCGCCATCCGCTACCACAACGGCGAGTTCTACATCTACTGGGGAGATCCCGACCGCGGAATATATATGGTCAAGACTTCCGACCCCCTGGGCAAATGGGAAGAGCCGGTGCTGGTGCACGCTGCAAAGGGGATCATCGACACCTGCCCTCTGTGGGATGAGGACGGCAAGGCTTATATGGTAAACGGCTGGGCGCGTAGCCGCGGCGGCCTAAACGCCCTGATTACAGTCACGGAGATGGCTCCCGACGGCAAGAGCCTCATCGGCACGCCGGTGGCCGTCTACGACGGTCTCCCGGACGGCAACCACACCATCGAAGGCCCCAAGTTCTACAAACGCGACGGCAAATACTGGATTTTTGCCCCCGCCGGCAGCGTCACTACGGGCTGGCAGGTCGCCATGGTGGCCGACAACCCTTACGGGCCCTATGAACAGCGCGTGGTAATGGCACAGGGCGACAGCCCCACCAACGGCCCTCACCAGGGCGCCTGGGTCGATACTCCCACGGGCGAAGACTGGTTCATCCACTTTCAGGACAAGGGCGTTCTCGGCCGCGTCGCCCATCTTCAGCCCATGCAGTGGGTCGACGGCTGGCCCGTGATTGGTGTTGATGCCGACGGCGATGGCTGCGGCACCCCCGTGACCACCTTCCGCAAGCCCAATACCGGGACGACCTCCACAGTCCACACTCCGCAGGAGAGCGACGAATTCAACACCACCGAGCTGGGACGCCAGTGGGAATGGTTCGCCAACTATCAGCTTCCCTTCGGCTTCGCCACTCCGAACGGCTACTACCGCCTCTACGGCCAGTCGGTTGCGGACTTCGTCAATATGCGACAGATTCCCAATATCCTCACCCAGAAGTTCCCCAACGAAACCTTCACGGCCACTGCCAAGGTGACCGTCTCGGCCACTCAGCCCGGTCAGGAAAGCGGTCTTATTGTGATGGGTCTGGATTATGCCCGACTGGCTGTCGAGTTCGACGGCAGCAAGTTCGTAGTGAAGATGGTGGAATGTATGCGCGCCAACAAAAACAAGCCTGAAACGGCCACAACCGTCGCCACGCTCGACCCCACGCGCGTCAACGGCGAAGGCGGCCGCGCAAGCTACGACATCGACCTGTGGCTGCGCGTCAAAGTCGGCGACAACTATCGCTGCACTTTCTCCTACAGCACCGACGGACGCCGTTTCCACACCTGCCCGGGTGAATTCACTGCCCGCGAAGGCCACTGGATAGGCGCTCGAGTAGGCTTCTTCAGCATCATGCCCGACGGCAAGAACCGAGGCTGGATGGACATCGACTGGTTCCGAGTAACACGATAAAAAGGCTCGACGGCGCAGAATTTTCAAATAAAAAATGCCAATTTTGCGCCGTCAAAACCTAAACTCTGCCCCTTGGCAGACTAATAGCAATGGATTTTAAAGAAGTAAACGAAAGCTATACCCTCGCTGAAGCCATCAAGGAGGCGCAACGCTGCCTGCACTGCAAAGTGCCTTCGTGCAAGAAGGGCTGCCCCATCAGCAACGACATTCCCGACTGGATTGCCGAGCTGGCCAAGGGCAATCTTGGCAACGCCATGCGCATCATCCACGGGCGTAGCAACCTCCCGGCCGTATGCGGCCGCGTGTGCGCCCATGAGCGCCAGTGCGAGGGCAACTGCATCCTCAACAAAAAGGGCGCCCACATCAACATCGGCAAACTCGAGCGCTTCGTTGCCGACTTCGACGCCGAAGCCGGCCTCAGCCACGAAGGCATCCCCGAGAAGTCGCGCGGACGTGTGGCCGTGATCGGCAGCGGCCCCGCCGGCCTCACCATAGCGGGCGACCTGTCGCGACAGGGCTTTGCCGTTGAGATTTTCGAAATGGAGCCGGAAGCCGGCGGTGTGCTCACCTTCGGCATCCCCGAGTACCGCCTCCCTAAGGAGGTCGTTCGGCGCGAAATTCGCAAGATTGAGAATCTGGGTGTGCCTCTGCACCTCAACACCACTATCGGGGCCGACATCACCGTCGACACCCTCTTCGAGCGTGGCTTCGACGCCATCTTCATGGGCACGGGCACGGGCGTTCCCAAACGCCTGCAGATTCCGGGCATCAACCATCCGGGCGTTCGCCAGGCCATCCGCTTCCTGCGCCGCGTCAACCTTTTCGAGCATGGCTATATAGCCCGCAACGAGGTCATTATCGGCCAGGGAGACCACGTCTTCGTGATTGGTTGCGGCAACACGGCCATGGATGCGGCCCGCACGGCCCTTCGCATGGGAGCCGCCGAGGTCAGCATCGTCTACCACCGCACCATAGAGAATATGAGCGCCCTTCGCGCCGAGTACGACGAGGCCGTCGAAGAAGGCGTGCGCTTCCTGTGGGAGTCGTCGATAGTCGAAATCGAGGGCGGCGAGGGCACTCGCCTTAAGAGCGTCACCATCGAGCACGGCGGCGAGCGCACCGTCTATCCGGCCGACCGCGTTATTCTCGCTGTAGGCTCGGCTCCGGCAGCCCGAATCGTCAGCACAACCTCCGGTATCGAGGTCGACGAGCGCGGCTATGTGCTCACCCGCGAGAATCCCTACGGCATGACAACGCGCCCGGGCGTTTTTGCCGGCGGCGACGTCACCAACCGCCCCGCAACCGTTGTCCACGCCATGAACGACGCCAAGCAGGTTGCCGAAGGCATAGCCCGCTATGTCGATGCGGTCAAGCTCATGAAGTCTATCCAAAACTGAGCGTTCATTACAGCATAAAACATAATCAAAACCCTATAACCAAGCTATTCAACTATGTCTAAGATAGTTACCCTCGGCGAAATCATGCTGCGCCTGTCGCCCGCGGGCTGCCACCGCTTTGTGCAGGTCGACTCTTTCGACGTTATCTGGGGCGGCGGTGAGGCCAACGTGGCCGTGAGCTGCGCCAACTACGGCCACGACGCTTACTTCGTGTCCAAACTTCCGGCACACGAAATCGGACAGGCTGCCGTCAACGCCCTGCGTCGCTACGGCGTTCACACCGAAAACATTGTTCGCGGCGGCGACCGCGTCGGCATCTACTACTGCGAGACCGGCGCCTCGATGCGTCCCTCAAAGGTCATCTACGACCGCGCCCACTCCGCCATCGCCGAGGCCGACCCCTCCGAGTTCGACTTCGACGCTATTATGGAAGGTGCCGACTGGTTCCATTGGAGCGGCATCACCCCCGCCATCTCCGACAAGGCCGCCGAGCTCACCCGTCTGGCCTGCGAGGCCGCCAAGCGTCACGGCGTGACCGTTAGCGTCGACCTCAACTTCCGCAAAAAGCTGTGGACCAAGGAGAAGGCCCAGTCCATCATGCGTCCGCTGATGAAGTACGTCGACGTCTGCATCGGCAACGAGGAAGACGCCGAGCTCTGTCTGGGCTTCAAGCCCGAAGGCGACGTCGAGGCCGGCAACACCGCAGCCGAAGGCTATAAAGGCATCTTCAAGGCCATGGCCGAAGAATTCGGCTTCAAGTACGTCGTGTCGACCCTTCGTGAGTCTTTCTCGGCTACCCACAACGGCTGGAAGGGCCTCATCTACAACGGCAAAGAGTTCTACGAGAGCAAACGCTACGACATCAACCCCATCATCGACCGCGTTGGCGGCGGCGACAGCTTCTCCGGCGGTCTCATCCATGGTCTGCTCACCAAACCCACCCAGGGCGAGGCTCTTGAGTTCGCTGTGGCAGCCTCCGCGCTCAAGCAAACCATCAACGGCGACTTCAACCTTGTTTCTGCTGCCGAAGTTGAGGCTCTGGCCGGCGGCAGCGCCAACGGACGCGTACAGCGCTAAATCAACACACCCAAAATGGCAAAATTCGACAAGCTGGCCGTTCTGGCCAAGATGGCAGAGGCACCCGTTGTGCCCGTTTTCTATCATAAGGATGCCGAGACAGCCTGCGCCGTAGTCAAGGCTTGCTACGACGGCGGCGTGCGCTGCTTTGAGTTCACCAACCGCGGCGACTTCGCCCACCAGGTCTTCGAAAAGGTGGTTAAATACGCCGCCGAGCACTGCCCCGACATGGCAGTCGGCGTAGGCTCCATCGTCGAGCCCGGCACCGCCGCAATCTACATGCAGCTCGGCGCCTGCTTCGTGGTGGGCCCGCTCTTCAACCCCGAAGTCGCCAAGGTGTGCAACCGCCGAGGCGTGCCCTACATCCCCGGCTGCGGCACTGTCAGCGAAATCGGGGCTGCCCAGGAATGTGGGTGCGAGGTCGTCAAAGCCTTCCCCGGCGACGTCCTCACTCCCAAGTTCGTCAAAGGCGTAATGGCCCCCATGCCCTGGACACGAATCATGGTGACCGGCGGCGTAGAGCCCACACAGGAAAACCTCACCTCATGGTTCAAGGCCGGAGCCTTCTGCGTAGGCATGGGCAGCAAACTCTTCCCCAAAGAGACCATAGCCGCCGCCGACTGGGCCGCAATATCCGCCAAGTGCCGCGAGTGCCTGACAAAGTAAGACATCCCGCACAATAAACCTTCCGCAAGCGCGCCGAGGCCCCGCCCCGGCGCGCTTCGCATTCTCCCCCGGCATAAAAAGGGCATAAAACAAAGAAAATACGAAATAATTTTGCAAATTGGATAAAAAAAATTATATTTGCCGGCAGAGGATCACTAACCTTGAATCTTATGCGACGGCTTGCGTTCATACTCGCCTTGGCGAGCACCGCTGCGGGTGCTTGGGCCGTCGTGCGGCCGCTGCCCTTCGTTCTTTCCGCTCCTTCCACCGTCCAAATCGAGGCCGCTTCCGTCTGGGACTTCGGCGAATGGGGTGTGCTCGCCGACGGCGCTTCCAACTATGCGCGTTCGGAGGGCCCGATGCTCTACGAGTGTATCAACGACTCTTGCGCGGCGTTTTTCTGCCAAGGCGACTCGATGCTGTGGGCTGGCGCCAACGTTGGACGACACACTCGTTTCCTGCTTGACGAGCGGGTGCCGGTGGGTGGTAGCGGCGTGTTTTCGTTTGATGTTGGTTTCGCTGGTTCGGGTCTTGACGCCGACCACCGGCCGTTCAGTCTGCGAGGTTGGGTGAAGTCGGATTTTATCAATTCGGGCACGATTTGTTTCCGAGGCGATTCGTTGAAGGCGGACCTGCACCGTCATGTGGTTGAGGTTGTCGCGGGTGACGAAGTCGACGAATTTCGGGCTGTTGAAACGATTTACCGTTGGGTTGAGCCGGGCTCTGTGATGCCTTTGGCTGTATTGAAGTCGAGCGACCGGCGGTTGTACTGCTGCGATTTCGGTCTGATTGAGCGGGTCGATGATGAGGCCGATTTCGCTCCGGAAAATTTACTTGGACTGATTGGCTATAGTTTGTCGCAAGGGCGTCTTGTTCTGGCTATCCCTGCGTGCGGCTTTGACGCGGATATTGATGTGAATGTAGTGGATGTCGACGGTTTTTCCACTGCGATGCCGCCGATTCATATCTGTGCGAATGAGGCGTCCGTCGCGGCCATTGACTTGTCGTCGGTGCGGGTAGGGCGTACTTTGGTGGTGCTGAAGATGAGGCACCCGGGCGTTTATGAACGTAAAATTGCCGTAACGCTATGACGGGCCGCGGGTTGGCATATGTCTTGCTTATGATGCTCTGGGCGCAGGGTGTCGGCCAGCAGATTGTCACGCCCATGACGCGCGACCTTATTCCTCCGAATCCTGAAGCTGCCGCCATACAAAAGGTGCAGCTGCCTGAGCCGTCGCTGCTGACGGGCGCGGCCGACTTTGCCATTCCGCTTTTCAATGTACCGGTTGGCGATGTTTCGGTGCCTTTTACGCTGCGCTACCACAGCAACGGCATCAAGGTTGCCGACGACCCGGCTCCGGTGGGTTATGGGTGGACTCTTCAGCCGGCTTTGCGGGCCACTCGGACTGTGTTGGGTCGGCCGGACGAGATGTTTCCTTTTATGACCGGTCTTGAGCAAGACACCCGCTACAGGTGTTATGAGTGTATGATGTCGCCGAACATACAGTCGCCCAACTATTCGCCTCACGACAGCGAGCACGATATTTTCACGTTCTCGCTTCCTGAGGCTACGATAGTGCGGATGTTGGACTGTACCGAGGGTCATCCAACGTTCATTGGGGGCGTTGACCAAGAATATACTGTTGAGTCAACGGCAAATCTGGACACTATCGACGTTTATTCGCCCTTGGGAGTAAAATATTCGTTCTATGGTCTTTGCGAATATCAGCCGGTGAATTACAGCAGTCCCGGCAGTGTGCGCACTGCCTGGCCGCTGGCAAAGATTACGGCGCCTACGGGCCAAAGCGCGACGATAGGCTGGGCCAATCCGGCTGTGACGCGCTCGCCTCAGTATCTTGCCGGAGTTTCATTTTTCGACTCGTGGGATCCTATTCTTTGGGACGGATCCAATATTGCCGAGGATGAAATGACCTACGACAACGCGGAAACGGCAAACTTCGCAGCCTATCCCGGCTGCCCTTATATGCTGACGCCTTCGTCCGTGATTTTTGAGGGGGGCAAGGTCGCGCTGACCTACAGTTTTCACAACGGGAGCCCATTCCTTAAAAGAATTGAGGTGAAGGACACTCAGGACGCCGTGGTCAAAACCGCAACTTTGGCTTACGACGACTACAGCTGCTTGTCGTCCGTGAGTCTAAGTGACGCAGGCGACTTTACGTTTGATTATATCCAAAGGCCCCGGACGAGTTTCCGGCAGCACTCGCAGGACTGGTGGGGCTACTACAACGGCAAGGAAAACACTTCGCTCACGCCCAAGGTAAAGATACGACGCTTCAAGGAGAACAGCAACGCCGGCCAAATGCTCGAATACGGTGATGCCGACCGCAGCGTGGATTCTGTGGCGATGCAGGACCATATGCTCCGGCGCGTTGTATATCCCACCGGCGGAACGGTTGACTTTGAATACGAGGTGCATCGTTTCGCTCCGATGCGCAGCGGAGGAGGCACGGCCCACGACCTTGCCGACGAGACCAATCCGCTGCTGGACCACGGCGGAGGTCTGCGCGTGAAAAGTATCACGATGAGCGATGGCGATACACCTCTGAAAGTCAATTACAACTATGACAGCATTCATGTGCGCGCTGTGCCCTCGATGGCTACCTTCATAAGTATCACGCGGGCTATGCTCCCCCTTCGCGGTTATAACACTTTATTCCACGATATGGGCGAACTGCGCTCGGTTGTCATTTCAGGCGAGTCGAACTATATGCGGTACGACATCGGGCAGACGCCGATATGGTACGGAAAGGTGACCGCGGTCTATCCCGAGGGCAAAATAGAGTATATCCACAAGGATATCATCCAGCAGAATGAGATCTATACCGACTATGGCGTGAGGACACACCTGGGACTTAACAAAGTCTTTGACCCGGGCGTACGACTGGTCAGAAAAACTGTCTATGAAGGTACCCCCGGAAGCTACGCGCCTGTACAGACAGAACGATGGGACTATACGGCGGCTACGTCCGGCGTAAGCGGCTCCACTATGATTCAACGCCTTATAATTCAGGCAAGCGACAACTTCACGTGTCCGGATTTTTATGAGGCTGAATATATGGGTTCCTCGTCTCGTGAAAAAGTCGACGGCCAGATTTACCAGCCTTGGAGCTACGGTGTGGTTCCCACTGTGGCGCGCCTTATCGGGAAGTCCTCAACGATGCACACCGTCACCGGCGACTTCACCACCTCGGAGAGCTACAGCTATGTCGGCCGCACGGGCTTGGTTAAAAGCACGGTCAAAACCACCTCTGACGGCACCGGCGAGACCTTGACCACTGAATATGCCGTCGAAGGCACGGATGATACTTCCCTCGCGATGGTCGCGGCACATTCCCCCGGTTTGCCTTTGAAGGAAACGCTCTCCCACGGCACGGCAAGCACTGCGCTGACTGCGCGCTACAGCCCCGTAGGTCAAAACGGTTTCAAAATTGCGCGCACTGCAACTTGCTACGGAACGGGCCCGGAGCTGTTGTCAGCACGGGTAAACTACGGCGCTCACGGGCGGCCCACTTCCATCGAAGACGCCGACGGCATTGCTACGGTATTCGAATGGAGCCGCAACGGGCTATATCTCCAAAAGATTACCGAGGGGCTGCCGACCTTGGCGTTGTCCGCGGACAACGGGCAGGACAGAATATCAGCCGGCGACCCGGGCATTGAGGACAATATCGGCATAACGACTCAATACACCCATAAACAGCTTGTCGGAGTTTCGTCTGTCAGGAATCCGTGGGGGACTGAAACCGATTATTCGTACGACAGCGCAAACCGACTGAGCGGTATAAGCTCGGGCGGAACCGCGTTGGCCCGGTTCGCATACCGTCTGGGCGCGGGCGACAATGCCGTTGTCAGCAATCTGCACTTTGACGACGGACGCGTCCATAGCTCCGAAACCCGTTTCGACGGATTGGGACGCGAGGTAGCCCAAGAGGACAAAACGACCGGCATCAGCGCATATACCCGCTACGACGGTATGGGCAGGCCGAGCGCCGTCTCCCGGCCCCTTTCGGATGCTCCGGGCGAATATGACTGGACCTTGACTTCCTACGAGGCATCTCCACGCGCTGTTGAGATTGAGAGCATCAAGGCCGGGCAGCTCTGGCAGCAAGCGGACAAAAGCGTCCGGTCTTCAATATTCACCAATACCGCCGGCGGTCAATATCCATGCCCCAATCTGATTGTCAACAGCAGCGGCACGCTCACCCACAGGGGGAACTATCCGGCCGGACGGCTTCTGGTTAGGGAGACGGTCGATGAGGATGGCTATACTACCCGCGAGTTTACCGACATGGGCGGACGCGTGTTAATGACTTCGGCCGGCAGCGACGGCGAGTTTTTGACTACACGCTATGTCTACGACGACTACGGCCGGCTTCGCGCGGTCCTTCCTCCCAATATCACCGGGAGTATACCTCAGCCTTACACTCAGGAATTCCGCGACAAAGCATTTGAATACAAGTACGATAAATACGGGCGGCTTGCTTCGGCGCATACCCCGGGTGCCGGTACGGTCAGCTACCGTTACAGCCCGGCGGGACGGCTGATGGCGCGCAACACCCCCGCGATGGCCTCCGGCCAATGGGAACTATTCCTTTATGACCGCGCCGGCCGGCGGTGCGTCAATTATCTGGCGGCCGCCACGTCGGCTCAGTTGGATTCGATGAACGCGACCTTCCGTCCGGTCGAATATACGGGCAGCGGGCCATTGGGCGGCTATCAGGCCAGCCACACCCTATTGTCCGCGCCGCAGGCGCTTCTGAGGGTCGACTACTACGACAATCACCGGTTCCTGGGCCTTTATCCCAAGGCGGCGCAGACCTCACTGAGCGGCAACTACTTGCGAGGTCTCTTGTCCGGCTCGGTCGACATGGCCTCGGATACCATAATCAACGTGTTCGGCTACGACCGGTTCGGGCGCGAATGCACGCGCGTTACGGTGTGGCCCGACGCCACTGAACGCACCGAGCGCCGCTTCGACCTGCAAGGCAATGTACTTGAAGAGACAAATTCGTATTCTCCCGCACTGGGGCGCGCGATAAACCGCACTACGGCAAGGGAGTACGATGCAGCCGGCCGCCTTGTGCGCAGCGCCGTCGCCGAAGGCGCGCGCACGGCGGCACTGGAGTACGCCTATGGCTCCGACGGACGGCTCGCCTCCGTGAAATACCCCGGCGAGGTCACCGCCGACTTCGGCTACGACTGCCACGGCTGGCTGACTTCGCACAAGGTCACCAAGCCCGTAAAGGCCGTCGGAGGTGGAGAGCCGGCATTGCCCCTTTCCGCGCAGTACTACACTTCGTTGACTCCCGTTTTCCCGGGAGTTATCCCTGAGCAAGTCTCGGAAACTCTTTTGGATGAGGCTGTCTACTACCACGACGGCCGCACGCCGCTCTTCAACGGCTGCCCGTCGGGCCACTCCATTGCTCCTTCGGGGCGATACGACTTCTCTTTCGACAAGTTCAACCGACTTGTCGGCGCCGACTATACTCCGGCCACCGGCGAAAGCGCCGACGCCGACTTCTCGACCGAATACAGCTACGACGTCGTCGCCAATCCGCTTAAGCTGAAGCGCTACGGAATCGTGGACGTCGGAGCCGACGGGAGCGAGTCGTTCGGGCTTCTCGATGAACTCAAATACTCTTACGGCGGCGGCAACCGCGTGGCCAAAATAGCCCGCGGCGGCGAGGGCCCGGATTACTACGGTCGGCCGGGTTTCCCGTGCGTGGAAGCCGCTCAGTACACCTGGAACAAGGCCGGGGCGCTGACGGCCGACCCGGCGCGCGGCATCGACCGCATTTCGTACAACGTGCGCGGGCTGACCGACACCATCGCCTACGCCGACGGGACGCTGCAGGTATGGCGGCACAGCTCGGACAGTCTGCTGCTGGGCATCACCACCATAGAGCCGGGCGGCAAGCTCAGGCACGCCTCGCTGCGGCACTACCGCGGCAACCGCATCTTCGTGGACCGGGGCCTGGAGTACAGCGCCTTCGAGGGCGGATACTTCGACGCTCGGGGCGCCGCGCACTACTACCACACCGACTACCGCGGCGACATCGTGATGGTGACCGACAGCACGGGAGCCGTGACCCAGCGCACCTCCTACTACCCCTACGGCGAGCCTCACCGCCTGCCCGAAGGCCAGCCCTACCTCTTCGCCGCCAAAGAGCGCCATTCCCGCACCGGCGCCACCCTCTTCGGTCCCCGCAACCTCCTCACCGCAGCCCTGCTTTGGACCGCCCCGGACGCCTTGGCCGGCCAAAACAAATCAGGTTCCCCCTGGGCTTACTGCAACGCCAATCCCGTCCTCTTCATCGACCCCACCGGCAAAAAGCTGGAAATGGCCAAAGACTTGAAAGAATTTGACGTTATGTCAATTTTGGACCAACTTCAATTATTGACAGACGATGAACTCACACTTTCCCTTTTGGCCGATGGAAACATATCAATAAATATTGAGCGATACAATTCCGGACAGCGAACAGTCGGGACTCAACTTCTTCGGAATATAATTAAACATCCATCTCGTGTCTTGATTGATTTCTTGAATTCGGTCGGAAGCAATATGCCGGAGAGTAAAAGAGTGCGAAGTTTAGCCTATAATAGCGGAATTCCAACACTTTTATCACAAAAAGGAGTAAAGTCTATCGTAAACTTTAATTACTCAAAAGAAATTGATACATGGGTTCAAAATGATTTAGGGAAAACCGTAAAAGAGAGTACACCATTGTTCATTATATTAGCTCACGAATTAATTCATTCCTTACATCATATAAAAGGAAGTAATATAGATCGTGCCAAGCGAATTGAAAGCCCTTTATTTAAGAACTCTATCAAGATAGAAGAGTCCACAACGGTAGGCTTAACCGGTAATTTGCCTATCACCGAAAATGCAATTAGAAGAGAGAATGGGATTCCGTTACGAGTTGAATATTAAAGATATGATTAAGAACGTATTGCTCGGAGTGTTTATGGCTTTTTGCGTTTGTAGCCTCAATTGCAGAGGCGATGCAGATGCAACAACGACCACTGAGGGCCTCAGAATAGAGTATTTTTGGCGCTCGGGGCCAAACCGCACGTCGCATTGTCTTCTAACTATGGACGACAGCCTCCTGCGCTTCTATCCTTATAGCGACAATTCCAAAATCCTGCAGATCCGGCACCTTAGTCCTGTGGCCGTAGATTCAATTAAGCTTTTTGCCGGACGGGTCAAAAACTCAGGATTCCAGCCTATCGATACCTTTTCTCTAAACGGGATATTGGTTGAATATTCACTGAACCTTGAGTTTTTGGGAGGTGATACCGAATATTGTACTCCTCCACAACTTAATCAGTATCTTCTATCATTGCTGCAAGATGTGCCGGGTGATTTATATTCGGCATTTCCTCCAATCGCCGAAAATGAAGCAACTTATTCTGGTGGCCATTGGAGGGAACTTCAACTTAAGATTCACCCCACTGACATTAACCATGTTTCTCAAGTAGTGACGCTAACTCACGAAGGAGGAACTTATTCTGAACCCGATGAATCAGAATATCGGCTGAATTATCACATCTCGGACACTGCTGTCGAAGAACTGGACAGCATCGTTGCTTTGATTGACAGATCCGCAGAATTCATTTATTGGGTACAAGAGGATTATGACTTTTCTGACTCAGGCGAAGAGCAGGGGGTAAGCCTCTGGATTGACGGCAGACGGGTCGCTGTGGTCTCCTCCTGGGGAAGTATGCCGACTCGGCCATTACGACACTTGTTTGCGGTAATGTACGAACTTACGCCGGTTCAGCTGAACATATCCTCCGATGGATACAGCTCAGTATTTCAAATACCCGATATCTAATTGACTAACATAGTTGATATGAAACGAATCGGAGGGATATTACTAACCTATTTTCTGACGGCGTTTTCGCTTTCTGCCGAAACGTATTATGTCAGAGAAGTGAAGTTGGAATTAGAGCCTCTTACGGAGATTTTGGAAGGCTTCATCATCCCTTTTGCCCAACGGCAGGGGTATTCGCAGAATAAGGGTTATATTGAAGTCGACTTTGAAGTCGACGGAATATCAATCATATACTTCTACGACTATAGCGCTTTTTGTTGTCTATGGGAAGACAGTACCACTCGAAAATCCTTAGCCGACAAAACCGGAGTATGCATGATTGGAGATTTCCCGGTGAGAATACAAGCTGCCACGGACTGTCCTTATGTCGTACCCACCGCTGAGATTCTAAGCTACAATTATGATTGTTCTGAATATAAGGGATTCATAGGGATAAATGATGGAGTGGATGTGTGGAGTTTTATCTATGACGGCAGCGAGTTAAAACTTATCAAAGTCATCTCCTTTGCACACGACGGAATGTACGTGCGAAGAATGGTTCCGCCGGGGTTCACTGTCGAAGTCTGCCAATAGTTGCGTCTCTCCGGCCTGAGATTTCCGAATAAGAACGCGGAGTTGTCGCGCCGGCGGAGAATGGCGGCAAAAAAGAATTTGGTTAAAAAAGGGGGCGCAGTGTTGCGGATTGACAAAGATTCACTATATTTGCCGGCAGAGGAACACTAACCTTGAATCTTATGCGACGGCTTGCGTTAATACTCGCCTTGGCGAGCACCGCTGCGGGTGCTTCGGCCGTCGTGCGGCCTCTGCCCTTCGTTTTGGAGGCTGCCACCTTTCCCCAAATAGAAAACGCTTCCGTCTGGGACTTCGGCGGATGGGGTGTGCTCGCCGACGGCGCTTCCAACTATGCGCGTTCGGAGGGCCCGATGCTCTACGAGTGTATCAACGACTCTTGCGCGGCGTTTTTCTGCCAAGGCGACTCGATGCTGTGAATCTTCCCCAATTCTCATTGTTATGGCTGCAATTTTTATGAAATCTTTTCTAAGCATTTGCGTTATTGCAATGTTTGCCACATCTACTTCAGCGCACGAGGATTACTGCGATCCGGCTTTGGTTAAGTTTCCCGACACGGACACGACGTAGGTTTTTGAGGAGGCTTACTTCAAAGGCGATGCCATTGATCAATTTTTCGCCGAAGTGTTCATTCCTTTGGTAGAGGCACGCGGAGACTATTCTACTTGGAACGACCATGTCGGTATGACAATCCGGGGAAACAGGGAGCTGGGATATTTATTGGAAGCGGACTTCGCCGGGATGTTGGAGGATTTGTCCGGCAGGCTTTCCGGGTTTGATGGGGCTAAAACGTTTTTGGTTCGTGAGGGCGAGATTCCTGTTCTGGTGCAATGCGCTCCCGACTGTGATTTACTGGAGCCGACAGGACGGCGTGTCAGGATCCGCAAACGCCATGACACTTCCCTTATTGCCAAGTTGGTAATCAATGACGATGAATTCACGTTTTATTTGCATTACCTTGGCGGGGAACTAAAGATTGTCGGGAGTTACGATTTTGAGCCTCCTATAAAAAGTCATGACAGATTTATCGGGAGCGCATTTTTTGACAATCCGCCCTACGGGCTTTACTTTGAGGGAATGTCGACTGCGTCACAAAACAATTTGATACGCCGGTTTTATGTTCCTGTGGTTTCGTTGAACTACCCTGCGCTTACTGATGTACTGAAAACCACAATAATTCCCTATGTACGCAATTATTCGTTCCTCCCTGAGGACGGGAGCGTTTTTGTGGAGCTCGACGGTAGCACCGTCAAAATCACATTCTATCCTAATGTGAAGATGTTCAGTCCGTTTTGGGACGAAAAGTTCGCACAATTCCCGGAGGAAGACATCACCGGCATTTTCTATCTTTATGACGACGTTCCCATTCGGATTCGAGCCAACAAAGGCAACCGTTATGTGACGGCGGACAATTGGGTTAAAACATACAGCTACAATCTGACCACGGACTCGGTATGGTCTGATGACCCTCAGGATTGCAAAGTATGGAGATATGGATTTGTCAACAATGCATTTACTTTCCTGCCTAACCGCGATTGACAAACGTCTATTAATCTAGGCGGCAACGGCTCCCCGAGTTCAGATAATTTAAGTTGAGTATGGGAAAAATATTATTTTTTATTTTCATAATTCTTTTATCGCCAACAGTTTTGGGCAGAGGAAATATCACCTCTAATGCCTTTTTGAGTATGATTCCTGATTCGGTAAAAAATCTTGTTGGAGAGCATGCGTACATATTCTATTCTGCAGGCCATCATAGTCACGTTTGGAGTTTGGTCTTTAAAGACGACAACGATTATTATTTAATCAGAGGGCGCAATAATGAACTCATTTCAAATTGCTCTGAATCTTTGGAAAATGAACCTATAGAAAACAGTTTCACAGTTTTATCCTGGGCCATCGACTCCATGCCAGAACAATCTCCGCGAATGTCATCAGTGTGTACGCCGAGCAGCATAGCAGGTATGTACAGTGTTTTGCTCGTAATTGATTCGAAAGGAGAGTTGATGTTTGAAGCTGAGAACAACACGGTTTTCGGAGGCGATTCCCAGCCCGATTTCAATTATAAATATCAAAAAGTATTGCTTCTTATGAAAGTCCTTGCTTATCCGGGACTTTTAGAATACATTCCCGATTCATATTTAAAATTAGGCATGAACTAATCCACGCGTTACATCATATAACTGGTTCTACAATTCATGAAGATAAAATGACTACTGACCCAATCACAAATCGTCAAGTAAAAATAGAGGAGTTGAATACAGTCGGCCTTTTCGGCAACAGTACAATTACAGAGAATGCCCTAAGAGTTGAGAATGGCTTGCCTCAACGGGAGGCATATTATATAAAAAGACTAACACTTGAATGACAAAAATGAAGATTAATGAGAAAATACTTGGCTTGCTTTCCATTGTTTTGGTGTGTTCGTGCCAGAGCCGACCGCATGAAAAACCAGATATAACTTTCATATACACATGGACTGACTCTTTTTATGAAAGCCAGACCTCCGGTAAGCTGACTCTTGAAGACAGTATCATCAGATTCTATCCTCAAATAGATAATCCCGACATTGTTGCATTTGGGATTCTGCGGCCGGAGGTGCTCGATTCAATTGAATCCATTATTGCGGGATTGAATGCTGAAGAATGCTCAGGATTTTTCTCAGTCGGAAAAATAAAGGTTGAGTACGAAGTAACTAAAACGACACAAACCACCAATTCCCAATATCACCATCCTCGCCAACTCAATCTGTTTTTATTGGAACAGGTTGCTCCCCTTCGACCATATGAACTTGCCGAGACTTTCGATTCGGCATCTAACTACACTCACGTCTACAATAATGGAGAATGGAATGAATTAAAACTCATAGTTCTCCAGCCCAATACAAAAAAATGCCTTCAACGTCTTACCATAAACTCAGACAGTATTCTTTATCAAAACTTTGAAAACAGATTGTTTGAGAGGTCGCGCGCGCTGGAGGGCGCCGACCGTGATTCTTTGACAAAATTAGTCAGTGAGATTAATTTACAATACTTCGGTAAATTTTGAAATAATTTTGTGAGGCGCATGCCTCTGATCTTATAATACGCTAAAAATCAGATGTTTATTAACAA
>UQLO01000023.1 GCA_900541865.1 uncultured Porphyromonadaceae bacterium | reverse complement strand
AAACTTAACTTTTCAACCCCAGTCGCTGAATTCTTCAAATTTATTGGTTAATTTTGCACTTGCAGGTAGAATCTGCCCCGGCGAGGGGCGGGTTTGGGTCAGTGGGCGACGACGCCGCGGAAGGTGAGGCGGTGGAGAGGGCAGGGGCCGTGTAGGGCGAGGGCGGCGCGGTGGTCGGCGGTAGGGTAGCCTTTGTTGACGGCCCAGCCGTACTGCGGATATTGCTCGTGTGCACGCTCCATAAAGAGGTCGCGCTCCGTTTTGGCGAGTATGGATGCGGCGGCTATGTTGGCGAATCGGCCGTCGCCTTTAACATATGTGTTGAAAGGCACGTCGCGGTAGGGGGTGAAGCGGTTGCCGTCGACGGCAACGAGCCCGGGCTGGGGGTCGAGTTGTGCCAGTGCGCGGTGCATGGCCAGTATGGAAGCGCGCAGAATGTTTATGCTGTCGATTTCGGCGGCGTCGACCGAGGCGATGGCCCAAGCCACGGCGCTGTCCATCACTACCCGGCGCAGCTCCATGCGCATACGCTCGGTGAGTTTCTTGGAGTCGTTGATGAGCGGGTGCGAAAAATCGTCGGGCAGAATCACGGCGGCGGCAAACACCGGGCCGGCCAGGCATCCGCGCCCCGCTTCGTCGGTTCCGGCCTCGAGCACGCCGGCCACCGAGCATGCCGGCAGGGGCACGCGGTCAGCACACCTGGTCACAGCTCAGAATAGTGTCGACCATATACAAAGCCACGATGTCGGACCGTCGTACTTCCATGTCATCGTAGTCGGGATTGTCGCTGTGGAGTATCACCAGCTCCGGGTCGTGGTGCCGGCGAATGTATTTGACCAGGCGATAGTCTTCGAGCACCACCACATATATCTGCCCCCAGAAGATGGGCGACTCCAGCGAGACTCCGCGCAGCGAGATGTAGCTGCCGGGAGAGATGCGCGGGTACATGGAGTCGCCGGCCACGCGCACCAGCGGAAATTCGGGATTGACCCCCGGCAGGTTGCACCAGCCGATGATGTGCTCCTGGGTGAACATGCGGCTCAGAGGCACGCAGCCGGCGGTGACGTCGATGTCGTAGACCGGAGCCCCGGCGTTGGGTGCCTCCGAGTGGACCGGCCGCGGAAAAGGCACGTCGGTGCCGTTGAGCAACCACTGGCGGCTCACGCCCAGGTTGATGATCAAGCGGTTGATGAAGTTGGCGCCCGGCTCCTGCTTGCCGGAGAGAATACGCGAAAGCTGGCCCGGGTCGGTGTCGGTGAGCCGGGCGAAGGCGCCTTGGTTATGGCGCGACAGCTTCATCAGATAGCGAAGCCGGTCGGTGAAGGAAGCCGTCGGGGCGGGAAGATTGAGATTGTCAATGCTGTTTTCCATCGAAAGTCAATTTTGTTTGCAAAAATACAAATAAAATTTGACTTGCAAAAATCCGAGAGGTTAAATGACTATTTTGCAGTTTTTTTCTTTCTGCAGACCGCCTCTGAGGGGTTTGTGTGGGCTATTGATGCCTTAAAGTCCTCACAAAATGCAGGTTTGCAAGAAATAAGAGAGCGAAGCGGGTTGTGGAAGCCAAAAAAAAGCTTTAACTTTGCGGCGTACTTCCGCAGAAGCCCTGCTTGGGCAGCGGAGGGCAACGACATATAAAGCGTTTACATGCGCTTGATTCTTGACCTTACGGAACTTCGCAACTTCTAAGAACTGATCGAGAATGAAGCAACTGTAGATGCCTCGGGTATGACCTATGCTCAAGGCAGGCCTCCGGATGCGCGGCATCCGGGGCTATAGCCATACTGAGCCTTCATATCAGCGTGGGCTTCTGCGATTGCCGTTCTTTCAGTTCAAGGCAATGCGAAGGCCTCGTAAGGGAGAACGGGCAAAGTAAGAATTCCCACGCTATTTATTTCTAACCCGAGGCGCCCGGGGAACGGCCCTCCCAAACCAATCAACACAAAAAATGGCAAAGGGCCTTAAATTCTACTCCTTCATGTGCCTGGTCGTTCTGGTGTGCTACGGACTTTCGTCCTGCAGGACTTCAGTTCAGTTGCCCTCAATTACTCCAGAGGAAACCGGTCTTAATCTGATAAAGATTACCGATGAGACAAAGGGTTCTGTGATTAGTTCTCCACTTCTGGGAAGTTCAGCGTGGAAACCTGCCCAGCAAGCTCTGGGAACAAACGAAAAGGCAAATGTTCGTTGGTACACTCACCGACTGTTGGCTGTTTCGCCCGATGGGTCCGAAATTGCCTATCTGACCAGAAACAAGGATCATGACAATATTATGGTGCGCTCGACGGTAGGTTCGGCAGCCGCAACCCAACGTACCTTCAGAAACGTGAATGGATTTTCTTGGGGTAATGACAATAATCTGTATTTCATAGATAACGTTGACCAAAACAATAGAAAAGTTTGCTCGGTCAATGCCCATGCCGGAACCTTTATACAGCAACTCACGTCCAACAACAGCGATGCCGATCCGGTTTTGTCGCCCGATGGGAAGAAAGTGTTTTTTACTCGTCTAACGGAGGGTTCTGCGCCATCAATCTGGTCCTATAATCTTGAAAATGGACAACTCATCAATTGCGCAGTGGGTTACAATGTAGCCGGCATAAATGAAGATGGCACAGAGTTCATTTGCGTGCGCAATTCTGAAGCCGGAAACAGCGAAATATGGCGCGTAAACTATGTTACCGGGCGCGAAACAGTAATTCTCAGCGATTCTGAACGAAGTTATACCCATCCGTCCCTGTCGCCCGACGGTCAATGGTTACTTGTGGCCGGTAACAGCCAATCCTCCATAAACAAAAGAAAGAATCTTGATATTTTTGCCGTGAAACTGGACGGTTCGGCCTTTACCCAACTCACCTATCACCCCGAAGACGACATGAATCCGCAATGGTCGCCCGATGGTTCAAGCATATATTTCATTTCAAGCCGAGCCAATAAAGATAAGAGATTCAATGTGTGGAAGATGAACTTCAGACCATATTGATAGCAACAACACTGATAATAACCATACATTATATTACCCACCTCCAGCGCGGTAATTTGTTTCCGCGCTGGGAACTATAAGTTGTCGATGATTTGGGCTTGATCAAATTTAGCGAGCTTAAGTCACAATCAGTTACCTAAAACAATTTTATGGCACATAATCATAGCATTACAAGCTTTTTAGTCGGGGCGCTTGCGTGTATAGTCGTTGCTTGTGGCGGCGATGAGAGGGATGAGCCAATAAACTTTGATGAACAGGAAAAAGAAATCCTCACTTCATCGGACGGTATTGGTGCCTATGGCGGAAGAAGCAACGGCGAGGCAAGATACTTAGTTATCAGGGAAGACGGATCCACAACCTACGAAAAGATTCAATACTCAGGAGTAAAGATTTTTGATGGTATGTGGCGCTTCAATGAGGAACATGAAGCGTATGAAATTGACTATATGGATGGGAGCCATATTGTTGCAGAATTTGTGGACACACGTAATACCCTCAGAATTACTATAGACTCAGAGGATTTTAATGTGGAACGTATGAATCTATCGGCTATTCCCTGGATTGGTAACGATGGAGATCTCACAGCTGACCCTCAGGGCCCGAAAAACATGATTGATTATCCGGTCAAAATACGTGGTAGGTGGTATGGCATGCCAGGCACATCCTCTGCACGATACTATTACTCCACAGGGCTACGACTTACAACAGAGTTCCCAAAAGCTGATTCCCCTGAAGTTAAGAGTACATATGAACAAACCTATTCGGTATCGGGCGATGGTGTGCTTGTCTGCTCGGACAGGAATGCAACAGAGCAAATAACATACATTTCGGATAATAGAATGACTCTATGTCGCACATACAACGACGGCACGTGCGGGGGTTACTGGCACTATACTCGTAAAAAAACGCCATGGTGGACTGAGAAAGAGGTCCCGGGTTCCGGAGGTGAAGGTGGTTCCGGAGGTGGCTCGGGTTCGGGCGGAGGCACAGGTTCTGGTACAGGTTCTGGTTCGGGCAGTGGAACCGGTGGCTCATCAGGCTCCGGCGGAAGTTCCAATCATCGTTATCCGTGCAAGTCGTGCCACGAGTCCGGCGATTGCTGGAGTTGCTCAGGCACCGGAAAAAATCCTGCGACTCAGAAAAAATGCAATACATGCCGGGGAACTGGCAAATGCCGAACATGCGGCGGTCGGGGATATATAATTGTTTAACAGAGAGCTGTTCAAATTGGAATAAGGACTTTGAATGGAAAATTGGAGTGAGCGGTTCTATAAACCGGAAAAGTCTGGTTTTGCCCGCGAATACCGATTCTGAAAAAAATACACACAGGCCATGATAGATGCGCCGGCGGAGAGGGCTCCGTCGGCGCTTTTCTTCGCTATTGGTAGTCTATTCTCCGTTCGCTGTTCACTTTTATTTTAGGATTCGGGTTTTTATTTGTATTTTTGCAAGTCAAACCTTTGGCGTTGATGCCGATAAGTCATCAATGGCGCAAAAACCTTTCTTGCAATGAACAAGCTGTGTCTAAACTCGCGCGACGAGCTACTAATGATCGACCTTGATCAGGTCGCATACCTTCAGGCCAACGGCAACTATACTCAGATAGAGTATATCGCTGCGCACGGCCCGCTGCTGGGCATCGGTCTGAGCAAAGTCGAGCTGCTTATAAGCCGTGCTTTCGCGCCGGGACAGCGTTCGCCGATGGTTCGCCTTGGCCGCAGCCTGATTATCAACCAGCGCTTTCTTGCCCAAATCAGCATCATAAACCAAAAGCTCGTGCTGAGCGACAACGCCGGCCACGTGCACACTCTGACCGCCCCCAAACCTCTTCTCAAACAGTACAAGGAGCTTCTGCAGGGCAAACAGCCTGCCCCCAAGCCCGAAAAGTAAGCAAAAAACAACTATGCAGGAATATATTATCGGACTCCGCCATCCGGAGAGCATACAGATTCCGCCCAAACACAATGCCGTCAGCGGCCACCACGCCAAAATCACCGTTCACGACAACGGCGAGTGGATGCTCGAGGACATCGGCTCCACCAACGGCACTTACGTAGTTCAGCCCGACGGCTCGCTCCGGCAGGTGTCGCGCATGCGCATCACCCCGGCCACCACCATCCAGCTCGGACCGCCGACGGTCAACGGCTATCGCTTCACCGCCTCCTACGTCACCAAAGACCTCGACCCGGCCTGGCAGGCTCTGCAGGCCGACCTCTTCTACATCAAGAGCTGCGAGGAGAAATTCAAAAGCCGCGCCCGCACCTTCGGCTGGCTGCAGAAAACGTCGTCGATCATCGCCCTTGGTCTGACCTTCCTGGTCGATATGGTCGTGACGATGGACTCGCAGACGATGATGTTCGTCCGCATGGGCTTTATGGCCGTGGCGCCCGCCATCGTCGGCGTGGCCATGGACCTGTCGCTGAAGGGCCGCGAGGAGTTGCTGCGCAAGCGCAAGGGCCTTGTGTGCCCCAACCCGGCCTGCCAGCGCCCGCTGGGCGAGCGCGAGATAGAGTATGGCGCGTGCCCCTTCTGTAAATCGTACCGCAAATATTAACTCAACCGATGAAAAGAATACTGATTGCACTGGTGGCACTGCTGGCCATGACAATGGCCGCCGATGCCCGCACTTTTGTACTCATCGCCGGAGTGTCGAACTACGACGACCCCCAGAACAACCTCTCTCAGACCACTAAAGACGCCAAGCGCTTCAAGGAAGTGATGCAGAGCCAGACGCGCGACATCACCACCCTTACCAGCCGCTACGCCACGGCCGAAAACATCAAAGAGAAACTTCGCGCCATCGCCAACCGCGCCGGCGCCTCCGACGATATCGTGTTCTTCTTCAGCGGCCACGGTATGCCCGGTGCCATGTATACCTACAGCGGCCCCCTCTACTACACCGACTTGGTTTCCATCCTCGAGCGCAGTCAGGCCCGCAGCAAGGTGTGCTATATCGACGTATGCCACGCCGGCTCCGTGGCCGACGCAGCCACTTCCGGCGGCGGCCATCCTCAGAACCAGGCCGGTATGGCCTTCTTCGTGAGCTCGCGCCCCGAAGAAGTTTCGCGCGAGAACACCGCCATCGGCGCCGGCTACTTCACCCAGGCGCTGGTGAAGGGCCTTCGCGGCTCGGCCGACAAGGACCACAACCGGCAGGTGACCGTCAAGGAGCTCTTCAACTATCTCTACAAGGACGTTGTTCGCCGCAGCAGCAACGAGCAGCATCCGCAGCTGATAGCGCCGCGCTCGATGTACGACGTGGTGGTCGCAAACTGGGAGCAGTAAAGTTCGAACGCAAAACCGCGCAGTTCGCACAGAAAGCGCGCAAAAGCTTGCAGCCTCGGAGGCGACGGCGTAACTTTGCAACATCAACACGACACTCCCTGAAAATTAAAAAAACACACCGCATATGGAAACCAAGCCCTTCTCCCCGAATTTCAACCAGCCCGCCGGTCGCCCCGCCGGTGCTCCCGTTCCTCCTCCCGCTCCCGGCTTCAACCCCCAGCCGAAGAAGAAAAACAGCAGCAACGCGGCCACGGTTGCTGCATCGGCCGTTGCCGGCGGCGTTGCCGGCTTTGCGGCTTCGCAGTTTGCCGCAGCGGCTCAGGAGTCTGAAATAGAACTAGAAGGCGAGCCCATTGTGGACGAAGATATCATCACCGAGGACCCCGTCGACAACAACACCGGCGGTGGCCACACCGGCGGCTACCAGACTCCGCAGCAGCCGCAGCAGCCGCAGCAGCCTCAGCCTCAGCAGCCTCAGGTGCAGCCGCAGACGCCGCCTCAGCCGGCCGACGACATCGTGGTTACTCCCGACGAACCCGTCGCCCCTCTCGATCCCGTCAACCCCGACGAAATCGCCGATGCCATCATCGCAGAGGATATGATAGACCCCAGCGACATCGACGCCGACGACTATTTCGACTTCAGCGACATCGGAACCGTGACCACCATCGAAGGCGACGAGATGACCGTTGCCACCTTCGAAACCGGCGACGGCGATATGTACGCCATGGTCGACGTCAACAACGACGGCATCATGGACGTAATTGTCGATTCCGACGGCAACACCATCACCCAGGACTGCGCCGGCTATACCACCGACGACATCATCGACCGCCTCACCCCCGGCGACACCTATATCGCCGCCACCGACGACTACGACCCCACTCTGGACAGCCAGATGCAGGACGACATGATCAGCTGACACTCCCAACCCCTCCGAACCTTACCAAATGGCAACTCCCATTCTGACATACCCCTGCCCGAACTGCTCCAAGCAGGTGCGCGTCAAGCCGCCCCGCCAAAGCGGAATCTACAAGATAGTGTGCCCGCACTGTCAGTACAAGGCAAACCTCAAGCTGCCCGGAGCCGACAGCATCAGCCTGCCGCCGACGGCGGCGGCCGCCCCTGCTCAGCCTGCGCAGCCCCGCGCGCCGCAGATGCCGCCTCAGATGCCGCCTCGCCCGCAGGCCGCCGCCCCGGCCAATCCCTACGCACAGGCGCCCCAGATGCCGCCTCAAATGCCGCCCCAAATGCCGCCCCAACCTTCGCAGGAGGCTCAGCACACCTTCGTGGTGAGCGGACAGCCCGGCATGGGCGCCAACGCTATGGGTCAGCGCCGCGGTGCCGCTAAAATTGAGCGCATCGGAAAGATGTTCAACGACTCCTATCCGCTGCGTCCCGGCGTGACCACCATAGGGCGCTACGACGATTTTGTCAACAGCGACATCGCCATCAAGGGCGACACCTATATGAGCCGCCGCTCGGTGAGCATCGACATGGCCTACGACAATATGCAGGGCTTCGTCTACCGTCTGCGCGTGCTCAGCAGCACCAATCCCGTGCTGCTCAACGGCCGCAATATCGCCGTCGGCGCCGAGACATACCTCAACTTCGGCGACGTCATCACCCTGGGGCGCACCCAGTTCCGTCTTGACCCCGTAAAGTGACAGTACTGCCCCCCGATGTTGATTCAACTCTATCCCGCGCACTCCTTCCATCAGCTCGGAAGGCGCAGCAACCAGGAGGACGCCCGCTTTCCGGACGTTGACTTTCCGGCAGCCGAGAGCCGCACCTTCGTGGTGTGCGACGGCGTCGGCGGGCTGGCCTGCGGCGAGATAGCAAGCAATACCGTGGCTGCCTCGATAGGGGCGGCCATGACTGCTTTCGGGGCGCCGGAGACAGTATTCACCGCGCACGACTTCGCCGACGTGCTCGCCCGTGCTTACTCGGCTCTTGAGTCCCGCGCCGGCAGCTCGGCAATGGCCACCACGCTGACCTTTGTGCACTTCCATGCCGGAGGGGCCTTCACCGCGCATATCGGCGACAGCCGCATCTACCATATCCGGCCCGGAGTGGGAATCCTCCACCGCACTTACGACCACTCGCTGGTCAACGCCCTTGTGCGGTCGGGCAACCTCTCGCCGGCCGATGCTCCCGACCATCCCAAGGGCAACGTCATTACCCGCTGCATGGGAGGGCGCGACCTCAGTGCGCGCGATGCCGCCACCGCCTACGACATCGCCGACATTCAGGCCGACGACTGCTTCTTTCTCTGCACCGACGGCGTGCTCCACTGCATCGACGAAGAGGGCCTGTGCGAGCTCCTGGAGTCATCGCGCCCCGACCGCGAGAAAATGGATGTTCTGGCGCAAATGTGCGCCTCCAGCAGCGACAACAACACGGCCACCCTCATCCGCGTGGCCTCGGTGACCGATCCCGACCGCGAGGACACCGACCTTGACGACGATGAAGAACTGCCGGCCGGAACTCCCACGCGCATTCTGAGCCCGCTGCCCCCTATGTCGGAGGAGGTGGCGCCCGCTTTCTACGGCGGCGACGACACCACATGGAGCGCCTCCGACGAATATCAGGAGGATGAGGCCTACGGTGAGGACGACGACGAAGCCGACGACGACCGTGGTCCCGGAGGCTTTTTTCGGCGGTTTTTCAGCTGAGAGCGCACTGTTCGTCCACAAACCCCTGCATTTGGAACAACATGGCCCCAAATGCTTGCGCAATATCAAAGGTGAAGCTAACTTTGCAGCGTAAACATCACCCACGAACTTAAAAACATCAACCGTTATGGAAAAGAATAACAATCAGCAACGCGCAGCCGCAAAGAAGAAAAGCCCGGGTCTGACCGGTGCTATGGCTGCCATGGGTGGTGCCGCAGTCGGCGCCGGAGCATTCACTGCCGCCGCCGCCACGCTGGGCGCCGAAGAGATTCCGCTGGATGGCGAAATGGTCGATGAGGTTATCGACGACGAACCCATCGCGCAGGACACCGCAAACTACGGCGGCTCCCAGAGCGCGCCCACGGCAGACGAGGCCGCTGCCGGCGACTTTGTTGCCGCCGTCGACCCCCAGCCTTTCGATCCCAACGAAATTATGCTCGACATCGACGAGCTCGACATTGCCGTAGTGCCCGCAATGCCCGGCGAAATCGAAGTCGACGTTGTGGAGCCCGAACTTGCCTTCGAGCCCATCACCGCCGAAGACCTCATGGTCAGCCTCGACGACCTTGATGTTGAAGTCGGAACGCCCTTCACCTCCGAAAACACCATCGACTCCGCAAACAGCGGCGACGACTGGAACAGCGACCTCGAAAGCGGCTATCAGGCCGACATACCCGGCGACGACCTCTACTCCATGACCGGCGACGCCTTCACCCCCGACTTCTAATCTCCTCAACCGAATAAGTCCAACCGCCTCTCCGCCATATCTCACTCAGCAATGAAAAAAGCCATCTTAGCACTTGCACTGGCCGTCGGCGCCCTCGCCGCCTCCGCCCAGACCCAGCAGACTCTCGAACAGGCCACCGACAGCGTGCGCCAGATTTATGTGCGTGCCCAGCAGGGCGTGGCCGCCGACCAGAACGAGGTGGGCGGTTGGTACTACCGCGGGCGCCACGTGCCCCAGAACTACGAAACGGCCCTCCAGTGGTGGAGCCGCGCCGCCCAGCAGGGCAACGCCCTGGCTATCGGCAACATGGGCCTGTGCTATCAGACCGGACACGGCATCCTCGCCGACAGCACCCGCGCTGTCCAGCTCTACGACCGCTCCCTCCGCGCCGGCAATCCCAGCCTCTTCCAATCGCTTGAAAACCAGGCCAACCGCGGCAATCTCTTTGCGGCGACATATATGGCCCATTGCTACAAGGACGGCATCGGCACCCGCCGCAACGCCGACAAGCAGATGGAATACCTGGCCATCGCC
The DNA here is from genome assembly GCA_900541865.1 of uncultured Porphyromonadaceae bacterium. Lineage (GTDB taxonomy): Bacteria > Bacteroidota > Bacteroidia > Bacteroidales > Muribaculaceae > CAG-873. The sequence continues at coordinate 40,547 of UQLO01000023.1, read as the reverse complement.
GCCGACCGCGGCTCGGTGTCCTCGCGCACTCAGCTGGGCCTGATGTACTACAACAAGCGCGACTACGTGCAGGCCTTCAACAACTTCAGCATGGCCGCCAACCATGGCGACGTCAACGCCACCTACTTCACCGGGCTGCTTCTGCTCGAGGGTAAAGGCGTGGGCCAGAACGCCAACGAAGGCGTGACATACCTCATGCGCGCCGAGCGCCGCGGCCACGCCAACGCTATCTACCGTCTGGGCCTCTGCTACCTCAACGGCACCGGCGTGGTGGCCAGCGCTGAGCAGGCTGCAAAGTACTTCGCCCGTGCCGCCGGCCGCGGCCTCTCTGTCGCTCAGTGGGCTTTGGCCGAATGTTACCTCAAGGGCACCGGCGTTGAAAAGAGCTACGACCAGGCAACCTACTACTTCTCGCGCACTCTGGCGGCAGCCGGAGGAAACACCAAATTCTCCAAATATGCCGCCGACTCTATTCCGGGCACTCCCTACGACCTCTATCTCAAGGGCCGCAAAGCACTTGAGGACCGCAACTACGAGGCCGCCAAGGATATGTTCAAGCAACTGGCCCGCACCGACCGCACCGAAGGCGAGTTCTGGCAGGCTATGGTGATGATGGCACCCGGCAATCCTGCCGCCAACCTCTCCAAAGCCGTCAAGACCCTCAAAAAATGCGCCCAGACCAACAATGCCGCCAAATGCGAACTCGCCGAATGTTATCTGAGCGGCAACGGCGTCGACCGCGACAACGCTCGCGCAATAGAACTCTATACCGAGGCTGCCGAAGCAGGCTACGGTCCGGCCGAATGTGCCCTCGGCGACCTCTACTACGAAGGACGCGGCCTCAACCGCAACTACGACAAAGCAGTCAGCCTGTACCGGTCGGCAGCCGAGAGCGGACAGCTCACCGAAACTGCCGCAACCCGTCTGGCCGAGTGCTACCGCGAAGGCCTCGGCGGCCTCACTCCCGATGCCGAGAAGGCCGACAAGCTCCGCGAAGGCAACTATCAGAATCTCATTCCGGCTCTTTTGGCCCTCATCTGACGACATTCGTTCTCCCCTCTCCCTCACGGGCCGTGCCATTGGGCGCGGCCCGTGAGTTTTTTCGGCGGCCGCGCAAAACGATAAATCCCGATTTAACCGAAGTATCCCGTTGAAAAAGAACGACTACAGGGTTCTCTCCCAATAGTTTAGGTAGCCGGTCTTTCCTTTGAGGAAGGCAAGGCCCAAGGAGGGCGAGCTTCCAGCTCGCAAGCGTCAGGCGGAGGCTATTCAGGACCGAATCAGAGGCCGTCGGTCCATACGTTGGGGGCCCTTTCGCGGCTTGCGAGCTGGAAGCTCGCCCTCCTTGGGTCCTCGCAATTTATCTTCCATTCAACATTTTGCGCCACCGCAAAACATTGAAAGAGAACCACTGCAGGGTTCTCTTTCAGGCGTATTCTTTCGCGGCTTGCGAGCCGGAAGTTTTATTTGTTGTCGCGCAGTGCGTAGGTTTTTTCGCGGAGGTAGCGGCCGAGGGCTTCGGGGTCGGGGGCGCCGTGAGCGGCCTGCTCCTCGGGGCTGATGGGCTGGCCTACGCTGACGTGGAGGGTTTTGTTGAGCTTGCGGAAAACCTCGTGGGGGAGCATCAGCGAGCGTGCCGGCCAGCATATGTGGCCGAGGAGGTCGCAGAACCAACTGTTTTTGTCGTGGAAGTAGATAGGTATTACGGGGACCTTGGCGCGGGCGATAATCTGGAGTATGGAGGGCTGCCAGGGTCGGTCCTGCAGGCCGTTGCGCAGCGTGGTTTTGCTCATTGCTCCGGCGGGGAAGAAGCCGACGGGATGACCTTCGCGCAGCTGTTTGAGCGCGGTTCGGATTCCGGCCACGGAGATGGCGCGTTTTTCGGGGTCGTCGCTTGCCCAGGCGTCGACGGCGATGAAGTTGGGTCGCATGGCCGTGATTTTGTTAAGAATCATGTTCACCATGACCTTGTACTCGGGCCTGTGCTGAGAGATGAGGTATATGAGGGTTATTCCGTCGAGAGCGCCGAGCGGATGGTTGCTGACGGTAATGAAAGCGCCTTCGGGGAGGTTGTCGAGCACTTCGCTGCCGTCGATGCGCAGTTTGATGTTGAATTCCTCGAAAAGGAGGCGCTTGACGAATTCCGGGCCCGGGGTGTCGCAGCAGTTGGAGTGGACGCGGTTCACCTTGTCGACCTCCAGAAAGTGGAGCAGGCCTTTGACGAGCTTGGGGTGGCCGTCGAGGCGCGGAATCATAGTGCGGATGTCGTCGTAGTTGAGGACGTCGGGGCGTATTTCGTAATCCATGTGGAGTCAGCGGTTTATTTTTTGATGTATGCAGCGTATCGGGCCATGAATCGAGCCACGGCTGGAATGCGCATCAGCACATACTCGAAGAGTGCGAAGCCGGCGAAGGCTGTGAGGATGCCCAGGCATACGTCGATGATGTAATGGTGGGAGGTGTAGACGGCCGTGAACCATATACCGAGTGTTACGACAGCCAGTATGGTTTTCCAAACCGCGCTGCAGCGGTAGCGCACGGCGTAGATTAGTGCAACCAGGGTGTAGGCCGAGTGCAGCGAGGGCACGGCGGCGAATACGTTGGCATTTCGGGCGTAGAGGGCGTCGAAGATGCCCAAGCCGGTCATGGCGTCGAAGGCGCCGAGACCGGCAACTTCGCCGTGGGTGCCGGCAATGGCTTCAAAGCCGTGGGAAGCGACATACCATGGCGGGGCGGCCGGATGGATGTAGTAACCGGCGAAGCCAAGCAGGTTGACCAGCAGGAAAACGACGGCAAAATGGAGATAGGCCTCGTCGCGCCCGCGGAAGTACATGAACAGGCCGAAAATAATCGGCAGAGGCACCCAGCAGAGGTAGAACGCTCCGGCCATGAAGTCCATGGCCGCCGAGGTGTGCAGGGCGAAAAATTCGTTGGGGGTGAGGATGCCGGCGGCCGTTGAGATGCCGAAGAGGCTTTTTTCGGTGTTGTAGATGCCTTCGACGTCGACAGGATTGACCTCGTAGTTTGGCACGATGTTCATCCAGTCGTAGCTGATGCCGAAGATGATGAAAGGCAGCAGTGCCACCACTAGTCGGCGCGAAGGTCCGGAGCACATGAACAGCCCGAGGATGAGAATGGCCAGGGCGACGTGCTCGGGGCGGAAGCCGACGCATAATGCCGTCACCACCAGCCATATGGCCAAAGCGGCAACGCAGACCAGAGCCTCTTTACGTTGCGGAAGCGCAGTAAGCATGGCGTGGGGTCAGCGGTTCTGGGCGCGCAGGGCGCGGCGGCAGTGCGCAATGCGTGCGAAGGCTGTCATGTTTGCAAAAACGGCGATGATGCACATTGCTGCAAAGAGAATCCAGTTCGGGCAGAAGGCCTCGGGCGCCGTGGTGTCTATACACATACCGGTGATACCGGTTGCCAGGGCTGCCACGCTGGTCACCACCACACGCTCGGGTCGCTGCATGAAGCCTATCTTGCACTCTATGTCGAGGCCTTCGGCGCGAGCTCGCACGTAGCTCACCATAATGCTACCCACCAGAGCCAGGAAGGTTATCAATGCGCCGAGGAAGTCGCCGCAGCCGATGAAGTAGTATGCGATGCCGCCCAGGGTGAAGAGCTCGCAGTAGCGGTCGAGCACCGAGTCGTACATAGCGCCGAAAGTGGAGGTCATGCCACCGAGGCGGGCAACCTGGCCGTCGAGCATGTCGAAGAGGCTGAAGCCGATAATCAGAGCTCCGGCCCAGGTCAGCAGAGCGTAGTCGACGGGGCGCCCCTGAATGGCGCCGTAGCCCGCCATCACGGTGAGGGCAGCGCCGGCCACATTGCCCAGAAAGCCGATTGTGGTGACCATGTTGGGAGTTATGTGCAGCCGGATGAGCAGGCGCACAAAAGGATTTATCACTTTGTAAATGCCCTGCTGGAGCGAGTTGCGGCTATTTCGGGCAGTCTGTTTTATATCCATCGCAATCATTGATCTATGGAAGTACTTTTTTTGGAGGAGTTTCGCCTCAGGGTCAGGCAGTCGACGGCGGCAATGGCGTAGCGGTCGAAGCATACGGGGCGGTAGACGAAGGTGCGCTGGAGCAGGAAGTTCCATGCCCAGCTCACTATGAGGCTCACTATGAGAGTTGCGGCCACGAAGTAGCCGTCGGGTTTGAAACCGATGGTTTCAAGCCAGTGCCAGTGCATAAGCACCTTGTAGAGGCCCTGGGTGCCGGCTGAGTTGAGCAGCAGGGAGCCGGCCCACACCAAGGCATACTTGACGGCGACAGCTTTGACGCTGCAGCCGGTGGCATGGAATGTGAACCGGTAGTTTATTATGCAGTTTACGATACCGCCGGCCACACAGCCACAGGCCGTGGCCAGGAAGGGCTGGAGGTTGATCCACGCAAAGAGCACAAAGCGCACCGCCATATCGACCCAGCTTGCCGCCTGCGACGACGCTATCGAGCGCACGAAGGTGAACAGCAGGTTGTTGTCGTGGAGGACTTTGTCGCCCAATTTGCTGATTTTTCCCATTACAGAATGAAATGATTGAGCGTCATAATGATAATTACGGAGTAGACGGCGGCCACAACGTCGTCGGCCATCATGCCGTAACCCCGCGGCAACGCCTCGCACTTGCGGATGCCCAGCGGCTTGAAGATGTCGAAGAAGCGGAAGAGCGCCAGCGAAAGCAGTATCTCCCACCAGTGCGAGCCGGGCACGCAGTAGAGCGGAATCATGCTTATAAGTTGCCCCACGGTTTCATCCACGCAGGCTATCACGGGGTCCTTGCCCCAGTAGCGCTCGCTGACGGAGCTGGCCCACGTGCCGAGCACGGCGAAGGCCACGGCGGCACCTATAGTGCCCCAGAGGATAGCCTGGGGCGTGCCCCATATATAAAGGGGCAGCCAGATGATAACGGCGAATATTGCGCCCCATGTGCCGGGTGCCACCGGCAGGTAGCCGAAGCCGAAGGAGGTGGCGATGAGTTTGGGGAAAAGCGGGAATCGACCCGCTCCGGGGATGGGGGTGGGTCTACGGCTTTTCATTTGCATCCGGTTTGAAATGGTTTTTCACCGCAGCCATCACGCATTTGGCGATGTAGGGGGCGGCTTCGTTGCGGCAAGGCGCGAAGCTGGGGAAGTCGTCGAAGTCGATCAGGGTTATGCGTCCGTCGGGCCCGAGTATGCAGTCGCCGCCGTAGATTTTCACATCGAGGACCTCGGCCGCCGTGCGGCATATGTGCATGAGGCGCGCTTTGTCGACGGCCGGCCGGTTTGCCGGTTGAGTAGCCTCGGGCAGCCCCGGGCGCGTTTCCTTGCGCTCGAAGGGCAGAAACCAGTAGAAGAAGGGCGTGTCGGCCACGGCGTAGAACTTGATGAGTTCGCCTTCGAGGTGGCGCGTGATGACGGCGCGGTCGATGCCGCGCAGAAAGTATTCCTGAAGCACTTCCTGAGCTTCGTCGGGCTGGCGGACGTAGCTCACGTCCTCCTTGTGGAGAGTGTGGCGGGCGCCCTTGATCCAGCATTGCGACATATGGCTGCGCACCAGGGCCGAGCGCACGGCTTCGTCGGAATTCACGATAATGCTTTCGGGGTAGGGCACTCCGGAACCCAGCAGAATGCGCGTCATGCGCTCCCGCGAGCAGTTTTCGATGCCATAGCCCGAGTTTATCACCAGAGCACCGTCGTCCTCCAGCTTCTGGAGCAGCTCTATGGAGCGCTCCTCGCGGCACATATTCAGGATTACGCGCTCCGATACCCCGGAGGCGATAAACTGCTCTTCGGTGTAGAGGTTGACTATGCAACCGCGCTTGCGCAACTGCTCGGCCACGATGTTGAAAATCGCGGCGTCGCTGCCTATGCGGTTGGGCGAATACATGCCCGCACGCATAATCCCGGCAATTTTTATTTCTGCCATGACTGAGGTTAGGCTTTGAATGATAATGAATTACACGGCTAAAGGCGCAATCGCGCGTCTTTAACCTTGCAAATTTACGAATTATCCCGCAATGTGCAAGCGTTCAGCCATTAAAACTTAGCCTGCTGTCAGACTTCGAGGGTGCGACGGATGCGGGCGCCGGGGTTGACGGTGAGTGTGAAGGCGCAGGAGCGGCCGGTGGCTTCGGAGAGGTAGCGGAAGTGGTAGCGCTCGCGCCCGAAGCAGTCCAGCAGCGCGCGCCCACTGTCGGGGGCCGGACCTTCGGGGCCGTCGTCGGCTCGTCGGCGACGGCCGGCGGTGATACGCTCGTTGATTGTGACGTCGAAGGCGCTGATATTGACGGCCAGACTCCACGCTCCGGTGTCGGAAACTCCGACGAGGCCCGTGCGGCGTATTTCCATAAGGCCTTCGGGCGTCACGGATACCTCTATGGCGGGGTCGGCGCCGAGCGAACCGCCGCTTTCGAGGTCCCCGGCGTACATAAAAGTGCGGACGGGTCCCCGGCGGCGGGGCAGGGCGGCGGCCGCCACTACGGCAGCCGCCACCACGGCGGCTATGACGTAAAATTCTACTGTCTGAAATATGCTGAGTACGAGCATCTTACTGCGATTCGCCTCCTGAGAGCAGGGCGTTGTAGCGCTCAGGGTCGTTGATTAGCTGCAGTGCCTCCCGGAAGTCGGGCACCAGCTCCGAAATGGCGCGGTAGTATGAACCTTGGTCGTACAAATCGCGCGAAATCAAGCCCTTGAGCACGGCTTTTATCATCGGTGCGGAGCGTTCCCACTGTTCTTGGTCGAAATCGATGCCTTCGGCGGTGGCGCGGGCGATAAGGTCGTCGGTGAGCGCGTCGGGCACGGTGAAACCGGCATAGTAGCGGTCGTTGTCGGCGAAGCGGCGCAGCAGTTGGGCGCGGTTGGCCTCAACGTAGTTTATGACGGTGCGGTTGAGCACGTTTTTGGCAATAATATCGCGGTAATACTTTGAATAATAGGAAGTATCGACCGGCACGAATACGTCGGGTATTATGCCGCCGCCGCCATAGACGGGGCGATTGTTGCGCAGGGTGTGGTAGAGCAGCGAGTCGGGGCGCGCTATGGAATCGGCGCTCCAAAGCTCGCCGGCACTCATGCGCAGAAAGACCTCGCGCTGGTAGTCCTCGGAGTGGCCCTTGTCGTAGTGCTTCTGAATGCATCGTCCGCTGGGGGTGTAGTAGCGCGACACCGTCAGACGCATCATCGAGCCGTCGGGGAACTGGAAGGGCCGCTGAACCAAGCCCTTGCCGAAGGTGCGTCGGCCCACTATCAGGCCGCGGTCGTTGTCCTGCATGGCACCGGAGAAAATCTCGGATGCTGAAGCCGTGTACTGGTTGGCGATGACTACGACGCGACCGTTCTGAAAGTCGCCTTCGCCGGTGGTGTTGTACTGCTGGTCGCGCACGGCGCGTCCCGAGGTGCTCACCACGGGCGTACCGGCCGGCAGAAACTGTGCGGCCAGCTCGAAGGCCGAGCCGAGGTAGCCGCCGGTGTTGTCGCTAAGGTCGATGATAAGGTTCTTCATGCCCCGGCGGCGCAGTTTGTTCATGGCCACGGCCACTTCCTGAGCGGTGTCTTCGGCAAAGCGGGTGATGCGGATGTAGCCGGTGGTGGGATCGGCCATGAAGGCTTCGTCGACGCTGTAGATGGGGATGTCGTCGCGTACAACATTGAACGTTATGTCCTCGCCGCCGCGACGAATCTTCAATTTCGCCGTGGAGCCTTTTGGGCCTCGCAGGCGCTTCATGATGTCGCGTTTGCCCATCTTGACGCCGGCGATGGCGGTGTCGTTGGCTTCTATGATGCGGTCGCCGGGAAGGATGCCTACGCGCTCGGAGGGTCCGCCGGCGGTGGGTTGAATGACGTAGACGGTATCCTCAAGGATGTTGAACTGCACGCCGATGCCGCTGAAGCTGCCGTCGAGGGGCTCGGTGAACTCGCGGGTCTCCTCGGCCGTGGTATACGCCGAATGGGGGTCGAGGGTCTTGAGCATGGCCTTTATGGCTTCGGTGACGAGCGTATCGCCGTCGACGGGGTCTACGTAGAAGTTGGAGATAATCACCTCTGCGCGGCGCAGTTTCTGGTCGGGGTCGAATTCCGGCGCCGTCTGGGCGAAGCCGGCAGCGGCGGCGCACAGGGCCAGGAGGAGGGAGAGATTGCGGAGTATTTTCATTTTTGAAACGGTGGTTTTGAATCAGTTATGGGGCATGAAAGGCGTCACGTCGGCGCCGAAGGCCTGCAGCTCGCGCACCACAGAGCTCGAGACGGCTCCCAGCTCCGGCGAAGCGAAGAAAACGACGGTGTCGACGCCGGTGAGCCGGCGGTTGATGTCGGCCATGTCGCGCTCGTACTCGAAGTCGCGCACGCCTCGCACGCCTCGCACCAGAGTGGCGCCGAGCTCGGCGGCGAGATTGGCCGTGAGGCCGTCGAAGGTGCGAACCTCGATGCGGGGTTCGGCCGCGTAGAGCCGGCGGATGGGCTCGGCGGGGTCGCCGGCGCAGGCCGGTTTGGCCTTATTGACGCCCACTGCGATGACAACGCGGTCGAAAACGGTCAGCGCGCGGCTCGCTATATCGGCGTGGCCGGCCGTGAAGGGATTGAAAGAGCCTGCGTAGAGGCCGATGCGTTCTTTATTCTTCATCGAGTTGGGAATCGTCCTCGACAATGAGGTTTTCTATGATGAAATCGCGGCGTTCGGGCGTGTTTTTGCCCATGTAGAACTCGAGCACCTTGGCCATATGGTCGTCCTTTCGCAGGGTTACGCGGTCGGCTCGCATATCTTCGCCTATGAAATGGCGGAACTCTTCGGCCGAAATTTCGCCCAGACCCTTGAATCGGGTAATCTCGGCGTCGGCGCCGAAGCGGCGTATGGCGGCTATGCGCTCCTCGTCGGAGTAGCAGTAGACGGTTTCGCCACCGGTGTCGCGTCCGCCTTTGCCCTTGCGGGCGTTGCGGATATTGCGCACGCGGAAGAGCGGGGTCTGCAGCATATAGACGTGGCCCTTCTCGACCAGGTCGGGGAAGTACTGCAGGAAGAAGGTGAGCATGAGGATGCGGATGTGCATGCCGTCGACGTCGGCATCGGTAGCGATGATCACCTTGTTGTAGCGCAGGTTGTCGATGCTGTCCTCGATGTTGAGAGCGGCCTGCAGTAGCGAGAACTCCTCGTTGGAGTATAGCTCTTTCTTGGTGGCGCCGTAGGAGTTGAGGGGTTTGCCGCGCAGCTTGAACACGGCCTGCGTCTCGACGTTGCGCACTTTCTCTATGGTACCGCCGGCGGAGTCGCCCTCGGTGATGAAGATACTGGAGGCCTGCTTCTTGGCGTCGTCGCCGCGGGCGTCGCTAAGGTGCACGCGGCAGTCGTTGAGCTTGCGGTTGTAGAGACTCACCTTCTTAGCCATTTCGCGGCTCTTCTTGGTGATACCGGCAATGGCCTTGCGGTCGCGCTCGGACTCCTGGATTTTGCGGAGCATTATTTCGGCTGTTTCCTTCTCGCGGTGCAGCCAGTTGTCGAGCTCGCGCTTGACGAAGTCGCCTACGAACTTGTTGACCGTCGGACCGTCCGGGCCTATTTCCTTGGAGCCCAGTCGAGTTTTGGTCTGACTCTCGAACACCGGGTCCTGCACGCGCACCGCCACGGCGGCCACCATGCCGTTGCGGATGTCGGACGGCTCGAAGTTGCGGTTGTAGAACTCTTTGACCGTGCGGGTCACCGCGTCTTTGAAGGCGCTCAGATGTGTGCCGCCCTGGGTGGTGTGCTGGCCGTTGACGAAGGAGTAGAACACCTCGCCGTACTGCTTGGCGTGGGTAATGGCAACCTCGATGTCGCGGCCGCGCAGGTGGATGACGGGGTACATCGGTTCGGCGCTCATATACTCCTTGAGCAGGTCTTTGAGGCCTTCGCGGCTGCGCATATTGCGGCCGTTGAGCGCTATGGTGAGGCCGGTGTTGAGGAAGGTGTAGTTTTTGAGAAGCGGAACAATGAAACTCTCTCGGAAGGCATAGTCCGTGAACAACTCGCCGTCCGGAGTGAACCGCACATATGTGCCGTTGGGCTGCTCGGTGGGGATGATGCCGGTGTCTTCGGTGAGCACGCCGCGGCAGAACACGGCGCGCCGCATCTGCCCGTCGCGGTAGCTTTCGATGACGAACTCCGAACTCAGTGCGTTTACTGCCTTGATGCCCACACCATTGAGGCCTACAGACTTCTGGAAGGCCGCCGAGTCGTATTTGCCGCCGGTGTTGATTTTGGAGGCAACGTCGACCAGGCTGCCCAGCGGAATGCCGCGGCCTGCATCGCGCACGCTGGCGCTCCCCCCGGCGTCGATAAAGTCGACGCGCACTTCGATTTTGCGGCCATGGCCCATCATGAACTCATCCAAAGAGTTGTCCATCACCTCCTTGAGGAGCACATAGATGCCGTCGTCGGCAGTGGTGCCGTCGCCGAGACGTCCTATATACATGCCGGGGCGCAGGCGGATGTGCTCACGCCAGTCGAGGGTGGTGATGTCGGCTTCGGTGTACGAAACATCCGGCGCGGCTGCTGCCGGCTCATCGTCGGCGGCGACGCCGTCGTCCTCAACATCCGGGTCGAAAAGCAGTCCGGAAGGTTCTTCAGGGTCTATATTGGTGTAGTTGTCTGCCATTTTATGGGTCTATATTACGACGCGCAAGGCCTTTGCGCACTCAAAGTGCAAATATACGGATAAAACGCGAAAAAGCCCTCCCCCGCCGTCTTAAAAAAACAAAACCGCTCCGCCAAAATCAGCCAAAAAGCTGTCCTAATAAAAGTCCGGGCTACCCTCGGCGGGCAACCCGGACAAAGGTTCCTTTAGATTTTCCTGAGTCGGAGTCTGTTGTGAAACAGTTTATTCTGCGAAAACTTTCTGTATGCCGGCAGCCCCCCGAACAATGTAATATCCTCTCACATTGTCCAGACTGGGAGAAGCCGCGCTCAACACTGCCACTTTGGCACCGGATACAGCAAACACTTCGACAGTGCTATCATAGTCGATAAGCGTCATGACTCCGTCCTCAACGTTGACCAGTTCGGCGTTCGGAGCAGCGGAGACATTCTCTATGCCCGCCATCTCCGAAGTGGTTTTCCTGTTGACGAAGTTGCACCACGGCAATACGGTATGGATTGCCCTCATTGCTTCGTCGGGCACAACCAGAAGGGCCTGCTGATATTCCTCATCGAAGAACATATCGCCGGCTTCGTTGCGAAGTGTGACATCTTCAGGGATTTGCAGGTTTATGCGCCGCAACGAGGCGTGAGTTCGCCCGTACAGATTGCGGACATTACCCGTCGATGCCGTTATTGTAACTTCCGCCAAATTCGGGCAGTCCGCGAATATACTGTCGAAATAGTAAGAGTAATTATATTCTAACGGATGGCTGGCGAATGTAAGGTCTATTTTTCTGAGACTCGTGCAACCACGGAAGGCATAATGAAATAATTTCACATCTTTCGCTCCGTTGGCAACCACTTCCTCCAGTGCGGTACATCCATAGAAAGCGCCTCGGCGGATTTGTTTGAGTTGCTTGGTGAATACGACCTTCGTCAACTCCGTACAGTTGGCGAAAGCTCCCGTGGATATGACCTTTACTCGGCCGCGGGCTATAAGGTCGCTTTGGGAATTATAATTGTAAGCGATTTGAGGCAAGGTAAACACCCCGCTGTAGTGACCACCCGGCACCAGTTTGAAGGTTTCGCCGGGAGGGAAGAAATTGTCACTATCCCATGACCAAGGGAAGTCTCCGACAAGCTGAAGAGTGTCCGGCTGAGATACTGCCAGAACTGGGTCGTTGTACACGTCGGAGGGCCAGAATACGAAGTACCCTATGTGGTTCTTAAACGGAACAAGTTCTATCACACCGAACGATTCGTCCATACCCATATCGGTATCGGCTATCATGCCGTCCGGGATTCTGTAAAATGTTTTTTCTCTCCCCTCCTCGTATGCGTACGTCCCAAGTACGGCAACGAGCATGAGAAACAATAATAACTTTCTCATTTTCGTATTTTTTTAATGATTATTTTTATTGGTTATATCTGAAATGATGCTCTTTAATCAATGTTTAATATGATACATGTCTTTGTTTTGCAATTGGATTCTTTTATGGTTTGAGATTCTATCGGATGTTAATGAGTTGATTGACCTGAGTGTGTTTTTTGCCCGGTGGGGAGGCCGGACTTGCCTGGAAAGAAGTCGCTTCGCGAAGAAGGTGGCAGATGATTTGGAAGATACGAGCCTTAAACCAAAATTCGATAAAATGAGGTTGGGGCGATGAGGGTGGGACCGCAGCCAACGAGAAAGTATTAGATTCGGTGCAAATATAAACAATTTTTAAGTTCCTTCCAAATTTTTGCTTCCCTTTATGCCAATATTTTCCTAAAAATATTCGCAGAGTGCTCGCAGGGCCCTCGGCGGCCGTTTTTGGTGTGTCGGGAACCGTCGGCGCGCGCCGTTTGTTCTTATATTGAACTCTAAAAACGCCTTTGTCATGAACAAGAAGTCTGCCGGCACCGACCTCAAGGCTGCCGCCCTCGCATATCACCGCTTTCCGCATCCCGGCAAAACAGAAACCATGCCTACCAAGCCATTCGGCACTCCCGAAGACCTTGCTCTGGCATACTCGCCGGGGGTGGCTTTTCCATGCCTTGAGATTGCCCGAAATCCCGAAAACGCTTTCCGATTTACCGACCGCGGCAACACGGTGGCAGTGATCAGCAACGGCACCGCCGTGCTCGGCTTGGGCGACATCGGGCCGGCGGCGGCAAAGCCTGTTATGGAGGGCAAGGCGATGCTTTTCAAGATTTTTGGCGGTCTGGACTCCACCGACATCGAAATCGACGAAAAAGACCCGGCGAAATTTGTGGAGATTGTGCGCGCGTTAGCTCCCACCTACGGCGGCATAAACCTCGAGGACATCAAGGCCCCCGAGTGCTTCACAATTGAAAAAGAGCTCGTTGAGGCCTGCGACATCCCCGTTATGCACGACGACCAGCACGGCACGGCCACCATAGTCGGCGCCGCCGCCCTCAACGCCGCCCTGCTCACCGGACGACGGCTGAGCGACATCCGTTTGGCCGTCAACGGCGCCGGTGCCGCAGCCATTGCCTGCACTCAGCTGCTGATAGCTCTGGGCGTGAAGAAAGAGAATGTGGTGATGTGCGACTCTAAGGGTGTTGTCCGCTCCGACCGCGCGGCCCTCACTCCCGAAAAGGCCCTCTTTGCAACAGATGCCCCCGGGCTGGTCTCGCTGGCCGATGCCGTTCGGGGAGCCGATATGTTTTTGGGTCTCTCGGTGGCCGATGTGCTCACTCCGGACATGCTGCGGTCGATGGCTCCCAAGCCTATCGTATTCGCCCTGGCCAACCCGAATCCCGAAATAGCCCGCGAAGCTGCCCTGGATGCCGTTCCCGACCTCATCTATGCCACCGGCCGCTCCGACTATCCCAACCAGATCAACAACGTGCTCGGGTTCCCCTATATCTTCCGCGGTGCCCTCGACTGCCGCGCAACGCGCATCGACATGGGTATGAAACTCGCCGCCGCCCGGGCCATAGCGCAGCTGGCGCGAATGGAGGTGCCCGGCGAAGTCGCCGCCCTCTACCCGTCGGAGCACCTCGTGTTCGGCCCGGACTATCTGCTGCCCAAGCCCTTCGACCGCAGGCTGTTGGCCACGGTGCCTCCCGCAGTGGTCAAGGCGGCGATGGATGCAGGCCTGGCCCGGCATCCCCTCCACGACCTGAGCCACTACGGACGACGCCTGCAGCGCTACATCGCCGACACCGACGCCCACATGCAGCGCTTCATCGCCTCTGCCCGCGCAATGTAAACAATTGATAATTGACAATTGATAATTGATAATTGATAATTGCGAGGCCTCAAGGAGGGCGAGCTTCCAGCTCGCAAGCCGCGAAAGGGCCCGCAAATCGTCAGACCTCAATCTGTAAAAAGTCAAACGAGGACCCCCGCGGGGTCCTCGTTTTCGCCGTAGGAATTGCTTTGCGGTATTTTTGCGGCCGAAAAATTCGAAAATCAGGATGTCAATTTGTCAACGATAGATTTTTCCAGTCTGTATATTTTGGAAGCTATCCGAGAAGTCTTAGTTTTTCGGTAGAACCGCCGACGCGCCGGTGCTAACCTTTTGCGTAAGAATCATATATTAAGGGACGCGTCCTCTGCTGATGACTTGGCTTGAATCCTACCGCTTGCATAGGCGGCAGACGCCGAAGGCGGCGGCCATCAGCAGCACGGTGGTGGCCGAACAAGGCACGTCGACGATGGTTCCGGCCCACAAGCCGCCCAGACTGCACACGGCGGCTATGGCGGCCGACACCGGCACAAGAGTGGCGAAGCGCCGGCAGTAGACTTCGGCCGCGATGATGGGCAGCGATAGCACGCTCATCAGCATCATTATGCCCACGGCTTTGATTGCCAACACTATGCACACTGCAACGAGCACGGTCATGGCGTACGATATGAATCGAACCGGCAGGCCCGACACGGCGGCGAAGTCGCGGTCGAAGGCCACGGCGACTATCGTGCGGTACTGCCACAGCCCGAAGGCGAGGGTGACGGCCGTGAAAACGGCAAGGGCGACGACGTCGGCCGTGCTCACGGTGAGTATGTTGCCGAAGAGGAAGGTGTTGAGCTCGGGGACATATCCGGGGGTGAGAAACACGAAAATGACGCCCACGGCCATTCCCAGCGCCCACGTCACGGCGATGGCGGAGTCCTGACGCAGCCGGAAGCGCTCCGCCGACCACTCTACGGCGGCCGACGAGCCCAGGGCGAACACTGCCGCCATCGCTACCGGGCTGACCCCAAGAAAGTAACCGAGGCCGAGGCCGCCGAAGCAGGCATGGGTCACGCCTCCGCATATGGAGACGAGTCGACGCGAGATGATATAACTCCCTATCATGCCGGCGCAGAGGCTCAGCAGCAGCATGGCAACCAGTGCCCGCACGAAGAAGGGATAGTGCAGATATTCAAGCATGGCTTCGCTGTTCCGACACGATGAGTATAAGCTCCTCCCTGACGGCTTCCGGCAGGGCTATGCCCCGCAGCTGAAGGCTCCGCGCCCATGCGGCTACCTCATCCGGCGCCATGGTGAGCATGACCTCGCGGAACTCGTCGGCCTCATCGGCGCTGTAGTCCGCGGCGCCGCGTCCGGCATAGCGGTCGAGCTCCTCATCGTCGTAGTATTCTATCTTTTTGGACACTGCCGCAAGCAGTGAGTCTTTCTCGCACACGGCATGCTGTCCGCAGCAGCCCTCGGGGCGCTCCGGCTCCGGTGCGGCTGCGGAAGATGCGCCTCCGGTGAGCCGGTGGTGCACATAGAGCACGGCGCCCACAAGCACCAGGGCGCCCAGTATAATAAGCGCCGGAGTCACGGCTGCTCCTCCCTCTCAGGCATGGGAGCCGCCGGGTCGGCCAAAGTGAATCCGGCATCTGCCAGACTGCTCCAGAATCCGGGGTACGATTTGGCCACGCAGCCGGCGTCGCGGACAACGATGCCGGGAATGAAGACGGCCACGGCGGCAAGGGCCATGGCGATGCGGTGGTCGGAGTGGCTGTCGAACACGGGGAGCTCGCGGATGGGCACTCGCGTGCCGTCCCATTCGAGCACGTTGTCGTAGGCGCCGATGCTGAGCACGCAGCCCGTCTTGAGCAGCTCGTCGCGCAGGGCGGCAAGGCGGTCACTTTCCTTGTGGCGAAGACCGGCGACGCCGGTGAGCCGGAAGGGTACGCCCACCATGCAGGCCGTGACCACCAGCGGAGGCACCAGGTCGGGAGTCTCGGACACGTCCAGCTCCAAGAAGCTGAACAGCTCCGGCGAGGCCGACAACTCGGCGCCCTCCTCGGTGAATTCGGTCAGCACGCCGAGTTTTTCGAACAAGGCGGCAGCGGCAGCGTCGGGCTGCTTGGAACCCGTCCGCATGCCCCTCAAGGTGACCCAGCCGGCGGTGATGGCAGCTATTTCGTACCAGAAGGCGGCGGCGCTCCAGTCGGGCTCGAGATCGGCCGTGGTGCGCGGGCTGTACATACCGGCGCCTACGGCAACACCTTCGGCGTCGGCCTCGGCGGCAACGCCGCGGGCGCTCATCATATGCGCGGTGAGCTGCACGTAAGGCCCCGACACGGTCGGCACGGTGTATTTGATAGTCAGTGGCTTGTCCATCAGCACGGCGGCCAGCATAAGCGCGGTGGCATACTGCGAGCTTGCCGAGGGGTCAAGGCTGATTTGGCCGCCGGCGAGTTGTCGGCCGTGTATTTCGACCGGAGCATAACCCTCGCGCACCGTGAACTTAATGTCGGCGCCGAGTTCGCGCAGGGCGTCGACGAGCGGCCCGATGGGTCGCGCGCGCAGGCTGTCGGTGCCGTTTATGCGGCAGTGCACGCCGGGAACGGCAGCCGCAAGGGCTGTGAGCATGCGCAGGGCCGTGCCGGAGGAGCCGGCGTCGACGGTGGCGCCGTCGGTGGGGAGCCCGACGCCGAGGATAGCGGCGAGCACAGCGATGTCGTCGCAGTCGGCATCGGCGGGGAGGTTGACACTCAGCGGTTTGCAGCCGCCGGCAATAAAGTACATAATCAGCGAGCGTGCCGCCACGCTTTTGCTTGGCGGCAGCTGCACTGTGGTCTCAAGAATCTCTTCGGGAGGAAATATGCGGTAGTCCATTGATTGGCGATTAGTCACTCTGTCGCACCGGATTTGCAGCGGCAGTCGGTGCAAACGGCCTCGCGGAGGCTCTCCAGAGCACCGGCGAGAACGCATCGGGGAGTGCCGATGTTGAGGCGCGCGAAGCCTGCGCCCTGGGTGCCGAACATAGTGCCGTCGTTGAGGGCAAGGTGGGCTTTGTCGAGCAGTAGGTCCATGATTTCGGTCTGACAGCTGAGCAGCTCGCGGAAGTCGAGCCACAGCAGGAAGGAAGCCTGCGGACGGACGACCTTAAGGCGCGGGATGTGGCGCTCGCAGTAGTCGACAACGAAGTCGATGTTGGCCTGTACGTAGTCGAGCATTTGGTCAAGCCATGCCTCGCCGGTGGTGTAGGCAGCCTCGGCACCGATGGTGGAAATCATCACGGGCGAATTGAATTCGTTGACCTCGAGCCATTTGTAGAACGGTCGGCGCAACTCCGGATTTTTCACAACCATCCATGAGCTCACCAGACCCGGAATATTGAAAGTTTTGGAGGGTGCGCCGAGCATGACTCCGGTGGCGCGGGCGTCGTCGCTCACACTCAGGTAAGGTATATGCCGGCGGCCGCCGAGCATAAGGTCGCCGTGGATTTCGTCGCTGACCACTATCACGCCGTGACGGCGGCATATGGCGGCAAGACGAGCCATAGTCTCCGCATCCCACTGTATGCCAATGGGGTTGTGGGGATTGCAGAGCACGAGCATCTTCGGCTTATGCTCCTCGACGACGGCTTCGAGGCCGTCGAGGTCCATCGTGTAGTTCTCACCGTCGAAAATCAGCGGATTCTCGACCACGCGACGGTCGTTGCCTTCGACGACGGTGCGGAAAGGCGTGTAGACCGGCGGTTGAATCACCACTCCATCGCCGGGCTTGGTGAAGTAGTTGACACACAAGGCAATGCCTTTCACCACGCCGGGTATGAACGAGAGCTCGTCGCGCCCTATGCTGAAGCCGTGGCGACGAAGATTCCAGTCGATGATGGAATTCCAGTAGCCGTCCGATGCCTCCGAGTAGCCCAATACGGGATGGTTGAAGCGCTTGATGAGGGCCTCGGTGATTTCGGGGCATACGGCGAAGTCGAGGTCTGCAATCCACAGAGGTGTAAGGTCATGGCGACCGAAGACGGCGTCCAGTCGGTCGATTTTCACCGCCGAAGTGCCGTGGCGGTCGATGATACAGTCAAAATTGTATTGTGTCATGGCTGATTCAAGTGCATGATGGACTACAAAGTTACGCCTCTTTTGCCAAATGCACAAATAAAAATCAGCACCCGCCCGCCAAATGAAAAATTTAAAATGCAAAATGGAGGAGGCCCAAGGAGGGCGAGCTTCCAGCTCGCAAGCCGCGAAAGGGCGCGAAAGCCCGCGAAACCGCCCTCAACGTATGGACCGAGGGCTTCAGCCCTCGCCAATCCCGAAGGGAAGTCCAGCAAAAACCAAGACCGAACAGGGCGGGAACACCGCCCCGCCGGATGTTAGCTCGGATATATCCGACGGTTAACGATTTCGCCGTCTCTCGCAGCGGGATGATAGCACCGGCCGGTCGGCGAGGATTCCAAATCCCCCATACTTTTGAGGAAGCCTTCGGTCCATGCGTTGGCGAGCCCTTTCGCGGCTTGCGAGCTGGAAGCTCGCCCTCCTTGGGGCCTCCCATTTTACATTCTACATTTTAAATTTTACATTTCCCCGGAGGGGACTGCATATTTCCCCGGAGGTGGAAAAGTAGTAGCCCCGTGGGGAATCGAACCCCAATCTAAGGTTTAGGAAACCTCTATTCTATCCGTTGAACTACAGGGCCATAAGCAAAAAAAGAATGAGAAACGAAATCCGAAGATAAGCATTTCTCATTCTCCTCTCTCCTCTTGCGGTATGGACGGGACTCGAACCCGCGACCCCCTGCGTGACAGGCAGGTATTCTAACCAGCTGAACTACCACACCGTTTGGTTTTGGTGGAGAGGCATTAGCTCTTTTGCTTTTGCGATGCAAAGTTACGCCTGTTTTTTGAACTGACCAAATATTTTGTGAAAAAAATTGCGATTTTTTGCGTTTTTCTCCCTTTTGACAAATAATTTGGCCTTTTATAACTCTCAGAATAGCCCTCTGAGCACCTCGAGGCTCTTCAGCGGGGGCAATGCGCCCAAGTGGATGGCGTAATAATCGAGCAGGCCCTGCAGGGTGCGCATACGGCGGTCGCGCGGTGCCGCGAGCGCCTCGGGCGAGCCGTCGGCTCCCGGCATTATATTGTTGTACGCGCGCACGAGCGCAGCGAAATACGCTGCATCGTCGCCCTCGAGAACATCGCGGTGGAGTGGCATCGACGGCCGGAAGCAGGCCTCGCGCATGTCGAAGATCATTCCGGGCCCCGCTGCGCTGAGGTCGGGAGCTATTCCCATCGGCGCCGTCAGCCCGGCCAGAAACTCGAGGTGGAATGTTGCCGGCGAACAAGTCGCCGAGCCCAGGCGTGTGGCTCCGGCGAAGAGATAGTCCGACAGGTCCGCGTCGGGCGACGACCGCCGCAGCAGCGCCGAGAGCAGCTCGGCCAGGAAGGCGGCAACCATATCGCGGGGCACATCGGGCGCAGCAAGCGCAACCGAGCCGGGCAGCGGCATGAAGTCACGCATAGAAACGACCTCGCGGCCGGGGCGCACATCGGCCGCACCCTCGAAAATAGCCATCGGGCCGCACAAGGCTCGCCGCCGACGGGCCTCGCGCCCTGAACCGGCCGGAAAAGCCAGCGTCAGCGGACCCGCCTGGCGGCTCCACACATTGAGGAGTACCCTGGAGTCGGACACCGGTGTGCGCCGAAGAGCTATGCATTGTAGATGCGTGAACATAGGGCAGAGTGCAAGGGGCGCAGGTGCGACCCGACATAAGGATAACGGCCCGAAGAGGCCGCTGATTATGCCAAAAGACGGAATTTGAGGGATTATTTGGTGAAATAATGTTAAAATCGCAGTCCAACCACATTCATCACATTGTCATTTTTGAAAAAGTGCGTATATTTGCACTCGCAAAACGCGCAAGGCCCATTCGTCTATCGGTTAGGACGCAAGATTTTCATTCTTGAAAGAGGAGTTCGATTCTCCTATGGGCTACCACTTCGGTCCCCGACGCGCCAGCTTGACAAAGCGCAGCAGCGGCAGGGGCTGCAATTACGAATCAACAGAAAGACTAAAAAGACATATTTGCATACTCATGGCAAACCACAAATCCTCTGAAAAGCGCATCCGCCAGACCGAGAGCCGCCGTCTGCGCAACCGCTACTATGCCAAGACCGCCCGCAACGCCGTGCGCAAGCTCCGCAAGCTCACCAGCAAAGCCGAGGCACTCGCTCTCTATCCCCAGGTTGTTGCCCTTCTGGACCGCCTTGCCGCTAAGAACACCATCAGCAAGAACAAGGCTTCCAACCTCAAGAGCAAGCTCGCCAAGCACATCGCCAAACTGGCTGCCTGACAAGCACCTTGCGGCAGCGGCGAAGTTGAGCTCACAGGCCGACCACCGCGATAGCATCCCCTCGGGGAGCGCGCTGCCGAATATATAGGCAGTTTCAACTGCCACCATGGCCCATTCGTCTATCGGTTAGGACGCAAGATTTTCATTCTTGAAAGAGGAGTTCGATTCTCCTATGGGCTACAACGCCGGAATTCGCTTACACGATTCCGGCTTTTTCCATTTCGGGGAAATGCAAAATGAGGGGGCTTCGGGAAATGTAAAATTTAAAATGTAGAATGTAAAATGGTCGGCCTCGGTGGACCTCACAGCCCCATCACTCCTTTGCCCACTCCCCAATTTTACATTTCAACTTCTCCGCCGACCAGGCGAAGATTACTTTCGAGGCGAAGAAGTTAGTGTAGGCGCGTCGGCGGGGATTGCAAATCCCCGCTCCATATTCACCCGACAAGAACCACATAGCGGTTCAATAATGGGTCGCTGCCCGGCGAGCCCAAGCCGTTGGAAGAGAACCGCGTAGCGGTTCAAGAGAGTAGCCAGGGGTGATAACCCCTGGATAGCTCATCCTCCTGAAAATCAGCGACCCCGTAGGGGTCGAACACGGTCCGCCCTCGCGCACCCATGCGCGAAAGTTCGACCCCTACAGGGTCGCCGATGCGTGTGGGTGGCCCGTATACCCGGGGTTGTCACCCCGCGCTACTATATTGAACCCCTACGGGGTTATCCCTCAATGGCTTACTCCGCCGACATCCCCATCGGAGGAGGCGTCAGGGAGGGCGCCAACGCCGCCCCGCTTCTCGTTAACCGACGGATGCATCCGTCGGAAAAATCCGGCCGGTATAAAGCATCCCAAGGGGATACCGCTTTGCGGGCGCGGAATGTGGCGGTGGAACGGCGGCGGGGAGCGACGTTGACGCCCTGTCCGGCCTTTGTTTTCGCTGGCCTTCCCTTCGGGATTGGCGAGGGCTGAAGCCCTCGGTCCATACGTTGAGGGCAATTACATTTTACAATTCCAAAAGAAAGCAGCCGGTCGCGAGGCGATCGGCTGCTTGCTATGAGTGTGTGATTGTTTTAGAGGGCAATCTTGAAGGTCTGGGCTGCAGAAGCGGAGTTCGCTGCCACTACGTATACGCCGGCGGCGAGGTCGGCGGTGGCGAAGGTTTCGCCGGCGGCGAGGTTTACGCGGGCTACCATCAGGCCGGTTGTGGCGTAGACGGTGAGCTCAACGTCTTCGTTGGCGGTGATGACACCGGCAGCGTAGCTTACGAGGTTGGCCTGTGCGGCAACGATGTTCTGGATGCCGGATTCGGGCTTGGTGGAGCCTTCGTAGTTAACCACGGCGATACCGTAGCCGCTTGCACCGGGCACTACCATCTCGACGGTGGGGTTGGCCTCACCGAGTTTGATGCGCTTGATGCCGCTGTGGTGCATGGGGTTGTTGGCGTCGTATTCCTCGGCCCAGGAGTAGCGGCCCTTCTCGATGTCGGGAGTGAGGGCTGCTTCTTCGGCGTTGTCGGGAGCGCGGTAGCACCAGTACATGTATTCGCCCTTTGCGTCGAAGGCGAGCTGGGAGATGCCCACGTGCTCGTTGGCGCCTGCGCCTTCGTACTTAACGGGGCTGCCGTCGATGAGCACGGGGTTGAGGGCTGCGAAGGAGCTAGGGTTGGGGTTGGCTTCGATGTCGGCCATGTTGACGCGGTAGAGACCGGCCAGGGTGTTGTCGCTCATCTTCTCAACGTAGATGTACATGTGGCCGTTGGCAACGTCGAGGTTGAAGGTGGTGAAGATGGGAGCCAGGGTCACCAGATAGGGAGCCTCGGCGGGCAGAGGACGACCCTGCTGGCCTTCGGCGAGGGTTTCGATGATGTCTTTTTCGCGGAAGCGGAAGATACCGTTGCCGTTGTACTTCATGCCCACCCAGTAGAGGGGTTCGGGATTGCCGGCGGCATCGGTGGTCTGGGTGATTGCGAAGCCGCTCTTGATGCAGCCGTAGGTCCAGGGCTGGCCGTAGTAGCCGAGCCAGTTGTTTTCCATCCAGGACTTGTAGCTCTGGGGCAGTGCGATTGCCGAAGCGGGAATCTTGCGGATGCAGACGTTGCGGTCGTTGACGTAGAGGTCCTCGCCGTAGAGATAGAGGCCGAAGGGATCCTTATAGGCGTTGTTGCCGGCGTTGTCGAGCACGACAGCCTGGAAAATCTGGCCGCCTACCTTGGAGATGTAGAAGAGCTTGCCGTCGCCGTCGGTGGAGCCGGTGGCGCTGTAGACGAACTTCTTGCCGGCCGATGCGCCGTAGATGCGGTTGCTGTACTCGAGCAGCTGGAAGGTGTGGGCGATGTCGCCTACTTCGTAGGTGTCGCTCTGGCCGTCGGCGTAGGTGCAGTGGAGCACGCCGTCGTCGCCGGCATAGTAGAGGCCGGCGGGCATACCCATGTCGGCACCCTGGGCGGCGAGGTTGGCGTCGCCTACGATGTTGAGGTAGCTCCAGCCGTCGGCTGCCTTGTAGGTGTCGACGAGGTCGGCGGGAACGGTGGCGGTGATGTTGCTTTCAGCGGTGAACACGCCTTCTGCCATGGCCGGCGGGAAGGTGGAGGCTACTTCGAGGCTGGTGATGCCGGCGCCGGCGAAGCAGTCGGCTTCGAGGATGGCCAGGTAGCCGCCAAGACGGAGGGCCTTAAGGGAGGTGCAACCCTTGAAAGCGTCCTGCTTGACAACGGTGATAACCTCGGGGAGGGTAACGTCGGTAAGCGCGGTGTTGCCCTGAGCCACGCCGACGGGAATTTCGGGAGTAGCCAGGGTGAGGGCGGTCATGGCGGTGTTGTTGGCAGCCACGTAGCGGCCCACGGTACCGGCCAGGCGGAGGCTGGTGAGGCCCGCGCCATAGAGGCTGTAGTCGCCGTAGGTGGTGCAGTTGGGCAGGTTGGCGCTCTTGACGGTGGTGCAGCCGTAGGCGGCGTAGGGAGCAAGCTCGGTGTAGTTGCCGGCAACGGCCTCAAGGCCGGCGGCGGGAGCAACGGCTACCAGGGTGGCGCCGTCCTTGCTCTGGAGCATATTGTCGTTTACGGTACTGTAGTTCTCGCTGGCAGCGTCGACGCTGAAGGAAGCCAGTGCGGAGCAGCCCATCACGAAGCCGTCGCCGATGCGCTTGGTGGCGGCGGGGATGGCCATGGAAGTGATGCCGGGGCAGGAGGCGAAAGCCTGAGCGCCGATGGTCTTGACTTCGGCGGGAAGGTTGATGGCGCCTGAGAGCTGTGTGCCCGAGAAGGCCATGTCGCCGATGGAGGTCAGCGTGGCGGGGAAGTTGATGGCAGCCAGTGTGGAACCCTTGAACGCGAGAGCCTCGATGGTCTCTACGGCGCTTCCCAGAGTCACGGTGTTGAGGTGGCTTGCATTGGCAAGGATGCCGCTGGAGATGGTCTTCACGCCTTCGGGGAATGCGATGTTCTCAATGGCGGTGGCAGCGAAGACGCTGGTGCCGATGGTGGTGAGAGCTTCGCCCTGGAAGGTGACGTTCTTGAGGTTCGCGCAGTTCTCGAAATAG
The DNA here is from genome assembly GCA_900541865.1 of uncultured Porphyromonadaceae bacterium. GTDB lineage: Bacteria > Bacteroidota > Bacteroidia > Bacteroidales > Muribaculaceae > CAG-873. The sequence continues at coordinate 16,880 of UQLO01000023.1, read as the reverse complement.
CTTGCGGGCACTTCGGAGACGTTGCCGCCGATAACGACCGTTTCCAGTGCCGTGCAGCCGCGGAAGGGCTTGTTGGCCATTTCGGTGTATTTTTCCAGGTCGACCTGGTGGTAGAGGTAGAGCTCCTTGACGGGCACTTCGGCGGCAGAAGTGAGACCGAAGGCGTTCACGCCGAAGCTCAGGGGAGTTTCGCCCTCCTCAAGGGTGAGCTTGGTCAGAGCGGTACAGCCGGTGAGCAGACCCGACGGAAGGTCGGAGAACACGCCAGGGATGGTGAGCTCGGTCAGGGCCGTACAGCCGTTGAACATGTTCTGGCCCAGCTTGGTAAGGCCGGTCGAGAAGGTCACGTTGGTAAGGCTTGCGCAGTCCTGGAAGATGCCCTTGCCGACCTTGGTGATGGTGCTGGCAAAGGTGAAGGAGGTAATGTCGGAGTTCTTGAAGGCGGTGGTGCCTACTTCAGTCACCTTGTAGGTCTTGCCGTTGTAGGTGATGGACTCGGGGATGACAACATCGCCGGTATATTTTTCCGGGAGGGTGCCGTTCTCGGGCTTGGGAGTATCCTTGGCCTTGGCGGGGTGAAGGTCCAGAATGGTGAGCTTATTGCCGGAGGCTTTGTAGCAGATGCCTTCGTAGAGGAAGGTCTGGGCAGAAGCACCCACAGCAACAGCCGCCGTCAGCAGAAGGCTGAGGGCAGTGCGTTTCAGGGTAAAGTTGAACATAGACTGATAATTATGGTATTAGTTGTTTAATTCATTAATACTTCGCAAATTTATGGATTATTTTGTAAGGTTACAAATATTTTGTTGGCCTTAACAAAAATTTAGCAATTTTATAACTTGCCCCTCGGCTTTTTGGTTGTTCGCCTTTTATTGACTATTTTTGCCGAAGATTACAAAACAATTGTCTATATCGGCATGAAAAACCTTTTTCTTTCCATGATTCTGCTTGGAGGAGCCTTGGCCGCCTCCGCTCAGGACGCCCCCGAGCGCCCATGGCAGTATGTCGACGCCCAAAATCTGCGCGTCGTCAACAAGGGCTGGGACAATACCCTGCGCCCCTACACCCGCATTCCGGCTTACCTTCAGGACAGTGTTCGCCCCGACCTCTGGGAGCGCGCCCAGTGCAGCTCCGGCATCGGTGTGCGGTTCGCCACCAACTCTTCCCGCATCGGCGTGCGATATGAGCTTCTTTGGGACACCCACATGCTCCATATGGCCGACACCGGCCTCAAGGGCACCGACCTCTACGTTTGGGAGGGCGACTCCGTGTGGCGTCACGCAAACACCAACCGACCCAGAGTGAACAACAAGGAAGAAAAAATCTGCGAGGCAACCTACGTGAGCAACCTCGACACTACCCGTATGACCGAATACATGGTCTACCTGCCCCTCTACGATGGCGTCAACAGCCTCGAAATCAAAATCGACTCCGGAGCCGTCATCACCTCCGGCAATCCTCGAATCATCGACCGCGACCGTCGCATCGTGGCCTACGGCACAAGCATCCTCCAGGGTGGCTGCGCATCCCGCTCAGGCATGGCCGCCACAAACATTCTGTCGCGCGAGCTAAACTGCGAGGTGGTCAACATCGGCATCAGCGGCGAAGGCAAAATGGACTCTTGCATGGCCCGCGCTATGGCTCAGATTCCCGACGTCGACATTTTCCTGCTCGACCCGGTACCCAACTGCACCGAGATGATGTGCGACACCCTCACCTACGGTTTCGTCAAAATACTGCGCGACGCCCGCCCCGATGTGCCGATCGTGATGGTCGAAGGTCCCATCTACCCCTATGCTCGCTACGACAGCTTCTTCGGCCGATATCTGCCCGCAAAGAACGCCGCCTTCCGCCGCAATTACGACCGACTCAAGGCCGAACGCCCCGAAAACCTTTACTACGTCGACTCCGTGGAGCTTGACGGCGTTGAGGACGACGGTACCGTCGACGGCATACACCTCACCGACCTCGGATTCCGCCACTACGCCGACAAGCTGCGCCCCGTCCTCGAGGCTATCCTCCAAGAGAAGACCCGCTGACATGCCGCATCCGCATAAAGAAGGCGCCCCGGACTGTCCGGAGCGCCTTCTTTATGCGGGTTGCTGCTGTCAGCGAATGGTGACTTTGGTAGCGGAGGCACCGCGGCGGCAGATGTAGATGCCGGGGGTGAGATTGTCGGCCTCCACGCGCATGCCCTGCAGGTTGAAGTACTCTGCGGGTGCGTTGTCGTCGGGCTCCACGGTGATGTTGCCCAAGCCGTTCTGGTCCACACCGCGGGTGGTGATGCGCGAGAAGCGGCCGTTGTTGCGGCATACGTAGAGGGTCAGGTTGACTTCGGTGACGTTGCCGTCGTCGTCGCGGTCGACCTCGGCGCGGCCGGTAGCGGCGGCGACGCCTTCCTTGGCGGGCATTTCGGTGTTGGAGGTGGTGATGACCTTTGCTCGGTCAAGGCCCTGGGTGATGTCCAGAAGCACCACGCCGGTGTTGATGCCTTCGGAGTCGCAGTTGGGAGCCACCATGAAGGAGCGGCCGCCCAGGCGGAAGTAGCCGGCCTGCTCGCAGCTTGCGGGCACGATGTCGGTCGAGAGGGTGCCTTCGAGAGCCATATCGTCGATGGTGTACTGGCGGAACTCGCGGGCCGAGCTGCCTGCTATGAAGCTGCCGTCGCTAAGAGGCGACACCGAGAAGGTGTACTCGCCCAGACCGTCGGCGTTGAAGTAGTCGCAGACGGCTTCGTTGTTGCTGAACGATTCGGCGGCTTTCTTTCCGTCGGCGATGTCGATGATGGTGAAGAAAATCTTCTTGTTGTACCACCACGAAGCGCTCGAGAGCAGCATGCGGCCTTCGGTAGATGTTCCGGAGTACGACATGGTGCGTCCGGTCCAGGCCTTGTAGAGGTTGCCGGTCATCTGCGTGGTGAACCACACTCGGGGATTGCCCGTGGGCAGCCCGGTGTCGTAGTCTTTGTCCCAGCGGTAGATTTTGCACTCGCCTCGGGTCTCGCCTTCCTCAACTTCGTCGTCGTTGAGGTGGCAAAGCTCCATGGAGACGCCGATGAGCACACCGTCGCCGGTGACCTGTATGTCGGCCAGCTCGCGGTCGGTGCCTTCGCATCCTTCGCAGCTCACCTTGGCCAGGGTGACGAAGTTCTTCTCCATCAGCACGGTGACATAAGGCTTGTTGTCGGCGTCGTAGGAGAGCACGAAAATCTTGTCGTCGCGGTAGATCATGCGCTTGACCGTCTTGTTCTTCACGGCGCTGCTCACCTTGTCGGTGAAGGTGCGCTTGAACTCGTAGGAGTCGGCTATGGTCACCTCGTCGCCTTGTGCCGGATCGGGGTAGATGGAGTAGTCGACAACGGGCGGCACATAATCCTCGTGGGTAAGGAATACCTTGGGATACACGCACTTGGCGGCTTCGACGGTGAAGGGGCCGCAGTACTGCTCCTCGGCGTCGAGATATTTGTCGGCGCTCACCGAGATGGTGTACTCGCCGGGTTCGAGGCCGGAGAAGACGAAGGCGCCGTTGTACTCATCGTCGGTAGTATAGGTAGCAATCTCGTTGCCGTCGCGGTAGAGCTTCACCAGGGCGTTGTTAAGCGGCAGGTTGGCGTCGGGGCCGGTTGCCGAGCTGTTGTAGTACTGGTGGCGGAAGCGCTGGTTGCGGTCGCGCACGATGCCGTAGATTTCGCCCGTGGTCTCCATAGGCAGCCCGAAGTTGGCGGCGATGCCGTGGGCGTAGCCGACGCCTTCGTGGGCACAAACGTCGGGATTCAAGGCGCGGTGACGGGCCGGCTGGTAGGTGTGGAAGTAGCCTTCGACAATGAAGCCGGGCACGCCGTGGCGCAGCACGCCATAGTAGCCCTTGAAGGTCTTGCCGTCGATGTTGCCCAGCACGTACTTGCCGTTCCAGAAGTCAATGTCGTAGTATACGCCCGGATTGTCCATCGAGTAGTAGCTCCAGCACTGGTGCTCGTCCTGATAGCAGTAGGGCCACATCACCTTTGCAATCTCGTCGCTGCCGGCAACGAAGGCAACCTTGTTTTCGCCGCGCACGAAGAATGCGGGATAGTTGGTGGTGCTTCCGTCCTGATGAGCGTTGGAGTGCACGGAGATGAAGAAGTCGAAATTATTGCGCTCTACCTCGCAGCATATTTCATAGAGGTTGCGGTTGAAGGCGTTCTCGAGTTCTTTGTTGTCGGTGGGATACGGGCCGAGCTTGACGTGGCTCATAACCACGTTGTTGGTCAGGTCGAGAGCCGCGCCGCGACGGGCGGGGTTGGGATTGTCCTGATTGAGGGTCGGGTCGTACTGCAGGCCGTAGGAAGCCAGCATATTGTGCAGTTTGAGGCCCTTCCACATATTTGTGTTGCTCTCGAAGAAACCGGTGGTGTCGGGAGTGGTGGTGCCGTTGTAGGGGCCGTGCTTGACGGTCGCCATAGCGCGGTCGCCGCCGGTCCAGGAACCGTGGCCGGGGTTGACGTAGATGCGCAGCTGCGAAGCATCGGTTGCATAGCTGCAGATCGAAGCCGCTGCAGTCAGCGCGGCCGCGAGGATATACTTTATTTTCATGGCTTTGCTGATTTTATTGTGCGACATGGAGTATGTAGAGCTCGCCGGTGTCGGCAGTGGTGAAACTTATGCGTCCGGGAGCGGCGTCGGGGAGCACGGCCACCACATTAGGCGTCGTAAGGGTCTGGCGCAAACTGCCGTCGGCAGTAACGGCCACTATTTCACCCTGATAGGTCACCTGGCCGTCGTCGCGGGTCACCATGGCGACCACCGTGTTGTCGTCGTACCACACCGGAGCGTAGATCCAGCCCAGGTGGGTGAGGTTGGAGCCGTCCAGCGAGCACGTATAGGCACCGTAGCCTGCGGCGAAGAACACCAGCTTGGTGCCGTCGGGGCTTACCGATGGCCACATATAGCTCATTCCCGAGGTGCCCAAGGGCGAGAAGAGAGTACGCACGCCGTCGACGGTGAGGTACATTCTGCCGCGGTCTATGCTCGGCACGGGGGCTGCTGTCGGAGCGGCCGGAGCGCCCACGCGGCTGCCCGAAGCGGCTGCTGCGCGCATGGTGCCGTCGGTGATGGCGGTGGCTATGTTGCCTTCCACGGTCAGCGCCTGCAGGTTGCGGGCCGGAGCGGCAAGTTGGCGCGACATGCCCGTGGCTACGTTGTAGCTGTTGACGGCCACCTGCCGGAGCCCGTCGGCGTCGATGCTTGCCTCGCGGTATACAACGGCGGTGCCGTCCTCGTTGAAGGCAAGGTCCATCATCGAGCCGGAACGCGAGATGATGCTCACGCGGTCCGTACTGCGGTCGTAGAGTTTCAGAGAGCCGTCGAAGTCGGTAAGGGCTATTTTAGTGCCGTCGGGGCTCAGCATGGCCTGATCGGCGCGCACGCCTTGCGGCAGCGCAACCTTTTCCATCGACTGCACTGTGAGTACTTGCGCCGACACCCCAAGCGAGGCGGCCAGTGCAAGAACAGCAATGAGGTAGTTTTTTTTCATGTTTTATAGATTTAGGAGTTGGCGATGCAAATGTAGACAATAAATTGCTAATCCGCAAATTAAAATTCGGCGGATTATTCCATGATTATTCCAGGGAGCGTCCTTCGTAGTCGCTCAGGCGCTTGCGCCAAAGCTCCGACACCGGAACCGTGGTGCCTGCCGACGGGTCGTACTGCACCATCACGTTGCGCACCACGGCGTGGACAGTGGCTCCGCCGCCGCTGACAACGCGCTGCTCGAGTATGAGCGAAGTGTTGCCGATGTGGGTCACGGCACTGAGCACTTCGACGGTGTCGGTGGGTACTATCTGGCGGATGAAGTCGCAGCGTATGGAGGCTATCACAAGGCCGGTGGTGCGGGGATCGAAATGACCGCCCTCAAGAAACTGGCTGAAATACTGAAGCTTGGCCACGTCGCAGTACTGCAGGTAGGCGCCGTTGTTGGCGTGGCCGAACATATCGAAGTCGTTGAAGCGAGTCTGGATGGAGGTGTGGTGGCGAAAGGGGATGTCTTCGAGGTTGGTATGCATAATTATGGGTTGAGTGTCAGTGGATTGCTATGTTGGTGATGAAATCCTCGCCCATGGCGTTGTTGATGGCCGCCTGGAGCTTGGGGCGGGCATAGCCGAGCATTTCTTTCAGCGGGGCCGAGCTTATCCAGACGTGGAGCGTGGTGTCGACAACGTTCGCCCGCGTGGTCTGCGCGGCGATGGCCTGGCCTGCTACCCGCGGCCAGAGGCCGGCGGCCTTGCTGCGGCGAAGCTCGTCGGTCATTCCGACGCGCTCTATCATCTCCTTGAGTATTTCGCCGACGGGGCGCGGTTCGGGGCGTCTCATAGCGCCGGGATGGGGGTAAACACACCCTCGTCGACGTTCCACAGGCGGCTCGAGGCGTGCGACTTGTCCAGCAGGCCCACTATGTCGTCGAGATGTCGGCGGTTGGTGTCGGTGATAAAAATCTGGCCGAAATTTTCGCCCGTGGCCACGGCATTGATGATGCGTTCCACGCGGTTGGCGTCCAGCTTGTCGAAGATGTCGTCAAGCAGAAGCAGTGGATTTATGCCCAGATTGCGGCGCAGCAGCTCGTACTGCGCCAGCCTCAGCGCCGAAGTGAAGGTTTTGGTCTGACCCTGGGAGGCTATACGGCGCACGGGGACTCCGTTGAGCCGAAAGTCGACGTCGTCGCGGTGCGGACCGGACGATGTGTGGCCGATTGCGAGGTCGCGGCGACGGTTGGAGGCAAGTTTCTCGGCCAGGGCTCCCGGTTCGGGGCTTTCGGCGCCGAAGACGCCGCAATAGGTCAGCGTGGCCTCCTCGCCGGGGGCCATAGCCTCGTGGAAGGCGCTGAAAATGGGCTGCAGAGCCTCTATGGTGGCTGCCCGGTGGCGCACCAGATAGATTCCGGCGGCATCCATCTGCAGCTCAAGGGCGTCGAAGAGGGCGTCGTCGGTGCTTTCAGCGCGCAGAAGGCGGTTGCGTTGCTCGGTGGCCTCGCCGTAGCGGATGAGGGCGTCGAGATAGCGCGGGTCGCTCTGCGAGGCTATCTGGTCGGTAAAGCGGCGCCGCTCCGAGGGGTCGCCTGCCGCCAGCATGATGTCGGCAGGACTCACCAGCACCAGCGGAAAGGCCCCCAGATGGTCGGCAAGGCGCCGGTACTCCTTCCCGGAGCGCTTGAAGCTCTTGCGCCGCCCCGGACGGAGCACGGCCTGAAGGTCTTCGGGCATGCCGCGCCGCTGGTAGCGGCCGGCCACGATGGCAAAGTCCTCGCCGCGACGGATAAGCTGGCTGTCGGTGAGGCCGGCGAAGCTCTTGCAGTAGCTCAGCAGATAGAGGGCGTCGAGCAGGTTGCTCTTGCCCATGCCGTTGTTGCCCAGCAGGCAATTGATTTTGGGCGAGAACTCCAGCGAGGCCCCCGCGATGTTTTTAAAATTCGTTATTGTGAGAGATTCGAGTCTCACTGCCGGTTGAAAAATTCGTTGAAATAAAGAAGGTGGTAGAGCACGGCGTTGTTCCAGTACTTCCACGAGTGGTTGCCGGGACGCGAATAGTAGTCGTGGGCCACGCCGGCGGCAAGCATGTCGTCGTGCAGCCGGGCGTTGACCTCGGCGAAGAAGTCGTCGGCGCCGCAGTCGACTATTATTGCCAGGTCGGCGGCTTTGAGCTGAGGTATCATTGTGGCCACGGTGTTTTCCTCCCAAGCTTGACGGTTGGTTTCCTGCGGTCCGAGTATGTCCTTGATTTTCCAATTGTTGGGGAAGGGACGAATGTCGAGGCCGCCGCTCATGCTGCCGGCGGCGCCGAAGATCTCGGGATGTCGCCCGGCCATATAGAGGCTGCCGTGGCCGCCCATACTCAGGCCTGTTATGGCGCGCTTTTCGCGGGCGGCCAGTGTGGGATAGTTGGCGTCGATATAGGGCACGAGGGTGCCGGTGAAGAAAGTCTCAACCTGCTGGTCGGGTTTCCCCGGAGCATCGAAGTACCAGGTGTTTCCCACGCCGGGAGTAACGACAATCATTCCGTAGCGGTCGGCAAGCTCTCCGATGCGCGGCTGGTGCGAATACCAGTTGTCGTAGTCGCCCCCATAGCCGTGGAGGAGGTAGACGGTGGGCACACGGTTTTCGGCAGTGGCGGCATCGGGAACTATCACCAGAGCCGGCATGGGAGCCGCAAGGCCCGGGCCCGAAACGGCTATGGTGTCAACCCGGAAGGCGAAGGCGCCTGTGGTGCCGGCCAGGATGGCCACCAAGGCGCAGAGGAGGCTTTTCAGTACGTTCATGTTATTCAGGATTAGAGGTGGTTGGTATTCGGAAAATGGAGAAGTTCACCGAGCCGTAGGCGCGATGCTCGCTGAAGTGGGGAAGGTGCGAGAAGTCGTAGCGCGCCGAGTGCTCCATGATAAAGGTTGCGCCGGGACGCAATAGTTTGGAGGCGAGTACCTTGCCGGGTATTTCGCCGAAGTCGGGAAGGTCGTAGGGAGGGTCGGCGAAGACGATGTCGAAGCCCCGGGTACACGAATCGATATAGCGGAACACGTCGCCCCGCACCAAAGTGTGGTTGTCGGCGCCGAGCTCCCCGGCGACCTTGGCGATGAAGTTCTGCTGGGTGCGCGCCTTCTCGACCGAAACCACGCTGCGGCAGCCTCGCGAGAGGAACTCAAAGCTGACGGCTCCGGTGCCGGCGAAGAGGTCGAGGGCGTCGCATCCCTCGAAGTCTACGATGTTTTCCAGCACGTTGAATATATTTTCGCGGGCAAAGTCGGTGGTGGGCCGAGCTGTTATGTTGGTGGGCACGTCGAAGCGGCGCCGCCCGTATTTTCCTCGTATTATTCTCATGTCTGCTGCATGGTTAGGGAGAGAACGGTGGAGAAAGCCGCCGCCGGGGCTTCAGGGCCGGTAAGTAGCGGCAGTACCTTGCGCACATAGCGCCGCAGGGTAGGCGTCAGAGCCTGCCGGCGCCCGGTGGCTCCGCAAAGCAGTATTTCGTCTTTCTCCGGATCCAAGCCGTTGGTTTTGAAGAAACTAAGAATGAAGTATAGGGCGTCGGTGTCGGCCGGGGTGCGCCGCCAGGTGAGCGCCAGCAGCCGTCCGGCGGCGTCGAAGCAGCCCAGGTCGATGCCCTCGGTGCCGTTGAAGTGCACGAAGAGTTTTGCGCAGTTGCCTCGGTGGCAGCGGCTGCCGAAAAAGCCGCCAAGTATGCTCAGCGGGTGGTGGAAACGAGGGTTGCGGAAGGTACGCGCAAGGAAGTTGGAAACCTCGGTCGGCATTGTCCACAGTGCCGCCGCTCCCGTGGTGCCTACGGCGTTGCGGTAGAGCGTGGTGCTTCCGTCGTCATTATGTATGCCGGTGAGGAGTGCGGCGCCGTTGTCGGCCTCGGCACCAAGTCCGTCGGGCACCATGGTGAAGGAACTCGTACGCCAAACGGCATCGACGCGTCGGAAGTCGGCAAGCAGCCCCGGAATAGAGTAGACGGCCTCCTCGAGGTTGGCCAAACCGGCTTCGGCAAGCGGAACCCGCACCGTCACCGGCTCGGAAGCGTCGGCCATGCTGCAGGCAACGGCCTTGAGGCTCGTGGTGTCGACGAGCAGGCCCAGGCGCCAGTTCTCGGGGCGCGCAGGGGCGAAGATGGGAGTAGCTGCGGTCTGCATGGCTCTGTCTGTCAATCCCAAAGCACCTCGCGCACGGCGTAGCGCGGGCGGTGTTTCACTTCAACGAAAATCTTGCCGATATACTCACCCACAACGCCTATTGCCATGAGTATCAAGCTACCCAGGAACCACACCGAAAGCATAATCGATGCCCAGCCCGGGCTGATGTGCGAGCTGAAGAAGTAGGAGATAAGCACATAGAGCGTCACCAGCAGCGTCAGCACGAAGATTATCAGGCCGAGGTAGAAAATCCAGCGCATGGGCCGTGCCGAGAACGACGTTATGCCGTCGATGCTCAGCGCGAGCATTTTCGACAGCGGGTACTTCGACGTTCCGGCCACGCGGGGATTGCGGCCGTAGGTCACCAAGGCCGTGTCGAGGCCGATTTGCGGCACTATGCCGCGTAGAAACATATTGCTCTCGCCGTACTCGCCCAGCAACCGCAGGGCGCGGTCGCTCATCAGGCGGTAGTCGGCGTGGTCGTAGACTGTCTCCAGACCCATCAGCTTCTGGAAGGTATAGAAGGCGTGCGCCGTGGTGCGTTTGAAGGTGGTGTCGGTGGCGCGGCTCGACCGCACCCCGAATACTATCTCCTTGCCCTCCGCAAAGTTGCGCATCATAGCCTCTATGGCGGCCGGATCGTCCTGAAGGTCGGCGTCGATGCTGATGGCGGCATCGCACTTACCCGTCACCTCGTGGAGGCCGGCAAGAAGGGCATACTGATGCCCGCGGTTGTGGGCCAGCGCAAGGCCGCGCACCCGACCGTCGGCATGGTGCATGCTCTCGATGAGCTGCCAGGTGCCGTCGCGGCTGCCGTCGTCGACGCACAGCACGTAGCTCTGCGGCGACGCAAGCCCCTGCCGGGCAAGGCGGTCGAGTGTGCCCAGAAGAGCGGGCATAGTGACGGGCAGCGCCTCTGTCTCATTATAGCAGGGCACCACAATAGCCAGCACGGGAGCTTTGCGCGGTGGAATCGATTCGGTCATAGGGCAAAAATTGTGCTCACAAAATTAAGATTTTTGCCCCGAATAACCAAATAAATATAAGGTGCGTCCTCCGGCCCTATGGCACTCCGGCACTCCGGTCAAAAAGACCATAGCCCCACAGCCCCAAAGGGAGCCTCATTTTAAATTCTAAATTTTTAATTTTAAATTCTCAATTCCCCCCCTGCGCCCACTGCTGGAAGTCGTCGCGGCTGCCGTTGAAAGTATTGAGGTCGACCGCGCCCCGGACGCCGGCGATGCGCGAGGCGTGGCTGTGCTGCCAGACACGCCAGTTGGCGTGTGCCACCGGCGGGTCCGTGAAGGAGCATATCCAAAGGTCCGGCGAAGCCGACGGATCGTCCTCGAAGGCCGGCCGTACAAAGCGCGCATAGCCGTTTTTGTTGGTGTAGATCATCACCCGGCGCCCCGCCCCGCGAAGCATGGCCTCCATGGTCTGGAGACGCCCTATGATGACGTCGGTGGCCACATCGGCGGTATTGCCCCACTCCTCGATGTCGATGGCAACGGGCAGGTCGAGATCCGCACTGTCGGTGGCGGCAAGTATGTTCATGGCCTGCCGACGCCCGTCGCAGTCGAAGCGGAAAAAGTGGTAGGCGCCCACGAGCAGCCCCGCGCTGTCGGCCAGCCGGCGGTTGCGGGCGAAAGTGCTGTCGCGGAAGGTAACGCCCTCGCTGGCCTTGAGATATACGAAGTCGACCCCGGCGGCGGCCACGCTGTCGAAGTCGACAGCCCCGTTGTGGGCCGAAATGTCAAGGCCGACAACGGGATAGACCGACCGGTCGACCTCGACGTGGGGCTGCGGCCGGCGCAGAAGGCGCCCAACACCAAAGACAGCCACGAGAATACCCGTGGCTGTGACTATGGCTGTTGCTATTCGGCGTGCCGTGCGGTCGGTCATGGGGGAGTGGTCCCGGCGCTCAGCCTACCAGCGACATACCTTTGCGGAGCGCCTCCTCATTGAGCGGTATGAGGTGATGGTGGCGTTCCGGAAGGGTTTTGCGAAGGCCGCGCACAACGGCATCGATGGGCACCACCGGGCGGCACTGCAGCAGTGCGCCAAGTAGTACCATATTGTATGTCTTTGAGTTTTTGAGCTCTATGGCTGCCGTCATGGCGTCGACGCACACCACCTTGATGTCGGTGCGCTCAGGGAGGCGGTGTATGCCCGACGGATCGTAGATGAGTGTGCCTCCGGGCTTCACCTTGCTTTCGAATTTGTCGAGACTCTGCTGATTGAGCACTACGGCAGTGTCGTAGCTGTCGAGCACGGGGCTGCTGATGGGCTTGTCGGAGAGTATCACGGTGACGTTGGCCGTGCCGCCGCGCTGCTCGGGGCCGTACGAAGGCATCCAGGTCACTTCCAGATTGTCCATAAGGCCGGCGTAGGCAAGTATCTTGCCCATCGAGAGCACACCCTGGCCGCCGAAACCGGCAATTACTATTTCTTCTTTCATATGGCTCGGTTATTTGGCGTTAACGGTATCCTTGAGGGTTCCCAGCGGATATTTTTCAAACATATGCTCGACCATCCAGTCGTTGCTCTGAGCGGGCGTCAGCTTCCAGCCTGAGTTGCAGGTCGAAACGATTTCCACCACCGAGGTGCCGCGCTTGGCCATAGCGTTTTGGAAGGCCTGCTTGATGGCTGCTTTGGCCTTGCGCACGGCCGCCGGGGTGTGGACGGCCTGGCGCGTTACGTAGCATGTGCCGTCGAGTTGCGCCAGCAGGTTGCTGATAGGCAGCGGATAGCCGTTGAGCTCGGCGGTACGGCCGTAGGGCGTGGTGGCTGTCTTCTGCCCCAGTAGGGTCGTCGGGGCCATCTGGCCGCCCGTCATGCCGTAGATGGCGTTGTTGATGAATATCATGGCGATATTCTCGCCGCGGTTGGCGGCGTGGATGGTCTCGGCGGTGCCGATGGCGGCAAGGTCGCCGTCGCCCTGATAGGTGAACACCATGCGGTCGGGATTGAGGCGGCTGGCAGCTGTGGCAAGAGCCGGAGCGCGACCGTGGGCGGCCTCTACCCAGTCTACGTCGATATAGTTATAGGCGAACACGGCGCAGCCTACCGGAGCGATGCCGATGGCAACGTCCTCAAGGTGCATTTCGTCCAGCAGCTCGGCGATGATGCGGTGCACCACACCATGGCTGCAGCCGGGGCAGTAATGGGTCACATTCTCTGTGAGCAGCCGCGGACGGGAATATACTTTGGTTCCCGCGCTGATTATTTCTTCTTTTGTCATGGCTGTGTTGTGTTTGCGTTAACGTAACTCCGGAAAATGCTCTTTGAGGGCGTCGAGCACCTCCACCGGGTTGGGAACGATGCCGCCCATGCGCCCGAAGTGGAAAACTTCGGTGGTCGGGGCCGCCAGGCGCACGTCCTCGACCATCTGGCCGGCGTTGAGCTCTACCGTAAGTATACCCTTTACCCGGGCGGCAAGCCGGGCAACTTCCTTCTTCGGGAAGGGCCACAGCGTGATGGGGCGCAGAAGACCGATTTTGATGCCGGCCTCGCGCGCTTCCTCAATTGCCTTGAGGCATATGCGGGCAACGGTGCCGAAGGCCACGATGAGATACTCCGCATCCTCGGTATAGTATTCCTGGAAGCGCACTTCGTTCTCCTCGATGCGGCGGTAAGTGGCCTGGAAGCGGTGGTTGTTCTCCTCCATCTTGGCCGAGTCAAGCTCCAGCGACGTCACTACGTTGCGGTGCTCGCGGCCGGCGCGGCCGCAGGCTGCCCACGGGCACTGCTCGCGAACTTCCTCGTCGGTGCGGCGGGGACGCTGAGGCGGCAGTACAACCTTCTCCATCATCTGACCGACGATGCCGTCGGCAAGTATCATAGCCGGGGTGCGGTATTTAAAGGCCAGGTCGAAGCCAAGGCCCACAAAGTCGGTCATTTCCTGAACAGTGGCCGGCGCAAGCACGATGAGGTGGTAGTCGCCGTGGCCACCGCCTTTGCAGGCCTGGAAATAGTCGGCCTGCGATGGCTGGATGGTGCCCAGACCGGGTCCGCCGCGCATCACGTTGACTATAAGCGCCGGCAGCTCCGAGGCAGCAAGATAGGAGATGCCCTCCTGCTTGAGGCTCACGCCCGGCGACGACGACGAGGTCATCACCGCGCGGCCCGTGGCGGCGCCGCCGTAGACCATGTTGATGGCGGCGACCTCGCTCTCTGCCTGTAGCACTACCATTCCCGTGGTTTCCCACGGCTTGAGCTCGGCAAGGGTTTCCAGCACTTCGCTCTGCGGAGTGATGGGATAGCCGAAATACCCGTCGGCACCGTAGCGGATAGCGGCGTGCGCTATGGCCTCGTTGCCTTTCATCAATTTTACTTCTTCTTCCATAAGTGGGGGTGGGGGACTGAAAGTTTAGGGGAATTGCGGCGGGCGCTCCGGGCGCCCTCAGGCAGACTTCTCCACAAGGCGGTACACTTCGATGCAGGCGTCGGGACACACTGTTGCGCAGGCGGCGCAGCCGATGCATGCATCGGGGTGAGCCGTGAAGGCATAGTGGTAGCCCCTGTCGTTGACCTCCTGTGGCTCAAGAAGCAGCACATCCGTCGGACATGCCACCACGCAGAGCTCGCATCCTTTGCAGCGTTTGCTGTCGATTTCGACAGCGCCATGGACCTTTGCCATAATGTTGGTTTTTTGCGGGGTTAGTACACTGTTAAAAGCGCGGGCTGCGTGCCCTAATCGCTTTCAGTGGCAAATATAGTGAATCTTTGTCAATCCGCAACACTGCGCCCCCTTTTTTAACCAAATTCTTTTCGGTTTCAAAATCTTTTGTATACCTTTGCCGCGGAGATCAAGCTAAACCACGGGGCGCCGGCATTCACGGGGCCGGGCCGCCCGCATAATCTAACCCTTTTATTAACAACTATATTTTATGTCCTATCATCCTTTCAAAAGCACCACGGCCCTCGCTGCCCTGCTGCTGGCCGGCTTGGCCGCCTCCCCCGTGTATGCCCGCTCGTACAACAATCCGCCGTCCGATTCGTGGGAGTCGCTCGGTACGTTTGAGTTCTACGACGGCATGAACACCGGCACCCGCTACAACGCCACCCTCGAGCTCAACCGCGACAACACCGACCTCATACGCATACCCGACGCCTGGTCCGCCGCCGGCTGCACCGCGCCCTTCCTCCTCGACATCGCCCGCCCCTACTGCGTGGTCATCCCCGAGCAGGAAGGCGCCCGCTCGGTCTACTACAACTCCGACACCCACCTCTGCTCGATGTCGTACTACTCCATATTCCTGGGAGGCGCCACCGTCGAAGAGTTCGTCGAAGAGCTCCCCATCTACAACATCCAGATCACCAATGCCGGCATCGACATCAAGGAATGGGCCATCGTGGCGCGCTTCCTCATCAACGATGACCCTATGGCCTGGGGCTACGCCAACGACCCCATGACCAT
The DNA here is from genome assembly GCA_900541865.1 of uncultured Porphyromonadaceae bacterium. Taxonomy (GTDB): domain Bacteria; phylum Bacteroidota; class Bacteroidia; order Bacteroidales; family Muribaculaceae; genus CAG-873. Next base: position 1,810 of record UQLO01000023.1, on the reverse strand, counting down.
CCCTCTGCCCGAAGCCTACTACGCGCTCGACTTCGAGGCCGGCGGCATCCGATACCACATACACTCCCTCAACGACAATACCGTTCTGGTAAACGGCGCCGACGAAGCCGCAGCAGTGACCATTCCCGCCACGGTCGACCACGACGGCAAGCAATACTCCGTTGTCGGCATCAACCACCGCGCTTTCTATAAAAACACTGTCCTGGAGAGCATTGTGCTCCCCGACGGCATTTCCTCCATCGGCGACAACGCTTTCACCGGATGCTCCAACCTCTCCGCTATCAACCTCCCCGACGGAGTTGAACTGGGCGAAGACGTCTTCTCCGGATGCGCCAAGCTGACCGACGCCACCGAAGGGGGACTCGTCTACCGGCTCAATTTCAACCGCGAGTCGCCAGCCTGCGACCTTGTCGACTACGATGCCGCAAGCCTGCCTGCGTCGGCCGAAATTCTCGCGAACGTTACCGTCGGCGGCAGCCAATACCCCGTCACCGCAATCACCGAATACGCTATGGTCGGTGCCCCGATGGCATCGCTGAAAATTCCCGCCTCGGTGAACTCCATCGCCTATAATGCCTTCGGCAACAACGCTAACCTGGCCCGATTCGAGGTGGACGACGCTTCGGCCGACTTCGCCGCCACCGCCGACGGCTGGCTCACCGACAAAGCCGGCACATCCCTCCTCCGAGTGCCCGACGCTGCAGGCGAATCCGTCGCTATCCCGCAGGGAATAACCAAGCTTGCAACCGGTTGCCTCTACCGCAACACCGGCGTCCGCTCCATTTCCATCCCCGAAAGCGTAACCGAAATCGGAACCCTCTCGCTCGTCGAAACAGCCCTCACTTCCCTCACAGTGCCCGGAACCGTCAAGACAATCGCCGAACGCGCAATCACCGAAAACCCCGAAATCGAAGAGATAACATTCGCTGAAGGCGTCGAGGCCATACTCTCCAACAACCTCAACAACAACGGCAAACTCCGCAAGATCAACATCCCCGCAAGCCTCTACAACTGGAAGATACAGCTCGCCCACAACGTTGCCCTCGAAGAAATCAAAGTCGCCGAAGGTAACCCCGTAGTCTGCGACGTCGACGGCGTCCTCTTCTCCGCCAACAAGAGCGACCTCATCCGCTTCCCCTCCTCAAAGGCAACAGAATACGTTATCCCCGACGGCACTCGACGCCTCGTGGCCATGGACTACTCCCTGCTCCAGAAAGTCACCATCCCCGCCACCGTAGCCCAAATCGACCCCTACTGCTTCTCCTACCCCATGGCCCTGAACGGCGCCGGCGAGCGCACGTACACCCACATGGCCGAAATCAACGTGCACAATCCCGTCCCCGTGCCTTTCGAGTACAGCGTGTTCTACACCAACGAGAACAACCGAACCTTCCTGACCTATACCAAGGCAATCCTCAACGTCCCCGTAGGCAGTAAGGCCGCCTACAGCAGCTTCGACACCACTTGGGGCAATTTCGACAACATCTATGAGAAAGAATTCGACTCCGTAGAGGCCGCCGTCGCCGTGACCCCCGCCAAAGTGCGCTGCGCAGGCGGCATCATCAGCGTAGTCGGCGACTGCGGCATACTCCGCGTCATCTCACTCAGCGGCAGCGTCATCTACTCCGGACCGGCAGCCGACGTCGCCGTAACACCCGGTGCTATCTACATCGTCGAAGTCGACGGTCGCACCATCAAACTCATCGCCAAGTAACCCTCAAGGAGGGTCCCTACAAGGAGGGCGAGCTTCCAGCTCGCAAGCCGCGAAAGGTCCCGCAAACATGCGCTTAAACCATTGAAAAAAGAACCG
>UQLO01000022.1 GCA_900541865.1 uncultured Porphyromonadaceae bacterium | reverse complement strand
GGTAGCCGTGGGCGACAGCCCACGGAAAAACGTCCCAACCATAAACGGCGACCCCGTCAGGGGTCGAACACGGGCCGAGCCCTTTCGCCGGGGTTCGACCCCGACGGGGTCGCCGATTCGGGTGGGGTGGTCGGTTGTCCCGGGGTTGTCTCCCCGGGCTACTTTATTGAATCCCTACGGGGTTATCCTTCAGCGATTTGCGTCGGCGTATGGAGCGGGGATTTGAAATCCCCGCGGGCAGGCGAAAACTATTCTGCTTTCTCGCAAAAAAATAGCGCCAGCGCGTTCGGCGGCGCTCATAAGTCCTACGCACAGCACGAGGGCCACGGCTAAACTTGCGAATCGTTTCATTGTGTTGTATTTCTCGATGAAGTTGTCTGAACTAAGGTTCTTTCCGACAAAGATACACAAAAATACGGATTGCAGCTCATTTCCGTCGGGCGAACATGCAGCGCGTCCCGCACCGAAAGGGGCGGGACGCGTTGTTTGGAAAGTGCGCGAGGCAATCAGCGGCGACGGCTGCAGCCGGTGATGATGTGAGCGGCTACGGAAGCGGCCAGAAGGGTGCCGAGGCCGGCGATGAGGATGTGGTGCAGTTTTTCGCGGCGACGGATGTTTTTCTCGATGTGTTCGAGGGTTTCGACCTCGCGGGTGGATTCAGTTTTGATGAGTGCCATATTAATAGGAAAGTTTTGGGGTTATGTATAAGAATGTCAGATTTTTAGTTTGAAGCCAAACTGGAACAGGCCTTGCGCGCCGAAACCGGCCTCGGCAAACATTGCCCATTGGCGGTTGATGTCGAACTGTGCTCCGATAGGAACAATCTGGAAAGCGCAGTAGGCCTTGGTGTAGTTGTCGCGGTCGCGGGGCTGCATATAGCTCAGGTCGACGCCGAGGCCAAACTTGGCGTAGAGTTTGACGATGCTGTTCTGGTAGTACTGGTAGCGACCGTTGAGCATGATCACGTGGTAGGCGATGTTGCTGTGGTGAGGGCCGCCTTTGGTGGTCGTGCTTGAGAAGGTATAGCTCGGGCCGACCCATATTTTGCTGTTCACACGGAAGTTAACACCAAGGTTGAGAGCGCCCCAGGCTGTGTTAACGCCGCCCCAGCCGTCGTGCATGTCGGTTGCGTCCATTTGAGTGTAGGCGCCGTAGGAAGCAGTGATTTCAGTTTTCTGGGCACTTGCCATGCCGACAGCGGCGAGTGCGAGGCACAGGGCAACGGTTAGTCTTTTCAGCATAATCGAAATTTTGGTTATGAAGGAGGTTTGTTGAATTGAAACGTTTATGCCTATACAACGCCACGGGGCCATAAATGTTCAAAAGGCGAACCCTCCCCGGCTGGGGAAAGTTCGCCTTGAAGATGTTTAGAGCAGGGCTCTTAGGGTTGATTCTTATTTTATGGGCTTGTATTCCACGAAAGCTTCGATGGCCTCGTAGGAAGCCAGGCCGAGCCCTTCGTAGAGCTGGGCGGTAGCGCGGTTGCGGTCTTCGGCGCGCTGCCAGAAGAGACGGTCGTCGTCGCCCAGGAAGGGAGCGTTCTCCATCTGGCTCTGGTGCTTGAGGATGGAGTTGCGCTTGAAGCGGAGTTCTTCGGGGCTGATGGGCACGGCCATCTCGATGTGGTCGATTTCCCATTCGGCCCAGGCTCCGCGGTACATCCATATGCGGCAGTCTTTCATCCACTCTTCGTCCTTGAGCTCGTCGACGGCGGCCAGAACGGCGTCGGTGCAGATTTTGTGGGTGCCGTGGGGGTCGGCCAGGTCGCCGGCCACGAATATTTCGTGGGGTTTGACGCTTTCGAGGAGGTTCTTGACGATGTCGACGTCGCGCTGGGTGAGGTCACCTTTCTTGATGGTACCGGTTTCGTAGAAAGGCAGGCGCAGGAAGTGGATATGGTCGGGCTTTACGCCGATGTAGTTGCAGGCTATGGTAGCCTCGGCCTGGCGAATCATGGTTTTGATTTCGCGAATGTCGGCATTGTCCATATCGCCGGCTTTCTTGGAGGCCACGAACTTTGCGACGTCCTTGGAGAGCTTCTCGTATTTATCGCCGTCGAAGCCGAACACGGGAGCTATCTTGTCGAACATCAGGAAGTAGCGCATCATATCCTCGTCGCCCACGGCGATGTTGCCCGAAGTCTCGTAGGCCACGTGCACATCGTGCTTCTGGTCGACCAGGCGCTTGAGGGTGCCACCCATGGATATTACGTCGTCGTCGGGGTGGGGAGAGAATACGATCACGCGTTTGGGGTAGGGCTTTGCACGCTCGGGGCGGTAGGTATCGTCGGCGTCGGGTTTGCCGCCGGGCCAGCCGGTGATGGTGTGCTGAAGGTCGTTGAAAATCTTGATGTTTACGTTGTAGGCGCTACCGTAGAGAGCGAGCAGTTCGCCCAGGCCCCAGTCGGAGTAGTCCTTGTTGGTGAGCTTGAGGATGGGTTTTCCGGTGTTGTGGCTGAGCCATACGATTGCGCGGCGGAGCAGCTTGTCGTCCCATTCGCAGGAGGTCACCTTCCAGGGCTGAGCCAGGCGGGTAAGATCTTCGGCGGCGGGGAGGTCGCAGAACACTTTTACGTGAGGATGACCCTGCAGCAGGGATGCGGGAACCTTCACGGTGGGAGCTTCTTCAACGCACTTGCGGATTATCGAAGCGCGCTCCTCGCCCCAGGCCATTGTGACTACGCGACGGGCCTTGACGATGTCGGCGATGCCGAGGGTAACGGCCGTGGTGGGCACTTCGGCACACTTGTAGTCATTGGAAATCTGATGGCGGGTTTCGTTGCCCAGGAATACGAGTCGGCAGCTTGTCGAGGGCGAAGTGCCGGGTTCGTTGAAGGCAATGGAGCCTGTGGGACCGATTTCGCAGACAACGAGGTCGAGGCCGCCCTCCTCTTCTATCTTCTGGAGGTAGGCGCCGCAGTAGTCGGCCATGTTCTCTTTGTTGACGTTGGGGTCGATGGTATGTACGTTTGCCGGATCGATGTTTACGTGGTTGAGGAGGATGTCCTGCAGACGGCGGTTTGTGGAGGGCAGTTCCGGCCCGGTGGGGAAGAACTCGGCCAGGTTGAAGACAACAACATCCTTGAAGTCAACCAGACCCTGGCGGTATTTCTCAATCAGGGCGGCGTAGGCGCGGTGGGTGCTGTTACCGGCTCCGAGGGCCATAACGCACTTGCCTTTCTTGCCTTTGTAGCGGTTGATGTGTTTAACGATATAGTTAGCAACGGCCTCAGCCCCGTCGTTGGCGGTTTCGCTGATGCGGGTGTCGAGCTTTTCCTCTCGTGCGAGGGCAGTTGCCTCGATTTCGGTTTCCGGCGCGTAGTATCGGCGGGGAATCCGGTCGAGTTTGATTTGTGAGCTGAGATCGGTTCTCATGGATTGTGTTTTATAGTATATTAGAGTTCAGATTGTTCAGTTGTTGCGGTTAGCTTGGATGTCGTCTTGGCCGGGAGTGATGATCACTGTGGTGCCCACGTCGACCATATGCCGGAGCGAGTCGACGTTCTGATTGCTCAGGCGTATGCAACCCTCGCTGTCGCGGGTGCCGATGCTTGAGGGTTTGTGGGTGCCGTGGATGCCTATTCCTCTGAAACCGGGAGTTTCCAGGCGCATAAACCAAGGGCCGTATGCACCTTCGATCACCCCGAGGCCGTCGCCGAAGTCGTGCGTCCAGCCGGATGCGTCCTGAATTTGGGTGATGCGGAATGTGCCCTCCGGAGTACGCATGTCGCCTTTGGTGCGCTTGTTGCCGTAGCCCTTGCCGGTGGCCACGCCGAAGGTGGCGCGGGGCGTGCCGTCGGCTTTGTAGAGGGTGAGCGTCATGGTCTGCTTGTCGATGTGGATATAAGGCTTGCCCTGCGGGGCGTCGGCCGGGGCCGGCGGGGCAGCCTCCAAGGGAGGCACGGGAGCGTCGGGCAGCGAAGCTATGCTCTCGGCGGCATGGGCGGCCACGCCAAGGCGCGAGGTGGAGCCGTCGGCACCTCCGGCATAGCGGAAAATACCGATTGCCAACGCCACAAGGGCCACAAGTATTAAGGCCAGGGCTGCTCTATGATTTTTGCGGTGTACTGTCATCGTTCGAATTCTACTCTTATACCGTCCGGGGCGGTCTGGTCGCGTCTTACCATAGTTATGAAATGGCTTTGGCCTATTTCGCGCTCAAGGCGGAACACGGGTGTGCCGTCGTCGGTGAAACTGTATATTACCAACCGGTTATTGCCGGTGCTGTTGTTGTGGAGTACCACAATCAAATCCCGATAGCGCGAATTTTCGTCGAAAATGCGGTCATGGTGTATTTCGGCATGGGTTCTGTTGTATTCTCCGCGGAACTGCCATTCGTTCCCGGCGCAGGGCTGCTCGGAGTCGTCGCAGTCACCGCCGCCGGGATGGGTGCCGGTGAGTCCGTTGGCGCGGAAATATTGAAGCAGCGCAAGCCGCTCATGGGGTTCCGAAATCCATCCGGCTGCGGTGGTGTTTGCAAAAATTTCCTTTATGCGAGCGAAGTCTGATTCTTCGACTAAAGCCGAGGTGGCGACATATCCCTGCGTCGAATTGCTTACACGGCGGTCGTAAAGGTCTGTGCTCGCTGCTTTCACCTTTGTCCATTGTCCCTGCTGCTCAAGCACTTCAAGTTTGGAGCCGGCGCTGATGTTAGCAATGATGTTGCCGGCATTGTCGTCCGACATACTGCTTCTGAGGGGAATTATGGCGACGGCGCAGAACCCCCCGTCTTCGACGGGTGCGCCTTTACGGCCAATAATCAGCCATGCCAACACCGCCACTACGGCCACAACAGCCAGAGCGCCGACTATTGCAAATACGCCGGTTCCCGAACCATCTTTGCGCCGGGCGCCCTTTTTTGCTTGGCGGCCGCGTGAGGCCCCGGTGGGGCCTTTGGGCGGACGTATACCGGCTTTGGCACCGGACGTCGGCGGGATGCCAATCTGCACGGTTGGTGCCGGCATAACCGGCAGCGGCGGCACGGCACCGGCCGCAGCGCGCTCCTGCGGCGTAATGGGACGCGTCGAAGCCTGCATATTTGCCATTTCGGCCGGGGTGATGGGTCGTGTGGAGGCGGCGTTCGCCGGAGGCTGCGGAGGTATGATTGTGGCCGCGCGCACTGTGGAAGTGCGCTTTATCTCGCTGTCGCTCAGCGGGGCGGGCGCGCCGCAGTTGGGGCATCTTTCAGCTCCGGGGGGCAAGGCGGCTCCGCATTTATAGCATAGATTGTTGGCCATGGGTCGTCAATAGTTGTTCTTCGGGGCAGGAGGCTTTGGGCGCGCTATTCCTACACCATTGCAAAGTTAGCTAATTTTTGCCGAAACGCCGCAAAGCCGCAAAAAGTTTTTTCGCCTTTTCAACGGCATCAAACGCCGAATCCGGGCTGCGGGGCCCGGATTCGACGTTTTTCATTTCTGACATTCTTCCTGAATTGAGTGCGAAGTCATTCAGATATAAACTTCGCCTCAACAATTTTCAAAGATGGGTTCAAAGTCTGAATATGTGTTTTCAGATAATAATAATCCAGGCCGTCGGACGCGGTGAACGGGACAAGATTGCATCTGGTTTCGTGATTATTTCCTTCCTCATCAACAAGAATAATATTCGGCCTGCTGTGCCGATTGATTCTGGCGGAGACCTCTGCAGGCCCGGCAATCACTAAACCTTCATAAACTTCAAGATCGAAATTCCGGGTATTGGAGAACCCTCTGAAATTTCTCAATTGCCCGGGCAATATCCGCAATTCCTCCTTCTCCGAAGAACCATATCTATAAGAGATGAACGACAACGGGACAGTTTCATTTAGCGAGCGAACCGAAGTCTTAAGCAGCGACAAGTCAATTTTGGGCTTGGTAACGTCGTAATAGACGATCCCGTCCGATGACTCTTCATACTCAGCGACAACAGCATTCATCTCCTCCGACAAGGAACGTTGCATCAATATTGCATAAAGAAGGTGCACTGCCAAAAATGAAACCACAAACACTCCGACAAGTTTTACAAGCCATGGTTTTCGGGGGCGAAGCCTGTACTCTTCCGCAAGCGTCAGAAGCGTTACGAGAGAAAAGAGAATACTGGCCCAGGTAGTTCGCGGACCATTGAAAAATGTCAAAGCCACTACCTCGGCAGCCAGAGACAGTGTCAGCAGCATAAGCAGTCGTTTCCTAAGAAAGCGCTTTATCAACAGCGGTACAGAAAGGGCTATGGTAACAAACAAAAGGGCCATAGACGGACCAATCTGCACAATCAGTTCCCATAGAGGCAAAGCTGCAATCTTCATCACACTCGCGTCCGCGCGATTATACATTACCGGCGAAGCGAAAATCACCACAAAGCCGGCAACGGCACTGACGATCAGTCCTGTTTTGACTATCGGAATCTTTTTTGTCTCATACCATTCAATAAGAACAAACACCGACATTCCGCCCACCATAGGAGCCGAAAAACCTTCATGAGACCATCCGGCCAAAAAGGCCAGCAGCAAATTACAAAAACCAAATCGTCCGCTTTGGTTGACAAAAACATTGATTGCGCTTAAAACAATCGCCGAAGTCAAGAGGTAATTGCAAAGATATGAAGTGCACAATAGGTAGTCATACCACGGCAGGGCAATGAAAAATGCGGCCAGCCATAGATAATAAGCAATGCTTTGTCCTTTTATTCCCGCAATAGATTTTCCCGCAGCCAAAGCAACCAGCATAGCTGCGCAAAAACAGATTGAGTTGACCCAACGAGGTAAAATGGATACTAAAAACGCAACCGGCTGATTCGCGAGCCTTAACATATCGGTATGCCACCTTTCCACTGTGAGGTTCCCTACAGCTGAGAGCCGTTCGGCCAACGAACCGCTTATTGTCTGCGGATTGGTGAACCACAGATCGTCTACCATATCCGGAGCCATCACGTAAAGAATGCTGTACAGTACGGCAGGGATTGAAGATGCTACAAGATAAGGATATTTCCGTAATAATTCTCGCATTGCCATCCTTATTGTTTGTCTAAGGGAATAGGACGAGCCTTATTTCCAAAAAAGTTCTATTCGAAAATAATCATTACTCCTTTTTGCTTCGACGAAATCGGGCTCCGTCCATCTCTCGAATGAAATAGTCCGGGCGCCGTTTGGTCTCTTTGAATATCTTTCCCAAATATTCTCCGATTATTCCTATCGCCAGCAACTGCATACCTCCAAGAAAAAGTATCGTCACCATCAAAGTGGGAAATCCTCTCACCGGCTCTCCAACGAGCAAAGTTTTTATGATTATATAAACAATATATATTATACTCAGGAAGGACACCCCCAGCCCCATAAAGGTCGCTATGCGAAGAGGTTTGATCGAGTGGGACGTGATACCTTCAATCGCGAGTGCAAACAGTCTGCCGTAGTTTTGCTTTGACTGTCCGGCCGCACGGTCTTTCTGTTCAAAACTTACCGCTGTTTTTTTGAAACCGATATAACTGTACATGCCCTTTGTGTACCGCTCGCTTTCATTCATCTCAATCAACGCATTGACGCAGGCTCGATCCAGCAGCCGAAAGTCTCCGACATTCGGCAGTACGCCCCCCTTATCATCCGAAATGTGCGCCAGAATCTTATAGTAGGTGAGCGACAAAGCCTTGCGGAGTGAAGATTCTTTTCCTCGGTCGGTCCGGCGGCCATACACATCGTCATATCCTTCCTTCCACTCTTCAAGCATTTGTGGAATAATGTCGATAGGATGTTGAAGGTCAGCGTCGAGTATTACAACACATTCGCCCGTTACAAAATTCAACCCTGCATGCATTGCATGCTCTTTGCCAAAATTACGGGACAGATCAATATATCTGAATCTTGCGTCTGTGTTGTGTTTATCACGAATCAAGTCAAGAGAGGAATCTGTGCTTCCGTCATTCACAAACACAACTTCCCAATCGAAACCGGATTGGTCCCGTATAAATCCATCAAGTTGGCCAAACAATTCTGGAAGAACTTCTTCTTCATTGTGAACCGGAATCAGGAGCGATACCTTAGTATTTTTCTTCGAGTTTGAGTCCAAATAATCAGTTTTGAGTTTTCGCAAAATTACTATAAATAACCGACAATGCAAAATTTTACATTATTATCATATTTTACAGCCGTTTAGAAACCGACAAAGCTAAAACAAGCTATTTTAATATCTCGGCAAAAAGATGAATAATCCCTGCCTCTAAAACAGTGAATCCGGGCTGCGGGGCCCGGATTCGACGTTTTTTTGAGATATAGTCTGCGATTAGAGGTCGCGGGGATCGGGTTCTTCGTCGACGGGGATATCGCGGTTTACGTTGCGGTAGCCGGTCAGGGCGTAGAAGAAGAGATAGGCAAGCATGGCCACTACCAGCCAGTAGGAAACCATGTAGCCGGCCGAATTGGCGATTGCATTCTGAATCAGAGGCATCACGCCGCCGCCTACTACCATCATCATAAAGATGCCCGAAGCCTGAGCGGTGTATTTGCCCAGACCTTCGACGGCGAGGTTGAAGATGCCGCCCCACATCACGGATGTGCACAGGCCGCAGAGCACCAGGAACATAGCCTTTGCGGGCACCTGGGCCAGAGCAAAGCCCGACTCGGAGCTATAGGAAGGCATCGACACGCGGATATCGGAAGGCAGGAAGATGGCGATGCAGATCAGGAAGATAGCCACAGTGCTTACGGTGAGCAACTGAGCGCGGCTGCTGACGTTGCCGGAGATGGCGCTCGAGACGAGTCGGCCCACCAGCATAAGCAACCAGTAGATGGCGGCCACGCCGCCGGCCACAGCGGTGGCATTCTCGGTGATGCCTGAAGCTGCGCTGTCGCTCAGATAGAAGATGAGCACGCCCGGGATACCGATTTCTATACCTACATAGAAGAAGATGCCAATCACACCCAGCACGGTGTGGCGGAAGTTCCATGGGCTGTGGCTGAATTTAACTTTTTTGACGCCGGCTTTCTGCATGTGGGGTTCGGGGATGTGGACCGCACTGATGATGATGAAGGCAAGCACGAATACGCCCATTGCGATGAAGAGCAGAGGGGCTACATTGCCCATAGTGGTGCTCTGGGTGACCTGACCGATGAGCATACCCACGAAGAGGGGGGTGAGGGTGCCCGACAGGGAGTTGAACGAGCCGCCCATCTGCACAAGCTGGTTGCCGCGGTTGCCGCCGCCACCCAGAAGGTTGAGCATCGGGTTAACTACGGTGTTGAGCATGCACACGCAGAAGCCGCAGATGAAGGCACCCAGCAGATAGATGATGAAGTTGAGCGTCACGGTCTGGCCGCCGTAGGCGAAGACGCCCGTCTCGGTGCCTACGATGCCGGAGAGCCACTGGAACACGAGGCCCACCAGGCCGACTATCATTGCGTAGAGAGCCGTTTTCTTGTAGCCTATTTTCACCAGCAGGTTGCCGGCCGGAATACCCATGAATAGGTATGCCAGGAAGTTCATCAGGTTGCCCAGCATGCCGGACCACTCATAGTTGTTTTTCCAGATAGTTCCCAGCGGGGCCGCCAGGTTTGTAACGAACGAAATCATTGCAAACAGGAAGAACATGGCGATGATAGCCACCACATTACCGTTTGCTCCGGCTTTAGAAGCCACTGCGTTTTGTTTCATCAGGGTATTTATGGATTATGGTTTTATGATTTTATGTTACGATGAGTCGCGCACGAGGGCCGCGCGGGCTCCGGCAGCGCAAAGTTACAGATAATTATCGGGGCGGCAATCTTAAGGAATCATAAAAAAATGAGAGTCAGCTCTTGCGTACGGCCGCGAAGTCGCTTCCGGCCGGACTTTGGAACACTCGTAGCCCGAACTCGCCTATGATGGCATAGACATGGTCGAAGATGTCGCTTTGGATGTGTTCGAAAGTCTTCCATGCGGTTTCGCGCGTGAAGAAATAGAGGTTAAGAGGCAGTCCGGCGGCCGTGGGCTCCATTTGGCGCACCATCAGGGTTGCCGAAGTGTTGATGCGAGGGTCGGCGGCAAGCCAGGCCTCAAGGTATGAGCGCAGAAGGTGCAGGTTCACCTGGCGGCGGGCCGTGTCGACATCGAGCCCCTCCAGCCATCCTTGCGCCGAGAGGCGCTCAAGTTCGTCGTCGGTGCAGAAGCGCACCGTGTTTGCGTCGATGAGTATTGAGCGCTCCACGCGGCGTGCTCCGGAGGTCACCATGGGATCGTAGTTGCGGAACGACTCGCTCACAAGCGAATAGGGCGGAATGGTGGTGACAGAATTGTCCCAGTTGCGCACCTTGATGGTTGTCAGCGAGATATCGACGACCTCGCCGTTGGCGTCGTGGCCGTTGCAGACAATCCAGTCGCCGCGCTTAATCATATTGTTTGCCGTGAGCTGGATGGAAGCCACCAGGCCGAGAATGGTGTCCTTGAAAACCAACATCAGCACTGCCGCCGATGCGCCCAGCGCCGTCAGAACTACCACCGGCGACTTGCCGATGATAATGCTCACCGCCAGAATGGCCGCTATGCAAAGCAAAATGAGCTGCACCATCTGGAAAACGCCCTTTATGGCGTAGGCCTTGAGCGCGGGCCGCTTGAGAAAAGCCTTATATAGGTTGCTGATGAAAATCACCAGAATCCACACCACCGCCCCGAGAATATAGAGCGTGGTGAGCGTGGTCAGGAAGCCGTAGGCCGAGCCTTCTGCGAAGAAGCCCACCAGCAGCCACTTCACCACCACTGCCGGAGCAAGTTGCGAAACGGCCCGGAGCATACGGCTGTTGAGGAGGTCGTCGTCCCATGTGGTGCGCGTACGCGATATGAGCTTGCTGAAACCGGCAAGAATCCACTCCAACACATAGTATGAAGCAACAGCCAGCAAGGCGATGCCGACCAGAATGATAAGGTCCGGCAGGACGCTACCGTAAGGCTGCCCGACGTAAGTATTAAGAAAGTCGCTTATTATCCGGAACATAGGGAAGGCGGCTAAAGAAGTGTATAAACAAAAAATGGGCAAGCTTACTACATCGCACCGCTACGACCCAATACCCTTGCTTCGGTCAAGACCTGGGGGATTCTTGGGGAGCTGGTCGTGTAGGACTTACCCGGGCACAAAATTACGAACAATATTCGGGTCCGCCAAGCGTTTTTACATTTTTTAATTCTTCAAAGTCCATTTTGAGGCGTTCTATGCCCCGAAATTAGTATTTTTGCACTATGAAAATCATCGTTGCGCCCCTGCAGGGCTTCACCGACTGCTTTTGGCGTCGCGCCCACGCCCACGCCATGCAACGCCGCGGGCTGCCTGTTGCGGCCTACTGCGCGCCATTTGTCCGCATCGACAAGGGAGAGCCGCGCCGACGCGACCTGGCCGACATTGCGCCCCGGGCCAACGAAGGTCTCGATGTCCTCCCGCAAGCCATCTTCCGCGATGCCGACGAACTTGGAGCCATCGCGAGCGCCATCAGCGCTTTGGGTTACTCCCGCATCAATCTCAATCTGGGCTGCCCCTTCCCGCCGCAGGTGAAGGCCGGCCGAGGAGCCGGCGCGCTGCGGTCCGAAGCGCTCGCAGCGGCCACCGCGGTAATGGCAGCCCACCCGGATATTCGTTTTTCTGTCAAAATGCGCCCGGGGGTACGCCTTATCGACGAATGGTCGGAACTTGCGGATACACTCAACGCCATGCCCCTCGAGTTTGTGGCAATCCACCCCCGCACCGCCGTGCAGGCATATCGCGGCGAGGTCGACCGCGCCGTCTTCGCCGAAATGGCGCATAAGCTTCATCATCGCGTAGTCTTCAACGGCAACCTGACAACTCCCGAACAGGTCAGCGAGGTCTTCGACCTCTTCCCGACGGTAGCCGCAGTAATGGTCGGCCGCGGCGTGCTTGCTCGGCCTTCGCTGCCGGCAGAGGTGCTGACAGGCAAAGAGTGGAGCGACGACGAGCGAGTGGAACTCTGGCTCGAGATACTCCGCGACGTTGCCTGCCAACTCTCCGAAGCCTCCTGCGGCGAGGCGCAGGCTCTGAGCCGCATCCAACCGCGCTTGGAGTACGCCGAAGCCGCCCTCCCCCGCTCCCTTCTCAAAGCCTTGCGTAAAGCCCGCTCCCTGTCGGCCTTCACCGCCCTGCTGTAATCAAAAATAGTGTTTGACATCCGCACTCCATATTCTTGTCCGACATATCGGACACAAAGAAGCCGGCCCCGAGGGGTCGGCTTCTTGTTTGGTTATGTTCTTGCTGTTAGTAGTTCCACTGGCATGCAATCTGGGTAAGATTGGGGCAGGCAACGGTTCGAAGGTCAGTAATCATGTTGTAGCGGCAGTTGATGTAGGTCAGAGCCTGGTCGAAGCTGACGTCGAGCATGGTGAGTTCGTTGTTGTTGCACAGCAGACGCTGCAGGAAGGTCTGGTTTGTCAGGCTGAGCTGGCTCAGGTCGTTGTAGGAGCAGTCGATGAAGACCACGTTGGGGCACTGGGCAATCTCGAAGGAAGTCAGGTTGTTGTAGGAGCAGACAATGTCCATCAGAGCGGAGCATTCCCGCATGCCCAGGGTCTTCATGTTGTTGTCCGAGCAGATGAAGGAAGCCAGCGAAGGCAGACCGGAAACGATCATGTTCGATACCTCGTTGTCGTCCATGTTGAGGTTCTGAAGGTTGGTCACACCTACGAGGGTGAGGCCGGTCAGCTTGTTGTAGCCGCAGTAGAGGTTCTTCAGAGCGGTGCAGTTGGTAACATTCAGCGTCTCCAGATGGTTGCTCTGGCAGTTTACGGTCTCCAGAGTGGAGGAGTTGCTCAGGTCAAGGCCGGCAAGGAGATTTGAGCTGATGTTGAGGTTTTTGAGCAGAGGCACATCGCTGAGTTCGAATTCGGTGATGCGGTTGTGGTTGATGCTGACTTTGGTAAGGAGCGGGCAGCCGGCGAAGTCAACCTTGGTGAGGCGGTTGCGGGAGGCGTTGAGCTCAGTCAGCAGCGGGTCGCCGGTAACGGTGAGCTCGGTAAGGCGGTTGCGCGAAACGTCAACGGTAGTGAGTGCCTGGAAGCCGCTCAGATCGAGGACGCCGGCGAGTTTTTTGTCCTTCCACTTGATTTCGGTGATGTTGTTGCCTACCACGGTCACTCCTTCCCAGGTCGACGGGTCGGAGGTATTGGTGATGTTGAGAGCCTGAGCGTTGGTTGCGGCTTCCTGTGCAGGCTGGTTCAGAAAGTTCTGGAGTTTGCGTAGTTCACTGCCGTTTACCCGTGCCATTGCCGAAAGCGCGGTGACAGCCAGGACCATGAATAATGCGACTTTTTTCATAACGGTCTTTGAATATAAGAGTGAGAATTTTATGTTTTATGTTCGTTTTTGACCTTGTTTAAAATTCCAACAACGCTTCCCTTTACTTTGTTCAACTTTTTCCGCATCATAAGTTTTTTTATTACCTCTTCGCCAAGCTGAAGAGCATAAAAGAGTCCTCCGTTAAAACCGGCCCCCGTTTTTTTCGAATAAAATCAGTACGCTTAAATTCTTCATTTTGTCGGTATTTGATTATTGCCTATCTTTGTATCTTCAAACTTCAAAAAGCAATGACGAAGATAGTTGTTCAAAATACAGAGGTGAATATCGTCCGAGTCGGAAACGAGGACTACATATGCCTTACCGATATGATAAAAGCGAAAGATGGCGATTTTTTCATAACTGACTGGCTGCGCAACCGCAATACTCTTGAATTCATAGGCATATGGGAGAAGGTTTATAACCCCGATTTTAATTATGGCGAATTCGCCATAATTAAAAATCAATCTGGCCTCAACAGCTTCAAAATAAGCGTAAAAGAATTCGTCGCCCGCACGAATGCGGTATGTCTTCAAGCCAAAGCCGGTCGTTACGGTGGAACCTATGCCCATAAAGACATCGCATTTGAATTTGCGATGTGGATAAGCCCGGAATTCAAAATTTATATTGTAAAGGAATTTCAACGTCTCAAAACTGAGGAACAGAAATTACTTGGGTGGTCGGCCAAGCGAGAGCTGTCAAAAATTAATTACCGCATACATACCGATGCAATAAAAAACCACTTGCTTCCCTCTCTTGTTACTCGTGAACAAGCCAGTTTTGTCTATGCGGACGAAGCTGACGTCCTCAACGTGGCGATGTTTGGCCGGACGGCACGGCAATGGCGTGACGCGCACCCCGACCTTAAAGGGAATATCCGCGACTACGCTTCAATCAACGAGCTTATTTGCCTGTCCAATATGGAGAGCATTAATGCACTTTTCATTGAGCAGGGCATCCCTCAGGCAGAGCGTCTTGTCAAACTCAATCAAATAGCCATTCATCAGATGGAAGTATTGGCGAGTGGCGACGATAACCGCAAACTCCTCAATTAAGAAAAGTCGCAGTATCTGACGCCCGTATTCATTACATATTTCTTATGGTAACATATAATTGTAGGCGTCCAGTTTTTTGCGTACCTTTGTGGCCATAAAACACAATTACAACACACAGCATCCATGAAAATCACTCACTTCTTCGCTGCGGCCGCCTGCGCCCTCCTCCTGCCCGCCGGCAATGCCTGGGGCCAGCGCATTGCCCTGCTCAGCGACATTCACGTCACTCCCGGCAATGAAAACGAGAGCCGTCTCCGCCAAGCCGTCGACGAAATCAACGCCGGCAACTTCGACATCGTCGTCGTTAACGGCGACCTCACAAACGAAGGCTCCGACGAGCAGCTCGCCAACGTGAAATCCATTCTGGACGGCATCGCCCGGCCTCTCTACGTTCTGCCCGGCAACCACGAAAACAATTGGAGTCAGAGCGCGACCAAAACTTTTGTCGACCTATGGGGCAACGACCGTTTCTTCGCCCGAGTGGACTCGCTGGTTATCGTGGGCATCAACTGCGGCCCCTATATGAAGATGGGCGACGGCCACATCAAGCAGGAAGACCTCCACTGGCTGCGTCGCACCCTCACCGACTCGGTCCGTCCGGGCGAACGCGTTCTCAACTTCAACCACTACCCCCTCCTGGACGACCTCGACAATTGCGCCGACTATATGGCCGTGCTGGAAGATTTTCCCGTAATCGGCCATATCAACGGCCACTACCACACCTGGAGGGCCTACAACGCCGGAGGCGAGGACAGCGGCTCCGACCTACCCGCCGTGATGACTCGCGCGCTCGATATGCGCGGAGGCGACTTTGGCTACTCCATCGTAGAGGTCGACCCGCAGTGGGTCCACGTCTATGAGAAGAAACTCGGCCAAGCTCCCGCCGCGCGCTATGCCTTCGCAGCCAAAACCGTCCACAAACCCATGCGCCGCCCCGAACCCCGCCAAATCGAGGCTCCCGCCGGCTTCCGCGTCGACAAGGTTTGGGCCGACAGCGCCTCTATCTTCACACGTGTGGGCTTCGACGCCGACCGCGTATTCTTCGGCAACTCCCTCGGAGAGGCCCGCGCCGTAAACAAGGCCGACGGCACACTCGCTTGGTCGGTGCCCACAGGCGCATCCTTGTTCTCCCGACCTGTCAGCCTCGGCGAAGGCCGTGTGGCCGTGCCTGCCCACGACGGCATCCTCATCCTCGATGCCGCCACCGGGCGCCTCCGCAAGAAGCAGCCGAGCGCCGAAGGTCCCTACGTCGCCGACGGACTCCTCACCCCCGACGGTCGAGCTTACATACAGGGAGGCTACAAACGAATAGAGCGCCGCCGACCCTCCGACGGCCGCACCATCTGGGTCTACGACTCGCTCTTCAACTACTGCCAGGCTGCCCCGGCCATCGACGGCACCGACCTCGTCTTCGGCGCATGGGATACAAATCTGCGCTGCCTTGACCTCAACACCGGCCGACTCAAGTGGGTATGGAACAACGGCAAAAGCGCCAACATGCTCGGCCCCGGCAACGTTGTGCCCGTCGTCTCCGGAAGCCGCGTCTACATCGTTGCTCCCGACCGCTTCATGACGGCAATCGACCGCGCCACGGGCGCAACCCTCTGGCGCGACAACTCGCACCGTTACCGCGAAAGCCTCGGCGTCAGCGCCGACGGCACCCGCGTCTACGCCAAGACCATGGACGGCGAACTCGTTGCCGTCGACGCCACCGCGCCCGATTTCCGCGAGCTCTGGACCCTCGACATGGGCCTGGGCTACGAGCACGCCCCCTGCATCGTCGCCGAGCACGACGGCATCGTCTACGCCGGCTCGCGCCGTGGCGTCCTCACCATGGTCGACCCCGACTCCAAAACCATAGTCGCCTCTCTGCCTCTTGGCGTCAGCGAGATAAACGGCATCGACATCGACCCGACCACGGGCGACGTCTACGTTTCGCTCATCGAAGGCACAATCTGGCGCGTCGCCGCCAACTAACCCAACCCACGGAAACATAAAAAAACCCCGGCATCGGAGGCTGCTCGTGGCAGACCCGGTGCCGGGGCGATCGTTATAGAGGAGGTCGCATTCAATGGGATTCCTCGCTCACCGTCGGGGTGCCGGTGAAGACGTTGGTGCCCTCGTTGGGTATTTCGTCTTCGGAGGCTACCACCTGAACCGTGTAGACAAGCACGGAAGTGGCGAGTTCTTTGTCGACCGCATAGAGCGGGCTGACAATCTCGAGAGTGTGCCGGCCGATGGGTGTCTGGTCGGTTGTCTCGATTTCAAAACCGTAGGGCGGCTGGATTGCGGCGCCGAGATAGTAACCGTCCCAGTAGTAGGAGGCGGAGGTAATCATGGCTCCCTTGTTGCTCTCCATGTTTGTCACGGTGATGCTTTCGATGGTCAGGTTCTGGCCCTGAACCACATAGATTACACCATCGGCATAGGAGCCGCCCTCGATGCTCAGTGTGAAGTCCACCTGAGGCAAATCGTCGTCGTCGCTGCAGCTGCTCAGCAGCGCGGCAGGTAGCACTGCCAGAATGAGGAGGTAGAATAACTTTTTCATTTTGGTTATGATGAATTAGGGTTAGTGTGAGTGTCGGTCAGTTGCGGAACACCAGGCCGTCGCCTTCGACGTCGATCACGATGGGCTTGGAACGGTCGACCTTCTGGGCAAGGATGTCCTTGCTGAGCTGGTTGAGCACAAGCCGGTGGATGGCGCGCTTGACGGGACGAGCGCCGAACTCGGGGTCGAAGCCCTCGTCGGCCAGGAAGCCGAGGGCCTTGGGCGTCACGGTGAGCTCTATACCCGAGGAGTGCATCAGCATGCGCTGTATGCTCTTGATCTGCAGCCCCACGATTTCTTCGATTTCGCGGCGGTTGAGCGGCGTGAACATTATTATTTCGTCGATGCGGTTTAGGAACTCGGGGCGTATGGTCTGCTTGAGCATGTCGAGCACCTGCTCCTTGGTCTTTTCGACGGTCTCGGCACGGTTGGCATCGGTCATGGCGGCGAAGTTGTCGCGGATGAGGGAGCTACCCATGTTCGAGGTCATTATTATTATGGTGTTCTTGAAGTTGACGTTGCGGCCCTTGTTGTCGGTGAGGTGTCCGTCGTCCAGCACCTGAAGCAGGATGTTGAACACGTCGGGGTGCGCCTTCTCGATTTCATCGAAAAGTACCACCGAGTAGGGCTTGCGGCGCACCGCTTCTGTGAGCTGGCCGCCCTCGTCGTAGCCGACGTATCCGGGAGGCGCTCCGACAAGTCGGCTCACGCTGTGCTTCTCCTGGTACTCGCTCATATCGATTCGGGTCATCATGTTCTCATCGTCGAAGAGGTATTCGGCCAGGGCCTTTGCGAGCTCGGTCTTGCCCACACCGGTGGTGCCCAGGAAGATAAACGAGCCAATGGGTCGTTTGGGGTCGTTGAGGCCGGCTCGGCTGCGGCGCACGGCGTCGGCGATGGCGCTGATGGCCTCCTCCTGGCCGATTACGCGGCTGTGGAGTTCTTCTTCGAGGTGTAGCAGCTTCTCTTTTTCGGACTGCACCATCTTGTTGACGGGAATACCGGTCCAGCGCGAAACGACGTCGGCGATGTCCTCGGCGTCGACTTCCTCCTTGATGAGAGCCTTCTCGCCCTGCATGGCCTTGAGTTGCTCTTGGATGGTGGCGTTCTCCTTCTCCTTTTCGTTGATCAGGGAGTAGCGGATTTCGGCCACGCGGGCGTAGTTGCCCTCCCGCTCGGCTTTCTCGGCCTCGAAGCCCAACTGCTCGATGTCGATTTTGTTCTGCTGGATGCGGTTGATGAGGTCTTTCTCGGCCTTCCACTTGGCGGAGTATTCTTTTTCTTCCTCGCGCAGGGAGGCGATTTCATGTTCGATTTCCTTGACGCGGTCCTTCATGCCCTCGCGCTTGATGGCCTCGCGCTCTATTTCCTTCTGGGCGATGCGGCGGGTGATGTCGTCGAGAGCCTGCGGCACGGAGTCAATCTCCAGTTTGAGTTTGGATGCGGCTTCGTCGATGAGGTCGATGGCCTTGTCGGGTAGGAAACGGTCTGTGATATAGCGCTCCGAGAGCTGTACGGCGGCGATAATTGCTTCGTCGCGGATGCGCACCTTGTGGTGGTTTTCGTAGCGTTCCTTAAGTCCGCGGAGAATGGCGATGGCGCTGGTTTCGTCAGGTTCGTTGACCATGACTTTCTGGAATCGGCGCTCAAGGGCCTTGTCTTTTTCGAAATATTTCTGGTATTCGTCCAGGGTGGTGGCGCCTATGCTGCGCAGCTCGCCGCGAGCAAGGGCCGGCTTGAGGATGTTGGCGGCATCCATGGCGCCTTCGCCCTTGCCGGCGCCCACCAAGGTGTGGATTTCGTCGATGAAGAGGATAATCTCGCCGTCGGCCTGGGTGACTTCATTCACGATGGCCTTGAGGCGCTCCTCGAACTCGCCCTTATACTTTGCGCCGGCAACGAGGGCGCCCATATCGAGCGAGTAGATTTGCTTGGTGCGCAGATTTTCGGGCACGTCGCCGCGCACGATGCGGTGAGCGAGGCCTTCGGCGATGGCAGTCTTGCCGGTGCCGGGTTCGCCGATGAGCATGGGGTTGTTCTTGGTGCGTCGGCTCAGAATCTGGAGCACACGGCGTATTTCTTCGTCGCGGCCGATGACGGGGTCGAGTTTGCCCGAGCGGGCGCGTTCGTTGAGGTTGACGGCATACTTGCTCAGGGCGTTGTAGGTCTCCTCGGCGCCTTGGTCGGTGGCCTTCTTGCCTTTGCGGAGTTCCTCCACGGCAGCCTTAAGGTCGCCTGCCGTCAGGCCCGCGTCCTTAAGTATGGTGGAGGCCGGCGACTTCACTTCAAAAATGGCCGACAGCAGAGCCTCCAGCGTAACGTACTGGTCGCCCTGCTTCTTGGCGATGTCGAGTGCCTTCTGAAGCACGTCGTTGCTCTCCCGGCTCAGGTAGGGTTCCTGACCGCTCACCTTGGGGAGATTGCTTATTTCGCGGTCGACGGCCTGGGTTACTACGGCCGGGCTGACGCCTATCTTCTGAAAGATGAATTTTACTACGGACTCACCCTCCTCTATCACGCCCTTGAGGAGGCACACCGGTTCGATGGCCTGTGTGCCGGCTCCACGCGTAATCTCAACGGCCTTCTGGATGGCTTCCTGCGACTTTATGGTGAAGTTGTTGAAATTCATAATTTTGTTTTTGTGATGCTTGCGGGAGTTTGACCCGCTTGGGTTTTTATTATCTTTAACAACACCGTGCCTTCTTTGGTTCAACGCCTCGGCAAACACTTTTCACAAAATTACGCTTTGCAAAATCCATGCCAATGCTGTAATTTTGTCAGCAAAATCATTCCGACAATGGATACTTCTGTCTTCGACCTTCTCCGGCGCGGCGAACCGGTCTACGCCGCCGCTGCCGACTTGCCCGATGTGGCCGAGGCGCTTACCCGCGCCGCCGACCTTTGCTTCGACCTCAATAATACCCGTCCGTCCGACTCGGAAGCACGAGCACGCCTTCTGAACGAACTCCTGGCGCAGGCTCCCGCAGGCGGCGTTATTCATTCGCCCTTTCGATGCGACTTCGGTTTCAATATCCGCATCGGCCGAAATTTCGTGGGCAATTTCGGCCTCGCCATTCTCGACGAGGCTCAGGTGACGATAGGTAACAATGTGATGATTGGCCCCAACACAACCTTGACGACCATCACCCACAGTCTGGATGCCGCCGAGCGGGCCGCCGGGCTGATGCAGGCCCGGCCGATTACCATAGAGGACAATGTGTGGATAGGCGCCGGCGTCACTGTCCTTCCCGGCGTCACTATCGGCGAGGGCGCCGTGGTAGGTGCCGGCGCTGTGGTGACCCGCAGCATTGCGCCGCGAACGCTGGCCCTCGGCGTGCCGGCACGCCCGGTTAGCGCGCTGAGGAGTACGCCTCCAACGACAGAGCGCGGGCCGCTTCCATAAGTGGCTCGAGGGCCTCGGTGCGAATGTAGTGCGGACCGTTGCCTCGGCGAATAGGGAATACGGCGCGGAAGGCTTCGAGGGCGCGCGTGTTGGCCGGGGCGTGGCAGTCGGTTTCCGAGACCGGCATCAAGTCGGCCGGTATGGCGTTGAGCTTGGCAAGATAGACCGGCGACACGGGCGGATAGCCCAGCACAGTCCACATACGCATGGCAGCCGGAGTCTGACCGCGCAGCACGCCCTCAATGGCTATCGAGGCCGTCGACGAACGACGGGGCACGAAATCCTGGTCGACGATATAGGCGTCGCCCGTGGCAAGCATGTCGTTGCCGATCTGAGCGTTGTAGAAGCTGCGGCTAACTCCCTCGGTGAGAGCCGACGGCGAAAGCACACCTGCCGGAATGGCTTCCTTGAGAAGGTATTCTACGTTTTGGTAGCGGATGTAGCCCATGCCTTCGTCCGTGGTGCCGCTCATGGCGTAGTTGGTGCGGATGAGCACACCGTCGGGAGCGTCGTCGACGTTGAATCGCCGCCAATGGTAGTCGTCGGTCTCGAAGTAGGCGCCGTTGCCCGCGGCATCTATACACCCGAAGTTTGTCCGCACGCCCATCGGCTTGGGCAGACTCTCCAGCAGAGCCTCGAAGTCGTCGACGCTGCGGCAGGTGGCCAAAGCACGGGCCATAACGTAGCCTTCGCGGTCGGCCCAATCGGGGTCGTTCTCCGGCAGGTTGTAGGCCACGGTGTTCATGATTGCAAAGCCCGCATCGTTCATCCCCATCCAGGCTTCGTCCAGCGCAAGGCTGTCGCCACCGTTGAAGAGGCCGACATAGCCGATTTCTCCCGGCCGCTCAACGCGGTAGAGAAAATTGTCGGAGGCGCCGGTGTCGCGGTGCTTCCATAGAATGGGGCGGCCGCTGAGGGTGGCGCGCCCGGAGGCTATGAGTGATGTGCAGCCCAAGCCGGTCTGAAGACACAGCAGGCAAAGCAGAGAGAGCAGAAAGGATTTCATCGATGGTAGAGTTTCGGGGTGTATTGCTTTACAAAATTATAGAAAATCCTCAAGGGGAGCAACTGCCAATGCTGTTTTTTTGTAATTTTGCACCCGTCAACCATGGATGCCATCGACCATATTCAATCTTTGCCGCCCCTAAACCTCCCCCGCGTGGAACTCAGGCTCCGACCCGGCGCCGGTGTGCGCGGTGCTCCGGAGGTCTTCGACGCTCTGCGCGGCAAGTGGCTCGCTCTCACTCCCGAAGAGTGGGTGCGCCAGCACTTTGTGGGCTTTCTGTGCGCTCACCGCGACTTCCCCGCCGCTTTGGTGGCCAATGAGTACAGCATCCGGCTCCACGGAACCAAACGAAGATGCGACACCGTCGTCTTCGACCGCAATCTGCGCCCGCGGGTCATCTGCGAGTACAAGGCTCCCGGCGTCAACATTACTCAAAAGGTGTTCGACCAGATTGCTCGCTATAATATAGTGCTCGAGGCCCCGTACCTTATGGTGAGCAACGGCCTGCGCCACTTCTGCGTGCGCTTCGAAGGCGCAGGCTATGTCTTTCTTCCCGACATCCCGACTTTCAGCGACATAATCTGACCGAGCAGACCTCAAGTCCGACGTTTTTTTTTGAAAAAGTTCACAAAAAATTTGGTCGGTTCAATTTTTGTGTCTACCTTTGCGGTGTGTTAGTCACCTACAACACTACATTTCTCCAACAATCAACCACACCACCACATGGAAACATTCATCGCAACGGCCGTCACTGTACTTCTCATTCTCCTTCTGCTCTGAAGATTAGCCACCCATCGCCATGCTTTCCATCGACAATCTCACCTACCGCTACAGCAAGCACACCGAAGCTCTGAGCAACCTTACGATATCACTTGAGCCGGGTGTCTGCCTGGTGCTGGGCGAAAACGGCGCCGGCAAAACCACTCTGCTCAATCTGCTCTCCGGGGGCATTTTCCCCTCGCAGGGCACTATAGAATTCAACGGCGAGCAGCCTTGCAGGCGCATGCCCGAAACGCTGAGCAAGATTTTCTTCCTCCCCTCGGACTACATCAGCCCCTTCCGCGACCTGAATGCGGCGGCGGAATACCATGCGCCGTTCTATCCCCGCTTCAGCCGGCTTTTCTTCGAGGAAAATCTGGCCGCTTTCGGCCTTACCGGACGCGAGAAGCTGCGCAGCCTCTCGCTGGGTATGCTCCACAAGGCCAACATTGCCTTTGCGCTGGCCCTGCGCCCCGAGCTGCTGCTGCTCGATGAGCCGGCAAACGGACTGGATATCACCTCAAAGAAGGAAATGCGGCGCATGATGAGCCGCTGCATCGACGAGGAGCAAACTGTGCTCATCTCGACCCACACGGTAGCCGATCTGGAAGTGCTCTACGATTCGGTGCTTCTGCTGCACCGCGGCCGACTGCTCTACTCCGGAACAACGGCCGAGGTTACCGAACGTCTCGCATTCGTGAAGTCGTCAGTGCCCCATCCCGGCGCGCTCTATATCGAACCGGACAGCGGCGCCTTCCGAATGATAATGGCGGCCTCCGAAAATGAGCCTACCGGAATTGATTTCGAACTGCTCTACAGCGGCCTTCTCAGCGACGCCGGCGAAAATCTTCTCACCCAACTCAACAAATGACCATGGCTAATCTCAACACCCACGCCGACCGCATAAATATGCTCATCCGCTTCTACCGGCCCGCTATGCGCGCACAGCTCATCGCAGCCGGCTTCGTAGTGGCCGCCTGCTATCTGGTGTGCCTTGGCGCCTTGAATATTCTCCGCGGAGACCAGGAACACTGTCTGCCCATAGGTGTTTTACTCTACGCCGGCGCGCTCTCGCTGGCCGGTATGACTTTCTACTGCGGCCCGCTTTTGTTCGCTTTCTGCCGCAACCGCGCTGTGGCCACCACTCTGCCCGCGTCGTGGCAGGAGAAGGCGTTTTTCTTCCTTGCATACATACTTTTGGCTTATCCGGCCTTCTTAGCCGTGGTGTGGTATGCCTTGCTGGGCTTGGCATCTATCTTCACTGCCGATGCCGCCGTCAACACCACTTTTATGGAATTTCTCCAGAACTACGGCGATGGTACGCAGTTCAACCTCAGCGACGTGTCGGACCAATCCTGGTACACCAACGTCGGGAGTTCGCTGGTGGTGATGAGCTGCGTGGCCTTCGCCGTTGTCTTCAGCCGCCGCAACCGCGTGGCATTAGGCATCGTGGGCGGTCTTGTAGGCATTTTCATAAACTTTGCAGCCGGCCTCGTAATAGGGATTGTTTCGGTCGCTTCCACCGACTTCATGCGCGGTCTGCGCGATGGTTTGGTGTCCGACCCCAACGCTTTCGCCGACCAGATGATGCAGAACATTCTCTACGACGCCCGCATCTTTGCAATCGGCACTTTTGTGCTCTCGGCTATTCTGCTTGCTCTGTGTGTTTGGAAAATCAAGACCCGACAGAACTGAAACCATGGAATTTAAAGCGGATAAACCCATCTACCGTCAGATTATCGACTATGCATTCGGGTGCATACTGAGCGGAGTCTGGGAGCCGGGGCAGAAAGTGCCTTCGGTGCGCGAGCTCGCTGTGGGCCTGGCCGTCAACTCCCATACCGTGCTCAAGGCCTACGATCAGCTGCAGGCCGGCGGCATAATAGCGTCCCGCCGCGGCATGGGATACTTTCTAAGCGACGACGCCCCTGCTCTGGTGGCCGAAGAGCAGCGCCGCGAATTTTTCACCACCGTCCTCGACTCCACCTTCGCCCAAATGGACCTCCTCGGCATAACAATCGACGACGTAGTCGCCCACTATCGCCAAAGGAATTGACAATTGTTAATTGACAATTGATAATGGATAATGGATAATTGTTAATTGACAATTGAGAGGATGAAATATCAGGAGGAGAATATTATTCTAACAAAAAGCTATGCATTCGCCTTACGTTGTGTCAAAGCTTATAAGTATTTGACGTCGGTAGAATGTATGAATAGAGAGTTCATACTCTCGAAGCAGCTGCTTCGGAGTGCAACTAGCATTGGGGCCAACATTCGCGAAGCTGTTCAAGCCCAAAGTGGAGCGGATTTTGTGGCTAAAATGAATATTTCGCTTAAAGAAGCGAATGAAACCTTATATTGGTTGGACCTTCTTTCCGATGCTGAATATCTTACCCCTGAACAATCAAAAAGTTTAAAAGATGACTGCGAAGAGTTGCTCCGAATTCTTACCTCAATCATAAAAACAACACGAAACAAACTGGCCGACAAATAATTATCAATTATCAATTGTCAATTATCAATTATTTAGTACCAGTCGACGCCATTGGAGAGGGATGAGCGTTTGTCGTACTTGAGGTCGGCGAGCATGGAGCTCTTCACAGCGATGTGGAAATTATAGCTCTTGTAGGGGCCTACCGGCACAAAGCTGGCGCGCATTGAGAAGCAGTGCAGGTCGCGCGATATATTGCAGTTCATGTAGGCGATTTTGTGGGTGTCGAAGTTGTAGCTTGCCGAGAAAGAGAAGTTCCAGTTCGGCGTGGGGCGTATATTTCCCGAGAACGACAGGTTTTGGGTCACCTTACCGTTGAACTCCATTTTGTCGTAGTTGAACGAACCGTAACCGTAGTTTATGGAATAGTTGAGTGTCAGGCTCCAAGGCACGGCCCACTTGGCGTATCCGTCGGAGTTGAGCTCAATGTCGCCGCCACCGGCGGCATTGTCGGCCTGGTCGTCGAGATCCTGCTGGTGCTGCGCTCCGGAGGTATTGCTGTTGTCGGAGTTCGAATCGGAGTTGTTGTTTTTCTTCTTGCGTCGGAAGGTATCGTTGTTGAAGGTGTAGGAGAACGACGTTCCGGTACGCATGAGGCGCCCCAGTCCTTTTCCGCAGCTGATGCGTAGCCGGTCGACCTTTACGGGGGTGCCGTTTTCGTTGAGTGCGTAGGTATAGGGGTCCCATGTCGCCGAGAGGTTAAGGTTGAAGCCCTTGGTTATTCGGAGCAGGATTGAGGTGTTGATGTCGGAGAAGCGGAGGGAGTCGGCCGCGAAGTTGTAGCTCTGTGAGATGTTGAGGTTCTCGATAAGCGAAATTTTCTTTTCGCCGATGGAGTCGTTGTCGCTCTTGACCTTCATTTCGAGGTTGTTCGCCAGGGCATATGAGATAGTTCCGGACTTACCTTGACCCGGCACGCCGTAGAGCGAGTTGGGGAAGCGGCTGTACTTTCTGACCTGCTCGGCCCCGCGGGAGTCGACGTAGCTGTACTGCCCGTAGTAGCCGAAGAACGGCGAGCTGAAGTCGGGGGCGCCGCTGAAGGAAACCGAGGGCGTCATCACGTGGCGAATCATCTTTATCTTCTTGCCCAAAAAGCCTATAGGCTGGTAGAAGCCGTAGATTTTGGTATCGAGCGACACAGAGGCGTTGAAGTCGTAGACGTTGTAGAAGGAGTAGGAGGTGTCGCACACCTCGATGTTTCGTTGCTCGTCCCAGCTGCGGTCTACTCGGGTGGTGTACATTCGGTCAGTGAAGTTGATGCTTGGGGTAACATTGAAATACTTCAGGATGTTGAATGTCGCCGAAATGGGGATGTTGTGGCGCATGCCGTTTCGCCAGTCCTTGATGAGACTTTTCTTGAAGAAAACGTCCTGCTGGGCCGTGAGCGAGTTTTGGAGCACGCCGGTGTATGACAACTTGATTTTCTCGTACCATCTCTCGGAGCCTACCATTCTCTTTCGCTTGAAGGGGAAAATCTGGCTCATGCTGACGGTTACGTTCGGAAAGCTTACCGACAGAGTTGAGTCCTGCGTACGCTGCGAAACGTTGAAGGTAGTGCTTAGGCTCCACTTCGTGCCCGGGAAGCGGTATGTCATGTTGACGGTCGAGCTCTTGGTGTTCTCCGTGAAGCTTGGCGAGTAGTACGAGTTGAGATTGTTTCGGGTATATCCGCTGGTGGTGAAGTTCACGCTTGCGCTCAGGCTCATATTGGGGTTTGCCTTGCTGTCCTGGGCGTGGTTCCAAAGAATCTGGAAGTTGGTCTGGGTAGCATAGTCGGGCGAACCCTTTTCGCCCGTTATGGTCTTGAGGTAGCTCAGGTCGAAGGAGCCGTTGAACTTATATCGCTTGGCGTAGCTGGAGCGTGCCTGAATACCCCACGAGCCTTTGGTGTATATTTCGCCGGTGAGGGCAAGGTCGACGTTGTCGTTGATGGCGAAGTAGTAGCCGCCGTCGCTGAGATAGAAGCCGCGGTTGTAGTCATCGCCGAAACTCGGCACGATGATACCCGAAGCATAGCTGTCGGTGAACGGGAAGTAGCCGAACGGCACCGCCAGCGGCAGAGGAAGGCCCGCAAGCACCATATAAGTGGGCCCGACGACCACGTTTTTGCCGGGGCGCACCTTTGCTTTGGTCATCTGGAAGTAGAAATGCGGGTCGTCGTGATTGTCGCAAGTGGTGTAGCGGCCGCTGGAGAGATAGAATTCGTCGGCGGTGTCCTTCTTGGTTGTTCCACCTGTGAGGTAACCCTCTCCCTGCTGGGTGACGACGTTGGTTATATACCCCTTCTCGGTCTTAAAATTATAGCGCATGGTGCGCGCCTCATATTCAGTGCCGCCTTCGGTGAAAACGGGCTTGCCCTCCACATCGCCTAAACTGTCGAGGCGCCCCACGGCGTAGACCGTGTTGTCGTTGAGGTCCATCTGAATCTCGGCGGCGTCGAGCTTGATGTCGCCGTAGGCCACCGAAGCGTTTCCGAACATAAAAGCCGAGTCGCGACGCATAATCAGCATGGAGTCCGACGACGAAAAGTCGACGGCAGCATCGAGGTCCTGCCGCTCATACACAACTCGCGAAGGCCTTGGAGGCGCCGGTACGGCCGGCAGCGTCAGCACGGAGTCGCTGTCGGACGCTACGGGCTGCAGCACGGCCGGCACAGCAGCCACCGAGTCCGAATCGGCCGGCTCAGCCTCCATGGCGGCGGCCGGCGGTTCCGAAGCGGGCTCGGAACGCATTGCCGACACGCCTATCAGGCTGACTATGAGTGTGAATATATAGAATACTAATCGTCGCAAAGCAAGAATAGCGCCGGGGTGAGTCCCGTCAAGTTGCAAAGTTACTAATTTTTGGCGGCTTGCAGCCCCTTTTAGCGAGTTTTAATAGTAGCTAATAGCTGTTCTGCCTCAGTTTTGACGCAACGTATGGACCGAGGGCTTCAGCCCTCGCCCTATCCCGAAGGGATATCCACGTGAAAAAAGTATGCTTCGGCGGGTCGGCGACGGCTGAAGCCGTCACTCCATAGCGCCCGAAAACAGGCACAACGAATGCTTAGCCGGGTCGGCGACGGCTGAAGCCGTCACTCCATACGTAGGCGCTATCCATCCTAGTAGACCATGACGTTTTTGCGGGAGGCGTCGATTTTGAGCAGGATGAACAGCAGGATGGTGAAACCCCACAGCGATGAGCCGCCATAGCTGAAGAAGGGCAGCGGGATGCCGATGACCGGGCACAATCCTATCACCATTCCTATGTTTATGCAGAAATGGAAGATGAAATAAGAGGCCACGCAGTAGGCGTAGACGCGACCGAAGGTGGTGGGCTGGCGCTCGCCGATTTTGATTACGCGCAGTATGAGCCCGAGAAAGAGCAGCGTCACCATCGCTGTGCCCACAAATCCTTCCTCTTCGCCTATGGTGCAGAAGATGAAGTCGGTGTGCTGCTCGGGAACGTATTTGAGCTTGGTCTGGGTGCCGTTGAGGAAGCCTTTGCCGAAGAAGCCGCCCGAGCCGATGGCTATCTTGGACTGGTTGACGTTGTAGCCGGCATTGCGCAGGTCTTCGACCATGCCGAGCACAACCTTGATACGCATCTGCTGGTGGGGCTGAAGATGGTTGAAGGCAGCTCCGACGCTGAACAGGAAAGCGATGCCAAACACTACCGAAGCGGCGGCCACATAGAGCCTCGGGCGATGGGTCTTGATGGCCTCAACGCAGATATAGACCACAGCTATTCCCAGGGTGGCCAACATAACCGGCAGTCCCGGCACTTCGACGCCACACAGGCTGACGATATATACCACCACGCCCACGCCCAGAAAGCCCAGCAGCAGGTTGCGGGCTATTTCGTAGCGCCGGCCGTAGACGGCAGCCATACCTACTGCCACCATCATGGTTATGACCATTACGGCAAACTGCCCGGTCGGGACGCCCAAGACCATCGTTTCGGTGAACTTGATGCCAACCACGAAGATAACCACCGCGAAGAGAGCCGCAAAGAGCACCAGGCCGCTCATTCCCTCGCGGTAGAGCACAAAGAAGAGAGCCATGAAGGTCAGGGCCGAACCCGTTTCGTTCTGAAGCAGGATGAGCACTATGGGCACAAAGATGATGCCGAGGGCCTTGAAGTAATTGCCTACTTTGGCGTTGAGCCGGAAGTGGTAGCTGCTGAAAAGTTTGGCCAAAGCGAGGGCCGTTGCGAATTTGGCA
This sequence comes from uncultured Porphyromonadaceae bacterium, assembly GCA_900541865.1. Classification (GTDB taxonomy): domain Bacteria; phylum Bacteroidota; class Bacteroidia; order Bacteroidales; family Muribaculaceae; genus CAG-873. The sequence goes on along the minus strand of UQLO01000022.1, from coordinate 22,391 downwards.
AACTCGGCCGGCTGAAGGCTCATCGGGCCCAGGACAATCCACGAATGGGAGCCTTTGATGTCGGGCGCTATAAAGGGCGTAAGGGCCAGCAGGATAACGACTATGGTATAGATGGGATAGGCGTAGGTTTCGTACATCCGGGCGTCGATGAGCAGAATGACCAGGCCCAGCACGCCACCCAGACCAATCCAACGGAGCTGCTTGCCGGAGAACTCGTCGCCGGAAAACATCGAGGCCTGGTCGAAGTCGTAGCTTGCGGCATATATGCTTACCATGCCGGCGAAGACCATGATGAGGTAGATGGCCACCGTAGGCCAGTCCAGATTGCGGAAAGTGCTTCCGGCGTCAGTTCTTCTTTGGAGCGGCATAGGTAATAGAAGAGTTTAACATCATTGTTTCCATTGGCTTACGCTCGGGCGCTATAGTGCCGGTGAGGTATTTTTCCATCACCAGGGATCCGATAGGCACGCCGTAGGTAGCGCCCCAGCCGCCGTTTTCGACGTAGACGGCCACGGCAATTTTCGGTTCCTGATATGGAGCGAAGCCCATAAAGGCGGAGTGGTCCTTGCCGTGGGGGTTCTGAGCCGTACCGGTTTTGCCGCACACCTCGATGCCGGGGATGGCTGCACGGCGGCACGTGCCGCCCGTGACGGCCATTCGCATGCCTTCGGCGATGTCCTGGTAGTAATGCGCCTCGATGGTGGGATAGTGTGTCTTTATGGCGTCGTCGGGCATGACGGTATCCTGAATTTCCTTCACCACGTGGGGCGTGATGTAGTGTCCGCGGTTTGCTATGGTGGCACCGAGGTTTGCTATCTGAAGAGGAGTGGCGAGAATTTCGCCCTGGCCGATGGCCACGGAGATGATGGTGTTGGCACTCCAATGGCCTTCGCCGTAGAAGCGGTTGTAGAAGCGGTCGTTGGGTATGAAGCCGCGGCCTTCGCCGGGAAGGTCGACTCCGAGTTTATAGCCGTAGCCCATGCTGACAAGGTGGTTTTTCCATATTTCGAAGGCCCGTGCGGAGGTGCCGTACTTGCTTCTCTTGTCGATCATGGCCTTGAACCCCCAGCAGAAGAAGGCGTTGCACGACGTCTGCAAGGCCGGCTTGAGCGGCAGGGGCGAGCCGTGGCCGTGGCAACCCACGCGCAGGCCGCCGTTGATGTAGCCATGATAGCAGGGATAAGCCGTGGTGAGGTCTATGATGCCTTCCTGGAGGAAGATAAGTCCCTGGGTGGGCTTGAAAGTGGAGCCGGGAGGATAGGCACCCATCAGAGCGCGGTCGAACAGAGGCCAGGAGTCGTCGTTGACAAGGGCGCGGTAGTTTTCGCCTCGCTGGCGGCCGACCAACAGGGTGGGGTCGTACGACGGCATCGACACCATGCATAGAATCTCGCCGGTAGCGGGTTCTATGGCAACAACGGCGCCGCGCTTGCCCGCCATGAGGCTCTCGGCGTACTGCTGCAACTTAATGTCGAGGCTCAGGCGAAGGTCGCGGCCCGAAACGGGCTGAATGTCGGCCGCGCCGTCCTCATATCGTCCCTGAATGCGTCCTCGGGCATCTCGGATGAGAATTTCGGTGCCTTTGACACCTCGGAGGTAAGGCTCATAGCTCTTTTCTACGCCGAGGTCGCCGGTGTAGTCGCCCGCGGCGTAGTATGGGTCGCGCTCGATATCGTCGGCGTTGACCTCGCGTATGTTTCCCAGCACGTTTGCCGCGGTAGGCTGGCGGTACTGCCTGAGAATACGCTTCTGGATGAAGAAGCCCGGGAAGCGGTATAGTTTCTCCTGCAGGCGGCCGTAGTCCTGGGCTGAGAGTTGCGCCATAAGTCGCTGGGGGGTATACGACGAATAGCCTGCAGAGGCCTTAAGGTCGACCAGGCGCTGGCGGAACTGCTCCGGCGTGATGTTGAGCGTCTCGCAGAAGTCGAGGGTGTCGAAGGGCTGCACATCGCGGGGAATGAGCATAACGTCGTATGCCGGTTGGTTGAAAACCACCAACTCGCCGTTGCGGTCGTAGATGAGGCCGCGCGAGGGGTAGACGGTCTTCTTGAGGAAGGCGTTGGAGTCGGCCGACCGCTTGTACTTTGCGTCGTTGATCTGCAGGTCGAAGAGGCGCACCATGTAGATCAGCGCCACCAGAACGATGAAGGCGCCGATTATATATTTTCTTTTTTCGAGGTCGTAGTTCTTTCGCAATTCTTTAAGAGAGAGTATTAAGAGTTGTCAGCGAAATGTTGCCGCTCAGTCGTGTCGCCGCGGAGAGATGGCATCCAGGGCATAGAGCAGCACGAAGGTATAGAGCGCCGAAGCCACCACGCGGATCACCCACAGTCGGAAGTTGAAGAACTGCAGCGCTTCGATGGTGAACATCAGGGCGCAGTATGCCGCGGCAGCCGTGAGGATGTACTTCACGTATGCCACATGGCCCATCGATGCCGACGATGGCGCCCGGCCGTTGAGGTCGTCGTCGTAGGAAGCGTAGAGGTGGAACAGCGGTTTGCGCGCAAAGGCAAGGATGGTACAGCACAGGGCGTTGACGCCGGGAGTGTCGCAGAAAATATCGACCCCGAAGCCGCACAGAAAGCCCAACAGCATGCTCAGATTGGTGCCTATGGTGACCGGAAGGCTTACTATGAGCCATATGAACACCAGGGGGACCGCCACGCCGAAGAGGGTGAGGTGGTTGAACACCACCCCCTGGGCCGGGATGAGCACCACGAAGGCCAAAGCGTATCTCAGGGCAAATTTTACCATCTTAGAATCCGAAGGGCGTTTTCTTGGAGTCGTTCTCCTCGCCGGCGCTGAGGCTCCGGATTTCCTCGGCCTCGCTGTTCAACACTATCTGCACGTTGCTCAGGGTGGTGAAGTCCGCAAGCAGCTTGACGCGCAGGGTAAAGAAATTCTGACTTTGGTCGCTCTCGCTGTCCATAACAATACCGACGGGGAGCCCGGCGGGGAAAACCGCCGAGTAGCCGCTGGTGACAACGGTGTCGCCCGGCTCGAAAACGGTGTGGCGGGGAAGCTCCTCCAGCAGGGCCTCGTCGGGCGAATCGCCTCCCCACACGAGCGAACCGAAATAGTCGGTGCTTCGCAGCTTGCAGCTAAGCCGGAAGTGCGGGTTGAGCAGGGAGATGACACGTGCGTTGTGCGCACCGACGTTGCTCACAATACCTACCACGCCGTTGCGGTCTATAACGCCGAGCTCGGGACGGATGCCGTCGCTGCTGCCTTTATCGATTGTCAGGTAGTTGTACGGCCTTGAGATGGAGTTGTTGATCACGTGGGCCACGATGAACGAAAACGGCCGTATACCCGTGTCGACCGGCAGGGTGTCGGTGCTGTTGAGTTCGCGGTAGTCGCGCAGTTGGCTCTTGAGGGCCTCCACCTCGGCCTGCAGCTCGGCGTTGCGCCGGTTGAGGTCGTTGTTGATGTCGTGAAGGTTGAAGTACGATGTAACGCCGTTTGCCGCGCCGTAGACGGTTCCGCCGAGAGCGCCCGCCGAAGTCGTGAAGAGGTACTGCCGGTATGGGTCGCTGCGAAAAAGGAGCACGCAGCTCGCCGTGGCCAGCAGGGCGAACACAAACCACTTGCTGTGGCGGATAAAAAAGGCAAACAGCTCGTTCACAAACCTTCAGCGTTGAATACTCCCCTACCCTGCGGGCTTAGCGGATGAGGAAGGAGAAACGGTGGATATTCTTAAGAGCCACGCCTGTACCCTTTGCAACGCAAAGCAGGGGGTCGTCGGCGACGTGGAACTGTATGCCTATTTTGTCGATAAGACGTTTGTCCAGACCGCGCAGCAGAGCGCCGCCGCCTGCCAGCCAGATGCCGTTGCGGACTATGTCGGCGTAGAGTTCCGGAGGTGTCTGCTCCAGCGCGCTGAGCACGGCAGCTTCGATTTTGGAGATGGTCTTCTCTATGCAGTGGCAGATTTCCTGGTAGTTTACGGGGATTTCCAGCGGGAGAGCCGTCATCAGGTTGGGTCCGTGCACCACATAGTCCTCCGGCGGGTTGTCGAGCTCGGTGAGCGCCGAACCAACGTGCATCTTGATTTGCTCGGCGGTGCGGACGCCGATGCGGATGTTGTGGGCGCGACGCATATGGTTGAGGATATCGTCGGTGAGGTCGTCGCCGGCAATCTGGATACTCTTGTTGGACACGATGCCGCCAAGGGAGATTACTGCGATTTCGGTTGTGCCGCCGCCTATGTCGACGATCATGTTGCCCTGGGGTGCCTCAACGTCCAGTCCGATGCCCAGGGCGGCAGCCATAGGCTCGTGGATCATATAGACGTCGCGGCCGTCGGCGTGCTCGGAGGAGTCGCGCACGGCGCGAACCTCGACTTCGGTGGAACCGGACGGGATGCCGACTACCATGCGGAGCGAAGGCGAGAACCAGTTGTTTTTGTTCGACGCTTTCTTGACAAGACCGCGAATCATCAGCTCGGCGGCATTGAAGTCGGCGATGACGCCTTTGCGCAGCGGGCGCACCGTGCGTATGCCCGGATGGCCTTTGCCTTCCATCTGGTGGGCTTCCTTGCCCACGGCGATGAGTTTGTCGGTGCGCGTGTCCAGAGCGACAATCGAGGGCTCGTTGATGACGATTTTGTCGTTATGTATAATAATCGTATTGGCAGTGCCTAAATCGATTGCTATTTCCTTGGTGAGTGAGAATAGTCTCATTTAGAGTGTGATGCTAAAAGGAAGATGAGAGTCGTTGTTGGATTCCCGGCGAACGTTGTCCGCATTAAAACGGACTCGGGCGCCGTATTGTTTAATCGGAGAGTGAGAGGATTGATGTTTTCAATCAGTGGCGGAAGTGGCGGAAACCCGTCATTACCATGGTCATGCCGTTTGCGCGGCAGTAGTCCACGGAATCGTTGTCGCGTATGGAACCGCCCGGCTGAATAACGGCGTCGATGCCGGCGGCATGGGCAATCTCCACGCAGTCCGCAAAGGGGAAGAAGGCATCGGAAGCCATAGCTGCGCCCTTCAGCGACAGGCCGAACGATTCTGCCTTGGCGATAGCCTGTCGGAGAGCGTCGACGCGCGATGTCTGGCCGACGCCGCTTGCAAGCAGGCGACCGTTTTTGGCGAGCACGATGGCGTTGCTCTTGCTGTGCTTCACTATCTTGTTGGCCAGCAGCATGTCGGCGGCCACTGCGGCATCGGGGGTCTCGCCGGCGACGACCTTCAGGTCGGCCTCTGTTTCGGTCTTGTGGTCGGCTTCCTGGCAGAGTATGCCGCCGAGCGCCGAGCGCACGCGCATGGTGGGGAGGTCGACTTCCTTGCGCAGGAGGATAATGCGGTTTTTCTTCTGCTTGAGGATGGTCAGGGCGTCGTCGGAATAGGCCGGGGCAATGATAACCTCAAAGAAAATTTTGCCTATCTCGGCGGCAGCGGCCGCATCTACCTCGCGGTTGCAGACAATTACGCCACCGAAGGCGCTGACGGGGTCGGCCTCGAGGGCGGCAGCCCAGGCTTCGCCGACGGTAGGTCGGCAGGCAAGCCCGCAGGCGTTGTTGTGTTTGAGGATGGCCACGGTAGTCTCGCCGAACTCATCGATGAGAGCAGTGGCGGCATCGATGTCCAGGAAGTTGTTGTACGATATTTCCTTGCCGTTGAGCTGGGTGAACTGAGCGTCGAAGTCGCCGTACCACTCGGCTTTCTGGTGGGGATTCTCGCCATAGCGCAGCGCCTTGGCGCCATCGACGGCTATACGCAGCGCAGAGAATTTACCGGGTTCAACCGCCGTCTGAGTCTTGAACCAATTGCAGATGGCCGAATCATAGGCCGAGCTCACCGCGAAGGCGCGGAAGGCCAGGAAGAGGCGCTCTTCGGCCGTGGTGGCCGCCCCGTGGCTGGAAAGAATGCCCGAAAGGACTCCGAACTCCAGCTTGGAGGGGATAATCACGGTGTGGGCGTGGTTCTTGGCGGCGGCGCGAATGAGCGAGATGCCGCCAATGTCGATTTTCTCTATAATATCTTCGAAGGAAGCCCCGGAGGCTACAGTGGCTTCGAAGGGATAGAGGTCTACAATGACAAGGTCTATGCCCTCGATGCCATGCTCGGCCATCTGGGAGAGGTCGCCCTCGTTGTCGCGACGACCGAGGATGCCGCCGAATATCTTGGGATGTAGAGTCTTGACGCGTCCGCCCAGAATCGAAGGATATCCCGTCTTGTCCTCTACGGCCTCGCAGGGAATACCGAGGCTTTCGATGAAGGTTCGGGTGCCTCCTGTAGAGATGAGGCGGACGCCTTCTTCATGGAGTTTCTGTACGATAGGAGTGAGTCGGTCTTTGTCGTAGACCGAAATGAGAGCGGTGCGGATAGGTGTGAGTTGCAACATGCCGGGCGTGGTCAATACTATGAATATATAAATCCAATTGCAAAGTTACGAACTTTTAAGGGAACGCAAACTATAAATACCTAAAGAAAACAAAAATTTCCGGCGTTGCGCCAATCGTTGCGCCAATCGACGCCCCTGCGGCTCTCACCGGTTTTTATTTCAGACGGCGGCATCCGGCTGACGGCTTTTGATAATACGCAAATCGCACCCGAATTTCTGCACAAAACGTATTTTAGCTTTGTCGAGGGCTTTGCGTGCATCGCTTGCCGGGCCACAGCCCGCAGTGACTATCCGGGCACGCACTATTTCCTTGGCCGGCATGACGGCACGAAACAAAGGATGCTCCATCGTGGCTTCCAACTGCCCTATGGCATGCTCTATGTCTTTGCCCTTGAGCTCGACAAAAATGGCGGCTCCGACAGTCGGATCGTTTACCAAAACAAGCTTGTCGCATTTGCGGCCGTCGACAATGGCCTCTCCGTCGATTTTATAGACAGCGGTGCGTTTCTGCCCCACAAGAGGAAGCACATACGACTTTCCGTTCTCCGAGGTAACCACGCGCCTCCGGGGAGCCCACCCTTGCTCGGGTGCGAAAGACTCCAGACGGCGGATGCATTCAGCAAGGTATTCAGCCATATATTATGCTGTTGAGCTTGAAAATGGTATCGTCGAAATAGTCCGACACATTATCGAGCCAAGTCCCGTCGATGAGGCCCGTTTCGGCGTCGATGAGAGCTGTTGCGCGGCCGTCGCGGATTTCCCATGCGCCGATGTCGTCTTGCGCTACCTCGGGAATTCCGGGCGCCGCGTCCGCCGCCATCTCCGGATTCACCCCTCGGGCCTTGGCTGCCGCCAGCATGAGATTGAGCGTGGTCAGCACGTAAGGACTGTGGGTAGCCATCACAAGCGCTATACTCGTTCGGCAGGCCGAGTGGACGGTGGAAAGCATATAGTCCACGAATCCCTTCTGGTTGGAGGGAAACAAGCTCAGCTCCGGTTCCTCTATGAACAAAGTTATCCGACGCCGGCCGAAGGCACCGACGTCCGAGGTGGGTTTGAAACCGCTCAGGTTGTCCGTTTTGGCCAGATAGGACAGTATGGTGGAATTCATCGACTCAACCACGTTATAGTGCCGGGCAAAGTACTGAAGTATGAAATGGATGCCCACGCTGCTCTGCAGGCCCGAAGATGCCTGCGAAAGGGGAAGTCCCTCAAAGCCTTCCTCGCCCGACTGGCTGATGAAAACCCGGCGACCGGCGTTTGTCTTGCGCACTTCGGCCCGGACTCCGAGATAAGGCATGTCTGTAGCCGACACCGCATCGAGCGCTTTCTGGAAATTGCCAAGGGTGTCGTCGAGGTGGAACATACCGTGCTTGATGGCTATTCGTCCCGTAATCAAGTCGGGAAGGAGACCTCGCTTGTCGGACACATATGCTATCTTTTCAAGGCTCAGCTCATCCGCCGGCAGTATGTCCTTGGTCATAGACAGACTGCGTCCCTTGAGCATGCAGCTGAAACTTCCGTTGTGATATTCAACCGCGCTGTCGGCTCTTACAAAGGCCGAAAGGCCGTTGGTGTTGAGTATCCTATCTCCACTCAGTCGGAAGGGACTGCACTTTATGCCCGACAGTTTAAGGTACGAACGTATGCAGTGCATCTTGAACAACCATCGGCACATGGCAAGCACTTTCATAACAGTACTCTTGCCGCTGCCCGATTCGCCGATAAAGACAGTGACCGGCTTTATCGGAGCGATCTTCGCGCTCTCGATTGGCCCGAAGTTGCTTATATGAAGTGTTTCGCCTTTCATGACTGCAAATGTAGCATATTTATTTCGTTTCCGCAAATCCGCCCGCTATACTTCGGCCAGGGAGCGGCGTGGCGAGCCGGCCTCCACGAATTGCGTGGGGGTCAGGCCGGTAACGGCTTTGAACTGGCGCGACAGGTGGGCGGCACTTGAGTATCCGGTGCGGAAGGCGATTTCGGTCACGGTGAGCGTTCCGTAGCTGAGCAGCTCCTTCACCCACTCCACGCGCTGGGCGATGGCATATTTCTCGATGGTGCGTCCCTGCCGTGCGGAGAATATTCGGGCAAGAGTGTCGTAGGGTGTCCCGACGTGTTCCTCTATGCATGCCGACATCTTCAGGCGGCACTCGCCTTCGGAGCGAACATGGTGCATAACGGCGTCCTTGACTGCCTGCACGAGGCGGTCGTCGGCATCGGCTATCCGCTCGAAGCCTTGTGCCCGCAGAAGCTCGTCGAGGCGTCGCACGGTTGCTTCGTCGTCGAGGCTACCGTCCGGCACGACGGCATAGCCGAGCCCGACCTCGCGGGCCTCCAAACCCATCTCATCAAGAATCTGCCCCAGAGCCGCCACGCAATGGCGGCATACCATATTCTGCACTGCTATTTTCATCATTTCTTCCGTTTTCGACTGCAAAATTAGACCAAATTCAACTTATTTTCGATTTTTTCTAAAAAAAAATCTCTTTTTTGGCGGAGATGAATACTTTTTTTGTAAGTTTGCCGCATAAACGCGACGGCAAAGCCCTTTAGCGCACCCCGCCGCCATGAAAAAACGACTATTCCCTGATAGCAAAATATGCCACGAACCGATAGTGAAATAAACGAACTCAGCCTCCTCGGCCAGGCCGGCGTGAAATATCCCACCGACTACGACCCGGCCTTGCTCGAGACCTTTGAGAACAAGCATCCCCAGGATGACTACATCGTGACTTTCCTCTGCCCGGAGTTCACTTCGTTGTGCCCGAAAACCGGGCAGCCTGATTTTGGCAAAATCATAATTAACTATATCCCCGACCGCCGAATGGTCGAAAGCAAGAGCCTCAAGCTCTATCTTTTCAGCTTCCGCAACCACGGCGATTTCCACGAAGACTGCGTTAACATCATCATGAAGGATCTCATCAGACTGATTGAGCCCCGATATATCGAAGTGCGCGGAATCTTCATGCCCCGAGGCGGCATCTCTATCGTACCTTTCGCCAACTGGGGCGACCCGGCCCATGCCGCTATGGTCGCCGAACGCCGTCTGGCCGCATTCCCTACCAATTTCTAAGATGACACAGCACGCCAATACACCCAAAGACGCTCTCCTGGTTCTCTCCGGCGGCATGGACTCCGTGACCATGCTCCACGACTACAGCGCCTCCATCGCTCTGGCCGTGACCTTCAACTATGGCTCTAACCACAACGCCCGCGAAGCCGAATATGCCCGTCTTCACTGCAGAGCCCTTGGCATCGAACTGATTGAAATAGACCTGAGCTTCATCGGCCACCACTTCCACAGCTCACTCCTTGAAGGCGCCGACGCCATCCCCGACGGCGACTACGACTTCGACAATATGAAGAGCACCGTGGTGCCTTTCCGAAACGGCATAATGCTCGCCGCAGCCGCCGGACTGGCCGAAAGCCGCGGCCTGCACACTCTGATGATTGCAAACCACAACGGCGACCATGCCCTCTACCCCGACTGCCGCGACTCTTTCGTGCGCGCAATGAGTCAAGCCGTCAAAGAAGGCACCTACGAAGGCATAACAGTCTGCGCACCCTACACCAACCTCTCCAAAACCCAAATCGCCGCACGCGGCAAAGAGCTCGGAATAGACTACACCACTACCTATTCCTGCTACAAAGGCGGCGAAAACCACTGCGGAGTCTGCGGAACTTGCCGCGAACGCCGGCAGGCATTGGCCGAAGCCGGTATCGACGACCACACAGTCTACGAGGAAATTCCCGACTGAAACCCAACCGAATCAACTAAGTAAAAGACTTATATAGACAACCTTTTTATTAATCCTCCTAAAAAAATTAATTCATGGAAGAATTGATCAAAAAAATCAACGAGGCTTACGAAGCTCTCCGCGTAGACGCTACCCTCCAGCTGGAGAAGAACAACAAAGCCGCCGGAACACGTGCCCGCAAGGCCTCCCTCGAACTGGAGAAACTCATGAAGGAGTTCCGCAAAGCATCCCTCGAGGCCGCCAAGGCTTAATCACCTCATCCTACCCTCAAACAGCGGAGGCGGCCAAAAACCGCCTCCGCCGCTTTTCTTAGTCAATGCCCGACTTGCTTCTGCTGCTCGGCGTTATATCTGTCGCCGACAACGGCAATTGCACCCACACGGTTTTCGAGTTCCTCCCATTCGCTGTCGGCAAGGTCAAAGTCGAAGGTGTGGATATTTTCTTGGAGATGCGAAATCTTCGTCGTGCCCGGAATGGGCACTATCCACGGCGCCTTGTGCCGCAGCCAGCCTAAGAGCCGGTCTCATAACCACGACGACTCATTCCACTTTGGCTCTTCATTTCCCTTTTTCCGCTTCGGGTTCTATCTTCTTTATTATCCGGGCCGGATTGCCGGCCACAATCGTCATCGGAGGCACATCGTGCGTAACGACACTCTGCGCGCCCACTATGCTGCCGTAGCCGATTCTCACCCCCGGGAGAATGGTAGAGTTGATGCCGATCCACACTTTGTCCTCTATTACGATGGGGCGGCCGTAGGTGGCTCTGCGGTTGTCGGGATTTTCGTCGTGGTTGATGGTAATCAGGTTGCACTTGGGTCCGATGAAAACACCGTCGCCGATGGTGATACCGCCGCGTCCGAAGAAGGTGCAGCACTGCTGAATGAAACAGCCCTTACCTATTGCCACCGGCTTGCCGTAGTCAACATAGAATGGCGGAATGACAGTGGTGCTCTCGTCGAGCGGCTTGCCGAGGATTCGGCCCATGAATTCATGCACTTCTTCGGGTGTCTTGTAGCCCGTGTTCATCTCGGTGGCTATCTTCATAGTGGCGAAAATATCGGCAATCAGAGCCTCATATCCGGGCTCGTCGGGCGAAACCATCTCGCCGCTGAGGTCTTTCTCGAAAATATCTTTCATAGTGCGTGGTTTTTGCTTTTCGGCTGCAAAATTAGAAAAAAAACACTGCCGCACCTTTGCCGCCAGGCTCAAATGACTTTGTTGAGAAGCCCAACCCGCCACAAAAAGCCTCCGCAGATGCATTTCCCGGATAGGCCTCGGCGGAAGTGGCACGTCAATATCACAGACAGGACAGGATGAGGCTGTTGGCACGGTCGATGGCTGCGGTGTCGAGCGAGGCGAGGTAAATCCGGGTAGTGGCCTCGGAATCGTGGCCTAACCCCTCGCTGATTACGGGGAGCGAGATGCCCTTGGCCCGGGCTGCTGATGCCCAGCTGTGGCGGGCGGCATACATGGTCAGGGGAACCGGAATCCCCGCCATAGTGCCCACTTTCTTCAGATTGCGGTTGATGATATAGCCGGCGTAGCGGTAGGCGCACCGCTCGTTGACGCCCTCCGCTTTGATAATAGGCAGCAGGTATTGAGTCGGATTGCCGGGGCGTTTGTCGAGTATTGCCTGCATCTGGGGAGTCCATTTGATTATGAGTTGTTGGCCGGTTTTTCGACGCCGATAAACGATGTAACCGTTTTTCAGGTCTGTTTTCTTCAGGTATGCCATGTCGATGAAACTCATCCCGCGAAGATAGAAACTCATCAGAAACATATCGCGCGCAAAGTCCAGCGCCGGCGTGAGCGACAATTCGAGAGTTTTCATCTTCTTGATTCGCCCCAAAGGGATGGCACGTTTCACGGTTTTGTCCACGCCGGTGTAGACGCGGCCGAACGGGTTGTGGTTGTCGATGATTTTTTCTTCTACGGCGCGGTTGTAGACTGCTCGCAGAATCCGGGTGTAGAAGGAGATTGTGTTGGCGGTATTCCCCCGGGCCTTGTGCCAGGCCTGATAGCGCTCCATAATCTCCGTGGTCAGACAATCGAGCATGATGTCTTCTTGGTTGCGGAATCGCTTGAAACTGTTCAAGGTCGCCCTGTAGGTTTCCGAGGTACGCATTTTGCCGTTTTGCTTCAGCTTTACCACCAAGGCTTCCATGAAGTTGAAAAGAGAATATTCTTTCGAGTATCGCCCGAACGCCTCGACAATATCCTCAGTTGTGTAGGCCGTTCCTTCGTTTTGGAGTTTTCTATCTATCTTTTGAAGGCGCTCGACGTCCATTCGGATTCGTTCTCGAATTGCAAGGACGTATGTTTTCCTGTCGGCGGCGTGAGCCGTTTTGACCATTGCGAGGCCCTCATCCCACTCGTCGGCGAGAACGCGGTACTCCGTTTTGAGCAGCCGCACCTTCCTTTGGTGTGTGACCTGATAGCATATGGCACCCTCCCGGCCTTCTACCGACGACGGCCGGAATTTTACTTTGATTGAACTCATTGGCTTTGAAATCTAATCTGCCAAGACCAATGCCGCAAAGATAATAAATCTCTCCCAATATCCCATAGACCAGAGCGTTAAAAATTCTTAGACCCGTTTTGTGCGGCGATAATCCGTGATTGGGTGGCGAAGGCGATGTTTGTTAGGTTAATCCATCGAAATTTAGTAATTTTGCGGCGGAAATGACCTTGGAAGGAGACGCCGGGTATTGCTGCAGCCCTCATAGGACATCCGCCTCAGACTTTATGAACTGGATTATGCTCATTGTCGCCGGGTGCTTTGAAACGGGCTTCGCTTTCTGCCTCGGCAAGATGAAAGGTTTGTCGGGAACGCCGTGGTGCCTTTGGGGAATCGGCTTTCTAATTTGCCTCACCCTCAGTATGGTGCTACTGTCGAAAGCAGTGCAGACCATCCCTATCGGCACTGCCTATCCCGTATGGACCGGTATAGGAGCGGTCGGCACCGTGATTGTCGGCATACTTTTCTTTAACGAACCCGCCACGTTCTGGCGCTTGTTTTTCATCACGACACTGATTCTCTCGATTGTCGGACTTAAATTCGTGCACTGATGGAAAGAAAAATGCGACGTTTCAAACAGCAGCTAACGGAAGCCGAGAGTGTTGAAATTCTGAAGGCATCTACCTCGGGAGTTCTGGCGTTATGCGGCAATGACGGGCAACCCTACGGAGTTCCGCTGAGCCATGTCTACCATGAGGGTAAACTCTATTTCCACTCGGCTCTCATGGGGCATAAAGTGGATTTGATTGCCGAAAATTCCAATGCAAGTTTCACGGTGATAGCGCAAGACGAAATCCACCCCGAACGTTACACCACATATTTCCGAAGTGTAATCGCGTTCGGAATGGTACGGATCGTAGAAGATGAAGATGAGATATTCCGGATTCTTGAAATACTCGGACGGCGCTGCAATCCCGACGATGCCGAAGGTTTGGCAAAGGAACTCAAAAGCGGCCTTGCGCGATGTCTTGCCATAGAAATGACAATCAATCGGCTTACTGGCAAAGAATCAATTGAGTTAGTGAATAAGCGGTAATTGCACAGATTCTCTACGGTCAATGAATAATATCATCGCTAAGAACCGCGGTCTCTATCCCTTCTCCGACGAGACGCTTGAGGCTTTGACCTCACACCTTGAGCGGCGTGTGATACCGCCTAAGAGCATTATTATACACGCGGGGAAACTCGACCGCACAGTCTATTTCATCGAACGGGGCATCACGCGGTCGTATGTGCTGCACGACGGCAAGGAGATCACCACATGGTTCTGCATGGAGGGCGACATCGCCTGCGGCTCAATGGACCTCTATCTCGGTAAGCCGGGCTTTGAGTATGTGGAGACGATCGAGGAGTGTGAGGTCTATTCCATCACCGTGGAGGCTCTCAACCAGCTCTTTGAGCAGCATATCGACCTCGCCAACTGGATGCGTCGGCTGATGCAGCATATCTTTCTGAAACTTCAGGATGCCCACATCGCACGCCTCATACTGCCGGCGCAGGAACGTTACGAGAATTTTCTTCGTGATTTCCCCGACATATCCTCGCGTGTCAACCTCGGACATATAGCCTCTTTTCTCGGAGTGACGCAACAATCGCTGAGCCGTATACGCGGTTTTTCACATAGGTGAAATTTTATATGCACTTTACCGGCTAAATTTGCGACATGAAAACAGAATTGCAGAAATGCCTGGCCGGTGAGGATTTCAACGGCGGCGACAAGGAAATACAGCAGATGCAGCTTCAGTGCAAGCGGCTGCTCCGTGAGCTAAACAATTGCGACTACGCCGACGAGGCCGCGCGAAGGGCGATAATGGCGCAACTGTTTGGCTCAGTGGGCGAGCATATCCATCTCGACATTGACTTTCATTGTGAATACGGCCGACACATCCACATCGGCAATCAGGTGATTATAAACATGAACTGCACCTTCGTCGACAACAATATCATCGAAATAGGCGACAATGTGTTCATAGCCTCCGATGTGAAGATGTACACAGCCACCCACTCCACCAAGGTATCGGAACGAATTATCGACGACTGGAGTCGTGGTGAAGGCATCTGTCACACTTATGCCCTTCCCATCAAAATCTGCCGCGGCGCATGGCTCGGCGGCGGAGTGATAGTGCTCCCCGGCGTCACTATCGGTGAAAACTCAGTGATAGGCGCCGGCAGCGTGGTGGTGAAATCCATCCCCGCCAACTGCGTCGCCGTCGGCAATCCCGCCCGCGTCATCAAGACTATCGACAACTGAATCACCACCTGTTGAGGTGTATCCGTTCGCTGAATTCTATTTCCTTTTGCTTGGGGAGGAACGCGTTTTCGGCAGGATAGCCGATGGTCAGCAGGCAGGCGAATTCATAATCGTCGGGAGCACCAAGTATCTTTTTGATTTTCTCCGATTCATCGGCTACCGGAATATGAAATACTGTGCCGAGACCTTCGGCTGTAGCGGCAAGCAACATATTCTCGATGGCGCACCACATTGATGCGAAGAAGTTGAGAGAGCTCTGCTCCACAGGATGCAGCAACGGCGTCTGCGCCTGGCGCCAGAAGGGTATGATGAGCAATCCACTCTGCATCAGCATACGCTGCTGCTTGGGCAGCGCGTCGGCAAACATCGCCATCTTGTCGGGGTCGCCCGACTCATCCAGTTCTGCCACAAGTTCGGTGAACGCTTCGATGTTCTTGGCCAAGGGCTCTACGACCTTGGTGATGTTTTCATGGCCGCGCACCACCACAAATTCAAATTGGCGCAGATGGTCGTTGGTCGGCGCCTTAAATGCCGAGGCTATTATGCGGTTGAGGGTTTGTTCGCTCACTTCGCGAGAGGTGTAGTCGCGGTAGGTGCGACGCTTGTCAAATACTTCGTATAGTTCCATGTCTGTCTTGTGATGTTTTCCGATGCAAAGTTACCGACTACTATTGTTTTGGATTTGTCAGATAATATGAAATACTTGTCGTAAATTTGCATGATGAAATTTTTGACATGGAAGAGACAGCAATACCCTACGATTTGCCCGATGTGGAGAATCATTCATTTTTCTATATAAACCAGCGAGTAGATGTGGGCCTTGAAGCTAAGCTCCACCGCCACGACGCTTGGGAGATAATATGCGTGGAGCATGGTCGCGGCACCCGCACCGCCGGCGACACGCTTATGAATTTCAGCGAAGGCGATGTGGCATTGTTGCCTCCCAATATGCTTCACCGCTGGGAATACGATGCGGAGAGTGCCGATTGCGACGGCTGTGTCAGATATCTTATGGTGGCTTTCAGCCAGTCGTTCATAGACAGATGTGTGGCGGTTTTCCCGGAAATCCGCAACCGGCTCTACGGATTGATACTGCCGACGGATGCATTGAAGTTTGGCGACAAAACCGCGAATACCATCCGAG
This sequence comes from uncultured Porphyromonadaceae bacterium, assembly GCA_900541865.1. Lineage (GTDB taxonomy): Bacteria > Bacteroidota > Bacteroidia > Bacteroidales > Muribaculaceae > CAG-873. Next base: position 6,367 of record UQLO01000022.1, on the reverse strand, counting down.
ATGTTTTAAGGCAGATGGAAGATATGGACGAAGTGGACCGGCTTTCGACCATGCTGCGTTTGCTCCCGGTGGTTTTCGGCTCGAAAGATTTTACTGTCGTGGGGCGTCCAGTTCAAATTGAGCGCGATGTAAGGCGCCTCCAGCAAATCAGTGTATATGTGATGACCCATTACGCCCGCAACATTACCCTCAATGAAATTGCCGCTGAGGTCGGGATGAACCGCTCGGCATTCTGCTCATATTTTAAGCGCCTCCGAGGTATTACCTTCACCCGCTTCGTCACTGAATACCGTCTCAAGACCGCCGCTGAACTATTGCTCACCTCACAAATGCAGGTGCAGGAAATCTGCTATATGGTGGGGTTCAACGACCTGCCGCATTTCACGCGCACGTTTCGCAAGGAATACGGATGCTCCCCCGTTGAATATCGTCGAAAAAACACTCAATAAGTCACAATCCAAACTGCGCTCTGACTTTCTTAGGCAAGCGGTCGCTGACGTAAGCGTAGGCTCGGTCAATCAGCTCCTTGACTACTGATTCCGGGATGGGCGCTTCCTCGAAGTCGAACTGGATCATGTGGCGCTTGTGCCAGTGCCACGCCTGATGCACATAGGGATAACGGTCAATCACCACGTCGAACTCGGCGGGATTCCATTTCAGCTGCACCACATTGCCGAGCACCAGCGCCAAGCAACAGAAAATCTTGCCGCCGATGCGAAAGGTCACATAGTCCGGTCCGAACGGCATATCCTCCGTCGCCTGCGGCTTCGTCAGGCAATATTCCCTCACTTCCTGAATATCCATTATTTTACGGCATTGAACACCATTTCTGAAATTTTCGCGATGAACGCCTCTGTTTCCTCCATGCTGTAGTGTGAGTTGGCGATGAAGACGGCAATTGAATATCGGCGACCGTCGGGGAGATGCACGTAGCCTACATCGTTCACCGCCTGAAGTCCACCGTCGGGCAATGGGAAACCGGTGCCGGTCTTGTGCCCTATCACTGCGTTGGTCGACATCAAAGGTTTGGGCAGACGCGAGGTGCCTGTTTCGCAAGTCTCCATCAGTCGCTTTATTTTCTTGGCGAAATAATCGTTGCGGCCATTGTTGAATCTGTCAATCAACCGGGCCATGGCCAGGGGCGTAGACGAGTTTTGATAACAAAGGTCCGGATCGGCGTGCATCTCGTCCTCAGTGTTGACAACGCTTATGCCGTTGATACCGTCACGTTGAAGGAAATGATTCACATAACCTACGGCCGGCAGCAGCGAGAGTAGAATGTCAGAGGCGTTGTTGTCGCTCTGCTGGAGAGAATATGCAAGCAAATCATCCATCGACACCCTCACGGAATCGACATCGCCATACTTATCTCGCATAGGGCTGTAGGTGTCCGGTTTCAAATCATCGCGGGTGATAGTCAGAGAGTCGGCAATCATTTCCGCGCCCGTAAGCCCATAGTCGGCCAGCGCAAGAGCAATCGGCAGTTTATACACGCTAAGCATCGGGAATGACTTATCCCCGTTGACCGAAATGGTATCCTTGCCGTCAATTATCACAGCCACGCCAATCTCGGCATTTTTTCCATCAACGAAAGATGTCAGATCCTTCTCCAAATCATTATACTTGCTGCGGCTCGCACAAGAGCAGAGGCAGACCGCCAGTATCAAAATCAGAGTTATCTTTTTCATGGAGTTCTATTTTCTTTTCTTCGGGAATGGTAAAACTTCCCATATAGAGGAGATTGCTTTCAAGGTCAAATTGCGATTAGTAACGTCAAGGATATGAGCTTCCTTTGCTCCGGCATAAGGACAGCCGACTTCCGCATCTGCCATCAACTCCGCAATGCAGGGCAACTTCTTGACATAGGCAAGGTTGTCGCAAGCTGTTATCACGCACTTTTCATTGACATAAATTAAACACATTTTACAGTCTGCCCTCGTCATTGTAGGAGTAAAATGATTATGGGTTGCCATTGCTGAGCTTTTTCAATGTGTAGCGAAGCACCTTAACTATTCCTGTCATTTGGTTTACTGGTTTACATCTCGGTTTACTGAGGATGTTTCTGTGGGGTCATGGGTTGTGACCCCAGATGAAGATATTTTATTCACGCTTGATTTTGTCGTGTTTCCTCCATGAAAATCCGGTTGAAAATCTCATTTAGTTTTGCTTTGTCAGAAATAAGGGCGTGAAGCTGTTTGAGATTTTTGGCGTTGTCGCTCCACGGTATCCAGACTTTCAGATAACCCCTCGGCCCGTATTTTTCAACGAGATGTTGAAATGTTCTATGGCGATGCCCTTCCGTGTCAAGTTCCCGATAGTTGGCGAGGCCATACTGTATGGCCCGCCGTATTATAGTCTCGGTATCAATGAAGCGGTCCGCCTCGGCAACTATAAGTCCATACCCGTTTCTCGGCTTCTTCATGTTGGATGCACGATGGTCTTCAACGGCTCTGCCCATCGTCACAATCTGCTTCCGGTTGAAATGCGCCTTCACAAAATCATCCGCTTCGAGAATCTTACGTGAATCTTTGTGATGGTTCTCGCGACCGTTGACAAGACCGAGGTCATGGAATGCGGCGATGATGTACACCATATCTAAATTATAGGACGGCGTATGGTGAGCAAGTTTAAGGCTTTGCTCAATTACCATTCTCACATGGTCTTCCTGATGAGCCTTGTCAAATCCTGCGTAGCGAGGGATTATCTCCTTATCGACATATTCAACCACCTCCGGCGAAAGCGGCTTCTGCACGATAGGGGGAATCTCCCCGCGCTCCCGCTTCTGTTTAAGGATCTCACGGCGATGTGCGCGTTCTTCCGCCATACATTTCTTGCATATATGCCGTGCATGACCTTTCCCGGAAAACTTCTCGTTTGCGAGATACTGCCCGCATTTCCAACAATAGTGTGACATAATCAGATAATTCCAAGTTCTTTGAACATTGAGCCTATCTCGGAATAGGTATATTCGCCTCTCCGTCAGTGAGGCATTTCTCCGATTTCACGGCGTTCTCAATCGCCTTTACCCAATCACCACCCTTCTTCAGGAAATATTGATGCAATGGATGTGCCCTGAAAAAGCGCTGGGTTTTCTCATAGCCGCATATCCTGCAAAGCTCGTTCTCAATGCCTTTGGAATCGGCATAATTTTGTCCCGTATATCTGAAATAATAAAGGAAGAACAGCTCGGTGCAGCGGTCAGTCTCAAAGAAACGCACTTCATAATTGATGCTCTTTTTCTCATTGTGGACCTTCTTACCGTGATATTTCCGTTTCAATTCAGAATAAGCCGCCCAACTTGTCGGGTCTTTCTTCTTATTGTCCATGTCTATCAGACAGAAATTCCTGTCATATCCCAGTGCTATAGCGGACTCAATCGAGCGTTCCAGTTCACGCAGGCTCGTATTTTTCGGAGTGTCCGGCTTGATGTTCTGTAACTGGCGGAATTCATCCTTCAAAGAATTGAGATAGAAGAACTCCGTTGGTCCCTCGCCGATAACCACGGTGGTTTGTTTCCTCACTTTTGGCATGGCTCAATCCTGATTTAAGACAAACGGTGATCCCAGCAGTGGTTTCGACCCAAACCGGCCGATACGATAGGAATTGTAAAGGGAATGTTCCTTGCGGAGGCCGAGTTTGTCGGCGCGGGTATTTTCAGATGCCGCCGTTTCAGATGATTTCTCTACGAACCACACTGATTGACGGTTCTCATTAAACTGATCTTCCGAAAGCAGTGTCATCTCCTGTGTGAAGCGTATAGAATAAAGGTTAGTTGTAGCGTCATGGGCTATATCATAGCCCGCATTTTGTAACATTGTTTGAATGTCAGGAGAAATATCTACAGAACTTTCAAATTCAAGATTTTTGCCGGTCTTCCATATTTTAGGGTCATTAAGCCTAATAAAGTGTTCCTTTTCCTTAAAAGACTCACTTACAGTTCTATGTATGCCTACGCAAGCATGAAATAGACTTTTTACACTGAAATCCCAAGGACCTTTATTATATTCAATTCCACCTATAGTTGTTTTCCGAATATTGTCTCCAAGCTCTTTAGAAAGGTGATAGGCAACAGAAATTTTTTTCATTGAGCCGGAGTCGTCTATAAGACTTTTTAGGGAGACTGTGGCATTATTTAATCTAGTTTTTTTATTTATATTACAACAGTCTATGCCATGATTATATTCTTTTCCAGATGTTTTTAGGCTAGGATTCCTTAAAGTTAGGAATACTTTCGATATATTAAGAAAGGAATAATAGTATAGAAGGGGTTGCGACTTTAAGGGAGCCGAAGATGCAGCCAAATAGAAATTTTGAGCCTGTTCAACTAAAGATAGAAGAAATGGATAGTCTGTACTTGGGAAGCGGTTTTTATAACGTTTAATTATATAATGCCACAATCTCCAAATATCAGATACTCTGAGCTTTTCTCCAGATACAAGAAATTCTGTAGAAAAGGATTGGCGGAACAGAGGGAATCCATACTTTGCAGTTAGCTCCAATTTAACAGCACGTGCCATAATAAAATTTATAATCTTTTAGTGCAGGAGATTTTCATATAACTCGGTCTATAATTTGCAGCTTGGCTTGCGAGGGTTCCTCGTAGGCGTTGCAGGCTGCGAGGTAGTCTTTCAGTTCGGTAAAGTCTGTACCATAGAGGTTGTCGCTGAACTGATGAAGTTTTGTCATTACGTTGATGTATGCCAACGGGTCTTTGTGACGTGTGAGCTTGCGCAGAGCCAAGATGTAATCCTCGCGGAACACTGTCGGAACAATTATGCGGGATTGGTCGGCGCGTACAAGTTCGGCGTTCATCATCACGCGGGCTATACGTCCGTTGCCGTCGTTGAACGGATGGACTTCGCTAATCATAAACATCATAAAGATTGCCCGTGCAAATGGGTCGGTCAGGGCAGCATAATATTTGAAGCCTTGCGACAAAGTTCCTTTCACAAGCTGATGATTCACAAACTCGGTTTGACCTGCGCGGTTGTTCTTCATTTTGAAAACACCGGGATTCATGTGCGGTCTGCCCTCAAGCAAAATAGTATGGCGATGGCTGAGGATTGCGAACAATTCTTCCGGCGATGTCGGTGTGCGCATCATCTCAGCACGGTTTGAAAGGACTTTGAATGTACCGAGGATGTCGTGAGAATCTTCATCTCGACGCGGTATAGGAATTCCTGAATCCACAATCGCTTTAGCTTCCTCAATCTCAAATTCCGTTCCCTCGATGTAATTGGAGAAATAACTCTCAAAGAAAGAAAACAAACGGAACGACTCCTCATCAGTATTCCGATTGTTACGGATAACGAAATATCGGTCTTTGATTGCCTCGAACAGAATTTCAAACAATTCTACTCTCGCCGGATCAAATGGATTGCCTGCAGCAAGTGCTTTAGCGGAATCTGTTGACAATACTTTTGCATCATGAGTTGATAGAAGTGCAGAGATTATGCTGTTGATTTTAGCAAACTCAGCCTGCATTTCCAATTCTTCCGCTACCTTTCGCAGTTCATCACGATACTGGTTCAGTCGTTCCTCTCCACCTGTGAGCAATAGCTGTTCAAGTTTGCTTTCAATGACGCTGGCAGGCAAAACTCGTGATTCATCGCCAGACTTACGCGACACCTGCATATTTTCAAGCATATACCGATACTCGCCGGATATGTGCATACCCATAAAAGGGATGTCATGCGCTGTGGCTTTCGGCCCCCTTACGAAGTTAAGTGTAATACCCGGCAAGTCAGTCACACGTCTTGTCGTCGAATTTGTGAGGAAAAAATCCCCCGTGGCAGTAGGGCGCATTTCCTTTGCACTCCGATGACTAATCAGTGCATCGGGATAGCGATACACCAAAATGTCAATAAGATTACGTCGCACAATGTTTTCCAGACTATCCACAAGATTGGTGGTATAGATACGAGGAGCAACTTTGCGCAACTCTCCTTCCTTCTCCTTCTTGGAGAGTACACGAGATATGTTCGGGTCAGATGAGCCGAAAATAATTTCTTTCTGGGTATCAACTTTCACTGCCATACAAAAAATCACGATTAAGAGAATACAAAGGTACAAATTTTTGAGATTATAACCTTGTATTTTACAAAAAACTGAGTTTAGAAAAACATATCACTAACTCTAAAGGATACAAAAAACTGCGAATATAAGCTGTTGCAAGCACAAATTTTCGCGGTTATAACGACGATTTTTACAAAAAACTGAGTTCAATGTCCGTATTTCGGTGACAAATGAGGTGAGACCAGCAAATCGTGAGTCGGCGACTCACGGCAAAACTCTGCAAAACGCAGAAGCAAGGAGCCAATTCAGCCTAAAAACGCCCGATTATAGTTAATAAACCTTTCAGTTCTTA
>UQLO01000021.1 GCA_900541865.1 uncultured Porphyromonadaceae bacterium | reverse complement strand
AGACTCGGTTTTTCCACTCCGAAAGACGAGTTCTTCAAACAAATCGCTAATTTTGCACTTGCCAGTTGAACCTACGGCATTTTAAATTTTACATTCTACATTTCTAAAAATAGGTTGAAAAGTTGAGTATTTGAAAAAAAATCGCTTACTTTGCAGTCTGAATTGGCGGCGCCTGCGGCGCTGTCGAATCAATCATATCGCAAATATCAAATTATCAACACAATATGAATATCGTCATTATCGCTCTCACGGTAATTGTGTCGCTTCTTCTCATCGGCATCGTACTGATTCAGAAATCCAAGGGCGGCGGTCTGTCCTCGCAGTTCGGCGGTGCCGGCAGCGTTATGGGCGTACGCCAGGCCAACAGCTTCCTTGAGAAAGGCACCTGGACTCTGGTAGGCGTGCTCGTACTCCTGTCCATCGTTTCCGTATGGACCGCACCCAAGGCCGTCGACGCCAACAGCACCCGTACTGCTCCTGTAGCACCCGCCGCTCCGGCAGCCGCTATACCCGCCACCGGTGCCGTGCAGACCGTAGAGCTTCCGGAGGCAGCCGCTGTCGAGGTTCCCGTTGCAGAGGCTCCCGCTGCCGAAGCAGAGTAAACCTTTCCCTCCACCACACCTTCCGGCGCCCTCTCCAAGATGGCGCCTGTGTTGGTTTATCCCTCAATCATGAACCGCAAGGATTTTGAAATAATGGCCCCGGTGGGCAGCTTCGAGTCGCTCACCGCAGCCATCAACGCCGGAGCCGACGCCGTCTACTTCGGCGTGCAGGGCCTCAACATGCGTTCGCGCTCCAGCGCAAACTTTACCCTCGACGACCTCCGCACCATAGTCGCCACCGCCACCGAAGCCGGCGTGCGCACCTATCTGACCGTAAACACCATCGTCTACGACACCGATATGGAAGCCATCGAGGGCGTGCTCGACGCTGCGCGCGCTGCCGGGGTGTCGGCCGTAATCGCCTCCGACATCGCCGTAATACAGGCTTGCCGGCAGCGGGAAATCGAGGTGCACATCTCCACCCAGTGCAACATCTCCAACATCGCCGCCGTGCGCTTCTACGCCGCTTTTGCCGACGTGATGGTGCTCGCGCGCGAACTCAATATGGAGCAGGTGGCAGAAATCAGCCGACGTATCGTCGAAGAAGATATCCGGGGCCCGCACGGACAGTTGGTGCGCCTGGAGATGTTCTGCCACGGCGCTCTGTGTATGGCAGTGTCCGGCAAGTGCTATCTTTCGCTCCATCAAATGAACTCCAGCGCCAACCGCGGTGCGTGCACGCAGATTTGCCGCCGCGGCTACAGCGTGACCGACCTTGAGACCGGCGACCAGCTCGAAGTCGACAATAAATACATCATGAGCCCCAAAGACCTCAAGACAATTCATTTCTTGGACCGCATGGTGGAGGCCGGAGTGACAGTTTTCAAAATCGAGGGACGTGCCCGCGGTGCCGAATATGTCGACACGGCCGTGCGCTGCTACTCGGAAGCTCTCGAGGCCCTCTGCGAGGGAAGTTACACCCCCGAACGAATCGCCGGATGGGACGAGCGCCTCGCAAAAGTCTTCAACCGCGGATTCTGGGACGGCTACTACCTCGGCCAGCGCCTGGGCGAGTGGAGCTCGAAGTACGGCTCGTCGGCAACCCGAACAAAGCAGTACGTAGCCCGCGGCGTGAAGTACTTCTCGAAGCTCAAGGTAGGCGAATTCTTTATGGAGGGTGCCGAACTCTGCGTAGGCGACGAGGTAGTCATCATCGGCCCGACGACGGGCGCCGTAGTAATCAAAGTGGACGAAATTCAGGTTGGCGGCCGAAGCGTGGCCCGCGCCGTAAAAGGCGATGCCTTCTCCATCCCCGTCCCCGCCAAAGTACGCCCCGCCGACCGCCTCTACCGCTGGCTGGCCGCCGACAAAGAGCCGGGGCTGCCGAAAGGCTGAGTGAAACCATTGTAAAAAAGAACCGCGTAGCGGTTCAAGAGAGTAGCCCGGGGTGACAACCCCGGGTATGAAGCATATATATATATAATAGGCGACCCCGTCGGGGTCGCTGATTCTAAAGAGTCCAATCTGCCCCGGGGCTATCGCCCCTGGCTACTATATTGAACCCTTACAGGGTTCTTTTCCAATAGTTTAGGTGGCCGGGGAATCCCTTCGGGATGGGGCGAGGGCTGAAGCCCTCGGTCCATGCATTTGCGGGGCCATTTCGCGGCCGGCAAGCCGGATGGCGGCCGCTTATATATTAAGGTGTGGAGGGTCAGCGGGCTGCTTCCCTGCGGAGTGTGATGTAGGTCTGCGGGGTGGTGGTGTTGAGGCGCACGGTGGTGTCGTTGACGTTTTCGAGGGTGCTTACGTCGGGGAGGATGGTCTTGAGGACGTCCTCGGTGGTCATATCGTCGCAGGCCATCTCGGTGGTGAGCATGTTGGTAAGGGTCAGGGAGTCGCCTTGCTGCCCGAAGGTGCCGCAGATGGTGTTGCATCCGGTGCTGAAGCAGAATGTGCTGTCGTCGTTGAAGCTTACGGTCAGGTCGGTCTGCGGAGCCACGTGGGTGCTGTCGCCGACGACAATGCTTTCAAGCAGCCACTCTCCGGCGAGGGACTGCGCGGCGGGAGTTTCTGCGGCTTCCGTCTCGGCGGCGGGTGCGGTTTTGCCCGTGCAAGCCGCCATCATGACGATGGCGGCTGCCGGAATAAGTAATTTTTTCATCAGTCGATGTTGGGGTTGAGCTTGTGCCAGTCGGCCACGGGGGGCAGCACACCCATTTCGATGACTTCGTCGCGCAGGGTGCAGAGGTGACGGTAGCTCTGTTCGAGTTCGGCTTCCTCGGCGGGGGTGCCTTTGACGGGCTGCACGTGTACGCCGGTTGCGTCGACGGTGGTTTCCATGGCCATCATGACGTGGTCGAACTTGCCGTTGTTGACGTAGGTGCCTACGGGCCAGCGGAAGGGCTTGCCGCCCATAGTGGCTGCTATCATCTCGATGGAGAGGTATGCCGGGCTCTGGAAGGAGGAGCGGCCGCGGAGCTCGATGATGTGTTTGCCGCCCTGGATTACTCGCTGCTTCATGGCTTCCCATTGGTCGGCAGGAAGTTCTTCGGTGCCGATTATTTCGGTCAGGGGTCGACCGTCGACGGTGGTAGTGCTTGCGAAAACGGCCATCTGCTCGCCGTGGCCGCCGTAGGTGCGGCAGTTTTCGATTTTTGCTGCGGGCACTTTGAACCACTTAACGAGCTGGTCCTGGAGGCGTGTGCTGTCGAGAGCGGCCAGAGTGCTGACCTGGGAGGGCTTGAGGCCGGAGTACAGCAGGGTGATCAGACCGGTGATGTCGGCGGGGTTGAAAATCACCACGATGTGCTTGACGTCGGGGCAGTACTTGCGCACGTCCTTGCCGAACTGCTCGGCAATCTGGGCGTTGCCCTTGAGGAGGTCCTCGCGGGTCATGCCGGCCTTGCGGGCGGCGCCTCCGGAGTTGACGATGTAGGCAGCGCCACGGAGAGCCTCGGCCACGTCGGTGGTGTAGGTGATGTTAACGCCCTCAAAGGCGCACTGGTAGAGCTCTTCGGCAACGCCTTCCAGAGCGGGGCCGTAGGGGTCGTAGAGGCAGATATTGGGGGTAAGGCGCATCATAAGAGCGGTCTGGGCCATGTTGGAGCCAATCATGCCGGCAGCGCCTACAATCACGAGCTTGTCGTTGGTAAGAAAGTCCATTGGTTGTGTTTTTTGTATAGTTAGTATAAACGGTAGCTTTGTTATAACGCCGTACCGGCCGAAAAGTGCGGCCGGCGCTTTATTATGCCACAAAAATAACCCTTTTTCCTCTAACGGCCAACGGCTGCGGCAAAAAAAAGCAAGAGAAAAGAGGCGCAACGACCCCTCTTAAAAAACTTTAGCACTAATTTTTTGAGAAAAGGGTCAAATACCGAAATTTTTCATTAATTTTGCGGCTGAAAAACTCAACCTTGCGCCCACGATGAGCGTTAGGCAAAGACATTCGAGCTGACATTCAAGCACATAAATCAACTCAATATTCAAATATACCACTATGACTAAAATCGGTATCAATGGTTTTGGACGCATCGGTCGCTTCGTATTCCGTGCCTCCACCAAGCGCGACGACATCGAAGTAGTTGCCATCAACGACCTTCTTCCCGTAGACTACATGGCCTACATGCTCAAATATGACACCATGCACGGCCACTTCGACGGCACCGTCGACTACGACATGGAGAAGAGCGAGCTCATCGTCAACGGAAAGCACATCCGCGTTACTGCCTACAAGAACCCCGCAGAAATCGCTTGGGGCGCTGTAGAGGCTGAGTACGTTGTTGAGTCCACCGGCCTGTTCCTGACCAAGGAAAAAGCACAGGCTCACATCGAAGCCGGCGCCAAGTACGTGGTTATGTCCGCTCCCTCCAAGGACGACACCCCCATGTTCGTTTGCGGCGTAAACGCCGACAAGTACGTCAAGGGCACCCAGTTCGTATCCAACGCATCCTGCACCACCAACTGCCTTGCTCCTATCGCCAAGGTCCTCAACGACAAATTCGGCATCGTTGAAGGTCTGATGACCACCGTACACTCCACCACCGCTACCCAGAAGACTGTCGACGGTCCCTCTATGAAGGACTGGCGCGGCGGCCGTGCTGCTTCGGGCAACATCATCCCCTCCTCCACCGGCGCTGCCAAGGCTGTAGGCAAAGTTATCCCCGAACTCAACGGCAAGCTCACCGGCATGTCCATGCGTGTTCCCACCCTGGACGTTTCCGTTGTTGACCTCACCGTCAACCTGGCCAAGCCCGCTACCTACGAAGAAATCTGCGCTGCCATGAAGGAAGCCAGCGAAGGCGAGCTCAAGGGCGTTCTGGGCTACACCGAAGACGACGTCGTTTCCAGCGACTTCCTCGGCGATCCCCGCACCTCCATCTTCGACAAGAAGGCCGGCATCCAGCTCACCCCCACCTTCGTGAAGGTTGTAAGCTGGTACGACAACGAAATCGGCTACTCCAACAAGGTGCTCGACCTCATCGCCACCATGAAGAAAATCAACGGCTAATAACCGCTGTCTTCATAACCCCACAGGGCGGGACGCGCTTCGGCGCGCCCCGCTTTTTTTCGTCCCGGTTCGAACTTTGGCGACCTCCGGAGCGTTGTTGTTTTTTGCCGTGTGGTTTTTTTTGACTAACTTCGCAGCCGAGGAAAGGCATCGGCCCGGCAGGGCGGCCCGCTTCCCGTAAGAAACGTTTCAACCCAACCACTATCTCAATGAATACCAATGCTGTGGCCCATGCGGCCGACAATATACGCATCCTGGCAGCCTCTATGGTGGAAAAGGCCAAGTCCGGCCACCCCGGCGGCGCTATGGGCGGCGCTGACTTTGTCAGCGTGCTCTACTCGCAGTTTCTCGTCTCCGACCCCGACGACCCCACCTGGTTCGCCCGCGACCGCTTCTTCCTCGATCCGGGCCACATGAGCCCGATGCTCTACGGCGTGCTGGCCCTTTGCGGCTTCTACACTATGGACGAGCTGCAGCAGTTCCGCCAGTGGGGCTCGCCCACTCCCGGCCACCCCGAAGCGGACCCCGCACGTGGCGTCGAGAACACCTCGGGGCCGCTCGGCCAGGGCCACACCATGGCCGTGGGATGCGCCATCGCCGAGCGATTCCTGACGGCACGCTTCGGCAAAGTGTGCAGCCACAAGACCTACGCCTTCATCTCCGACGGCGGCATACAGGAGGAAATATCGCAGGGAGCAGGCCGCCTGGCAGGCTACCTGGGCCTTGAGAACCTCATCATGTTCTACGACTGCAACGGCGTGCAGCTCAGCACCAACGTCGATGCCGTCGACCGCGAGGACTACGCCGCAAAATATCGCGCATGGCACTGGAACGTGCTCGAAATCGACGGCAACGACCCCGCCGCCATAGCCGGCGCTCTCGAAGCCGCCGCCAAGCCCAACGGCAAGCCTACACTCATCATCGGCCACACCGTGATGGGCCGCGGTGCCGTCACCGCCGACGGCGCTAACTTCGAGGGCAAATGCTCCACCCACGGCCAGCCGCTGAGCAAGAGCGGCGCCGACTACGCCGCTACGGTGCGCAACCTCGGCGGCGACCCCGAAAACCCCTGGGTGATAAGCGACGACGTGCGCAAACTCTTCGACGAGCGCCGCAGCGCCCTCCGTCAGATAGTAGCCGGGCGCCGCGCCGAGTTCGCACAGTGGGAGAAGGACAATTTCGGCGACGCCGTGACCCTCAAGGGCTACCTCGAAGGTATAGTGCCGCAAATCGACTACCGGGCCATTGTCCACAAGGCCGACATCTCCACCCGCCAGGCCAGCGCCGACGTGCTCGCCGAGCTCGCTCGCAAGGTAGGCAATATGATTGTCAGCAGCGCCGACCTCTCCAACTCCGACAAAACCGACGGCTTCCTCAAGCAGACCCACGCCTTCAGCGCCGACGACTTCAGCGGCGCCTTCCTGCAGGCAGGCGTGGCCGAGCTTACGATGGCCGCCGTGATGAACGGCATCGCCCTCCACGGCGGATGCATCGGCGCCTGCGGCACCTTCTTCGTATTCTCGGACTACATGAAGCCGGCCGTGCGCATGGCGGCACTTATGGAGTTGCCCGTCAAGTACATATGGACCCACGACGCCTTCCGCGTCGGCGAGGATGGCCCCACCCACGAACCCGTCGAGCAGGAGGCCCAGCTGCGACTGATGGAGCAAATCCACAACTTCTCCGGCCGTCGCTCCATGCTCGTGCTTCGTCCGGCCGACGCCGCCGAAACCTCCGTGGCCTACAAACTTGCCATGGAGAACACCCACACCCCCACCGCACTCATACTCAGCCGCCAGGACATCAAAGACCTGCCCGCTCCCGGCGACGGCCGCACCCGCGCCGAAGCAGCCGACGACGCCGCCCGCGGCGGCTACCGCGCCTTCGGGCCGGCCGAAGCCGACGTTGTGCTGGTTGCCAACGGCTCCGAAGTCAGTCTGCTCTGCGAGGTGGCCGTGCTCCTGGAGGCCGACGGTATACGCGCCGCCGTGGTGAGCATGCCCTCCGTGGGCCTCTTCAACAGCCAGCCGGAGGACTACCGCCGCAGCGTGCTTCCCGCCGGAGTGCCGCAGTACGGCCTCACCGCCGGCCTGCCGGAGTCGCTCCGCATGATCGACGGTTTCACCGGCCGAGTATTCGGCCTGGAACGCTTCGGCGCTTCCGCACCCTACAAAGTGCTCGACGAGAAGTTCGGCTTCACCGCCTCAAACATCTACAGCCGCGTTCGCGCCATGCTCGGCATGGGCGCCCCGGACACCCAACTTTAAAGAAAACTAAAAACGAACAGGTCGACAAGTGGCCAAAAAAGGGCCACTGTTGGCCATATTCGGATGCTAAGTGTTAAAAAACGGCACAAAGGAACATTATTTTTGCACTTTTAAGTTATAAAATGAAAAAAAAGTCGTAACTTAGCGCCACTAAAAATCACATTACGCAGAAACATTCAACCAAACTCAATAAACTCTATGAAGAAAGCTACTCTTTTCGCAGTTGCCTGCGCTATGTTCGTAGGTGCTCAGAGTCTTGCTGCTCAGGAGCCTAACGAAGGCGTTACCTACGTTTCCGATCCTTCCCAGGGTTACCTGATGAACCGTATGCAGGACAATTGGTTCATCACCGCAGAAGGTGGTGCCAACATCTACTTCGCCCACAAGGCAAGCCACCGCGACCTCTCCGACCGCTTCGCTCCCAACGCCGGTCTCTACCTCGGCAAGTGGTTTACCCCCGTATTTGGTGCTCGCGCCGGTGTTAACTGGATGCAGCTCAAAGGCCTCGCCACCGGCCCCAACTACCTCGGCACTCTCGTTAACGAATATCGTCCCGACGGTTACTACAAGACCAAAACCAACGAAGTCGGCCCCGTATTCGACCTCATGATCAGCCTTACCAACTGGTGGTGCGGCTACAAGCCCAACCGCGTATACAACTCCATCGTATACGTAGGTGCCGGTGCTTACTTCACCCTCGACAGCGACGGCCACAACCTCGAAGATTGCGTTCCCACCCTGCGCGCAGGCTGGATCAACAGCTTCAACGTCAGCAAGCAGGTTGCCCTGAGCCTCGACATCCGCTGGAGCGGCATCGACGGCATCCAGAACATGGGCGGCGTGAACTGGAACGAGGACTACTCCGACCTCTCCGCCACCATCGGTGTTACCTACAAGTTCAAAAACCGCGAATGGGTTGCTCCCGTGGTTCCCGTTTGCCCCGAACCCGAGAACTGCGACGCTCTCCGCGAACGTCTCCGCGCCAGCAACGACCGCATCGACCAGCTCGAGCGCTCTCTGCGTGAGTGCATGGAACGCACCGTTGAGCCCCAGGTTATCAACGCCGGTCCTCTCGCTACCGTATACTATCCCATCGGCGTAAGCCGCCTCAGCCGCGAAAACACCCGCGTCGTTAAGGCTCTGGCTTCCCAGATGAACTCCGATGCCTACGCAGGCAAGAACTTCGTTCTCACCGGCTGGGCCGACAACTACACCGGCACCGAAGCCATCAACGTTCGCCTGCGCGCTCGTCGTGCTGAAGGCGTTCGCGACCTGCTCGTTCGCAACGGCGTAGACGCTTCCCGTCTGAGCATCGTTGAGAACAACGGCAACCGCATGGGCGAAGGCGACCAGTACGTAGCTCTCGACCGCGCTGTCACCATCGAAGAGGCTCGCTAATCCTAACCTCCCTATATTTCGACAGGCCTCGGCATCACGCCGAGGCCTGTCTTTTTTATCGGGATGCATCGCGATTTATCCCGATTGTTTGTCAGTGGAAATGCATTGGCGGAACTGCGAGGGCTGAAGCCCTCGCTCCATACGTTGCCGCCCAATTATCAATTGTCAATTGTCAATTATTTCAGGCTCCTCGGCGTATGCGCGGGGGCGGGGCCGTTACGGTAGTCAGTGCGGCGAGGGTTGTGAGGATGCGGTTGGTGTCGGCCTCGTCGTTGGTGGCGATTCCGGCCTGACCGTAGGCGAGGGCGAGCAGTCCGCTTGTTGCGAGACCTTCGAGCACCGGCAGGAGTGTGCTTTCGATGGCCGGTCGCGCGGCTATTTCGAGAGTAACGATGTCGTCGGTGGCGGGGTCGATGGCTGAGATGTTTGTGGCGGTTATTAGTCCGTTAAGCCGCAGGAACGACTGCGCGAGGACGTCGCGGACGGCACGTCGGAGCGCGGGCATGTTGTCGCGTGAAAGGACTTGTGGGGAGCCTTCGCCGATGGCAGCGCGGAGGGCGCTTCGGGCCATTGCGCCATCGATTATTCGAGAGATTGAGATGCTTATCATTTTTATATAAGGTTAAATTTCAGTGTGCGGCCACGGCATAGCGGTTTGTACGGACAGCGGAGCCTATAAGGCGGTCGGCCGTCTTGTGGGAAATGAAATAGCGCGAGGGTTGGGTGAAGTTCAGCACGAATGAAACGGCCTCGTGGCGCCGGAGTTTGCGGGGGCCTTCCATGAGATTGCGCACCCGGTTGCGGATTTCGAGCCACATTGCGTGTCGTTCGGAGGCGGGCTTGAAGTCGGGCATGCGGTCGATTGCCGAGAGCACGATGCTCACTTGGTCCTGGTTGATGAAATAGGAGGGCGGCCGGCTCGCAAGGGCCTTTTCGACGAGTTGCCGGCGCGTTATACGCTCGCCGGCACGCATGTGGCGGCTCAGAATGGCCAGGGCCTGCTTAACGAAAGCCCGGTTTCGTAGTTCTGTCAGTGTTTGCATTTCGAGGTATTTTTTTGGTTTGTCTGTGGGTGCAAAGTTAAGGCAATTTTGAGGACTTGTCAATAGTTTTGTCAATTTTTTTTGACTTAAAATTGATTTTAGCGAACGTTAAACCGCCCACAAGGCCCGCAATCAGTGTCTTAGCTGCGGCGGCAGCCGCTACCTTTGCACCACGAACAAACAAAGACCGAAAATGCAGGAACCCACCACCACCTACACCCTCGCCAAAGCCCTTCTGAGCACTCTAAGTGGCTTTTGCCTCTCCTTTCTGGAACCCTTGGCCGCACCGGCAACGGTGTGCACCGTGTTTACGGCGCTTGATTTCGCCACGGCTGTTTCGCTTGGCCGACGGCTCAAACGGGCCGGCCATGGCGCCGACGGGCGCCTGAGCTCCCGTCGCTTCGGGCGCTTGGTGTTGACTTTAGTCAAGATTTATGGCGCTCTCGTTGTTGCCTCCATGACGCAGCGCTACATCATCTGCGACTACGGCGGATTCGACGCCGTGCGGTTCACCGCGGGCGCCGTGTGCCTGTGGCAACTGCTGTCGATACTGGAAAACGAGTCGACGTGCAGCACGGCTCGCTGGGCCCGGACTGCACGCAAATTCCTTGTCGACAAGGCGCGGCGCCATCTGGAATAAAAAAAAGCCGTACAGCCGGCATCCAATCGGGCAATCGAGAGCAATCGGTTGCCCGATTGTTTTGTAATTGGAGAATTATGTGTAATTTTGCATATGCCCAATTTCTCCGTCACCATACTGGGTTGCGGCTCCGCGACCCCCACACTCCGTCATTTCCCGTCGGCGCAGGCGCTGAGCTACGGCAACCGCGTCATGCTCATCGACTGCGGGGAGGGCACGCAGCTTCAGCTAAGGCGCTTCGGGGTGTCGTTTGCAAAAATCACCGACATCTTCCTGTCGCACCTCCACGGCGACCACTTCTTAGGGTTGCCGGGGCTGCTGTCGACGATGGCGCTGCATAGCGTCGGGGGCACGGTGAGGGTGCACACCTTCGCCGAAGGCGCCGAGCTGCTCGAAAGGATACTGAACACCCTGTGCCGGGAGCGGCCCTACACGCTGGAATACGACATCATCGACCCGGGCGCTCCGGGAATTGTGCTCGACGACAAGCACTTGACCGTTCGAGCCTTTCCTCTGAGCCATCGCGTGCCCTGCGTGGGCTACCGCTTCACCGAGAAGCCCAAGCTGCGCCATATCAACGGCGAAGCGGCCCGCTTCCACGGCGTTCCGCACTACGCCATGCAGAGCCTGCGCGAGGGTGCGGACTGGACGCGCCCCGACGGCACGGTGGTGACCAACGACCGGCTTACGCTGCCGCCGTCGCCGTCGCGCAGCTACGCCTATTGTTCGGACACGTCGTACAACGAACAAATAGCACGCCATGTGCGGGGAGTCGACGTGCTCTACCACGAGGCCACATACGGCAACGACAATGCCGCCAAAGCCGCCACGCGCGGCCACTCTACAGCCGCCGAGGCCGCCCGCATAGCCCGGATGGCGGGCGCCGGGCGCCTCGTCATCGGCCACTACTCCAAAATCATCACCGACGAAGAAGCCCTGGCCGAGGAGGCCCGCGCAATTTTTCCGGACACCATAGCTGCCCGTGAGGGGCTTGTAATAGACCTGGACTGATGGACGGCACCTTCACCGACGAATACTACATGGGGCTTGCCCTTGCAGAAGCGCGTCAGGCGGCCTCCGAGGGCGAGATTCCCGTAGGCGCCGTGGTGGCTGCCGGCGAGCGCATCCTCGGCAAGGGCCACAACCAGACCGAGCGGCTTCACGACATCACGGCGCACGCCGAGATGCTCGCCCTGAGCGCGGCCGCCAACGCCACCGGCGGCAAATACCTCACCGAAGCCACGCTCTACGTCACGGTGGAGCCGTGCCCGATGTGCGCCGGTGCCATCGGCTGGAGCCAAATACGCCGCATCGTGGTGGGCGCGCCCGACACAAAGCGCGGCTACACTACCCTGCAGCGCCCGGGCGCTTCTTTCTTTCATCCCCGCGCCGAGGTGGTCACGGGCGTGCGTCAGGACGAATGTGCGGCTCTGATGCGCGATTTTTTTCTTAAACGTAGAACCAAATAACAGCAAAGCAGTGCATTACTTCCTCATAGCCGGCGAAGCCTCCGGCGACCTCCACGGCAGCCATCTCATCCGGGCTATACTGGAGCGCGACCCCGACGCAACCATAACCTTCCTCGGCGGCGACGCCATGGCGGCGGCTTGCGGTGAGCAGCCTCTGGTGCACTACCGCGAGATGGCCTACATGGGCTTCTCGGAAGTTATTCGCAATTTAGGGGCGGTGCGGCGCAACCTGAGCACGGCACGCCGGGCGCTGCTTGCTGCGCGGCCGGACGCCCTCATTCTGCTGGACTATCCGAGCTTCAACCTCAAGGTTGCCGAGACGGCCTACAAGGCGCGAATACCGGTCTACTACTACATACCTCCGAAAATATGGGCGTGGAAGAAATGGCGCGTCAAAGAAATCCGGAAGCACGTACGCCGCGTCTTCGCCATCTTCCCCTTCGAGCCGGAATTCTACCGCGCCAACCGCGCCGAAGCCGTCTACGTGGGCAACCCCTCCGTGGCCGAGGTAGATGCTGCCCTGCAGGACGCCGAGCCTAACGTCGACTTCCTGGCCAAAAACAAACTTCGTCCGCGACCCTTAGTGGCGCTGATGCCGGGCAGCCGCAAAGCCGAGATACGCAACAACCTCAAAATCATGACCAGAGCTCTCGACCAGTTCCCGCAGTACCGCGGAGTGATAGTGGGTGCGCCGGGAATCGACGACAGTTTCTACGCCGAATGTTCGAACAAGCTTCCGGTGCTACGCTATCCGCATGCCTGCCAGATACTTACGCACTGCCGGGCGGCTTTGGTGACGTCGGGCACCGCGACCCTCGAATGTGCCCTCGCGGGCGTGCCGCAGGTGGCTCTCTATCGAGGCGGGGGCAGCAAAATCACATACAAAGTGATGGAGAAAGTGCTGGATGTCAAGTACGTCACCCTGCCCAACCTCATAGCCGACAGCGCCGTCATCCCCGAGCTGCTCGAGCACCTCTGCACCGTCGACGCCACCGCCGACGCCCTGCGACCCTTGCTGACCGACACGCCGGAGCGCGCCGCCCAACTCGAGGGCTACGCCCGCATCCGCAGCATACTCGGCACGGGCGACGCTGCCGCCGCCACGGCAGAAGCCATCGTCAGCGACCTTAGCGGTGGAAAATGATTGAGTTTGTGCCCGATGGCGACACCTTCAGGGTCGCCGTTGCGCCCTCTATGAGGGGAAGATTATGGTCTACGTGTCCCACCGGCACGTTGAAGGCCACCGGGCAGCGAAGACCGGCGGTTACGTCGCGTATCATCGTCTCCATATCCCGGTAGGATGCATCGGGCCTGTAGTCAGTGAATTGGCCGACGATGAGACCGCGGATGCCGTCGAGGACGCCGTTGAGACGCAGCTGGTAGAAAATTCGTTCAATCTTGTAGATAGGCTCCGAAACGTCCTCGAGAAAGAGGATAGTGTCAGGGCGCAGAATGTCGTAGGGGGTGGAGATAAGTTCGGCAAGCACAGCCATATTGCCGCCGTAGAGCGTGCCGGAGGCAATGCCCCGGCGGTCGTAGTCGTGGGCAGGGAAGGAGTACGCTGGGCGTTCGCCTCGGAGGATTCCGAAGATGGCGGCCGTGTCGGGGTCGGCCTCGCCCTTGAGGATCTGGGCAGCCATGGGAGCGTGGAGGCTGGCTATGCCCTTGCTTGCCATCAGGGCGTGCATAGCGGAGATATCGGAGAAGCCGATCACCCATTTGGGGTCGTCGGCCAGAGGGAGGCGGGCCAAGCGGTCCATGATGTGTACCACACCGTAGCCTCCGCGCGAGCAAAGCACGGCCCTGTATTGGGGATTTGTAAGAGCCTCGGCCATATCGGCGTAGCGTTCGTCGGCAGTGCCGCTGTAGTTTCCGGAGCGTCCCAGGGCATGGGGCATCACCACGGGGTCCCAGCCCTGTGCGCGCAGCTGAGCGACGGCGCCTTCGACTTTGGCGGCTTCGATAGGACCGGCCGGCGAGGCGATGGCAATCTTGTCGCCCGGCTGAAGAGAGGAAGGAAACTTTATCATAATTAGCTGTTTTTCAAAAACGTTGAATAGACCGGCCACATCGCCAGAGCGGCGCTGACGGCCACATTGAGGGAGTGTTTGGTGCCGCTTTGGGGAATTTCGAGCCACATATCGGCGGCATCGACCACCTGCTGGGCGACGCCGTCGACCTCGTTTCCGACCACGATGGCATATCGCTTCGTGGGGTCCGGCGTGAAATCCTGAAGCATAACGCTTTGGGCCACCTGCTCCAGGCATACGATAGTCCAGCCATCGGCCTTGAGGGCCCCCAGGGCGTCGATAGTGTCGGCGAAATACTCCCATTCCACGCTCAGTTCGGCTCCGAGAGCCGTTTTGTGTATTTCGGGCGAGGGCGGGCATGCCGAGATACCGCAGAGCACCACTTTTGATGCCGCAAAGCCGTCGGAAGTGCGGAAAATAGAGCCTATATTGTTGAGGGAGCGCACATTGTCGACCACCACGGCGAGGGGAGCCTTCGGTTGAGAGCGGAAGGCCTCTACGCTGAGGCGGTTCATATCCCAGATTGTTTTCTTATCCATAGTCGAGCCGGTTTGCGAGGCAAAGATACGCAACTTAACCCAAACGGCCAAATCCCAAACCGCCTCCGGAGACAATTAATAGTCAAAGAACGGCTGCGATGCGACGAATATGCGCAAGCTTGCTCATAAACGAGGCATCCGACTTGGCAATCTGCATATTATAGTCGGCCTGCAAGTCAAGCCAAATATGAGCCGCAATTCCGAGAGCGGCTTCAAGCAGGAGAGCCAGCTCAGTATTGACGGCTCGCTTTCCGTTTACAACCTCGTTGAGGAACGAAGGCGAAACACCGATTTGTTGGGCAAGTCTTGCCTGCGTCATTTTGCGTTCCTCCAATTCTTCGCGTATCAGAGACCCGGGATGGGTCGGTTCGAAAGGCGTCAGATTGTTTGCTATCATCGAAGGCTCTATTTCGGGAAGATTTGTCATATTATTCATAATGGTTTGAAAGTTCAACAATATTGCAGATAGTCAAAATGGGATGCTCAATATTTTCGTTTAACGAAAACTCAACTCGATATCGGTCATTTACCCGAATTGAAAACAATCCTTTCTTATCACCTACCAAAGCCTCAAAATGAAGCGATTTGATGGGATAAAGTTCTTCTTTAGAAGCTACTTTCTTCAAAAGGTTGACTCTATCCTTATATCGTTTAGTTATATTGGGCTGAAAGCGGTGCTTCTTGTCAGAAGACTTGCCGCTTTCATACAACTCTTTGAGGTATACTTCTTCAAAAGTGACTATCATATAATAGATTTAATGCCACAAAGTTAGAGAAAGTTTTTCAAATTCACAAAAAAGTGAAGCAAAAAAACGCTGCCGGAGGTGGTTGTAGATGGGGTTCGATGTGGGGTTGGTTGAGATGTTGATAAGTTTTTTTGTTAAAAGACAGCCGACAGGGCTTTTAATTGCGTAATAATAGTTAATTTTGAAGTCTGAATGAGCACAATGGAAAATACTCCCTACCATATACCGGCCCTTTTGCCGCAAACTATTGACGCCCTGGCTGTTAAACCGGGTGGCATCTATGTTGACTGCACCCTTGGGGGCGGGGGCCACAGCCGCGCCATCGCCGAGGCCCTTCAGGGTAGCGGCGCCCTCTACTCGCTCGACCGCGACTCCGAGGCTATAGAGCGCGCCGTTCCGACCGACGTTTTCACCCCCGTTCACGGCGACTTCCGGCACCTTGCGAACTATATGCGCTACTACGGCGCGCTGGGGCGCGTCGACGGTGTGTTGGCCGATTTGGGTGTGTCGTTCCACCACTTCGACGACGCCACCCGCGGCTTCTCATTCCGCGCGGACGCCCCGCTCGACATGCGTATGGGTCGCCAGTCGGACCTTACGGCGGCTTCGCTGCTTGCCGAGGCTTCCGAGGAAAATCTGGCAACTATATTCAAGCTCTACGGCGAGTTGCGTCAGGCCAAACGTCTGGCCGCCGCCCTGGTCAAGGCTCGCCGGACCAAGGCCGTCGACACCACCTCGCGCCTTGTCGAGCTTGCCACGCCGCTGCTGAGCCCGGCCAACCTCAAGCAGGAGCTGGCGCAGCTCTTCCAGGCTCTGCGCATTGAGGTCAACGGCGAGATGAAGGCCCTGGAGGCACTTCTGGAGGCCTCGTTGAAGGTGCTTCGCCCGGGTGGACGCCTCGCCGTTATTACTTACCACTCGCTCGAAGACCGGATGGTGAAAAACTTTCTGCGCACCGGGCGCACCGATGGCACACGCCCGGCGACCGACATATTCGGGCGCGTCGAAGTGCCCGTCGAGCCGCTCTTCTCCAAGCCCATCGTGCCTGATGCCGACGAAATAGAGCGCAACCCGCGCAGCCGCAGCGCCAAGCTGCGCGTTGGCCTCAGAACAGAAACAGAACTCTAACCCGGCACCTCTCTTCTTATGAAAATAGACCTCAAAAAAGGCATGAGCAAGGTAGGGCGCGGCGCAAAAGCCGTTGCCCAGGGCGACACCGTCGACAGCCGTTTCTTCAAGCGGCATTTCTTCGTCACGGTGTTCACCATCATCACGGCCATGCTCTTCATCGCCACCCGCTTCGACCACGCCACCACCGAGAACACCATCCGGAGCCTCAACCGCCAGATTGAAGTGGCCCGCACATACAAGCAGCAGGAACTCTCCCGCTACCATACCCTGACCCGCGAATCGGCCATGCGCCGCCTTGTCGACTCTCTCAACCTGGGCCTGGACGTTCCGGAAGCCACACCCGACGCGCGACCCGGCATTGTCTACCTCTGACCCGCCACCCTCTCCCGCAATATGGAAAAAGAAAACCAAAAGAAACCGAAAAGCCGCATCCTGCCGCGCCAGCTCTTCATGGCGGGCCGCTTCAGCATTATCTGGGTGCTCTGCCTGGCCATTGCCTTGGGAGTGGCTTTCTACCTCATACGTACCACCACGGTGCACTCGGCCGACTGGAACCGCATGGCGGCCTCCACGCTGAGCAAGCGCGCCGTGATAGTGCCCTCCCGCGGCGATATCCTCGCCGCCGACGGCTCCATACTGGCCACCAACCTGTGCTACTACAACGTGCGCATCGACCTGCGCACGCCGTCGTTCAAAATCATCGAGTTCTCCGACTCCATACCCATGCTCGCCGACAGTCTGGCCAAGTACTTCCCCACGCGTACCCGCGAGGGCTGGGAACGCCATCTGCGCGCCGGCATCGGGGTGCCCAAGTCGCAGCGTTCGCGAGGCTGGAGCATAGCCAAGAAAGTCACCCTGGAGCAGGCCAACCGCGCACGGCAACTGCCCTTCTTCCGGCGCTGGCGCAACAGTGCCTTCACCGGCCTTGTGATAGAGCCGGAGATGGTGCGCAGCTACCCCTTCGGCGAGATGGCCCGACTTAGTGTGGGGCGCGTGGGTATGACGGCCGAAGACTCCCGCGTGATAGGCCGCAGCGGCCTGGAGTGCGCTCTGGACACGCTGCTCTACGGCGTGCCCGGCGTGAAGCGGCGCCGAATAGGCACCCGAGGCACCTATATGGCGGTCGATACTCCGGCAATCGACGGCTACGACGTCACCACCACCATCGACATCACCGTGCAGGACATCCTCGAGAGCGAACTCGGCGAGATGCTCATAGCCGCCAACGCCGACTGGGGCACTGCCATGATTATGGAGGTTGCCACCGGCGACATCAAGGCCCTCAGCAATCTCGAGCGCGACAGTACGGCGGCCACGCCGCGCTATATACCGGCCCTGAACCGCATCGTCGAGGGCTACGAGCCGGGCTCGGTGATGAAGGTGATGAGTATGGCCGTCGCCCTTCGCCACGGCTATGCCGACCTCGACCGCGTATACCCCATCGGCCACTCCTACAGCTACATCATCAACCGCCCCATCCGCGACACCCATTCGCCGGGCACGCTGCCTGTGCGCCGGTTCATGGAGTATTCGTCGAACATCGGCATGGTGCGTATGAGTATGCCGCAGTACGAAAACAACCCCAACCTCTTCCGCGAGCGCCTCGCCGAAATGGGCTTTTTCGACCGGCTGGGAACGGGCATAGCGCGCGAGCGGCGCCCCTACTTCCCTATGCTGACCAACAACAACGAGGGGCGCATCAACCTCAGCCGCATGGTGTTCGGCTACAGCACGATGATACCCCCGCTCTACACCTGCGCCTTCTACAACGCCATCGCCAACGACGGCCGCTTCGTGCGCCCGCGCCTTGTCAAGGGGCTGCGCACGCCGGCCGGCGTTGACTCGGTGATTCCCTGCAGCTACGTCCGCGAGAGCATACTCACTCCCGAGCAGGCCCGCGAGCTCCGCCGACAGATGCACGATGTAGTCTGGGAGCAGGGCGGCACGGCCAAGGCGCTCCGCAACCCCATAGTGGAGATTGCAGGCAAAACAGGCACCTCCAAAATAGCCCTCGAAAAGCCTAAAGGCCCCGACGGCCGCTACCTCGACATACCGGGCTGGCGCGGCGGTTATCTCGAAGGCCACTACCGAGTTACTTTCTGCGGCTTCTTCCCCTACGAGAGTCCGAAGTACACCTGCATCGTGGTCATCTCCGACCCCAAGATGCCCTACCGCGGCCCGGCCGTAAGCTCCGGAACGGTGCTTAAGAATGTGGCCCTGAAGATGTATGCCCGCGGCATGCTCGACGAAGACCCCGAATTCCATCCCAACCCGGCGGGCGAGAACGTGCCCCTTGTGCATACCAGCTTCGACGCCGAGCGCAACCGCCGCCTCCACGCCACCATAGGCTCGGAGCGGGTGCGCACATTCGTGGAGCCGGCAACGGGCTATCCCGCCGGCCAGGTCCCGGACGTGCGCGGAGTAAGCCTGCGCGAGGCCCTCACTCATCTTGAGGAGGCCGGATATGCCGTTGAGTTCACCGGAGTGGGATTTGTCGACGAGCAGACGCCCCCGGCGGGCACGACAGCCTCGCCCGGCACGAAGGTTCGCCTTTCGCTCAAGAACCTTAGGTGAGTCTGAGTGTTAAGAAAAGAAAAAACGAAACAAATGGATTTGAAAACAGTAACCGACATAAACGACCTCCTCGAGGCCGTCCGACCGCTCGAAAAGCGGGGTACGGCGCCCGTGGCTCCCATAAGCACCCTTACCGACGACAGCCGCGCCGTCGAGGCCGGCGCTCTCTTCGTGGCAGTGCGCGGTGTTGCCTCCGACGGCCATAAATTCATCCCGTCGGCCCTCGAAAAAGGCGCTGCCGTGATTGTGGCGGAGGAATTTCCCGAGCCGCTGCCGCAGGGCAATGTGCTTTGGGTGCGTGTTGCCGACAGCCGCGACGCTTTGGGGCACCTCGCCTCGCGGTGGTACGGCGACCCCTCCGAGGAGCTCACCCTGGTGGGCGTGACCGGCACCAACGGCAAAACCACCATAGCCACCCTGCTCTACGAGCTGGCCCGCGCCCTCGGCCACAAGGCCGGGTTGATTTCGACGGTGGCAAACATCGTCGACGGCGACTCCGAAGCCGCCGAGCACACCACTCCGCATCCCCTTAAGCTCAACAATCTGCTTCGACGCATGGTCGATGCCGGCTGCACCTTCGCCGCTATGGAGGTGAGCAGCCACGCCGCCGACCAGCACCGCATAGCCGGTCTCGACTTCGACGGCGCCGTGTTCACCAACCTCACCCGCGACCACCTCGACTACCACCATACCGTGGAGGCCTACCTCAGGGCCAAGAAAAGCTTCTTCGATGGCCTCAAGGAGCGCGCCTTTGCCATCGTCAATGCCGACGACCGCAACGGCGCCGTTATGCTGCAGAACTGCGCGGCGCGCCGCAAGCAGTACTACTCGGTTCGTTCGGCGGCCGACGTCAGCGTGCGCCTGATTGAAGACCGTCTGGACGGCATGCTCCTGAGCTTCGACGGCACCGAGATGGAAGTGCCTTTCGTGGGCAGCTTCAACGCCTCCAACCTGGCGGCCGTCTACGGCGCAGCCCTGCTGCTGGGGTGGCCCCGCGAGGATGTACTCCGCGCCATGAGCGGCCTGATTCCCGTAGCGGGCCGCTTCCAGCCCTTCCGGAGCGCCGACGGCGTGACGGCCATCGTCGACTTTGCCCACACGCCGGACGCTCTGGTCAACGTTCTCGACACCATAGCTGAGACGGCCCCGGCCGGCGCCGATATATGGTGCGTGTGCGGCGCCGGCGGCGACCGCGACCGCGGCAAGCGCCCCTTGATGGCTCAGGTTGCCGACGCCCGCTGCAGTCATCTTGTGCTCACGGCCGACAACCCCCGCAGCGAAGACCCCCGCGCCATCATCGACGAAATGCTCGCCGGCCTCGAGCCGGAGCGCCGCCAAGCCGCCATCGCCGAACCCGACCGCCGAAAGGCTATAGCGCTGGCTGTTGCGGCGGCCAAACCGGGCGACGTTGTTCTGGTAGCCGGCAAGGGCCACGAAACGGAGCAGGTCATCGGCAGCGTGGCCGAGCACTTCGACGACCGCGAGGAAGTACGCCGAGCCCTCTCAGACAGAATGCATTGAACTTGATAAAACCGAAAAAAGTTGCTTTACCATCTTTTCACATTGCTGCAGGAAACAGGCGTGCCGGGCGTGCGCCTTATGAACTATATCACCTTCCGCTCCGGAGCGGCCTTCGTCATCGGCCTTCTGATGGCCATTTTCGTGGGTCGCGCCATTATCAACCGCCTCCAGCGCATGCAGGTAGGCGAAATAATCCGCAACCTCGACCTCCAGGGACAGGTGCAGAAGAAGGGCACCCCGACAATGGGCGGTGTGATCATCATCGTCTCTATCCTTGTGCCCTGCCTTCTGGTAGGACGCCTCAACAACACCTATATGCTGCTTATGCTGCTGGCCACGGTGTGGCTTGGTGCCATCGGCTTTCTGGACGACTACCTCAAGTTCCGCAAGCGCAACAAGGACGGCATCAAGGGCAAGTACAAAATCTTCGGCCAGGTAGGTATCGCCCTTGTGGTGGCCCTGACGATGTACTTCAGCCCCGACATGGTGATAGTCGAGAATCAGGAGGTCTACAGCGTAGAAACTCACCGGGTCGAAGAAGTGATCTACGATGAGACCGACGCCATGAAGACTCCCCAGACCACCATACCATTCGTCAAGAACAACAACTTCGACTACTCCTGGCTGACGGCGTGGGCCGGCGAACACTCTGAGACTGGCGGCTGGATTGTTTTCTTCCTCATCACCATCTTCCTGGTGGCCGCCACCAGCAACGGCGCCAACCTCAACGACGGCCTGGACGGCATGTGCGCCGGACTGTCGGCCATAGCGGCCTCGGCGCTTGCCATCATGGCCTACCTGGGCGGAAACCTCATCTACTCCTCGTACCTGAACATCATGTATGTGCCCGGCAGTGAGGAGCTTGTGGTCTACATGGCGGCCTTCATCGGCGCCCTTGTGGGCTTCCTGTGGTACAACGCTTACCCGGCGGCCGTCTTTATGGGCGACACCGGCTCGCTTATGCTCGGCGGTGTCATCGCCGTGTTCGCCATCCTGATCCACAAAGAGTTGCTTCTACCTATTCTCTGCGCGCTGTTCTATATCGAAGACCTGTCGGTCATCATCCAGGTCGCATATTTCAAGCGCACCGGCGGCAAGCGAATATTCAAAATGACCCCCCTCCACCACCACTATCAGAAGCCGGGCGACGGCTCCATAGCCGCTCTCATCCAGCGCCCCATCGCCGTTATCCACGAATCCAAAATCGTGACCCGGTTCTGGATTGCCGGGCTCATACTGGCCGTGGTGACTTTTGTAACACTGAAAATACGATAACTGAAATTCAATATGTCCACAGATGTCAAGCGCCGCCTCGTAGTCCTCGGCGCAGGTGAAAGCGGCACCGGAGCCGCAATTCTTGCAAAAGACAAAGGCTTCGACGTGTTCCTCTCCGACTCCGGCACTATAGCTCCTAAATATCTCGAAGTGCTTGAGCGCGAGGGTATTGCCCACGAGCAAGGGGGCCACACCCCCGACAAGGTGCTCTCGGCCGACGAAATCGTCAAAAGCCCCGGCATACCCCTCGACGCCCCGGTGATACTGGCCGCACGCGCCAAAAACATCCCGGTAATCAGCGAGATAGAGTTCGCCGGTCGATATACCGACTCCAAGATGGTGTGCATCACCGGCTCCAACGGCAAGACCACCACCACCCTGCTCATACACCACATCCTCACAGAGGCCGGTCTCGACGCCGGCTTGGCAGGCAACGTCGGAAACAGCCTTGCATACCAGGTAGCACGCGAACCGCATGCCGTCTACGTGGTCGAGCTGAGCAGTTTCCAGCTCGACAATATGTACGACTTCAAGGCCAACATCGCCGTGATTCTAAACATCACACCCGACCACCTGGACCGCTACGACCACGTGATGCAGAACTACGTCAACGCCAAGTTCCGCATCCTTCAGAACATGACACCCTCCGACTGCTTCATCTTCTGGCAGGACGACCCCATCATCACCGAGCAGCTGCGCCACATCACCACCGAAGCCCGCCTGCTCCCCTTCGCCGAACATCGCGAAGAAGGCACCGCTGCATATATCGACGCCGAAAACAACCTCATCTTCAATACTCCCGGCACCTCGATGAGCATGCCCCGCGCCGACCTCGCCCTCAGCGGCCTCCACAACGTGTTCGACTCTATGGCCGCCGGCCTGTCGGCATGTCTGTTCGAACTGCGCAAGGACGAAGTGCGCCGCGGCCTGAGCGACTTCTCCGCCGTCGAACACCGCCTCGAGCCGGTTGCCACAATCGACGGTGTGCGCTGGATCAACGACTCCAAGGCCACAAACGTAAACTCCTGCTACTACGCCCTGGAGGCTATGACCACGCCCACCGTACTCATTCTCGGCGGCAAGGACAAGGGCAACGACTACTCCGAAATCCTACCGCTGGTAAAAGAAAAAGTCAAAGCCATCGTGGCCATGGGTCTCCACAACGAGAAGATAATGGACTACTTCAAGGGCCATGTTCCCGAACTGGTAAGCACCGACAACCTCGCCGATGCCGTGGCCGAATGTCGACGTCTGGCCGCCGCCGGCGACACCGTGCTGCTGTCGCCCTGCTGCGCCTCCTTCGACCTCTTCAAAAGCTACGAGGACCGCGGCCGACGCTTCAAAGCCGCCGTCCACGCACTGGAGACCGAATAACCCGCCTCAAGGAGGGCAAGCTTTCAAATGTTTATACTCGGCCTTTCGCGGCTTGCGAGCTGGATGCTCGCCGCCCTTGGTGCTCGCCCTCCTTGGTGCTTCCACAAACAACTTGTTATTTTGCTATGAAAGACATCATTTGCCCCAATTGCGGCACTCAGTTTCAGGTAGACGACAGCGTCTATGCCTCTATCATCGAGCAAGTACGCTCCAAGGAATTCAATGAGGAGCTCGAACGTCGCCTCCACGAGATGCAGGCCCGGTTCACCACCAAGGAGGAACAGGCCCGCGAGCAGGCCGAGCGCCAATTTGAGAAGTTAGTTGCCGACAAGTCTCTTCAGGTAAGCAACTTGCAAAACGAAATTACGCGGCTCAACGGTGTCATAGCAGGCTACGATGCCACCAAACGCTCGGAAATCAGCGAATTGGATGCCGCCAAGGCCCGCGAGCTCTTTGAGGCGGTCGCTAAGAAGGATAAGGTCATTTCGGAGCTGCAGGCCCGAATCGACCGCGACGAGCAGGCTCACCGGCTCGCACTGGTCGAAGAGCGAAATGCCGTCGCCGAGCAGGTGCAGGCAAAGGAAAAGCGAATCATCGAGCTGGAAGCCGACTTGAAAGCCGACAAACTTGCCGCCGAAAACCGCGAAACGCAGCTGCGCGAGGCCCACAAGCTGCAACTCCAGGACCGCGAAGCCGAAATCGAGCGTCTTAAGAACTTCAAGCTCAAGTTATCAACCAAGATGGTCGGCGAAACCCTCGAGCAGCACTGCTCCATACTCTTTGAGCAGGCGCAGGACAACGGCATGTATCCCGACGCAACTTTCATCAAGGACAATGTGGCCGCCGAGGGCAGCAAGGGCGACTTCATCTTCCGCGACTACCTCGACGGCCGCGAGTACATCTCCATCATGTTCGAAATGAAAAACGAGATGGATGCCACCGCCTCCAAGCACCGCAACGAGGATTTCCTCGAGAAGCTCGACCGCGACCGCCAGCGCAAAAACTGCGAATACGCCATTCTGGTGTCCATGCTCGAGCAGGACAGCCCTGCTTACGAGGCAGGTATCGTCGACAAGAGCCACCGCTACCCCAAGATGCTGGTTATCCGGCCACAGTACTTCATGCAGATTATCCGCATAATCTCCGAGCGAGCCAAGGAGGCTTACCGCGAGCGCTTTGCACTTACGCAGGAGCTGGAGGCGGCACGCAGCGCGACTATGGACTTCGCAAAATTCGAGGACCGCATAAACCGCTTCAAGACAACCTTCAGCAACAGCGTGGCCGCCGCACACAAGAAATTCGTGGCTGCAACCGACGGCATCGACAAGACCATCGAAGCCCTCGAAGCCCAAATCAAGCGCTTGCGCGAGGTCAAGGCAAACTTCGAAGCCTCCGAGCAGAAGCTACTCAAAGCCAACGAAGTAGCCGAAGAAGACCTCACCGTCAAGAAGCTCACCTACGGCAATCCCAACATCCGCAGGATGATTGAAGAAGCCCGCGGAGACTGACGGGAGAAATATAAAAAGGTAAAATGTAGAATGTAGAATGTGCTCGCAACGTATGGACCGAGGGCTTCAGCCCTCGCCACTTCCCAAAAGGAATCCGGGCGGCCGGGCGGCTCGGTGAGGCCTGAAGCCCTCACTCCATAACGTTGCGCCCTTCCGATGGGGATGTCGGCGGAGTAATCCATTGAGGGAGAACCTCGTAGAGATTCAAGAGAGTAGCGCGGGGTGACAACCCCGGGTATACGGGCCACACACGTCGGCGACCCTGTAGGGGTCGAACTTTCGCGAGGGGTGCGCGCGAGGGCGGACCGCGTTCGACCCCTACAGGGTCGCGGTTTTTGTGGGGGAGGTTTTCCCGGGGTTGTCACCCTGGGCTACTCTCTTGAACTCCTCCGGAGTTCTCTTTGAGCGGCCTTTGGCGGCTTGTGTGGGCGCTTTTGCGCGGAGTGGCGTTGCCGCCTTGTTCGGCACTGATTTCTCGGTGTAGAGTCAGTGTCGTCGGGATTGCAAATCCCCGCTCCATAGCAACTCTCCGGGCCATGTTCTGCGAGGGCATTAAAAACGGGGCGTTTCACAACGTCCCGTTTCTAATACACAATTATCTATAAAACAACTATTTTATTGTCCATGATTTTCAATTCCTATGAAGAAAAGTCTCTATAAGGAGAAAGCGCAACATCAACCGCCGTTCTCGAATTCTCATCGGGAGCGGTGATCGCAGAAGCCGAAAAAATAAATAAAAGGTGGGTTTGTTTAACCCGCAGTATTCCCACATAATGCAGAAATACAAATACTCGACTCTGGTCACTTTTTCCGCTGCAAAATTACATGATTTTTAATATGATAAAAAATTGATAAAGTTAAATAATGCTAAATTAAACAAAAAAGTGCATTAAGTCGCCCCTCAAGCCCCTACGGGGGCCCTCCGGGGTGAGCAAAAGGGTCGCGGCGTGTGTTATAAGGGTGTGTTAATCCGATAAAAGTTCATCGCTTATGGAACATCCCACCATCATACCCAGCCACACCTTTGCGGAGTGGCTGCTCGGACTAATCGACCGCGGTCTGGATGCGGTCGGCCTCGCCCGCTACCGCACTACCGAGGAGATTATCTATCTGGTCGTTATCAGCCTGGTGGCCTTCGGTATAGCGTGGCTGGTGAAGCGCATTCTCTATCTTATCATCCGCAAAGTGGTGCAGATGCACAATGGCCAGATGGGTCGGGAATTGCTCAAGATGCACACTTTGAGCAAGGTATGCCAGATTATTCCACCGATTATTCTTCTGGGCATGATTCCGTTTGCCTTCGAGAGCAGCCATTTCATCCGTGTGTGGCTGCTGAAGATTGTCGGCATCTACGGTATGGCCATGTTCGGAGTGGGTCTGGGCTCCATTATGGACTTTATTTTCTACCGCTATAACACCCACGACAACAAGAAGAACCTGCCAATGAAGGGCGTCCTCAACGTTGCCAAGGGCGTGATGTGGATAGTGATTGCCATCTGCGGAGTGGCCATGCTGGTCGACCGCAGCCCGGCATACCTTCTGACGGGCCTTGGCGCATTTGCGGCGGCTTTGATGCTGATTTTCAAGGACTCCATCTTAGGCTTCGTAGCCGGTATTCAGATGAACCAAAACGACATGCTCCACGTGGGCGACTGGATTGTCGTTCCGGGCACTCCGGCAAACGGCGTAGTGCTCGATATGTCGCTCTCGGCCGTCAAGGTTCAGAACTTCGACAACACGATAGTGACCGTACCGCCCTATACTCTCATCTCCACCTCCTTCCAGAACTGGCGTGGCATGACAATGAGCGGCGCACGCCGGATCGACCAGATAGTCAACATCGACCTGACGACCGTTCGCCGCATTTCGCCTCAGGAGGTCGACACCATGTCGGCGCCTTTCCCCCGGCTTAAGGAGTTCGTGGCCAATCTCCGCGCTGCCGGCGCCACCGAACAGCACAACACCGGCCTTAACCCCATCAACGGCTCGCTGGAGACCAATCTGGGCCTTTTCAGAGCCTACATCAGCCTGTACCTATACTACAACCCCGGCATCTGCAAGACTCAGCAGCTGCTGGTCAACACTCAGGGCACCAACGAAAACGGCTTCCAACTCCAAGTGTACTGCTTCACCGACACCACCGACTGGGAGGCATACGAAGCAATACAGTCCGACGTGATGGAACACATCGTCACCGGCGTGGGCCAGTTCGGTCTTGCTGTCTACACCTCGGGCGCACTCACCGTCGACGTTGACAACAACGGCGGCGCTGTCGGCCCCGAGCCTGCCGAAGCCGCCGAAAGCTACACCGAGCCCAAGGTGACGCCCACGGTTCCCAACGGCGGCCTCGACGGGCAGAACGACGACCCGGCATAACGCTTTTTAGCTTTCCTTAACACGGCAAGTTCGTTTATGTGGCTCCGTTTGGGTAACTTTGTACCCTGATGGCATTTCCCGGCATAAAAAAACTGCAACGCCTTGCGCCGGCGGTCATGGTGATGGCCGCCGTGCTCCTTGTGCTGACGGCTGCCCGCCGCGCTCCGCGCATCACCCAGGGCGAACTCCGAACCTCGACATATACCTACACCGGAGGCGTCACCTCGGGCAAGCAGAACGGCTTCGGCATCTGCCGCTACACCAACGGCAACGTCTACACCGGCGGCTGGGACATGGCCTACAAGCAAGGCATAGGCCGAATGGAATATGCCGACGGCACCATGGAGTTCGGACGCTGGAACCGGGGCACCCTGCGCACGCCCTCGGGGCGCCGCTTCGAGCCGGGCAAGCGCGTTTGCGGGCTGGACGTCAGCAAATACCAGAAGCGTATCGACTGGGACAAGCTTGCTCTGCCCGCCGGCGCCTCCGGCAAACTGAGCCGCAACGGCAACTACCTCCAGCCGGTGCTTTTCATGGTCGTTAAGTCCACCCAGGGCACCACAATCCGCAACGAATACTTCGCCCACCAGTTCACCGGAGCAAAGGACCACGGCATAATCCGCGGGGCTTACCATTTCCTGTCGCCCTCGGGCTCCGGCGCCGACCAAGCCCGGTATTTCATCCGCAACACCCCTCTTGAAAGCGGCGACATGCCTCCGGTGCTCGACCTTGAGATTGCACACCGCACCATGCAGCGCGACCATGCCCGAATACTCCGCATAGCCCGCGACTGGCTCGACGCCGTCGAGGCTCACTACGGCGTAAAGCCCATCATCTATACCTACGACAACTACTACCGCGACTATCTCCACGGCCACGGCTTCGACGGCTACGACTTCTGGATTGCCAACTACAACGGCGAGCCCCGCCACGCCGACTGCATCATCTGGCAGTTCTCGCAGAGCGGAAAGGCTTTCGGAATCGGCCATGCCGTCGACCTGAACGTGTTTCGCGGGGGCGACTACGCCGATTTCAAGGACTATGTACGCCGAAAAGGCATTCAGTGATGAAGAGGGCGCGGTTTGAGGCATTTTTCAGGGCTTCCTACCTGCCGCTGTGCATGTACGCCCTACGTATCGTCGGTGACGACACCGACGCCGAAGATGCCGTCGAGGACGCACTGCTGAAGACCTGGCAGGCTTTGGCCGCCGACAGAGCTATCGACAACCTTAAGGCCTACGCCTACCGGGCGGTGCGGACCAGCTGCGCCGACCTTCTGCGGCGTAGAGTCTCGACAGCGCCCCTTGAGGAAATTCCGGAGCCCGACAGTGAGGCCGTCGACACCTCCGAGCGCGACGCCCGGGTCTGGCGTGCCGTCGACGGGCTGCCGCCGCGTTGCCGCGAAATATTTCTTCTGAGCAAGCGCGACGGCCTCGCAATTGCCGAAATAGCCGCCCGCCTGGACTTGTCGGAAAAGACAGTCAAAAATCAGCTCACCAAGGCCCTGAGCCGCCTGCGGGGAGAACTCGCACCGGGGCGCCGACACTTCTTCCTCCCCTTCCTCTAATTGCCCATTTCTTCTAATTGCCCATTTCTTCAAGCTCGGATGTGAGTTCGCGCAGCAGGCGCGACTGACGCCGGAATTTGAGGTAGCCACCCACACCCCCTATCACCAGACCTATCGCCGCTCCCCAGATGGCGGGAGCCATCTCCGCACGGGCCAGAACGAAGAAGAACGCGGCCAGCAAAACGGCACCGGCAAGGATGCCGCAGGCGCATAGGATGATGCGCTGGCGGCGCAGCTTAAGGGCATAGGCCACGGCCTTTACGGAAGGTTCGCCGAGGAAGTCGTGGCGGGCGACGCGCCGACAGAAAATCAGCGAAAGAGCGCCCATACCCAAAAAGAAGAGCAACAGCGCGACCGTGAGCCACGCCGGCAGATGAAGCAGGTGGGCGCAGAAGAAGACGGCGCAGGCGCCGACGGGTCCCAAGACGGCGTTGAGGCGATAGGAGGCCGCCAGCTTCTGCTGGCCCGAGCGCACCTTGCCCTGCGCCACGCGCTCGGCGGCACGCCGCGACTCGTCTTCGAGGCGCTCAAGGCGGCGGTCGAATTCCTTCCAGGTATTTTTAAGTTGGTCCAGGTCCATAGCTTACAAGTTTTTGGCCATCCGTGAAAGCTTTTCCTTGATGCGGTGCATGCGCACGGCGACATTGTTTCGCGTAATGCCGGTCACGGCCGAAATTTCCTCGTAGGGACATTCGTCGAGCCACATCGTCACAATAGCCTTCTCC
Source organism: uncultured Porphyromonadaceae bacterium (assembly GCA_900541865.1). Taxonomy (GTDB): domain Bacteria; phylum Bacteroidota; class Bacteroidia; order Bacteroidales; family Muribaculaceae; genus CAG-873. The sequence goes on along the minus strand of UQLO01000021.1, from coordinate 22,587 downwards.
ACGGGGTCGAGGCGAGAAATGAGCGAATGGAGCTGACGCAAGTCCTCGGCGAAGGCTGCAGTGTCGGGGCTGCCGTCGGCGGGTTCGCCGACCATATCCTCGAGGCTGAGCCTACGGGCGTTATGGCGGCTGTTTCGCCGGTGCCACGTCAGGCAGGTGTTGATTGCCGTGCGGTAGAGCCACGTCGAGAGGCTTGCTTGGCCGCGGAAGCTGTCCAGCCCGGTCCAGATATTGGCGAGCACCTCCTGGTAGAGGTCCTCAAAGGGTGCTCCGGGGCCGGAATAGAGATAGCACACCTTGGCCACCAGATCGTGGTGGTCGGCTGTTATGCGCAGAAAGCGCTCCTCGCGTGCCTTTTTAGTGTCCATTCAATAATATGACGCAATGAACCCCAAGATATTACATCCCCCGCATAATTTTTTTCGGCAGGGAGTAGGACTTTTTGGGTGAAGGCGCGTCTTATGGGTAAACTACAGATAAACCTATGAAACGTTATCTCATTTTGCTATTGGTGGCCCTGGCTGTGAGCGCGGGGGCTGCAGCGCGTCAGCCCGAGCGGGGTTATCGCGGTTTCGTGGAGTGGAGCAACAGCCTCCGATCGATGAGCTACGACGACGATTGGCGTATCAATCAGTACTATACGGGTGTTTCGACCTCCCACGGCTATCAGATTAATCCAACTTACTTCGTTGGGGGCGGTCTGGACTGGGTGTATTGGCACGGCGGCGCCAGCCACATCATGGCCTTCTTCGCCCAGGGCCGGGCGGACTTCAAATTCAACGACCGCTTCACTCCCTTTGCCGACGTCCGCCTTGGCTACAATGTCGCCATGAACGGCGGTGTATACTTCTCGCCCTCCATAGGCTATCGCTTCAATTGGGGCCGGAAGGTGGGGCTCAACGCCGGGTTGGGTATGACCGTACAGGGCTACTCGGAGAATACCTTCGACGTCGTCACCGGACCTGAAGGCTATGTGAGCTTCTGGAAGACAGGCAAGCGCCACAGCGCCATTGCCTTCTTCTCCTTCCGCATTGGCATTGATTTTTGATGGAACGCGATAAGTTTGAAGACAGCGAGCGCTTCGTAGCCCGCCACTACCGCCACGACGCTTTTCGCGCCGACCGCGCCCTGCGCCGCCTTGGCATCGTGGCCTCGCCGTGGCGCCGCTGGCGGGTGGCGGCTGCCGTGGCCGTCGGCATTGCGCTGACCGGCACAGCGGCATGGATGCTTTCGCGTCCGGAGCCGACGCTCTCTCCGGCTCCCGTCGAGGTCGTGGCGGAAAATGCTTTCACCGCCGTGCGCGCCGTGGAGTTCGAAAACGCTCCGCTCACCGAGGTCGCCGAGGGTATTCGGGATACATATGGGGTGAACATCGCCGGTATTCCCGACAATGCGGCCGAGCTGCGGCTCACACTGCGCTTCGAAGGCAATGTTGAGGATCTCATCGAGGCCATCAACGATATCTTGGGCACTTCGATAACCATCGACCGATGAGACGTTTTCTGATACTTATAGCGCTCGCTGCGGCGAGCCTGGCCGCGCATGCCCGCGGCGTCACCCTTGAGGCAACCGACCGGCCGGCCGCCGAAGTGTTCCGCCTGATAATGGAGCAGACGGGCAAGAACTTCGTCTACCCGTCGGACCTTCTGGAGGGTGTGCGAGTGAGCGTCCACGCTGCCGACCGCCCGCTGCGCACTGTCCTCCGCCAGATGTTCGACGGCACGGGCATAGAATTCAAAATCAAGGGCAACAACGTGGTGCTCAAGCGCGCGAACCAACCGAAGCTCGCCTCCCCGACGGCCCCCGCTGCGGCTATTCTTGCCGACCCGGATGCGGTGGCCCTGCCGGAGATTGTGGTGGTGAGCCGTCTGGAAGTTCCCGAAGTTGAGTCGGCCGAGATGGGAGCCCGAAAGGTGACAGCCCGCCAGGTGCTGTCGACGCCTGCGCTGTTCGGCGAGAGCGATGTCATCAAAACCATTCAGCTGCAGCCCGGCGTGGCGCCCGGCGCGGAAGGCATGGCCGGCATGCACGTCCATGGCGGCGAGGGCGACCAGAACCTCTTTATGCTCGACAATGTGCCGCTCTATCAGGTCAACCATTTCGCGGGCCTCTTTTCGGCCTTCAACGCCGATATAGTGCGCTACATCGACTTTTTCAAAACCTCCGTGCCGGCTAAGTACGACGGCCGACTGTCGTCATTCATGGACGTTCGGCTTTCCGACGGAAACGCCGACGGCCACCACGGGACGGCTCGCCTGGGCCTTACCTCCGGAGCCTTCAACATCGGCGGTCCTATCGGCCGCAAGACTACCTATGTGGTAGGGCTGCGACGCTCTTGGTTCGACGTGCTCACCATTCCGGCGGTGGCCCTGTTCAACTCCGGCGAGGACGAGAAAATGCGCTTCCACTATTATTTCATGGACCTCAACGCCAAGGTGCGCCATCGGCTGAGCGACCGCGCCTCGCTCTTTGCCGGCGTCTATTTCGGCGACGACCTTCTCCGCACCGGAACTAAGGACACCCCCGGCATCGAAAGCTCAAACTGGATCGAGGACGACCGCTACGACCTCCACTGGGGCAACCTCGTCGCTCAGCTGGGCGCCAACTACCGCTTCCGCGACGGCCTCACGGCGGAGTTCACCGCTGCCTACACGCAGTTCTTCTCCAACATCAAGCACGACGACCGCACCACCATCCGCACAGGCAACGACACTACCTATACCCGCGAGACTCTGCGCTCCGACAACAACGTCAAGGACTGGATATTCCGAGGCGACTTCCATTGGCAGCCCGACCCGACAAACAATGTGCGATTCGGCGCGGCCTACGTCCGCCATTCCTTCCTTCCGGGGCGCATGGCACGCTCCTTCACCGAGAATAAAAACACTCGCTACGCCATGGACTCGACGTCGGCCTACCACGCCGACCAGGCCGACCTCTACATCGAGGACGAGTGGCGAGCCGGGCGTTCTGTCCGCCTCAACGCCGGCATCCACGCTTCTCTATTTGCAATCGACGGCAAGGTGCGAACCGGACTGAGCCCACGACTCAGCGTAAACTGGCAGCTTCGCCCCTCGTGGGCCGTCAAGGCCGCTTACTCCCGCACCGTCCAGTATGTCCATCAACTTTCGCAAAGCTATTTGGCTCTGCCTACCGACCAATGGATACCCGTTTCCGGCTCCTTCAAACCCGAAACGGCCGACAAAATAGCAGTCGGGCTCTACACCACCACGGCCAACGGCATGCTTACCTTCTCCGCCGAGGGCTACATAAAGTGGATGCGAAATATGCTCGACTACCGCGACGAGTACTATCTCCGGCCTCCTCTGGAGATGTGGGACGCTCGCCTCACCGCCGGACGTGGCTCGGCAAAAGGCATCAACCTTAAAGTCGAGAAAACATATGGGCGACTGACCGGCATGGTGGCATACTCCCTGGCATGGGCCGACCGCACTTTCGCCGAAAAGAACGGCGGCCGAACCTACCCCGCGCGTTTCGACAACCGACACTCCATAAAGGTAGCCCTCGACTGGAAAATCAGCGACCGCGTGAGCCTCAACGCCGTCTGGATAGGCCATTCCGGCAACCGTTTCACCCTGCTGACACAGATGTGGGAGGGGCCCGACTTCGGGAGCGGATACACCTCGGAGGTACCCGTGCGCGAGAATATAAACAACTGGCAGCTACCATTCTACCACCGGCTGGACCTCGGCTTGACCGTGCGCAACAGCCGCGGATACTGGCAATTCGGGCTATACAACGCTTATTGCCACCTCAACACCATAGGCATCCGCCGCGCCACACGTCTTGTCGCCGCCTCCGGACCCGGTTGGGCCACTTTGGACCATTATCCCGTGTTCCAAAAAGTGCGAATGTTGCCTATAATCCCCTCAGTTTCATACACATGGCAATTCTGAACAAAATATTCCCGGCGGTGCTGGCCCTGACGCTCACAGGCTGCTACAAGGATTTCGGCCCCAAGATTCCATCGCAAGAGGTGCTGTGCATAAACTCGCTCATTACAGCCGGCGAGCCCGTCGAGGTGCAGCTTTCGCACACTTGGGCCTACAACGCCGGCATAAATCCCGACCGGACCGTCGACGATGCTACCATTGTGATTACCGTCAACGGCCTCCCTGCTCCCGAGGGATACATCGCCGCCGAGGGCGACTCTATCGCCATCCGGGCCGTCAGCACCCGCTACGGCGAGGCTGCCGCTTCCGTGGTCGTGCCCCATGCGCCACTCTCCCCCGAGTTGAAATACTCCCTCTCCAGAACAGACTGCGGCGTCGACGACTACGGCGACTTCACCCTCAGCTACGCGTGGATGGACGTCCGGGCCCGAATCACCATTTTCGACATCCCCGGCCGGAAAAACTACTACGAGCTCAAGTGGAGCACATTCCCCGAGAGCACCCAACCCGAGGACCCCGATGTGTCTGAACTGCACAACGTCAATTTCTACGGCGGAGAGTTCCGCTACGAGTCCGAGCCTATTTTCGGCGAACACATCGGTGCTTTCGAGTCGGCAATGGGCAACAACGACACATTCGGCTACACTTTCTTCACCGACCGACAGTTCGACGGCGCTGACTATACCCTGCGTCTGGACTTCAGCCGCGCACACGCCGAAATTATAGCATACAACGATAATCCTCCCGCCGACACCGCCATGGGTTATGATTTCACCATTTACGCCGTCTCCGAAAGCTACTACAACTGGCGAGTATACCTCTGGAACGCCGACGAGGGTATCTCCGGCGAAATGGGCGACATCGGACTCGCTGACCCCATGTGGGCCTACAGCAACGTCTCTACCGGCGCCGGTGTCGTCGCCGCTCGTGCCCAAACTACCATACGCCTCATTCTCCCTTTCCCATAAATTATCAAATTTGCTAATCTAAAAAAACTTTCGCTAACTTTGTGCCGTTAACCCTTTGACATCATAGGAAGACTATCTTCGGCAACTCTATTAGTAATGTTGTTGAATTGTCCAACCACTCTTACCGCCCGGGGTAACCGCCAAAAGAGGGTGCATCTAAATTTGATACACCCTCTATAGATTCCGGCTGCCGGTTGCAAACCGGCTGTTTGCAGTCCTTGAGCATCCCCTCATGGGGACTCCTCAATATTGTCAATTGTCTGTTCTTACCGCGCTCCGCACTCGCAGAGCCTTCTCGTTGCGCAGCCGGGTGAAAGCCCGGAAGCTCTCGAAGAGGTCGGCCAGAGCCGTGGTGGCGTTCTGAACCTCGCTGGCAAGCATGTCCGCACCCCGGGCGTTCTGGCTACGGCCCATCAGCGCTGAACCCACGCCGCTGACGTGCTCGAAGAGCTTCATCTGCATGTCCAGCAGCTGGTAGGCGCCAGCACTCGCCCCCGAGCCGCTGACCTGCTGCGGCATTACGGCGCCACGGCCCGTAACCGGTATCAGCCCGTCGGCCTGCGCCCAAACGTCGACCACCTGGTCCAGGGTGATGCCCTCCGGCAACTGGTCCAAGGGATAGAGCAGCACGCCCTTCGCCGAGCACGCCGTGATGTGGTCGAGCATCACTATCAGGCGATTGATGAACTTCTGCTGGTCCAGTACGTCCTCCACGAAACTGTGCACCTCGCCGTCGGTCAAGGGATAGAACTTGATTACGAAGGGATGCGAGCCGTGAGCATACGGCGAGTCGTACTCCGCAAGAAGTGTGCCGTCGGGCGCGAAGTTGCGGCAGTGCCAGCAGAACTCGGCGTTGGAGCTGCCGTCGGCGCTCGGTCGGCTGTCGAAACTCCACACTTCCACGACACGGCAGCGCTCCGGGTCGGCGCTGACGTGGAAGCTGACCGCGCCGGCAGCCGACGCTATCGACGGCTCTGCATCAACGCCGCTGTAGATGCGCTTCAGCTCCGCCGCCCGAACGCCGTCGCCCCCCGAAAAGCGGTTGATGAGCTCCGGAAGACTCATGTCGTGAAGCATTCCTACCAAATCGATATCCCAACCGCGTGGGTCGGTGAAAGCGTTGACGAAGAAGCGCCGAGGGTCTACGTTGTCGACCCAAACGCCATTGCCGTTCCATCGTCGCTCGTCGGAAACACGCTGTATGGCGCATCCCGAAATGAGAAACTCCTCCAGCGCGCGGGCATCGAGCTCCTCAAGGGCATTGCGCCGCGCAATGGCCCCTACGCAGCCCCCGTAGTAACCCTGCTCCCGGGCTATGGTGCGGTAGCGCCCCACCACGCCCTTGACGAGCTGCCGGATAAGGTTGTTGGTGTAGGGTCGCTTGCCCTGGTCGACAATCTGCTGCCCTTCGCGGATATAGCCTCCGTGGCCGTCGGGAACGGCGTCGCCCCACTGGTCGCCGTAGGTGAACCGCTTGCACCGCTCGCGGCGGCTGCGCAGGTTGCCGCAACCACTCCAGGCCGCGTAGGCACGGCTGAATACTTTAGAAACTTGCATAGTCGGTGATTCTTATTTTGTGAAGATAGCTGTCCAGCGAAGCCAGTGCCCCCTCGCCGAAGGTATAGAGATTTTCGCCGTCGTCGATGGTGCCGTAGACTTCGGGCGGCCCGTAGCCGTCGCCCGAGGGCCACGCCATTATATGGCCGTCGGCAGTCTCAACAGCGACCGGGTTTCGCACCGTGGCCGCCGAATAGGCGTTGAGCTGACGGCGGATGGTGACGTCCATCTCCTCGGGCCCAAGCGGAACAACGGCGTGGTGCCAGCCGTTGAGCCGAACCGTCAGCACGCGCACCGCCTTCTCCGGCAGCTTGAGCCGCTCGCCGCCCGTGCTCCCCGACGGGGTGGCGACAACCACATCAAGCGGACGCCTCTCTACAGCGCCCTCTTCGCCCTTGGCAAGAACGTCCAGATACCACTGCCGCACCGCATAGCCTATCAAGCGGTCACTGTCGATGCCGTCGGTCTGTTCGGCCTCGCAGCCGCTCAGGCTGTGGTCGAGACCCAGACGCATCCTGGCGTAGGCTATCATCTGTTGTTTGGTGTATGTCATTGTGCTATAATAAGGCCCGGGCATCCTTTCTGCCCGGGCCGGTTGGTAATGTGTGTGGTATTAAGCGCCGATCACGCGAAGGTGGCTCTGAGGATAGCGAAGCACCAGGCAGGAGGCTTCGGTGAGTACCACGGCGTCGGTGTTGCGCACACCCGAGCTGCGAAGGTCGAGGGTCTCGGCTCGGAAAGGAACATGAACATACTTGGTCATGTAGTCCGGGTCCAGAACGAAGCCGTCGCGGCTGTGGCCGCACTGGTCGAAGACTTCGCTGTGGAGAACGTACAGCGTGCCGAAGTTGCTCTCGATCTGCCCGAATTTAACGCCCCACCGCGTCATCGACTCCCCGGCGCGGAGGCTGCGGGTAAATTGGATTTTGCTGATGGCGCTCACAAGCTCCGTTCCCGCGATGAGGATCTTGCGCTTGCTGCCGTTATTGCCCGTAAAGGCTTTGGCGCACAGGTCGATGAGCTTCTGCTCGGTCATGCCGCTCAGCGTCAGCTGGTGCTCGCCGGCCGCCTGCTGCCAGATGCCGCCGGTGAAGTAGATGTACTCGTTGCGGGTGGTGTCGTAGATGCGTGCGCGGCTACCGAAGAGGAAGTTTTTCTCCATGCCAAGGCGCATGTCGATGATAGCTGCCTCCTCCTGGTCGGTGAAGGTCCAGCCGGCCTCCTTGCGAGCTATCTTGGCCAGTGTGCCCTGCTCGACCTGCATCTTGAAAATCTGGCAGTTGTTGTAGGCCTTCACAGGCAGCGCCGAGAACTGCGCCGTCTGCACATCGAGTTCCGAGGCCGCGCGGCCCATGCGCACCACGCGCTCGCCCGACGCTATGGTAGGCACTGCCACCGTGGTCGCCGAAGCCTCCGCGGCAAGGTTCAGCGGATACACCTGCAGCATATCGGCGTCCTTACCAACCACATAGCACATCAGAGGTCCCTGCACGCTCGCTCCAGCCGTGTCGGTGCCCTTCACCCCCGGCAGAAGAATGGTCTCGCTCACCTCAAAAATCGAGGTGTCGGCAACCGGCAGATTGAAGCGGAAGTTGCCGTCGGTCTGCCGACGGGCCGTTTCGTCCTCTACCGCGTCTGTTACGGTGGTCTCGGTCTTCTTTGTGTCGACCGAGTAGTACTCCACCGTCATCGCCGACGCTGTGCGGGCTCCCACGCAGCGCGACAGCTGGTCGATAGGGGTCGACATGGGGCGTACTTTGATGATGCGCTCGTCGATGGAGTTCTGAAGCAACCCGGGGGTTACCTCGTCCATGATTTTCGCCGTCAGGGGCTGGCCGCTGATGTGCGTGCCGCCCATACTTCCTGTTGCTGTACTCATAATTAGTTTAGGTTAAGGGGTTTGTAATGTTTTAGAGGTTGTTTAAAAATAAATGTGACAAGCTCTTAGTCCCACACGCTGCGGCTGATGCTGCTCAGAAAGGTCGGGAAGGGCCGAGGAGCACCGGGCGGCTCCAGGCTGCTGCGGTACATCGCCGGCTCGGCCGGTTCTTCGGCGCAGGCCTCTTTGTGGACGGCCCCGAAGTGCTTCTCCGCAGCCTCGCCGGGTTCGGCGCCACCGGCCACCGCCTCCAGAAAGGCTGCCAGCGCCGGATGCTTCTGTGCTGCCGCCTGAACCGGGTCAGATGCCGAAAGCGCCTCCGCAGGAGGAGGTGGCGGCTGCGGCACTTCCACGGCTGCGGCAGCTTCCGCCTCTGTTTGCTTTGTGTTCGTTTCCATAATTCGTTGGTTTGGGTTGATGTTGCAAAATTATAGCCCCGCCCGAGGCGCATTTTGCCTCTTTTGGGCACCTACACCCGTTTAACATTTTGTCGAACCCGCAAAAAACGCTAATTTTGCCCACGATATGGCCGACAACTACCTCGAAAAGAAAATGGAAGACCGTGCGCGCGCCGCTGCCCACACAGCACCCGCCGTGCGCCGAAAAGGCTCGGTGACCTTCCCCTTCCCCGAGCGCATCGTCCTTGCCTACTCCCCCGAGGCCGAACCATCCGCACCCTTTGCCGAAGCGACACGCGCTCTCGCCGAAGCCGGATGCCGTCTCGCTTTGGTATGCGGCCAAATAAATAACCCCGCCACCCAAAACGCCGCCTTCCGCATCGGCGCACGCCTTCTCCCCATGGCGCCCCAGGCCGCTGCCGACTATGTTCTTGCCAAAATGGGCCGACCCGAAATCCTGATCGTCGACGGCTCCCATGTCCCCGAGTGTATGGCCGACGCACTCTCCGAATCCGGCCGTTGCATAGCCCTGGCCGACAAGCCTTTCTCCCTCCCAAATATAAAAATCTCGAACGCCGTCGCTCCGGCGAATCCCGCTCCCGCTCGAGCCGCCATCCTTCTGGCCCTCCCCGCCGCTACCTTCACCGGCCAAACCCTCTGAATTTTTATTTGGGTTTATTAAAGATTTTTTTCGCGAATTTGGCCGCTATGCCGAAAATTGTGACTATCTTTGCCCCGTGCTGCACCCTTCGGGCCGTGCAGCGCCCACAAGTCAGTTCCTAAGTAACTTGAATCGTTATCTATATCATGTTAGAAAAGACCAACGTAAAGGTGCTTGACAAAGTAGTGGTCCGTTTCTCCGGCGACTCCGGCGACGGCATGCAGCTTGCAGGCAACATCTTCACCAATGTCTCGGCCGGCCTGGGAAATCAGGTTTCCACTTTCCCCGACTATCCCGCCGAAATACGCGCCCCGCAGGGCTCTCTCGGCGGAGTTTCCGGCTTCCAAGTCAGCGTGGGCCACGACGTCCACACTCCCGGCGACAGCTGCGACGTCCTCCTGGCTATGAATGCCGCCGCTCTGAAGCAGAACCACAAGTTCCTAAAACCCGGTGGCGTCATCATCGTCGACATCGACTCCTTCCGTGAGTCCGACCTCAAGAAGGCCAAGTACACCACCGACCGGCCTTTCGAGGAACTCGGCATTAAGGCGCAGATTGTCGAAGTGCCTGTCACTACGATGACCAAGGCCGCTCTGGCCGACAGCGGCCTCGACAACAAGAGCGTCCTTAAGTGCCGCAACATCTTTGCGCTCGGTCTCGTTTGCTGGCTCTTCGACCGCCCACTCGAAGCCGCCGAGCACCACCTCCGCAAAAAATTCGCCAAGAAACCCGCCGTGTTCGAAGCCAACGCCAAAGTGCTCCGCGCCGGCTTCGACTACGGTCACAATATCCACGCCTCTGTCTCAACCTACAAGGTCGAAACCGAAGACCCCAGACCCGGCGTCTACACCGACATCAACGGCAACACCGCTACAGCATGGGGTCTCATCATGGCCTCCGAAAAGTGCGGCCGCCCTCTCTTCCTGGGCTCATACCCCATTACCCCCGCCACCGACATCCTCCACGAGCTCGCAAAGCGCAAAGACCTCGGCGTTAAAGCCTGCCAGATGGAGGACGAAATTGCCGGTGTTTGCTCCGCTATCGGCGCTTCCTTCGCCGGTAACCTCGCCGTGACCTCCACCTCGGGTCCCGGCCTCGCCCTCAAGAGCGAAGGAATCGGTCTGGCGGTTATGGCCGAGCTGCCTCTGGTGGTCATCGACGTACAGCGTGGCGGACCCTCCACCGGTCTCCCGACCAAAACCGAACAGACCGACCTCATGCAGGCTCTCTACGGCCGTAATGGCGAAAGCCCCGTCGCTGTCGTCGCTCCCGCCTCTCCCACCGACTGCTTCACTATGGCTTTCGAGGCTTGCCGCATCGCCGTCGAGCACAGCACGCCCGTTATCGTCCTCTCCGACGCCTTCATCGGTAACGGCTCCTCCGCATGGAGAATTCCCGAAGCCGACGAATTCCCCGAAATCAAAACTCCCGACGTCCCCGCCGATATGCTCGCCGAAGGTACATGGAGCCCCTACCTCCGCCGCGAAAACCTCGGCAGATACTGGCCCGTGGCCGGTACCGAAGGCGCCGCACACCGCATCGGCGGCCTCGAGAAAAACCCCGAAAACGGCGCTATTTCCACCGACCCCGCCAACCACGCCAAAATGGTCGAACTCCGTCGCGAAAAAATTGCACGCATCGCCGACGACATCCCTCAACTCGATATTATCGGCAACCCCGACGCCGACACCCTCCTCATCGGATGGGGTGGTACCTACGGACATCTCCGCACTGCCACCGAAGCACTCAACGCTGCCGGCAAACCTCTCGCTCTCGCACACTTCCGATACATCAATCCTCTGCCGGCAAACACCGCCGACATTATCAACAAGTACCGAAACGTAATCGTCGCCGAACTGAACACCGGCATGTTCGCCGACTACCTGCAGTGCCGTTTCCCCGGTAAAATCATTCGCCGCATAAACAAAATCCAGGGCCAGCCTTTCGCAGCAGGCGAAGTGGCTGACGCCGTGGCTAAAATTATGGAGGAAAAGTAACTATGTGCCAGAACTCTTTCACACCCGCCGACTTCAAAAGCGACCAGGCCGTTCGTTGGTGCCCCGGTTGCGGCGACCACGCTATCCTCAACACGCTCCACAAAGCCATGGCTACCCTCGGCGTGCCTCCTCACCGCACTGCCGTTATCTCAGGTATCGGTTGCTCCTCGCGCCTGCCATACTACATGAACACCTACGGATTCCACACTATCCATGGGCGTGCAGCTGCCATCGCTACCGGTTTCAAAGTGGCTAATCCCGATATGACCGTGTGGCAGGTCAGCGGCGACGGCGATGGCCTCGCCATTGGCGGAAACCACTTCATCCACGCTATCCGACGAAACGTCGACATCAACATCCTCCTGTTCAACAACAAAATCTACGGCCTCACAAAGGGTCAGTACTCTCCCACTTCCGACCGTGGTTTCGTCAGCAAGTCAAGCCCTTACGGAACCGTCGAAGACCCTTTCATTCCCGCTGAACTCGTCTTCGGTGCCAGAGGTAACTTCTTCGCACGCAGCATCGACGTCGAGCTCGAAACAAGCCGCAACGTTATGGTAGCCGCCGCTCAGCACAAAGGTGCTGCTGTCGTCGAAGTGCTCCAGAACTGCGTCATCTTCAACAACGGCATCCACAACGCCATTACCGACCGCGAAGTTCGTGCCGACAAAACTATCCTCCTTCGCCACGGCGAAAAAATGATCTTCGGCGCAAACAAAGACAAAGGCCTCGTTCGCGACGGATTCCTCCTCAAAGCCGTCACCATCGGTCAGGACGGATACTCCATCGACGACGTTCTCGTTCACGACGCTCATACGCCCTCGAACTTCCTCCACCAGCAGCTCGCTATGATGGACGGTTCTTCTCTCCCGGTGGCTCTCGGTGTCATTCGCGACGTAACAACGCCGTCTTACGACGAAGCTGTCGCAGAGCAAGTTGAGCAGGTCCGCGCAAAGAAAGGTTTCGACTCCCTTCGCGACATGATTCTCGCCGGCGACACCTGGACCGTCGAGTAACCCCCTCCCGGCACATCCACACACAAGAAAGGCAGCTCCGGCTGCCTTTCTTCGTTTCTCCACTACCATCGACCCGAAGGGAATCCGAAAATGCCACCATCATATGGCTCCGGATGTTGTAAATCGGGGAATTTTTTTTAACTTTGCACCAAACACCTCAATCTACCATGACAGACCAACAATTCAAAGAGCAAATAATGCAAGGGCTGCCTAAGGAACTTCCTGCTCCCAAGCCCTTGGACCCCAACGTGAGCCATGCGCCAAGACGCAAACCTATTCTGAGCGAGAACGAAGAGCGTCTCGCTCTGCGAAATGCCCTGCGATATTTCCCTGAGGAATGGCACGCCACGCTGGCGCCGGAATTCGCCGCCGAACTACGCGAAAGAGGCAGAATTTATATGTACCGATTCCGCCCCGACTACAAAATGTATGCGCGGCCGGTCGACGCATATCCCGCAAAATGCCCTCAGGCGGCAGCTATAATGATGATGATTCAGAACAATCTGGACCCGGCCGTTGCCCAACATCCCCATGAACTTATCACCTACGGCGGCAACGGGGCCGTTTTCCAAAACTGGGCCCAGTACCTTCTCACCATGAGCTACCTCAGCCGTATGACCGACCACCAGACTTTGGTCATGTACTCGGGCCATCCCCTGGGCCTGTTCCCTTCGCATCCCGATGCGCCACGCGTGGTGGTTACTAATGGTATGGTGATTCCCAACTACTCCAAACAGGACGACTACGAGCGCTTCAACGCTCTTGGCGTGAGCCAGTACGGTCAGATGACCGCCGGCTCCTATATGTACATCGGCCCGCAGGGTATCGTACACGGCACAACCATCACCGTTCTCAACGCCGGCCGCCGTCGTGCCAATGGCGCCGACGGGCTCGGTGGCATGCTCTTCGTCACCGCCGGTCTCGGCGGCATGAGCGGCGCTCAGCCAAAAGCCGGCAATATCGCCGGTGTGGTGACTATAGTTGCGGAAATAAATCCCGAGGCCGTTGAGAAGCGTCGCAGCCAGGGCTGGGTCGACGAGGTATTCACCGAGCTCACTCCGCTGCTGGACCGAGCTGCCCAAGCGCGCCGCAATCACGAGGCCGTAAGCCTGGCTTACCAGGGAAATGTCGTCGACCTGTGGGAGCGTCTTGCCGCCGACGGCGTTCAGGTCGACCTGGGCTCCGACCAGACTTCCCTCCACAATCCGTGGGCCGGAGGATACTACCCGGCCGGTATTTCATTCGAGGAAGCCAAGCGCATGATGGCTGAGCAGCCCGAAGAGTTCCGAGCTGCCGTACAGGCCTCTCTCCGCCGGCAGGTGGAGGCCATCAACAAGCTTACAGACGCCGGAATGTACTTCTTCGACTACGGCAATGCCTTCCTGCTGGAGTCCGGCCGCGCCGGCGCCGACATCTTCAAGGCCGACGGGACTTTCCGCTATCCATCGTACGTTCAGGACATTATGGGACCGCTTTTCTTCGACTACGGGTTCGGTCCCTTCCGGTGGGTATGCGCCAGCGGCGACCCCGACGACCTCGAGCTGACCGACCGACTTGCCGAAGAGGTACTCAGCGAAATGGAGGCCGAGGCGCCCGACGATATTCGCGGGCAGCTCCGCGACAACATCCACTGGATTCGAGAAGCCGGCCGCAACAAGCTCGTCGTTGGCTCACAGGCCCGAATCCTCTACGCCGACAGCGAGGGCCGCACACGCATAGCCCTTGCCTTCAACAAGGCCGTCGCCGACGGGCGTCTGCACGGCCCGGTCGTCCTCGGTCGCGACCACCACGACGTTTCCGGTACCGACTCGCCCTATCGCGAGACTTCTAATATCTACGACGGCTCGGCCTTTACGGCCGATATGGCCGTCCACAACGTCATCGGCGACTCTTTCCGCGGAGCTACATGGGTCAGCCTCCACAACGGCGGAGGTGTGGGCTGGGGTGAAGTCGTCAACGGCGGCTTCGGCATGGTCGTCGACGGCACCCCGGAGGCCGAGCGCCGTATACGGTCGATGCTGCTCTGGGACGTCAACAACGGCATAGCACGCCGCTCCTGGGCACGCAATGCCGGTGCCCGCGCAGCCATAGAGCGCGAAATGGCACGAACCCCACTGCTCGAAGTAACTCTCCCCAATTTTGCAGACGATTCTCTCATAACCAATGCCCTGAAATGAACACCAAAGTCCACCAAATCAGCGCCGAGCGCCTCAGTATCGCCCATGTGGGCCATATCCTGGATGGCGCCCTGCGCCTTGAGCTCTCCGACGACGCTAAAAATCGCATTAACAGATGCCGTCAATACCTCGACCGCAAGATGGCAACATGCCGCGAGCCTATCTACGGCATCAACACCGGCTTCGGCTCGCTCTGCAACATCCAGGTCGAGCCTTCCGACCTGAGGCAGCTCCAGAAGAACCTCGTGATGAGCCACGCCTGCGGGGTCGGTGAGCCGGTCAGCCCCCGCATTGTGAAGCTAATGCTTCTTCTCAAAGCCCAGAGCCTGAGCTACGGTAATTCGGGGGTTCAGCTCGCAACGGTACAGCGCCTGCTGGATTTCTACAACGAAGACATCCTGCCGGTGGTCTACAGCCAGGGCTCGCTCGGCGCCAGCGGCGACCTTGCGCCACTGGCAAACCTCAGCCTCCCCATTCTGGGGCTCGGTGAGGTTATCTACAAAGGTGAGCGCCGTCGCGCCGCCGACGTCCTCGCCGAAAAAGGATGGGAGCCCGTCGAACTTCAAAGCAAGGAAGGCTTGGCGCTCCTCAACGGAACTCAGTTCATGAGCGCACACGCCGTCGAGGCAATCCTGCGCGCCCGGCGTCTCTGGAAGGCCGCCGCGACAATAGGCGCAATGAGCCTCGATGCTTTCGACGGCCGCATTGAGCCCTTCGGTGCCGAGGTTAACGCCGTTCGGCACCACCGTGGCCAGATCGAAACGGCTCAAGTGTTCCGCGACCTTCTTCGCGGAAGCCAGATTATCGAGCACCCAAAAGCACACGTTCAGGACCCCTACTCCTTCCGATGCATTCCTCAGGTACACGGAGCTGTCCTCGACGTTATAAACCACGTGGCCGCTGTCGTCGAAGACGAAATAAACAGTCCCACCGACAATCCGACAATTTTCCCCGACGAGGACATCATCGTTTCGGCCGGCAACTTCCACGGCGAACCCATCGCCCTGCCCATGGACTCCCTTTGCATCGCCCTGAGCGAGCTGGCAAACATCTCCGAACGTCGTATCTACAAACTCATCGCCGGAACCCGCGGCCTGCCTTCGTTCCTGGTCGCAAAGCCCGGCCTCAACAGCGGTTTCATGATTCTGCAGTACGCCGCCGCCTCAATAGTCAATCAAAACAAGGGGCTGTGCTGGCCAACAAGCTGCGACTCCATCCCCTCCTCGCAAGGTCAGGAAGACCATGTCAGCATGGGCGCGAACTCTGCGACCAAGCTGCTGCGGGTGGCCGACAATCTGGAGCGAGTGCTGGCAATAGAACTTATCAACGCCGCACAGGCTCTCGATTTCAGACGACCTCTCCGCTCCTCGCTGCCTATCGAGAAGGTCCACGAGGACTTCCGGCGCCATGTCGGGTTCATCGACGCCGACACCGTGATGAGCCCCGTTATCGAGTCTGCCGTCGACTTTGTGGCCTCTATGAACTAATCGGCTGCATAAAGGGTTAAAAACTACATGGCAAGCACTTTCATCATCAACATAAGCCGCCTTTGCGGCATCGTCGACCCGGACGTTACCCGCCTCAGCGGCAAGGATATGGAGCGCGGGTTCCGCTCGCTGGAGAACGCCTTCGTGCAAATCGACACCGAAACCGGCACCATCGCCGACTTCGGCACCATGGACTCGCTGGAGCCCTCTCGCCTTGAAAACGCCAATGTTGTCGACGCTACCGGCCGAGTTGTAATTCCGGCCTTCGCCGACTCCCACACTCATCTTGTCTACGCGGGAAGCCGAGAGGGAGAGTTCGTCGACAAAATCAACGGTCTGAGCTACGAAGAGATAGCCGCACGAGGAGGAGGTATCCTCAACAGCGCCGACCGACTCCACCAAGCCTCCGACGAGGAACTATACCTCGGCGCCCAGCAGCGTCTGAACGAAATCGCAGCAAAGGGTACCGCAGCTGTCGAAATCAAGAGCGGTTACGGCCTCACATTCGACGACGAACTGCGTATGCTGCGCATCATAGCGCGCCTACGCGAAAATTCGCCGCTCGACATCCGTGCAACCTTCCTCGGCGCTCACGCCGTGGGCCGAGAGTACGCCGGGCGTCAGGCCGAATACGTCGATATGGTCATCAACAAGATGCTCCCGGCGGTTGCCGCCGAGGGGCTCGCCGACTTCGTCGACGTGTTCTGCGACCGAGGCTTCTTCACCGTCGACGAAACCGACCGAATACTCACTGCCGCAGCGCACTTCGGATTGCGTCCCAAAATACACGCCAACGAGCTCGACGTCAGCGGTGGCGTGCAGGTGGGCGTTGCTCGCGGAGCTCTCTCCGTCGACCACCTCGAGCGCATCGGGCAGCCCGAAATAGACGCCCTGGCCGCTTCCGACACCATAGCGACTATGCTCCCGGGGGCTTCCTTCTTCCTGGGCATGCCGTTCGCACCCGCGAGAATCGCCGTGAATTCCGGTCTGACGGTAGCTCTGGCAAGCGACTACAACCCCGGCTCCTCGCCAAGCGGCGACATGCGCATGGTCTGGGCGTTCGGTTGCATAAAGATGCGTCTGAACCCCGTGGAGGCCCTGGCGGCCTGCACGATAAACGGCGCCGCCGCTATGGGGCTGGCCGATGTTGTCGGCTCTATAGCACGGGGCCGAGCAGCCTCTCTGATAGTCAGCCGCCCGGTGCCTTCGCTCGAATTCATTCCCTACGCCTATACTACCCCGTGGATAGAACGGATGTACATCCGGGGCCGCGAGCTTTGACGTCTGCAAGATAATCCGTAACTTTGCAGCGTAAAAATTTGACTTGATGAAAACGACATTCGAAATGGTGGCGAAGACCTTCCAAGGCCTCGAAGGTGTTCTCGCCAAAGAACTGGAAGGGCTCGGCGCCCTTAATATAGTGGAAGGCAAGCGAATGGTGTCTTTCTGCGGAGACCTCGAGCTGCTATATCGTGCAAATATGTGCTGCCGAACGGCTCTCCGTATTCTCAAACCGTTCTGCAAATTCTCCGCTCGCGACGCCGACGAGCTTTATGACCGCGTTAAAGAATTCGACTGGGGTTCCCTTATGTCGGTGACCCAGACTTTTTCTATCGACACTGTTGCTTTCAGCGACGAGTTTCGCCACTCGCAGTTTGTCACTTACCGCGTCAAAGACGGCATCGTCGATTGGTTCCGCGACCATCTCGGCGACGACCAGCGCCCTCGTGTTCGACTCGACGGCGCCGACATCATGATCAACGTTCACATAGCCGGCCGTGAGGTCATTCTAAGCCTTGACTCTTCCGGAGAGTCCCTCCACCGGCGCGGATACCGCAAAATGCAGACCGAAGCGCCTATCAACGAGGTGCTCGCCGCAGGTATCATAATGCTTTCGGGTTGGGACGGCACAACGCCTTTCGTAGACCCTATGTGCGGCTCAGGCACTTTCCTCATCGAAGCCGCCCTAATCGCCGGTGGCATTAACCCGGGTATCTTCCGCCGCCACTTCTCCTTTGAGAACTGGCCCGACTTCGACCCCGAACTCCTCGACAAAATCTACAACGACGACAGCGGCGACCGCGAAATCACCGTTCCTATCGTGGGAGCCGACATTTCGCCTCGAGCAGTCGAAATAGCGCGCGAGAATGCAAAAAGCGCCGGCGTGGCTCGTTTCATATCTCTGGAAGTCAAGAGCATCGCCAAGTGGGAGTCAGCACCCCAACCGGCCGGTGTGCTCGTGACCAATCCGCCTTACGGCAAGCGCATAGGCGCCGACGACATGTCGGCTCTGTACGCAGCCATCGGAACCACGCTCAAGCACGTCTTCACCGGCTACCACGCTTGGATTATCGGCTACACCGACGAATATTTCCGCGAAATAGGCCTTGCACCCTCGCAGCGCATCGCCCTCAACAACGGCGGCCTGGACTGCGAGCTGCGCGAATACGTCATTTTCGAAGGTAAAAAGAAGGCCTTCCGCGCAGCAGGCGGTTCTATCAAGGAGGAGCGTACCGACCGACCGACCCGACGCAAGGACCAACGTGGCTTCGAACCCCGGCAAACCCCCGGCGAACGCTTCCGCCGAGCATGGGACGAAGCGCCTCGTAAACCCTGGCAGAAAAAACGCTCCGAGGCCGACGGCGAAAAGGAAACACGCCGACCCCTCGACCTGCGGCGTCTGGGCAAGACACCAAGCATTCCCGAAAGCAAGCAAATCGTGCTGCGGCCGGCATGGCGCGCCCGTCGTCGCAAGGACTCCACTGACAACACCGAAGAAAACGCATAAATGGAAACCAGCAAAATAAACGTGCTGCTCTTAGGCAGCGGAGGCCGGGAGTCGGCCCTGGCCTGCAAAATCAGTCAAAGCCCGATGCTGGGCAAGCTCTTCATAGCACCCGGCAACGCCGGTACCGGCGCATACGGCACTAACCTGGACTTCGGCGCCGCTGACTTTCCCGCTGTGTGCGCAGCCATCGACGAGCACGCCATCGACCTCGTGGTCGCTGGTCCCGAAGACCCGCTGGTAAAGGGTCTGCGCCAGGCACTCGAAAGTCGACCCGAAGGTGCCCGCAAAGTTGCCCTCCTGGGCCCCGGCGCCGACGGCGCGCGCCTGGAAGGCAGCAAGGATTTTGCAAAGATTTTCATGGGGCGCCACGGTATTCCCACAGCGCGACATCTCACCGTCGACGCCGCCACAATCGACGACGGATTCCGCTTCCTTGAGTCGCTAAAGGCGCCATATGTGCTTAAGGCCGACGGTCTTGCCGCCGGAAAAGGCGTTCTCATCGAGCCCGACCTGGAGAGCGCCAAACGCTCGCTCCGCACCATGCTCGACGGGCAGTTCGGCGCCGCGTCGGCTACGGTGGTGATCGAGGAATTTCTCTCCGGCATAGAGTGCTCGGTGTTTGTAATCACCGACGGCGCCGGCAATTACCGCATTCTCGCTCCCGCAAAGGACTACAAGCGCGCCGGCGACGGCGACACCGGCCTCAACACCGGCGGCATGGGCGCCGTTTGCCCCCCGCCTTTTGCCGACGCAGCTTTCATGGAACGCGTCGAGCAGCGCGTGGTGGTGCCAACCGTGCGCGGTCTCATCGCCGACGGTATTGACTATCGCGGATTCATCTTTTTGGGTCTTATGAACTCCGACGGTGACCCCATGGTCATCGAGTACAACGTGCGCATGGGCGACCCCGAAACTGAGGTTGTGATGCCTCGCATAAGCTCTGATTTCCTGCCCGTTATGCTCCATGCCGCCCAAGGACGCCTCACCGAGGCCGACTCCGTCGATGTCGACCCGCGCGCGGCCGTGACTGTGGTGGCCGTGGCCGGGGGATATCCCGGCGAATACCGAAAGGGCGACCTCATCTCGGGCAATCTCGCTCCGGAGGGATCCACTGTATACCACGCCGGCACCAAAGCCGGCGCCGACGGCCCTGTAACAGCCGGCGGACGTGTGCTGGCCGTGACTTCCCTGGCTTCCGACCTCGCCCAAGCCGCCGCAAAGAGCTATAAAGCCCTCGAAAACATCCACTTCCGGGATATGCGCTTCCGCACCGACATTGCCCGCGACGTGCTGAAATAAACACCTCTCCCGTGCGCGCCGTCACCCTAACCCGCATGATGCACAGCCGCGGTCTTGCCACCGCGGTGAGCCTGCTGTGCGTGCTGGCGGCCCTGTTTTTCTTTCTCGGTGGAGGTGTGCCTCCCATTCTCGGCGACCGTGGCTTCGCTTTGCCATCGGCCAACGAATGGTTCCCGGAGGGTTGGCCGTCCTTCATCGGCGCCATGGTCACCAATGGTCTGATTGTGCTCGTCGCTGCTCTCCTCTGCAAGGTTTTCAACATTCTCCGCGGCATGAGCGCCCTCTATATCACCCTCTTCACGGTGATGCAGCTGGCCACACCGCAGCTTATGGACCAGTTCTACACCGGCCCTGTGCTCGCCCTGGCCGCCGCACTGGGGCTCTACCTGCTCTTCGGGCGCTACCGCAGCCCGGTGGCCTCGGGACATGTCTTCCTGGTGTTTATGATGCTGTCGGCGTTGACGGCTACGCAGTACTGCTTCGCGCTGTTCATGCCGGCTTTCCTGATTGTTTGCGCGCAGATGAGAGTGTTCAACGGCCGCACCCTCGTTGCCGCCGCCGTAGGCATTGTAACGCCGTGGTGGCTCCTGGCCGGATTCGGCATCATAACCCCCTCCGACCTCCACGCTCCCGAGTTCCGAAACCTCTTCGAGGGCGTCGAAGCTGCCGATATGGCCCTGACCCTTGGCACAATAGCCTTCACGGCGGTGCTCCTGGTGCTCAGCATAGCCCTCAACCTCTTCAAAACCATAGCATACAACGCCCGAAGCCGTGCCGTCAACGGTGCCATAACCGTCGTCGCCGCTTTCGCTATCGTCGGTGGATGCCTGGACTTCAACAATATGGTTGCCTACCTGCCGCTGCTGAATCTCTGCGCTGCCCTGCAGGCCACGCATTATTTCTCCACACATCGCGCCGACCGCAGCTTCATTCCCATTCTGGCTATTGTGGCGGTGTACGTCAGTCTTTTCATATGCCAAACCCAAATCTGAACATCATAGTGGAGGAAAACGTGCCTTTTGTGCGCGGTCTCCTCGACCCTTACGCAACCGTAAGCTACCTCGCGCCCGACCAAATCACGCCTAAGGCCGTCCGCGAGGCCGCCGCGCTGGTGGTGCGAACCCGAACGGCCTGCAACGCTGAGCTGCTCGACAAAAGCGCCTGCAAGCTCATCGCAACGGCCACCATCGGCACAGACCACATCGACCTGCCCTACTGCGCCGAGCGCGGCATCACGGTAGTAAATGCCCCGGGGTGCAATGCTCCGGCCGTGGCGCAGTATGTTTTCGCCTCCCTGCTGGCGGTAGTGAACCGCCCGCTCCACACCCTGACTATAGGCATTGTAGGCCTCGGTCACGTCGGCTCCATCGTCGAAAACTGGGCACGGGGGTTCGACATGAAAGTGCTGCGCTGCGACCCGCCACGCCAACAGGCCGGCGACTCCGGCGAGTGGTGTTCGCTCGACGATATAGCCGCCCGGGCCGACATCATAACCTTCCACGTTCCCTACACCCGCTCCGGCGAACATCCGACTCACCATATGGTCGACGAGGCCTTCCTGACCAAGCTGCGACGCGCACCCGTGCTCATTAACTCCTCGCGCGGTCCCGTCTTCGACACTCAGGCCGTGGTCGACGCTCACCGAACCGGCAAAACAGGGCCCCTAATCATCGACTGCTGGGAAAACGAGCCCGACATCGACCGCGAGCTCCTCAAGGACGCTGCCATCGCGACTCCCCACATCGCCGGATACTCCCGCGAGGGCAAAATACGCGCCAGCCAAGTCGTTATGGACGCCGTAACCACCATGTTCATGCTGCCGCGTGTAACCGTCGACCAGCCTCTGCCGCCGGCGCCGGCAGGATGCGTGAGCTTCCGAGACCTCACACAAAGCTACGACCCCACACTCGACACCGACGCACTCAAAGCCGACCCCGATGCCTTCGAAGGCCTCCGAAACCACTACCACCTCCGCACCGAAGTCCCCGAAGGCCGCAATCCCGACTGACCTCCGACCCCTCGGAGTAATTGAAAATGGAAAATTGAAAATTGGCTGACGCCCCAAGGAGGGCGAGCTTCCAGCTCGCAAACGTCCGCCAACGCATGGACCGAGGGCTTCAGCCCTCGCCCATCCCGAAGGGAATGCCCGCGAAAGAAGAATGCCTCGGCGGGTCGGTGACGGCTGAAGCCGTCACTCCATATCGCGGCGTTGCCGCCCTGCTCGCAAACGCCCGCCAACGCATCGACCGAGGGCTTCAGCCCTCGCCCATCCCGAAGGGAATGCCCGCGAAAGAAGAATGCCTCGGCGGGTCGGTGACGGCTGAAGCCGTCACTCCATATCGCGGCGTTGCCGCCCAGCTCGCAAACGCCCGCCAACGCATGGACCGAGGGCTTCAGCCCTCGCCCATCCCGAAGGGAATGCCCGCGAAAGAAGAATGCCTCGGCG
>UQLO01000020.1 GCA_900541865.1 uncultured Porphyromonadaceae bacterium | reverse complement strand
ATGTCAACGACCCACAGAAAATCCCGGACATCGGTAGACCAATGAAAAAGAACCCCGTAGGGGTTCAATAAAGTAGCGCGGGGCGCCAGCCCCGGGTCACATCGGTCTCTTAGATGTCGGCGACCCACAGAAAATCCCGGACATCGGTAGCCCAATGAAAAAGAACCCTGTAGGGGTTCAATAAAGTAGCGCGGGGCGACAGCCCCGGGATACATCGGTCTCTTAGATGTCAGCGACCCCGTCAGGGGTCGAACCTCCGCGAAATCAGCCCAAAGGCGTCTGCGGACCGTGTTCGACCCCCTGACGGGGTCGCGGCTTCTATGTGGTGGGGCGTTTTCGGGGGCTGTCCTATTGAACCCTTATGGGGTTCTCCTTCAATAGATTAGACACATTTATGTAGCGCGGATTGCAAATCTCCTTTGCTCGGAGAAAGTTAGTTTCGCCCGGTCAGCGGGGATTGCAAATCCCCGCCCCAGAGCCTTGACGCGCGGTAGATGTCGACATCATCAGCGAAGCCGCGTGTCGGGCAATTTTCCCAAGTGGAACGGCCAGATCCACAGTCTCTCTGAAGTCCGGAGCCTGTATAACTCCCCTTAACCTTGAGCAAACTTTCTTTTATACAATAAGCCCGGGGTTGTCGCCCCGGGCTTGTTTTGGTCAGAGGGTTTTGGCGGCGGCGGCGGGGGTGCGGACGATGAGCAGGCCGGAGGCGGGGACGGTGAGGCGCGCCGTCCCGCCGGTCGAAGTGCCGGTGGCAACCAATGCGCCCTGGGCGTTGTAGACGCTTACCGGGGTGCCGTCGGCGCCGGCTATGCCGCCTACGGTCAGCCGGTTGCCGGCGCGCCGCAGGGTGAGGGCCTGCGCGGTGGCCGCGCTGATGCCGCTGGTGGGGTTTGTCACGCTGACGGTGGCATCGGCCGTCAGGCCGTTGGAGTCGAACTGCACGGTGATATCGGCCGTGCCCGACTCCATGCCCGGCGTGAGGGTCAGCTCGCCGCCAACTATGGTGGCGGCCACCGCTGCCGGATTGGTGTTGCCGGTGATGCGGGTCACTATGGCCGCCGCCGGGCTGTCGGCGTCGGTGGCCTTGCCGCGCAGGTCGATGGTTTCGGGTCCGTCGGAGAGTTCGATGTCGGTCGGCATCCCCGACACCACCGGTGCGGCATTGTCGGGGAAGACAAACAGCGCCGGATACCAGTAATTGTCGATCAGCTGAGCGGCGGCGGTTTCGCGGAGAGCGTCGGTGGAGGCGCCGTTGTCGGCGAACCGGCGGTAGATCCACTGCGTGGCCGCTATGTTGCGTCCCACGAAGAAGTTGCAGTACAGCTCGTCGTCGACAGGGCTCACGCGCACCGAGCAACCGTAGAAGTTAAGGTCTTCTTCGGAGGCGTCGTAGATGAGAGTGCACTCGCGGGTGTCGGTGTCGAAGCGGAAGAGGTGGGTGTCGTAGTAGCGCATGTCGAGACCGGCCGACGGCACGGCATAGGTGAAATAGAGGCAGTTGCGCTTGGCCGACGCCGTCAGTTTGCCCGCTGTCCAGGCATACCAGCTCTGCGGCACGCCCGCTTCGGCGAGGCTGATGGTGATGCGCTCGGTGGCAAGGGTATAGGGGTCGATGCGGAGAAGGCCGCGGCCGTCCCAGGCGTCACCGTCGGTGCCGTAGGGATATTGGTTGAGCGGAACGCCGAACTTATTGACGGCGTTGGGGTCCGCAAGGTTCTCGCCTACCCACACACTGCCGTCGGCAGCCTGCACCATAGTGCTGAAGCAGCCTTCGATGACTCGCAGCACGCTGTCGCTCACCGGATCGATAACCAGCACTCCGCGATCCTGCTGAATGGCCAGCACATAGTCCTGAAGGCGTATCATCATGCCGATTTGGTTCCGGTAGAGCGGCCCTTGGCCGTCCTGCGTCTGCTCCTGGCCCGTTATGAGCGGGTTGGCGGTGCCTTCGATAGGCCCGGAGATGGTGCGCGACGACGTGTTGTAGATGTAGATGCCGTTGTTGGTGCCAAGGTATACCTTCTCGGGAGTGACGCCGCAGCAGGCGCGGCCGTCGCCCAGCGCGCTCGACGACGTTCCCGTGGTCGAGGGTATCCCCAGCGGGTTGATGACCTGAAACTGCTCCAGCATGCCCATTGTCGAGGCCTGCGCCACCGTAAGCCGTCCGCCCGGGGTGTGCGTGCCCGGATCCATGTGCTGCTTGGCCATTATGTAGATGCGGCCTCCGAAAATTTGGGCGTACTGCGCGGTGCAGCCTATCTCATGTCCCGGATTTTTGGACTGGAACACGCGGTAGTAGACGTTGCCGAAGGGGTCGTCCTGGTCGGGATACCACATATTTATGGTCGAGTTCTGGTGGCCATACCAGTCTTCGTTGAGCACAAAAACGCCGCTGGTGAGGTCGTTTTCGTCGAAGGCGCGGGCGCCGGTCGCTATGGCCAGGGCAGCCAGGGCAAGGAGGAGCTTTTTCATATCAGATTATGGTTGAGTTTATTGAATGTGGAGGTCTTCGGCGCGCGATATTTCGGTCGACGTCTCGCCCAGCCAGCCGCACTGCTGCTGGATGGCGGTGTAGACGCGGATAAAGTCGGCGCCCGGCAGCCGCACCGGCCGGCCGAGCGAGTCGACCGCCCAATCGATGTTGAAGCTGACGCGGTCCGACATATTGTTGGGCTGGTTGTCGGCGTAGCCCCACGGGTAGGAGTACTGCACGTAGTACGACCCTTGTCCGCTCTCGTCGACGGCGTTC
The DNA here is from genome assembly GCA_900541865.1 of uncultured Porphyromonadaceae bacterium. GTDB lineage: Bacteria > Bacteroidota > Bacteroidia > Bacteroidales > Muribaculaceae > CAG-873. The sequence continues at coordinate 50,174 of UQLO01000020.1, read as the reverse complement.
GGCGCCAGCCGCGAGCCGCGGAAGGTGAGCGTCTCGGCGTCGATCCAGGCCGGCCAGTAGTCCTGGCGGTGGTAGATGAGTTTTTGGATATAGCCCTCGGTGCCGTCGGAGGCCGTGTAGCCGATATATTCACCGTCGATGATGGTGTTGTCGACCCGCACCGCCTCGTGGTCGGCCGCCGGCCGCCGATAAGTCACAGAGTAGCCGTGGGCCGTCGCCGAGCTGTGGTATTCCGAGCCGGCAAGCTCGTACCAGGTGTCGTCCGGCAGGCCGTTGCCGTTTTCGTCGAGCGACACCATCACTATTCCCGGCTCCGACGAGCCCCCCTCGTCCGGGGCGTCGGGATTGGGGTTGGTGGCGGCGTAGAAGGCGTTGCCGTCGATGCGGAAATCGTATTCGCCCGGCACGTTGAGAACAGTATGGTCGAAGGAGAAGGTCACGTAGCCGCCGTAGGCGCCAAGACTCACCAGAATGTCGTTGCGACCCCCTATGCAGTCGAGCACCTTGGCGCACATGGTGGCCTCGGTGTCGCCCGCCTCGTATTTGGGCAGCTCGTTGACGAACTGTCCCGGCGCCGGCCGGTATTCGTGGACGGCGGTGATGTAGCGCGTGTAGACTATCTCCTCGTCCCAAACCTTGACGAGCACCTCGTGGTCGACGGGGTCGGTGGGTGAGTCGATGTGGAGCCGGATGCGGTACTCGCCCGCCGACGGCGCCACGAAGTACATCGTCCGGTCGGTGCATACCACCGAGTCGCTGCCGTCGCTGCCGTCCATACTCCAGCGGTAGCCCGTGCCGCTGAACTCAGGATGCAGCCGCAGGGTGCGCATGCGGTAGGTGGAGTAGACGGCGTCGATGCCGATGCCCACCATCTGCGGCTCCGACGAGCAGCTCGCCATCAGCAGGCCTGCCAATATGTACAATATACTGCGTTTCATTGCCTTATTCATCCATAAAAACCATGTGGGCGGGTATGTCGCCCGTGCGTACAGACCACTTGCGGCGCCCGTCGCGGCCATAGCAGTGGAGCTGCCCGGACGACACGTAGTTTTTGGCGTCGGTAACGAAGATGTCGCCCGTGGTCGGGTTCACCGCGATGCCGTAGGGCACCTCGATGTCGGCCTCGGTGCCGTCGGTGATGAAATTGTCGGCAACCAGCTTCTTGGTGCGCACATCGATGATACCGTACGACACCACGTTGCGCTCGGCGGCGTTGCTCCACTCGGCCGAGTAGAAGTAGAGCGAGTCGCCGCAGATGGCCATCTCCGAGCACGGTATGTTGAGCGTGTCGGCGACGACCATATTCTTGCTCCAGCGGCTTTCGCGCTCCAGCACGAAGAGTTTGGAGCGGATGCCGTTGTAGTCGCCGCGCGATGTCACCCACAGCTTGCCGTAGCGGTCGGCGCGTATGCGGTGCAGGTTGATGCCTACGTTGATTTTCTGAACCTGCTTCATACCCTGGCGCTCCACCACCGAGACGGTGCGGTCGTAGTTCGGAGCGCGATAGCCGCCTGAGTTGGCCACGTAGATATACTCGCCCATGATTTCCAGCTCGTCGGGCTGGTAGCCTACGGTGCAGCGGTTGGTGATTTGCAAAGTGGCGGTGTCGACCTCGAAGACGGCACCCTGCTGCGCGTCGGGGTCCATCTGCACCGGCCCGACGTAGGACGTCACGTAGGCGCGCCCCCGGCTGAAGCGGATATAGCGGCAGTTGGGAATGTCGATTTGGCCGATGCGCTCAAGGGTGTGCTTGTCCATCACCTCCACCTTGTGCGAGCAGTTGATAACCGCATACAGGCGCGAGCCGTAGATTTGGATGTCGTTGCCGACATCGCCCAGCTCCTTGACCACGGTCGGGTTGCGCTCCGGGTAGAGATTGCGCGAGTAGTAGCCGTTGCGGAAGTCGACGTAGTCGATCGACGCCTTGTTCGAACCCATATTGCCCTCGTTGAGAAGGTACATGCCCGGCGGCGAGGCTTCCGTGTCCGGGCCGTCGGGCAGCAGGTCGTACTCTGTGGGCACCACCAGCTCGTCGTGCCGGCAGCCCCACAGCGTCGTCACCGCTGCCGCCAGGATGAGGAGTTTGAATAATTTCATGTTGGAGAGAGGTTTATATTTCCACAGAGACGCCGAAGCGATAGTTGCGCTTGGGCATCGGATAGTTCAGAATCACGTCGTAGTCCTGGTTGAAGAGGTTGTTGACCTCCACGGTGGCCTTGAGGCTCACTTTGCGGATTCGCCAGGTCTTGTTGAGCGCAACGTCCGAGGTATACCACGGCTGGGTATAGTTGTAGCGTATGTTTTCCTGCTGGTTGTAGCGCTCGCCGGTGTAGATGTAGGAATACGACAGGAACCAGCCGCGCCACTGCGCCATCAGCACAGCCGACCCGCTGTGCCACGGTATGTAGGGTATCTGGTGGCGGTAGTAGTTGTCGGCGGGATTGGTAACGTCGATAGCTTTCTGGTAGGTGTACTGGAATTTGGTGGTAAGCTCGATATGCGCCGGCAGCTGAAAGGTGGCCCAGAGCTGGGCGTCGATGCCGGTGATGTGCACCCGCCCCAGATTGAGCATGGTCCAGCGGAACTGCTGCCCCTTGGGGTAGGCCACGATTTTGTCCTTGACGTCGTTGTAGTACACGTCGGCGCCAACGCGAAGATAAGTCAGCCACGGTATGGCCGGCTCAATGTCGTAGAGCACACCGGCGTTGTACTGTATCGCCGTTTCGGGCTTGAGATATGCATTGCCCATGTCGGTGTAGTACAGGTCGTTGAAGGTCGGCATGCGGTAGCTCTGCTTGTAGAAGGCGCGAACAACCAGATTGTGCGCCCGAAGCGGCTTCAGCGAGGCGAACACCGCCGGGGTGAACTTGAATTTGTCGGGAGCGTTGTCGCGGTCGCGCTGCTCCTCGTCGACTATGGTGGCAAGGGCGCTGGCCTGCACGCGAAGCACCTCGCCCGCCGAAAAAGCTGTCGCCAACGACGCCCAGTGCGTAAGCCGGTGCACGCTCATATACTCGCTCAGACCGTTCCACTGCAGGTCGTAGGCCGCCGACACCTCCCAGTTGGGCCGGATGTTGAAGCGGTTGGCCCACGAGAAATAGACTTCCTTCTGCTTATAGACGTTGTCGACTTTGATGAGCTTGTCGTCGTTGTTGACATAGCGCGTGTAGTCGAAAGCGTACTTGAAATTCACCCGCGCGCTGTAAAGCCGCGAAAAGCGGTATTCGCCCGAGGCCTGCGCGAAGGAGTTGCGGTCCCAGAGGCGCTCGCCGCGACGCCACACGTTGTTGACAATGGCCCCCGGCACACCGCGCTCCGAGTTGTAGTGGTAGATATAAGCCTTCCAGTAGCCCTTGTTCGACAGCGTGCCGTTGAGGCCGCCTTCGAAGCGGATGGCGTCGATGTCGCCGTTCTGGCGAGTCGCCGTGGTGTCGTAGGCAAGGTCGCCCGAAGGCGTCACACGCCGGTAGCGGAACTTGTACTTGCCCGAAGCGTTGACCCACTCGCCGCTGAACGATGCGCTCAGGCTCTCGCTCAGCTTGTACTCGAAGGTGATGTAAGGATTTATGTAGTCGAACGATCCCGTGCGGAAGCCGGCCCGCATATTGCTCGTTTTGCCCGGCGCGAAGCGAGGAACGCGCGTGGTGATATAGATGCTGCCGGCGTTGCCGAACTCGCGGGCGCTCTGGAACACGTTGCTCCGCTGGCCGTTGTAGAGCGATATGGCCTCAACGTTGTCCATCGAGTACTTGCCAAGGTCGACCTGGCCGTTCTGCGCGTTGCCAAGCTCGACCCCGTTGTAGTACACCCCCATATGGTTGGTGCCCATACTGCGTATATTGACCGTCTTGATGCCGCCCACACCGCCGTAGTCCTTGAGCTGAACGCCCGAGAAGTAGCGAAGGGCATCGGCCACGCTCTGCGAGCGCAAGCCCTCGAGCTCGGCGCCGCGAAGTGTCTGCGCCGGAATGACGTCCTTGAAATTCTGGCGAGCCGTGACCACCACGGCGTCGAGATGCACAGTGTCGTCGGGCGCCGGATTGGCTCCGAAGGCCGAAAGGACAGCATACGACAGCAGAATGATAACTGATATGAAGCGCATTGTGCAGAAAATGGCTTTAAGCCCGGGATGACCATGCGCCCTGGCGGCAGCTTGCGCGGTGCCGCGGAGGAGGCGCCCGTCCTCGCGGGTCGCGGTTCCACATTGGATTCGGCCGCAGGTATTCTGACTCGCCCCAGTCCCCGCGCGCCTTCCCGGGGTGACCCAGTGGCATTGTGCGCAGGTGTTTTCAGGGCTCACAGCAGCGGGACTGTCCGGGACTCGCACCCGGTTCCCTGCTTGGCCACCGCAAAGTTAAGCAAAATTCCCGACATTACCGCACTTTTGGAACCCCTCGACGACAGCCCACTGTCTTAAGGTAGGGTGAAATTTGGCTGGGTAGCAAAAAATGCGTAACTTTGCCGTGCCGCGCCCGAATGGTGGAATGGTAGACACGAGGGACTTAAAATCCCTTGGCCATAGCGGCCGTATGGGTTCGAGTCCCATTTCGGGCACAAGCCGGCGTCTCGCCGGCTTTTTTTGGATTGTAATTTTTTTTGTTATGCAACACGTTACATATACTCCCGTCGGCGTGTGCTCACGCCGTATAGATTTCGACCTCGCCGACGACGGCACCGTTCGCAACGTTGTCTTCACCGGGGGCTGCCACGGCAATACTCAGGGCGTGGCCCGTCTGGCCGAGGGTATGCCGGCCCAAACGCTGGTCGAGCGCCTCAACGACATCGACTGCAAAGGCCGCGGCACGTCCTGCCCGGCCCAGTTCGCCCGCGCCATCGCCGACGCTATCGGAGATTAGCCTTGCGGAATCGGAGCTCGGAGTTGTGGAGGGGAAAGCTTAGGGTGAGGATGCCGGTGCTCGGGTCGAGGGTGGCGTAGGCTTCGCTGCTGACGGCGCGTCCGGTAGCGCCAAGCCATTCGAGGTCGTAGTGGTTGCTGAAGGGCGTTTTGACCAGGTGCCCCTTGATTCGTAGTGGCTCCCAAAGGTCAGCGTTGACAGTCGCTCCGCCCAGATAGACAACCCAATAGCCGCCGTCGCCGTCGGGGATGGTCGCTAGCCGGTAGTTTCCGCCGGGCATGGCCCGTCGGTGGTTGGTGTTGCGGTCGAGATAGCTCCAGAGGGCTGTGGCGGGGTCGGAAGATGCCTCTACGGCCTCGACGAGGGCGGCGACGCTCCCGAAAGGTGCGAATCGCGGAGCAGCTATGGTGTCGGTCAGGCAACTTTGCCCAACAAGGCGCAAACCATCCGGATTTTCGAGAAAAATGCTGTCGGTCACGGCGTCGAACTGCACCGGCAAAGTCACTTTTGCGGTAGTGGCGCCGGCTTCCACATATGCCCGGCCGTCTTCAAGGATGAATTTGAGGCTCATTCCGGCTCGCGCGGCCGGATAGTGGTCGGAGAAGGTACCGGTGGCTATGGCGGAGTCGCCTCGGAAGTAGGAATAGGCCGCATCGAAACCGTAGTCCGGCGAATCGGCGCCGGAGGGCGGCACTTCGACCTCAAATCGGATGCTGTCGGCCCATACGAGCGCCACCCGCCCGCTCCGCATAGCTGCCGGGGCCACTCGGCTGTGGTAGACAATGCGGTCGGGAACACCGCCAAAGGCCGATTCGGCAGCCACAGCTAGCAATGCAAATACTATCAGCGCTCCGGCCTTCATAACGCCTTCCAAAGCTCGACCACACGGTCGGTAAATTCGGCCGGCGCCAGGTCGTAGGGCAGCCACCGGATGGTGAATCCACGTCGCTCCATACCCCGGAACCACGTCATCTGACGTTTGGCGAACTGATGTATGGCCGTTTCCAGGCCCTGCTCCATCTCCTGCCGGCTGATGCGCCCGAGAAGGTGTAGGGTTAGGTATTTGTACTCCAGACCATAGTAAATTAGATTTTCGGGGTCGACGCCGTCGGCCACGAGCTGCCTGACCTCGCCGAGCATATCCTCGCTGTCGAAGCGGCGTCGCATGCGCGCCGTGATGAGCCGCCGACGGTCGTCGCGCGGCACGTCGACACCCACTATCAGCGCGTCCAAGGGGCAGCCCCGGCGGGCCTTGCGAGCTTCTTCGGGGTTGCGGGCGTAGTAATCCTCAATCTCCAGAGCCCGCATCGCCCGTGCCGGAGTGTCGGTGTCGGTTGTGTTGTGGAGCGGGCGTATGGCCGCAAGCATGGCGGTGAGCTCTTCGAGCGTCTTCGAAGCCAGACGACGGCGCAGATCTTCGTTGCGGGGCACCTCGGGCATCTCGATGCCCTTGAGGAGGCTTTCGACGTACATACCCGTGCCTCCGACCACTACGGGCACACGGCCGCGGCCGCGGATGTCGTCGATAGCGGCGCGGGCATCGCGCAGGTATTCAAAGAGATTGTAGCGGTAGCCGGCCGGAGCCACGTCGATGAGATGGTATGGCACGTCGGTGCCGTAGTCGGCAAGGTCCTTGCCGGTGCCCACGTCCATGCCGCGGTAGACCTGACGGCTGTCGGCGCTGACTATTTCGCCCCCGATGCGCCTTGCAAGGTCCACCCCGCGCGCCGTCTTGCCGGAGGCCGTCGGGCCGACGATGGCTATCAGCGGAGCCGACTTCATTGAGGCCGGGTGCTACGGTCGAGAATGCCGGTGACGCGGTTCCACAGGGCGCGAAGCCGGAAGAAGCTGCGGTCTTCGTTGTTGTATGCCACTGAGAACCAGCTCGTATCGTCATAGTCCACATCCCAGTCGGGCATATCGGAGAAGCGGAAGGTGGGCCGATAGTGCTTCACCGGATAGAGGCGGCGCCCATGGCGGTCGTAGGTCTTCCAAGCCATGGTGATGGTGTGGATTCTGAACAGCTCGTTGGCCAGCGTGCCCGCTATGGTGCCGCTTTGGAGCCCGCAGTCGAGCATATAGGGGTTGAACCAACGGTCTTCCTTGCTGCCCACCCGGACACTACCCTCGGCGCCTACGAAGACGGCGAAATGAATAGTGTTGGCGCCGGCGGCGATGTCGTCGCTGGTATAGCAGTAGCGCAGGTTGAAGTCGGTAAGCGAAGTAAGCTCGGTGAAGAGGAAGCGCGCCTCTTCGTCGCCCATGCCGCGGCGGTGGCCGACAATGGTTTCCACCGGAGTGTCCCAAAGGCCGTTTTCGCCCATGTGGAGGAGCAGGTCGTTCTCGCAGAACACCAGAAAACGCACTCGCGTTGTGTTGGCGCGCTCAGGACGAGCTTCGTCCACAGCCATATAGAGGGTATACATATTGGCGTAGCGGGCTATCATCACCACGAGCGAAACTGCGTAGACCACCCCGGGCATGTAGATGAAGAAGAAGCGGTCCGGAGCGTTGATGTCGGAGTTTATGTAGCGCGCAAAGTAGTACCAATACTCCACCGCTCCCAAAAGCAGACTAACCAGAAGGAGCATGGAAACCTGGTATTTGGCTTCGCGGAAATAGACCGTGCCGATAATGCTGTCGCCGGCGTAGAAGTTGTTGAGGCGCCGGCACGAGCGGCAACGGCTGTCGATGGTGCCCGTCAGCAGGGTTACGGCGCATACCACCACCGCCGAGGGGAATATCACCAGGGAGGTGATGAAGGGTATCTCCTGATTGTAAAGATGCAGATGGATGACCTTGGGAATGAGAAAGTCGGTGCAAAGTATGTTGATGCCCAGCATGACCACGGCGGCCACCGCCAGAATGCGCACGGCAACCCGGAGGGTCAGCGTGCACCGGCCAATGCCCTCAAAGAGGCGTGAGCGACCCAACAGGGTCAGGGCATATATCTCGGCAAAGCACACAAAGGGTATCCACATTCGACGAAGCACCAGCGCGCATAGTATAGGCAGGATAATCGCGCCGGCGGCAAGCGCCCAGTTGCGCCACATGGTGGCGAAGATGGTCCTTACGGCCGTCTCGCTGCGGGGTCTTTGATGGTATTGCATGGTGTCAGCGCAATTTGGAATTGAAATACTCGAACATTCGGCCGTAGACAACCGAGCGGGCGTTGCAGCCGTTGATGGAATGGTTCATGTTGGGAAACACGAACATATCCGCCAGAATGCCGGCGCTCTGCAGGGCCGAAACGTACTGCAGGGTGTTGGCCGGGTGGACATTGTCGTCGAGGGTGCCGTACATTACCAACAGCGGGCAGGCCAGGGAGGTTGCCCGGCGAAGCGCCGACGAGGTGTTGTAGCCGCCTTCGTTCTGCTGCGGAGTGAGCATGTAGCGCTCGGTGTAGACAGTGTCGTAGAAGCGCCAGTCGGTCACCGGGGCGATGGCCACGGCGGCGGCGTAGGGCGCATTCTCGGCGCTGGCCGCCATCAGGGTCTCATAGCCGCCGTAGCTCCAGCCGCAGATGCCGATGCGCGAGCCGTCGACGTAGGGCAGCGTAGCGGCGTAGCGCGCCGCGGCAAGCTGGTCCTCGGTCTCATAAGTGCCAAGGTTGCGGTAGACGCACGTGCGGAACTCGGTGCCACGGCCGCCGGTGCCACGGCCGTCGACGCACATCACGATGAATCCTTGCGCCGCAAAATAGTCCTCCCAGTCCAGGCTCCACTTGCGCAGCACGCTCTGGCTGCCCGGGCCGCTGTACTGCGTCATGACAACAGGGTAGCGCCGCGAAGCGTCGAAATTGGTCGGCTTGACTATATATCCGTTCAGCTCGCGGCCCCCGGCGTTGAAACTGAAAAATTCCTTGGTGGCCTTCAGGGGCGCGGCGTGGGCGGCCAGCGCGGAGTTGTCCTGAAGCACGCGCAGGCTATTGCCGTTGGCCTTGCAGAGCGAAACCACAGGCGGTGTCGCCGGGTCGCTGGCGGTGAGCACCATAGTGGCCATATCCGGCGAGAAGGCGGCCGAAGCGAAGCCGCTCTCGGCGCTGACGGCGCTGATGCGTCCGCGGGCATCGCGGGCGTAGACGGTGCGGTCCAGAGGCGTCGGAGCCGCCGCCTGCCAGTACGCGGTGCCGTTGGAGGAGATGCCGTAGAAGTCGGTGGCGTCCTGTCCCGCCGGGGTCAGTGTGGCCTGCGGCGCGCCGGCATAGGTGTAGAGGGTGAACCGGGTGTAGCCGTCGGCGTCGGAGGCAACGGCGAAGCCGTTTTCGCCAAGCCAAAGCGACTCATATGCAATAGGTTCGATCCAAGCCGGCGAATCCTGCGTATAGACCGAGCGGCTTACGGTGCTTCGCGGATTGACCGAGAATATCTCGTAGTGGTTCTGGTCGCGGTTGAGGGTGGCGGCCATAAGATGGTCGGGGTCCGGACCATACTCCACGCGCGGGATATAGTGCGGATTGCCGGGCAGCTCGATGTGCTTGGTTTTGCGGGTTTCGACGTCGTAGCTGTGCAGACGCACTGTCGAGTTGGGCTCGCCGGCCACGGGATAGCGGTATTCGAGCGTGCCCGGATAGAGGCTGTATTCCTCGCGGGGGTCGCACGTGCCGCGGTAGACCGGCAGAGAGTACATCGGCACTTCGCTTTGGTCGAAGCTCAGATAGCAAAGGTTGAGATTGTCCGGCGCCCAGGTCATGGCCGAGGTGACGCCGAACTCCTCCTCGTAGGTCCAATCGGTGGCGCCGAAAATAGTGCCGTCGGGCGTGCCGCCTTCGGTCACGGCCACCTCAGTCTGATAGTCGAGCTTGGCGCAGTATATATTGCCTTCGGCCACGAAGGCCACCATGCGCGAGTTGGGCGAGAAAAGCGGGTCGCGCTGACGGGCGAACTGTGTCGACAGCGGCCGCAGCAGGCGCGAACGCACCTCGTAGACATAGTATTCGGCCTCGAAGGAGCGGCGGTAGACCGGCTCCGCCATGCGCCAGAGCAGAATCTGGCTGGCGTCGGGGCTGAGTATAAAGCCTTCGAAGTCCGGAAGGGTAGTCTGGCGAGTATTGGTGATGTCGAAGAGAGTCGACAGCTCGCTGCCGTCGGTAATCTTCCGCACCACCAGCCGGCGCCCGTCGGCGCTGCGCTCAACGTAGCTCTGCCCGTCCGGCATAAAGGTTACGTCGGCCTTGGCGGCGCTGTTGGCCGGATAAACATATGGGGCAATGCCTGCCACGGCCTGACTGCGCATAGGCAGGGCGGCGCCGGCTCCCAGAGTCCCCAGGACCAGAACAGCAGCGGCGGCCGATATATTGCGTAGGTTCATGTGCGATTGGTTAGGTTGGTGATGCAAAGATAAGCATTTTTCCCCAATCCGCGCACTTTGCCTACCCGGAGATTTCATAGAACCCCGACCGCTCGGAATCCTTTGAACTTTTTGAAAAATAATTGCAAATATAAAGCGCTGTAGGAGTGGGTGATAGCTGAGTAGGGGCGGATTTTTTCAAAAAAAGTTGGTTTTGCCTGAACCATTTCAACGGGCCGGCGTTGTAATAGTACATAGCAAAATTACTTTTTCCATTGCAAGAAATGTGATAATGATTGGTTTATTATCTAATGTGGCGACACCGTGACGGCGTTGCCACATTAGTTTTATGCCCCCGAGAGTTTTATGCCCCCGAGTATTTGCGCAGCAGGCGCTTGATGCGCTGCAGCAGCGGGCTCGGGGTGGCGGTGACGTCGGAGGCCAGCGGGTCGGTGAACGACATTAGCGCGGTGTGCTCGCCGAACTGCTCGGGGTAGATGACCATCAGGTTGTTGCGCGAGAAGTGGCGCTGCAGGAATACCGGCAGGTCGGTCATCTCCACGCGGTACGACACTGACTGGGGCCGCGCGCCGACCACCACGAGCAGGTCGTCGTCCATTATCTTGTTGGCCAGCAGGATGAAGTCGTCGAAACCCTCCACGGTGGCAAACTCGCAGCGTATGCCGAAGTTCTCGGCGTAGAGCACGCCGCGGATGAGGGGCTGCACGTCGGCGGTGCAGTGGAAGATGATTCGGCAGCCTACCTGGCGCGTAAGGCGGCAGACGGCGCGCACCCAGCGGCTGAAGCCCGTTTCGTACTGCGCCGACTCGGGAACCCAAACCACTATGCGGGTCAGCGTTGCCGCCGGTATGTAGCACCGGGTGATGATGAGCATCTTGTTGGTGGCCTTGAGCAGCTGCTCGATTTTGTTGCCGAAGAAACTGTCGATGACTGTGGCGCGCCGGTGCATACCCAGCAGCACTTCGGTGACGTCGCGCTCCTCGATGGCGTTGAGCACGCCCGTGACGGTGTTGAGGTCGTAGCGGTCGAGCGGCGTTACGAGCACATCGGCGGCGGCCGCCGCCTTCTGGGCGGCGTCCAGCGAGTTGCGCGATATGGCTTTTGCGGCCCCGGTGTTGTCGTTGCGGACGTGGAGGGCGTAGAAATTGTGCTTGCCGCGGTTGTTGCGCATCAGCAGCGCCATCTCCATCAGCGCCGGCGCCGTAAGCGGGTTGGCGACGGGGATGAGGGTGTTGTTGACCCGCGTGCCGCGGATCACGTCGTCGCCCTCCGACTCCATAATCTTCACCTTGAGGCGGGCGGCGGCCCCGGCGGTGATGATGGGGGCCAGCGCGCAGGTAATCATGATGACCACGATGGTGCTGTTGAGTACAACCTCGTCGAACATCCCCAGGTGGTAGCCAACGTTGACAACAGCCAAGGCCACTGCCGTATGTGCCGCCGTCAGACCGAACATCACGTTGCGGCTGTTGGCGTCGAGGCCGGAGGCTTTCTGCGCTATCCAAGCCGGCAGCCACTTCGAGGTCAGGGCCACGGTGAGCATGATGGCGCTCACGGCGATGGTGTCGCCGTTGGCCAGCACGCGGATATTGATCATCATGCCCACTCCGATGAGGAAGTAGGGTATGAAGATGGCGTTGCCCACAAACTCTATGGAGCTCATAAGCGGCGAGGCTACAGGTATATAGCGGTTGAGCAAAAGCCCGGCGAAGAAGGCGCCCAGCACCGGCTCCAAACCCGCCAACTGAGCGCTCACCGAGGCCAGAAAGACCATGGCGAGAACGAAGACGTACTGTATGACCTTGTCGGAGTAGCGCTTGAAGAAGAAGCGCGTTATGCGAGGGTAGGCATACAGCAGCAGGGCGACCCACACGGTCATGCGAAGGCCCAGAAGGACCATGCGCCCGGGCTGCAGCTCGCCCTCGCGGGCAACGTCGACGGCAGCGGCCAGCACAAGCAGGGCGCCCACTACGGCGATGATGGTGCCCACGATTGCGATGAGCACCGCCGGAGCACGCGTCAGGCCCATACGTGCGGCCACGGGGTAGGAAAGCAGGGTATGCGAGGCGTACATCGAGCCTAACAGCAGCGAGGTAGTCCAGTCCAGATCAAGGAGATAGACGCTGGTAAACACTCCCGCCACAAGGGGCACCACCAGGGTGAGCACGCCGAAGAAGAGGCCGCGCCGAAGGTTCAGACGCAGGTGGAACATGTCTATTTCCAAGCCCGCCAGGAACATAAGGTAGAGCAGGCCGACCTGACCGAAGACGGCGAAGCTGGTGTCGTTGGCAAGTATGTTGAAGCCGTAAGGGCCGATGATCACGCCGGCCACAATCATTCCGATGATGTGCGGAATCTTGAGCCGGTTGAGCAGCAGCGGCGCAAACAGGATGATTGTCAGAACAATCAGGAAGATTTGCACCGGTTGTGTGACCAGGGGAGGAGGCATGCTTCAGTTTGTGCTTTTTGCGGTGAGGGCGCCGTCAGGCTTTGTGGGAGAGGATATATTCGGCAATCTGCACGGCATTGAGGGCCGCGCCTTTGCGAATCTGATCGGCAACGGCCCAGAAAGCCACCGTGCAGGGGTCGGAGAGGTCGCGGCGTATGCGGCCCACGTAGACGGGGTCGGTGCCGCTCACCTCCAGGGGCATGGGATAAGCCGCTGCGGTGTGGCCGTCCATAAGTACGATGCCGGGAGCGCTCTCGAAGGCTGCGCGGACCTCGGCCGGGTCGAGGGGCGACGACGCCGTGGCCCATATGGCCTCGCTGTGGGCGCGAATCACCGGCACGCGCACGCAGGTTGCGCTGACGGCAAGCTCGGGCGAGTGCATGATTTTGCGCGTTTCGTGGAACATTTTCAGCTCCTCGCGGGTATAATCGTCGTCGGCAAAGACGTCGATATGCGGAATGAGGTTGAAAGCCAGCTGGGCAGCGAATTTATTCACTGTAGGCTCCTCGCCGGCCACAATCTGCGCCGTCTGGTTGCGGAGCTCCTCCATGGCGGCGGCGCCGGCACCGCTGGCGGCCTGATAGGTTGCCACGTGCACGCGTCGCAGGGGCGACAGGCGGTTGATCGGGTTAAGTGCCACCACCATCTGGATAGTTGTGCAGTTGGGGTTGGCGATTATTCGGCGCGGGGTGTGGAAAGCGTCGTCGCCGTTGACCTCCGGCACCACCAGAGGCACATCGGAGTCCATGCGGAAGGCACTGGAGTTGTCGATCATCAACGCGCCGTGGGCCGTTATCATCTCGGCGTACTGGCGGCTGACGGAAGCTCCGGCGCTAACAAAGGCGAAGTCAACATTGCGGAAGGCATCCGGATCGGCGCCCAGCTCCTGCACGGGCTCGGAGAGGCCGCCGCGCCAGGGATAGCGGCGCCCGGCGCTGCGGGCGCTGCCAAAAAGGCTGAGGCGGTCTACGGGGAAGCCGGTGTCGGCCAGCACTTTGATAAATTCCTGCCCAACGGCGCCGGAGGCGCCAACAATAGCTACGTTCATCTTTGCGGAATAATAGAGATTGAATTTGCAAAATTAACAATAATCTGCGACATCGGGCCACTCATCCGCAAATTTTTGCGTCAATCGTCCAGAAGGGGGTCGTCGCCCTCCGAGCCTTGTGGGATTTGCGGCACCACCGGGGCCGGGGCCGGAGTCGGAGCAGGCGCGGGAGTCGGTGCAGGCGCAGGAGTCGGCGCCGGCGCAGCGGGAGCTGCTTCGGGTTCGGAAAGTATCGGCTCTTCTTCCTGGGCTGCGGGCTCTTCTTCCGGCTCGGGAACGGTGAGTTCGGGAGCCTCGGCGGCTTCCTGCTCGGCTTCCTCCAGGGTCTGGAGCTGGATGGGCGCAAGGATGTCGGCCTGGGCGTCGATGTAGTTCTGCTCCTCGCGGTAGCGGAAATACTCCTCGAAGCTGCGGCCCTGGGTGAGAAGGGTCTGGAAGTCGGCTTCGCTGATTACCACGGGCCGCACGTCGGCCGGCAGGCGGAACTCGGGCGAGGCTGCCATTACGGCGCGGTAGTGGTTGAGTTCGTCCATGTTGGCGAAGCCGTGGACCACCAGCAGGCCGAGTCGGCCGAAGTTCATGGTCTCCAGGTCGAAGTCGCGCACGAAGAAAGAACGGAAATTATGGCGCGCCACCTCGTAGAGGAGCAGGCGTGTGTCGACCCGGTCGGTGGGATAAGTGAAAACGAGCAGCTGGTTCGACTCGGGGTTGAGCTCGAAGGTAGCGGCGCCCTCGGCGGCGGGAATACTGTCGTTGGAGAGGCGCATGTCCCATATCATGCCGCGCACGTTGCTTTCGGGTGAGTGGAGCTGCCGTCCTCGCGCCATGCCGCGGAGCCATTCCGTGGCAATGGGCGTGATGTCGGTGTCGGGATAGCGCTCCAGAAGGTCGCGGAGCACGGCGTTGAACTCCTCGGGGCGGTTTTCGGTGACATAAGCCAAAGCGTGGAGGAACATGAACTTGGGCATTATTCGGCTCAGGGGCATCTCGGACTGCATGGTCTGATAAGCCCGGTGCACATCGGAGTTGCGGTTGTCCATATATGCCTCGTAAGTCTGGCGATAGAGGGCTTCGGCGCGCTCGTCGGCGCCGCGGAGTTTCTCGAGGTAGAGGGGATCGGTCATGGCCTGACCATACTTGCTGTCCGGGAAGTCGGCGACGATTCGGAGCCGGAACTCCTCGGCCTCGGCGGTGCGCCCGGCGCGCATGAGCATAAGGTAGATGTTGTGGTAGGTGTCGAGCCGGTAGATATTGTCGGGGTAGTCGCGCAGGAGGCGGTCGAACTCGGCCCGCGAGGCCGGAAAGTCCTCCAGTTTGTCCTTGAGGATAACGCCCATGTTGAAGAGGCCTTCCTGGATTACCTCGTGAGAGGTGGCTTTATCCTCGTCGGTCATAGGGATTTGGGCCAGATAGTACTCCGGGAAGTGAGGGTCGGAGGCACGCTGTGCCGCCGTGGGGTCTTCGGGGGTGGCCGTAGAGTCGGCCGGAGCCTCGCCCTCCTCAGAGTCGGCGGCGTCGGAGTTGGCGTCGGCCTCCTCGAAGTCGTCGACGCTGAAAGTTGCCTTGTTTCGCCGGCGCCAGTTGTCCTCGAGCTTACGCGAGCCCCACCGGCGCTGGAATTCGGTCTTGCCGGCGTTGCGGGTGGCGGTGTTGTAGAAGTACCACGAATTGTCGGTGTTGAGCACAAAGGACTGTGTGTTGCCGGTTCCGAGCTGGTCGCCCTGTGCGGCCTGATTGGCGAGATACTCCTCGCGGGCGGCATTTTCGGCTTCCTCGCGCTCGCGCTTCTTGAGGTCGTCGATGATACGGGCTATGACGGCGTCGCGCTCCTCGGGGGTCATGGCCGCCAGACGCAGCAGCGAGTCCTGAAGGTTAACGTTTCCGGAGTAGACGGCCAGCTCGTCGAGCACGTCGGAGCGGCGCTTGATGGCCTTGAAGCCGGGGTATGACTGCGGGAGCTGGGGCACGGCCTCGGAGTAGCAGGGCTGTGCCAGCTCATAGTTTCGCTGGGCGAAGTAAAGCTCGCCGAGGGTAATCTGGTTGATGGCTTTGTCGACGCCGTTTCGGGTGGATTTGTCGTTGGCGATGACGTAGTTCTCGATGGCGTGAGCGGTGTCGCCGCGCGAGAGGTAGAGGTTGCCGATGGCGTAGTATATTTGGTCGAGATACTCCTTGTTGCGGTCGTAGCGCGTCATGCGTCGGAGGGCCTTGACTTCGGGTTCGATGTCTGAGCCGGCAAAAACCTCGCTTTGCTTGATGCGGGCGTTGAATTTGGTGCGGTAGGAGGTGCTTGAGCTGGCGCCGGCGCGGCCGAAGGCGGCGTAGGCTTCGTCGTTGCGGTCCAGACGAGCGTAGACCTGTCCGAGCAGGAAGTTCAGACGCACTTTCTGAGCCCCGGAGGCGGCTCGGGCGGCGCGTTGCAGGTAGGGTAGGGCGGCTTCGTAGTCGTCGGCGTGGAGATGGAAGTCGGCGTAGGCGAAGTCGTAGAGCTCCCGCAACTGTTTGGTTGGGAGGTCGGCCGGCTTGATGCGGGTCAGAATCATTTCTGCCTCGAACTGCCAGCCCAGAGCGATGTAGCTCAGCGCCTGCATGAGTTTGGCCTCCGTGACCGTCTTGGGCAGCCACCAGAAGTGCTTGCTGATGTAGAAGTAGGTTGAGGCGGCTCCGAGGAAGTCGCCGTTGTAGTACTGGCCGTCGGCGAGCATAAGCCAGGAGTTGTGGAGGAAGGGGTTGTACTCCTCGCGGCGCATCCAGTCCTTGTAGGCCTGGTTTTGGCCCTGCCCGGCTTTCTTTTTGGGCTTTTTCTTTATGGAGCGTATTTGAATGGCTTTCTGGGCCTTCTCTATAGAGCGGTCGAAGTTGCCGGAGGGGCGTGTGGCGCCTTCGTCGGCATAGGCTTCGACGGGGTGCATGTAGAGTCGCTTGGAGAAGTCGTCCTCGTAGGCGCGCTCCATCTCGGCGAGGGTCTCGCGGAGGTGGGTGTCGCCGTTGAAGTGCACGTTGTAGCGGGTGATGAACTCTTGGTAGCGGCGGGTGGCCGCGTTGTTTTTGTTCGGCGAGCACGCACCGAGGAGTACCGCGGCCAAAACGGCGGCGGCCAGCAGCATCGTATGGCGTGCCATGGCTTTATTCATCAGATATATAACGCGGCGCGCCACCCGTTATTGTGCAGCGTCGGCCTTGGGGGCCGGCGTAGGGTCTTTGGGATATGCTATGCGGCTGTGGTAGATGGTCATCAGACGGCGGATGAAGGCCTCTTTGATCACAGGGACGTCGCGGAAAGAAAGCGTCGACTCGTTGTGGAGTCCGTCGGCGATCTGGCTGTCGACGATTTTATTGACAAGGTCGGTGATAGCCTCGCGGGAATGTTCTTTGAGCGAGCGGCTTGCGGCCTCCACCGAGTCGGCCATCATCATCACGGAAGTCTCGCGGCTCTGGGGGTTGGGGCCGGGGTAGGAGAAGGGAGCCTTGTCGACGGGTTGGTCAGCATTTTTCTTGCAAGCCATTATGTAGAAGTACTTTGCCAGGCCGGCGCCATGGTGCTCGGAGATGAAGTTGCGCACGGCGGCGGGCAGCGACGCCTTCTCGGCGAGTTTGAGGCCCTCGGCGACGTGTGCCACCACGATAGCCGCCGAGCGTTCGGGGGGCAGCGCGTCGTGCGGGTTGACACCGTGCTGGTTCTCGGTGAAGAATGCGGGGTTGCTGAGTTTGCCGATGTCGTGGTAGAGGGCGCCGGCGCGCACGAGCTGCACGTTGGCGCCGATGCGGGCGGCGGCGTCGGAGGCGAGGTTGCTCACGGCTATGGAGTGCTGGAAGGTGCCGGGGCACTCGTTGCTCAGGCGCATAAGCAGCGGATTGTTGATGTCGGCCAGCTCGACAAGGGTCACCACGGAGGTGAAGCCGAAGAGCTTTTCGACGGGGAACATAAACACGTAGGCCATCGACGTCAGCACGGCATTGATGGCCAGGAAGATGAACATGGTGCGGTCGAGGCCGGCGAAGGAGCCGTTCATAAGCAGCTCCAGGGCCGTGTAGGCAATGAAGTATGCGCCGAGCACCAGCAGGGAGGTGCGCAGCAGCTGGGCGCGGCGGCTGAGCTCGCGAAGGGAGTAGACGGCGGCGCAGCCGGCGCAGAACTGCAGGAAGATGAACTCCAGGGCGAAGGCCGTCACGCCGGCGCATATGAGCGTCAGGCAGCCCAGGGTGAAAAGAGCGGTGCGGCCGTCGAAGAACACCAGCATCAGGATGGGCAGAATCATCATGGGGGCGATGTAGATGCCCAGGCTGACAAAGTGGTTCAGGGCCACGGCGGCCAGGAAGAAGAGCACCACAAGGCCGAAGGAGAACAGCAGGGCGCGGAAGTCGTCGAACACCTTGGGCGAGAAGAAGTGGAAGTAGAGGAGCAAGGCGCTCATTATCAATGCCACGTAGAAGAATTGCCCGAGCCATCGCAGAAGCATCGACTGCTTTTCCTGAGTGTTTCGTGCTGCCATAAGCTCCTCGTAGGTCCGCAGGTTGGTGAAGTCCTGGCCGGTGATGATGGCGCCTTTGTCGATGATTGTCTGGCCCTGAAGGATGATACCGCGGTCGGCGGTGAGGGTGAGGTAGTCGTACTCGTAGTGTCGTCGGCACTCCTCCTGGTTGCGCACATAGTTGGGCAGCAGCAGGTTGGGCAGGCCGGCGCGCACGAAGTACTGATGGAGAGCGGTGTCGCGTATTGTGGAGTCGAGGTAGAGGTATGCGTCGCGCGGCGAGGTGAGGCCGGAGGTGCTCATTTCGGAGAGAATGTTTTTGTCGAGAATGCGAATGCGCGGCAGGCGTCCGGCGGCTATTTCGTCCTTGGTGTGTATGTCGGTTACGCCGGAGGCGTAGACGCGGCGCAGCTCGGCGCCCAGGCGGCGCGCCATATGGCCGTCGGGCTCGGGGAGACGGCTTAGAATGGTGTCGATGAGGAGCTGGTTGATTTCGTAGATGGGTACGAAACGGGCTTGGAGGGTGTCGCGCGCGGCAAGAAGTGTGGCGGAGTCGGCGTGTACGGGCAAATCGAAGGGTGCGATGAGCTTGGCGTAGTTCCAGGGGCGTCCTTCCTCATAAACAAAGCGGTTGGACTCCGGGTGAGGGTAGAACCACACGATGACCACCGTGGCGGCCAGGGCGATGAGTATTGTGCGTAGCAGTTTGCTGCCTGTTACTTTCATTTTACTGAGCGATAAAAAGATTGCCGTGCAAAGTTAATGAATTTTTGTCGATTGCGGCGCATTTCGGACGCTTTGCGGCGAAAGTTGGTCGAAAGGGCAACAAATTGTCGTTTTGGGCAAGAAGGGCGAAGTGTTAAAAGGGCGACATATATTAAGGATTCGCGCGTGCGCGAGAGATGAATAAAGTGAAGTGCGGGGGCGGTTTTTCTTGAGAATCGTAAGCGGGCGCCAAAGGCGAGCGACAAATTGTAAGCAGCCCTGAAAATAGAGGGAAAACGGGCTCTAAAAGACGGAAGCTTCCATAAAAACGGGGGATTGTGTTAAAAAACGGCATTTTTTCATACCAAAACTAAAAGCGATTAAAAAAAAGTTATTATCTTTGCCGAACAAAGTATCGCGTTGCCCGCCCACTGTGCCTCTTCTCCCGAGCGAGCGACTAACATCCAATCGAATTATCAATCAATTTATGTCTAATTTTCACAAAGTATGAAAAAGCTGTTTCTATTGCTTCTGACAGTGATGACACTGAGCCTGTGTGCGTCGGCACAGACGCGCGTGGTTCGTGGCACTGTCCTCGATGCCGAGAACGACGAGCCTCTGATCGGCGTATCGGTTTCCGCCGGCACCGGTTACGGCGCGGCTACGGACGCCAACGGCCAGTTCGCAGTCACAGTCCCGGCTTCGGCAACACAACTGACGGTTTCCTACGTGGGTTACGAAACCCAGAATGTCACAATCACCGGCAATGAGCTCACCATCCGCCTCCAGCCGGCAAACAGCCTGCTTGACCCTGTGATTGTGGTTGCCTACGGCGAGCAGAAGAAATCGAGCTTCACGGGCTCGGCTGCTGTTGTGGGTGCGGCAACCATCGAGAAGACTCAGGTTACCAACGTTCTGGACGCTCTCAACGGTAAGGTTGCCGGTCTTCAGCTCTCCAACGCATCCGGCGCTCCCGGTGCTTCGGACCCCACAATCCGCGTGCGCGGTTTCTCCTCCGTGCTCGCCGGCAACGACCCGCTGATTATTGTTGACGGCACGCCCTTCACCGGCGACATCAACGCCCTCAACACCAACGACATCGAGTCTATGTCGGTCCTCAAGGACGCCGCTTCCAACGCTCTCTACGGTGCACGTGGCGCCAACGGTGTGATTCTCATCACCACCAAGCGCGCCAAGCTTGGCGAGGCTACCGTGACCTTCGACGCCAAATGGGGCGGTCAGAGCCGCGCTTCGCAGGACTACAACTTCGTCAAAGACCCGCGCCAGTACTACGAGCTCTACTACAAATCGCTCTACAACTACGCCACCGCTCCTCAGGACCTCTACACCAACGGCGGCGCCGACTACTCCAACATCGGCGGTATGGGCTACGACCCCGTAACCGCTACCCAGTGGGCCAACAATCAGCTCATCAACGGCGCTCTCGGTCTGGCATACAACGTGATGACCGTGCCCGAAGGTCAGTATATGATCGGTGAGAACGGCAAGATGAACCCCAACGCTACCATCGGCCGCATGGTGACCTACGAGGGTCAGCAGTTCTGGCTGCAGCCCGACAACTGGCTGGACGAGGTCTACAAGAGCAGCCTCCGCCACGAGTACAACCTCAGCGTAAGCCAGGGTACTGAAAAGACCAACTTCATGGCCTCCTTCAACTACCTCCACATGGACGGTATCACCGTTACCCCCGCCAGCTTCGAGCGCCTCACCGGCCGTCTCTCGGCCGACGTACAGGCCAAACCCTGGCTGAAGGTTGGTGCAAACGTGATGTACTCCCACACCAACACCGACCAGATGGACTCCGACGCCGAAGGTGCCTCCAACTCCTCGGCCAACCCCTTCGCCTTCGCTACGCAGGTGGCTCCCATCTATCCTATGTACATGCGCGGTGAAGACAAGCAGATTATGGTTGACCGCAACGGCATAACCCGCTACGACTACGGTGGCGGCCTCAACGCCGGCCTCAAGCGTCCCTTCCTTGTTGGTACCAACGGTGTGTCCGACGCTATCCTGAACGTGAACCGCAACTCCATGAACCTCTTCACCGCCACCGGCTTCATCGAAGTGCGCTTCCTGAAGGACTTCAAGTTCACCTCCAACAACAACGTCAACCTCACCGAATATCGCCTCACCCAGACCTCGAACCCCTTCTACGGCCAGTTCGCTTCGTCGGGCGGTTCGAACTACAAACAGCACTCCCGCGCTACCGACTTCACCTTGCAGCAGCTGCTCAACTGGAACCACCTCTTCGGCCAGCACAATGTGAGCGTGCTTCTGGGTCATGAATGGTACAAGCAGACCGTAGAGCACCTCTACGGCTCCAAGACCCAGATTTTCCTCCCGAGCAACACTGAGCTCGCCGGCGCCATCATCGACGGCTCCATAGGCAGCTACACCACCATGTACAACAACGAAGGCTGGTTCGGCCGCGCACAGTACGACTACGCCAGCAAGTACTTCGTATCGGCTTCCTACCGTCGCGACGCTTCCTCCCGCTTCCATCCCAAGCACCGCTGGGGCAGCTTCTGGAGCGCAGGCGTGGCTTGGATCATTTCCAAGGAAGACTTCTTCACCGCCGACTGGGTTGACCAGTTGAAGTTCAAGGCATCCTACGGTGAGCAGGGTAACGACAACATCGGTAACTTCCGCTACGTCGACACCTACGCTCTGGTGAACTCCAACGGCTCTCCCGCTGTGAACCCCTCCACCAAGGGCAACGAATACATCACCTGGGAAAAGGGCGGCAACTTCAACGCCGGCTTTGAGTTCGACCTGTTCAACAACCGTCTCAACGGCCAGATCGAATACTTCTACCGCAAGACCTCCGACATGCTCATGAGCTTCCCGCTGCCCGCATCGTCCGGCTTCATGGGTTACTACGCCAACGTGGGCGACATGACCAACACCGGTATCGAAATCGAGCTTAGCGGCGACATCATCCGCACCCGCGACTTCTCCTGGACCGTGAGCGGCAACCTCACCTGGTACAAGAACAAAATCACCAAGCTCCCCGAAGAGCGCAAGGGCCAGACCATCGACGGCTACAAGGGCTTTACCTCGGGCAACACCTTCTATGCCGAAGGTCTGCCGATGTATACCTTCAAACTGCCCAAGTATGCCGGCGTCAACCCCGAAAACGGTATGGCTATGTACTACAAGAAGGTGCTTGACTCCAACGGCAACGAAACCGGCGAAATCATCACCACCCACGACTACAGCCAGGCTTCCGACTTCCAGTGCGGCACCGCTCTGGCTCCCGTCTACGGCGGCTTCAACACCTCCTTCGAGTACAAGGGCTTCGACCTGAGCGTTACCTTCAACTATCAGATCGGCGGTCAGGTATATGACTCCAACTACGCCGCTCTGATGGGCAGCCCCCAGGGCAGCGCTTCCGGTACCAACCTCCACGCCGACCTCTACAAGGCATGGACCCCGCAGAACACCAAAACCAACATTCCGCGCTTCCAGGCTCAGGACCAGTACTCCAACTCTTCGAGCGACCGCTGGCTGACCAATGCTTCCTACCTGTCGCTGGACAACATCAACTTCGGCTACACCCTGCCCAACAAGCTCGTCAAGAAGGCCTACCTGAACAAGGTTCGCGTATACCTGGCAGCCGACAACATCTGGGTATGGAGCCGCCGTCAGGGTCTCGATCCCCGTCAGTCCTTCACCGGCAGCCCCTCCAACAACTATTACGCTCCTATCCGCACCATTTCCGGCGGTCTGACCGTATCATTCTAAAATTGAGCCACAGTAATGAAAGCAATATATAAACCATTGATTGCAGCGGCGCTCGCCGCGCCCCTGCTCACCGGCTGCATCGAGGAGTCTGTGCCCACCAACACTGTGCTGCAGACCCAGCTCGAGGGCAATGAGAACGCCATCGCCGCCTTTGCGTCGGCTATGTGCAGCCACCTCAACGAAGTAGCAACCGTCAGCAGCTCCCAGCACTACGACTGGGGCTGGCCCGCACTGATGCACGCCCGCGACGTGATGACCGAAGATGAGGTCGTCGACTACGCCGGCGGCTACGACTGGTTCGCAACCTGGGCCACCAACGGCACTGCCCTTGGCGCCCGCTATATGGTATGCCAGTTCCCCTGGAACTTCTACTACGAGCAGATTCTGGCCATCAACAACACCGTAAAGGTGGTTGACCCCAACACCGAGCAGGCTTCCGACCGCTTCTATCTGGGCTCCGCGCTGGCCTTCCGCGCCGGTACATACCTGGATATGGCCCGTATGTGGGAGGTGCTCCCCACGGCAGTGAACACCGGCAAGAGCTCCGACGGCAACAACATCATCGGCCTCACTCTGCCCATCGTCACCGACCAGACCTCCGAGGACGACATGCGCAACAACCCCCGCGCACCCCACGCCACCATATTCCAGTTCATCGTCAACGACCTGGAGACGGCTATCCCGCTGATGGAAGGCTACGCCCGTCCGACCAAAACTTATCCCGACGTTGCCGTGGCCAAGGGTCTTCTTGCCCGCGCTTACCTCTGGGATGCTTCCTTCCAGGCTGAAGTAAACCAGGACGATGCAGCTGCCCGTGCCTCCTATACCAAGGCAGCGCAGTACGCCCGCGAGGCCATCACCACCTCCGGCGCTACTCCTCTGACCCAGGCTCAGTGGCTCGACAAAACCGGCGGCTTCAACACCCTGAGTGTATCGAGCTGGATGTGGGGCGGCCAGTATGACTCCGAGCGCGTCAGCAACCTCCTCAACTGGGTGTCGTTCTGCTGCAACGAGCAGGAAATCGGTTATGCTTCCGACGGCCCCGACGCTGCCGGCGCACACACCAAAATCAACGCCGCCATGTACAAGCGCATGAGCGACGAAGACTTCCGCAAACTCTCTTACGTAGCACCTGCAGACGGCGCCCTCAAGGGCAGAGAAGCCTACCTGGACCAGACCTGGGGTGAAACCTACCTCGCCGACCAGCCCTACGTATCGCTCAAGTTCCGTCCCGGCCAGGGCAACATGACCGACGTCAAGACCGCCAACGTTGTCGCCTACCCGATGATGCGCGTTGAGGAAATGTACTTCATCGAAGCCGAGGCCAAGGCACACCTCAACGCCTCCGAAGGCAAGAGCCTGGTAGAGAGCTTCATGAAGACCTACCGCTATCCGAGCTACTCGGCAACGGCATCGTCCGACGAAGCTCTGATCAAGGAAATCGTATTCCAGAAGCGAGTTGAGCTCTGGGGCGAAGGTCAGGCATACTTCGACTTCAAGCGCCTCAACCTCGACGTTACCCGCGCCTACGCCGGCACCAACTTCGAGTATGGCCGCAACACCTTCAACACCGTTGGTCGTCCGGCATGGATGAACTTCGTGATTGTCAACCAGGAAATCGACAACAACGCCGCTCTGAAGGGCTATAACACACCCGACCCGGCACCGTTCTACACCGTAATCCAGGAAGACTAATCCGGCATCGACAAACCGTTTAAAACGCAAAACAGAAAGTTATGAAAACAAATAAAATACTGAGCTGCCTGGCGGCCGGCCTTCTGTTCGCCGCCGGAGCGTGCACGGACGAGACGAAGTACGAGCCCGCCGACCTCTACCAGGGCAACGAGGTGTACTTCGACCTCGAGGAAATCGGCGAGCTGCCCATCGAGACAGACGCCACCAGCGTGAGCTTCCACCTCTACCGTGTGGACACCTCCAAGGAAATCACCGTGGGCCTGGAGAGCAGCGTCATCAACCCCGACGGCGAGGATGTTTCCGCCATCTTCGGCGTTCCCACCGAGGTCAGCTTCCCCGCAGGCGAAGCCTCTATCGAGGTTCCCGTGAGCGTTGTGTTCGCCGACGTTGAATCTGAAGTTCCCTACAGCATGTCGGTGAAGATTGCCGGCGAGAGCGCCACTCCTTATGGTGCTACCGAAGGCGTCTTCACTCTCATCTACGGCGTCAAGTATGAGCCGTGGGCTGAGTATCTGGCAGGCCAGGCCGGCTGGTTCCAGATGGCCGGTCTGTGGAGCTATCTCTACGACACTGAGGTTTTATACCACAAGTCTATCAACTTCCCCAACCTTGAGCAGTTTGTTTGGGAAGATCCGTTCTCGGATACCGACTGGGAATATCTGGTAACCGTAGACCGCGATTATCCCGTAGAAATCGAAGGCGTTACCGGCCCGTGCTATCTGGCAATCATGGAAGACGTCAATACCACCGTCCAGGACTACTGGTACCGCGACATCTACACCTTCTTCGAAACGTGGCTGAGCAAGGAATGGGGCCAGCAGGCAACCCGCGCCCAGATTATGCGCAATATCGCCTACAACGGCCGCAATCCGTCGTACTACGACACCGCTACAGGTCAGATTGTGCTGAACACCGCCCTCCAGAAGCCTGATATCTTCGCTACCTCCTCCAGCTATGGCTTCTTCGTGCAGACCATGCAGCTGCCCGGCTTCAAGAAGTACAACCTGGCTATCTACGAAACCGGCTACAACGTCGACGCTTCCGGCGAAGAGCAGAAGAAGTTCACCTTCTACAAGAACGACGACACCGAGGCTATGAAGTACGGCCTCTACAAGGGCACACTCACCGACGAGGAAGTTGCAGCCAAGGCAGAAGAGCTTCTTGCCGACGAAGAAGTTGAGGCTATCACCGAAAACGAGTACAGCGTTGCCTTCGAGCTCGAAAGCGGCGACTACACCATCGTTCTGATCGGTATCGACGGCACCGACCTGGTAATGACCAAGACCTACGCCTTCAGCTATGAGGCCTCCAGCGCATTCGTTACCGTAGGTACCTGCGAGTTTACCGATGGCTTCATGAACTCTATCGACACCGACCTTCCCACCGTGACCATCACCTGCGATGTTCAGGAAGATCCCGCCAACCCCAATGTTTACCGCCTCAAGAATCCCTACCGTGCGTGGGCAGCGGAGGCCGGTGCTGAAGATCTGGTAATGGACGGCAACTACTTCCTGACAGTGAACTGCGTTGATCCCAAACTGGTCTACGTAGAGGAGAGCAACTTGGGTCTTCGCGAGGACATCTTCGCCGGTCCCTACTACGCATACTCCACCGCAGCCCAGATGCTTGCCGAGGGCGTTCGTCCCGCTACCATCAAGCTGCGCAAGCAGAACGGCCAGCTCAACGGCAACACCATCACCTTCCCGGTGAGCACGCTGCTTGTGGCTACTCAGAGCGAGCTGCCCAACTACCAGCAGGCTAACACGAAGAACAGCTTCAAGATTGTCCTCAATCTTAATGCTGCCGACAGCAAGGCCCGCATCGAAGGCCGCCGCGTGGCTTCCGACCGCGTAAGCACCCGCTTCGCAGCTCCCGCCACCACCGTAGAGGCTCGCATCCGCTAAGGCAATAACTACAGCTTCATACCTTCCCCCTGTGAGGGACGCGCCGAGGGCGCGTCCCTCACTTAATTTGGTGGATACAGCAAAAAGAGCTATCTTTGCGCTCAAACAGCTGTTTAACCGCAAAATTATGGCAACAAAACCGTTTCACTACCAGGAAATGTTTCCGCTCGGTCCCGACACTACCGAGTACTATCACCTTACATCCGACTATGTTCACGTTGAGAACTGGGGCGGCCACGAGTTTCTCGTAGTCGATCCGCAGGCTCTGACCGTGCTCACCCGCCAGGCCACCCACGACAATGCCTTTATGCTTCGTCGCGAGCACAACCTCATGGTGGCCAAGATACTTTCCGACCCCGAAGCGAGCGCCAACGACAAGTACGTAGCCCTGACCATGCTGCGCAACGCCGAGGTGGCCGCCAAAGGCCAGCTTCCCTTCTGCCAGGACACCGGCACGGCTATCTGCCACGCCTCCAAGGGCCAGAACGTCTACACCGGCTGCAACGACGAAGAGCGTATCTCCGAAGGCGTATACCTGACCTATACCACCGATAACCTGCGCTACAGCCAGAATGCGCCCCTCAATATGTACGACGAGGTGAACACCGGTTGCAACCTCCCCGCACAAATCGACATCCACGCCACCGAGGGCGACGAATACCACTTCCTCTTCGTGGCCAAGGGCGGCGGCTCGGCAAACAAGACCTATCTCTACCAGGAGACGAAGGCCACCATCAACCCCAAGACTCTGGTGCCCTTCCTGGTTGACAAAATGCGCACTCTGGGTACTGCAGCCTGCCCTCCCTACCACATTGCCTTCGTAATCGGCGGTACCTCGGCCGAGAAGAACCTCGAAGTGGTCAAGAAAGCTTCGGTGAAGTATCTGGACAACCTGCCCACAAAGGGTAATGAGTACGGCCACGCCTTCCGCGACATCGAGCTGGAGAAGGAGCTCAAAAAGGCTTCCGAAGAGCTGGGCCTGGGCGCTCAGTTCGGCGGCAAATACTTCGCGCACGACATCCGCGTGATCCGTCTGCCGCGCCACGGCGCTTCGTGCCCCATCGGTATGGGCGTGAGCTGCTCGGCCGACCGAAACGTAAAGGCCAAAATCAACCGCGAGGGCCTCTGGATTGAGAAACTCGACTCCAATCCCGGCGAACTCATACCGGAAGAATACCGCCGCGCCGGCGAGGGCGACGTTGTCCGCATCGACCTAAACCGCCCCATGGCCGAAGTGCTCGCCGAGCTCGACAAATACCCCGTCAGCACGCGTCTGAGCCTCAACGGCACCATCATAGTGGGCCGCGACATAGCCCACGCCAAAATCAAAGAACGTCTGGACCGTGGCGAGCCCATGCCCCAGTACCTCAAGGACCATCCCATCTACTACGCCGGGCCCGCCAAGACGCCGGCCGGCATGCCTTCGGGTTCGTTCGGCCCGACCACGGCCGGCCGTATGGACAGCTACGTCGACCAGTTCCAGGCCGCCGGCGGCTCCATGGTGATGATAGCCAAGGGCAACCGCAGCAAGGCCGTCACCGATGCCTGCCACAAGCACGGCGGCTTCTATCTGGGTTCCATAGGCGGCCCGGCTGCCATTCTGGCGCAGAACTCCATCAAGAAAGTCGAGCTGCTCGAATATCCCGAACTCGGCATGGAGGCAATCTGGAAAATCGAAGTCGAGGACTTCCCCGCTTTCATCCTTGTAGACAACAAGGGCAACGATTTCTTCACCGAAATCTCCGCCAAGTGCAAGGCTTGCGGCCTCGGCAAATAACATAAGGCCCGAATTTTCGTTATAAAGGGGGACGGGGATTCACTCCGCCCTCCTTTTTCACTTTTCTCCCTTCTATGCAACGCACGTTTCACATTCTAATAGTCTTACTGGCACTAATGAGCTTTGAACCCTCCCGGGGCGCCATCGCGGAGCCCGACTTTGCCTTCCCGCAGCAGGTTGCGGATTCGGCGACGGCACAATTGGCGCAGGCCGACGCTATGGCACCCGACGAAGCGTCTCTTGTCCGCCTTCGCGCCATGCTGGAGCTTACGGTTGCGCGCACCGAAGTCGACCCCGACTCCGTCTATGTCCTCCCGGCTCAGGTAGGCGCCCAAGCCGCCAAGGCCAACAACAGCCCTTCCGGGCGCGCCATGCTTCTTGCCCTTGAGGCAAGCCTGCTGACGCGAATCTACAATTCGGACTCTTGGGCCATAGACCGCGTGGACACGCCCTTGCGGCCGGTGCCGGAAAATGTGCGCCTGTGGAGCCGCGACCAGTTCGCTGCCCGCACGGCCGAGCTGCTCGACAGTGCACTGGCCCGGGACTGCTCGGAACGCCTTTCGTTCTTTGCCCCGGCCGTCAGCGACGATGCCACCGCCGAGGCTTACGGCCTCACGGCCGGCGACTTCATCCGTCGCCTCGCCGTCGAAAACGCCAAAACATTCTCCAATACCGTCCGCGCCGACTCTCTGACGCAGGCCGGAGTGGATTCCGCGCCGGCCGGCTCGCCCCGCCGCATGTTCTGGCTCTATGTCGCTACTGAGGGCAACCCCGCCAAGCGCCTCGAATACTATCTTGAAAATAAAGAGCTTGAGTCGGCGCGATTGCTCCTTTCGGGGCTCGACGGCGACGAAATGGAGGAGACGGACGGCGACGACGGCAACCCGCAGCTTGTGTCGGCCGGCGAAATTCGCCTTGTCGGGCTGCTGCGCGAGTCGCTGCAGCGTTTCCCCAATTGGGTGGGCAACAGTCTGCTCACTCAGACTCTCAAGGGCATCACATGCCCGCAGATGCAGCTCACGGCGCCTCCGCTGTCGGCTCCCGGCCGGCAAATCAAGCTGACGGTGCGCTACGCCTTCGCCGAAACCATAGTTGTGAACGTCTACCATCTTCCCGACAATTATCAGTCGGGGACGTCGGACTACGGGCCGCTTGTGCGCGCGATGACCGTTGAACCGGCCTCGGAGGTTGGAGAAACCGAAATCGACTTCTTGGCCGAGCGCACCGGGCGCTACATCTTCGTGCCGAAACTGGACAATGCCAACCAGGCAAACACCGTCGAGATGGTTGTCACTCCCGTGGTGCCCTTCACCATCGGCTGCGGCCCTACCCAGTATGCCGCCACAGCCTCCAGCACCAACGGCGCACCGGCAGGCGGTGTCGGAATAGACCTGGTGACCACCGCTTTCCGAACCGGAACATCGCATACATCGCGGCTGGGGCGAACCGACCGCAAGGGCTTGCTGGCGCTCAACATACCGGAAGCCGACCGAGCTAACCAAAGCCTTGTGTTCACCATCGAGGGTCATCGACTTGACTTCGACCGCGACTTCGGTGTTAGCGCCTACAGCGCGCCGCGCGCCAACCGAAGCACCAACGCCGTTGTGATGACCGACCGCGCCTTATACCATCCCGGCGACAGTCTCGAGTGGGCTCTTGTGGCCTACAGTCGCAACGACGCCGCCGGCAATGTGCTTGCCGAGAAGAAACTGACCGTTGCTTTCCTGGATGCCAACAATGAGACCATCGCCACCAGTGAAGTCACTACCGACCGCCTCGGCCGCGCCGAAGGCACCTTCGCTGTTCCGACAGGGCGGCTGACCGGCGAATACGACCTGCGTGTTTCCTACCGCGACAACAATATTGCCTACCGCAGCGTCACCGTCAGCGACTTCAAGTTGCCCACTGTTCGCATCGAAGACATCGCCGTCAGCCGCGATGAGCCCACGCAGGGTGCCGTGACCATACGCGGCCTTGTGCGCACCTACTCCGGCATGGCAGTCGGCGGAGCCACCGTCAGCGCCGAAGTGAGCCGCGCCCGCCGCTGGTGGTGGTTCTTCGCTCCGGAGGAGGAGGTAGGCACCATAGAGGCCACCACCGACGCCGATGGCAACTTTGCGCTGGTGGCCCCGGCCTCACTCCTGACACCCGGTGAGGATGGCTCGCGCAATTTCACAGCCGAAATCACCGCCACCACGCTGAACGCCGAAACGGCGCAGGCAACCACCAACTTCACCACCGGCAAACCGCTGCAGCTTGCAGCCGAATTTCCCCGTCAGGCCGACGGCGCCACGGAAACGACGGCCAGGATACTTGCCTATAACGCCGCGGGCGAGCAGCAGAGCGTAGCGGTACGCTGGAGCCTGCAGACCATAGGCGGGGCCGAGGCCGGCGGCGGAACCGCCGTTGCCGGCGAGAGGTTCAGCCTACCTTTGGCCGGTGTCCCGGTGGGATACTACACCGTCAAGGCGTGGACTTCGGACTCTGCCTTGGCCGACACACTTACGGTCGACAATACCTTGGCCGTCTACAACACGGCCACCAACTCCGTTCCCGACGGCGAATGTCCCTACTTCATACCCGACGGCAGCGTAGAGCGCCGTGCCGCCGCCGTGAGCGTCAACGTAGGCATCAACAAGGCGTCGGCCACGGTCTACCTGGCCGTGCGCGGTGCCACGGGGCTGCTCGCCATCAAGCCCTTCACCCTCCGCCGGGGCTTCCACAAGGTAAATGTGGAGCTTCCCGCCTCCTCGGAGCCTCAGAGCGTACAGGTTGTGGCCGTCTACGACTGCCGTTCGTATACCAACGAGTACGCCATTCCCCAGCCGCAGCCCGAACAACTGAAAATCAGCGCCGAGAGCTTCCGCGACCGCCTTGTGCCGGGCGACACCGAGACCTGGCGGCTGCATATCGGCAAAGGCGACGTCGCCGCCGCCGGCGCCGGCATGATAGCTACGATGTTCAACGGCGCCCTGGAGGCTCTGGAGAGCTACTCGACGCCGCAGCCCGTTGTGCTTCGCGGCCCGCAGGCTTATCTTAGACTGAACACACTCTCGTACTATCCTCGCACCGCCGTGGTGAGAGTCCGGGTCGACCGTGCTTCCGACATATGGTATTTCAGCATGCCCGAATGGCGGTTTATGGACCGACTTGCTGTCTACGTCGGCGGTGTGCTCATGGAGGGCAACATGAAGATGATGTCCCGCGCCAGCGCCAATGTGACGATGTACGACGAAGGCGCCGACTTAGCCTTGCCCGCAGGGGCCTCAACCGATTCCGAAGAGGAGTCCGCGGCTCCCTCCGCCGAACGGTCGGTTCCCGAAGTGGAGTACCGTACGGGCGATGTGCTGCAGGCCTTCTTCATGCCGCGTCTTACGGCCGACGCCGAAGGCAACGTAGACCTCGTCTTCACCGTACCGAACGCCAATGGCGCATGGGCACTTCGCGCCTTCGGCTGGACGGCCGACATGGCGAGCGCCTCCTACTCGGGAGAGGCCGTGTCGTCGAAGCCCGTTATGGTGCAGCCCAATCTGCCGCGCTTCCTTCGTCAGGGCGACGTTGCCCGGCTGGGCGCGACCGTTTTCAATAATACCGATAGTACGGCCAGTGTGAGCACCACGGTCGAAATCTTCAACCCGACCACCGGAGCCGTCGTATCCCGTCAGACTTTTGAAGACCGCATAACCGCGGGCGCTTCGGCCATAGTGGCTGTCGAAGCGGCCGCCCCGACCGACGGGGCCGCCGTTGGCTATCGCGTGCGTGCCGTCAGCGGCCGCTTCGCCGACGGCGAGCAGACAGCGGTGCCGGTACTTCCCTCGGAAGGCACCGTCGTCGAGAGCACCGAATTCTATCTCAATCCCACTCAGGAGCCCTACATAGCTGAAATAGAAGTGCAGCCCGAAACGTCGTATACCCTGCAGTACGTCAGCAATCCCGTCTGGACGGTAGTCAAGGCTCTCCGCGGAGTTTCCGGCGGCGGCAATACCTCGCCGGCCATAGTGAGCCGACTCTATTCTACGCTTGCGGCACTCCGCATCGCTCAGTCTTGCCCGAACATAGCGTCGGCCTACCGCGAGTGGGCTTCGCATCCGTCGGACTCCGCCCTTGTTTCCATGCTTGGGCGCAACAGCGAGCTCAAGACCCTGCTGCTCGACCAAACGCCGTGGGTTCAGGCCTGCGCAAGCCAAAGCGACCGCATGGCCGAACTGGGCCGCATCTTCGACGGCGATGCCGTTGCCTCTTCTCTGAGCCGCAGCACCTCCGCACTGACCAATCTGGCGGGCGCCAACGGCGGCATTGCCTGGGGACCCTGGAGCACCGAGCCTTCCGAGTGGGCAACGCGCACCGTGCTGACCACGCTGGGCCTGGCAAACTCCATGGAGATGCTTGGCGGCGAAGATGAGCTTATTGAGCTTGCCCGCAATGCCTACAATTACCTGCAGGGCGAAGTGGCCAAGCCTCATCGGCCCGAAACCGACCAAGAGTTCGCCCTCATCAGCAGCCTCTTCCCCGACTTTGACCGCACGGAGGCCACGCAGAGCCTGATATCGCGCACAGTAGCCTCGCTGGCGTCGGGCTGGCGCAGTCTGAGCACAACCGACAAGGCCTACGCCGTGATAGTGCTCAAGGCCAACGGCAAGGGCGCCGTGGCCAGCCGCGTGGCCGAGTCGCTGCTTCAGTTCGGAGTTGTTCGTGCCGGCCAGGGCATGTGCTTCCCGTCGGTCAGCGACATCCGGTCGTACGCCACCATCATACAGGCCTTCGCCGAGATGGGACTCGACCGAAGCACCATGGACGCCATGCGCCAGTGGATAACCGTTCAGGCACAAGCCACCGACAACCTTGGAGCATACAATCCGGATTACGTCATAGCCTCGGTGCTTCTCACCGGCAGCGACTGGACGGCCGCCCCGCAGGCCTTTGCTGTGCTTGTCGACGGCACTCCGCTTGAGAGCAGCGCCCTTGAACGCGCCACGGGCTACACTGCGGCCCGCCTCACACCCTCGGGAAGCACTCTGCGTATCGAAGTGCGCCCCAACGGGGCCACGCCGTCGTACGGCTCAGTTACTTCCGTTGGTCGGCGCACCCTCGCCACCGTACAGGCCCGTCCGGGGCGCGACCTTGCCATCGGCAAGCGCTTCCTGGTAAGCCGCGGCGGGGAGTGGGTCGAAACCGACAGCTTCGCGCTCGGTGAGCGGGTGCGCGTGCAGCTCATCCTTGAGGCCGGCCGCGCCATGCAGTACGTGGCCATCACCGACCTGCGTGCCGCCACGCTGGAACCCGTCGAGCAGCTTCCGGGGTACGTCTACGACGGCAGCCTGGGCTTCTACCGCGAAAACGGCGACTCAGAGACGCGCCTCTTCATCGATTGGCTGCCGGCGGGAACGTACCACATCACCTACGACATGACGGCCAACAACGCCGGCCGCTTCTCCTCGGGGACTGCCACCGTTCAGAGTCAGTATGCCCCCGAGCTGACCGCACATTCGGGAGGCACGATGATAACAGTTCGCTGATACCAAACCGCGCGGGCCGCGCGGACGTTATATCCTCGGAGCGGAGTCTGCCATTTTGGCAGACTCCGCGATGTGGAACAATCTTTGCAGACATAAAAGCACCAACCAAGACATAAAACATAAAAAACAAAACATACATCTTACTATGAAACTCAAACCATTGGCAGATAGAGTTATAATAGCTCCCACTGCGGCCGAGGAAGTCACCATGGCCGGCATCATCATCCCTGACTCCGCCAAGGAGAAGCCCCTGCGCGGCACCGTGCTGGCAGTAGGCACCGGCACCAAGGACGAAGAAATGGTGCTCAAGGAAGGCAACGCTGTGCTCTACGGCAAGTATGCCGGCACCGAAATCGAGTTCGACGGCGAGAAGGTGCTCATCATGCGCCAGAACGAAGTGCTCGCCGTTATAGAAGACTAACCCTGCAACATACAGACCATCATGGCAAAAGATATCAAATTCAACATAGAGGCTCGCGAAGAGCTCAAGAAGGGCGTCGACGCACTTGCCGACGCCGTTAAGGTAACCCTCGGCCCGAAAGGCCGCAACGTAATCATCGCCAAGCAGTTCGGCGCACCCCACATCACCAAGGACGGTGTTACCGTGGCTCGCGAAATCGAACTTGAGGAGCCCTTCCGCAACATGGGCGCCCAGCTCGTCAAGGAAGTAGCCTCCAAGACCGGCGACGATGCCGGCGACGGCACCACCACCGCCACCGTTCTGGCCCAGGCCATCGTTGCCGTAGGCCTCAAGAACGTTACTGCCGGCGCCAACCCCATGGACCTCAAGCGAGGCATCGACAAGGCCGTTGCCTCCGTAGTGGAGACCATCAAGGGCATGAGCCAGGAAGTTGGTGACGACTTCAAGAAAATCGAGGACGTGGCCCGCATTTCGGCCAACAACGACGAGACCATCGGCCGTCTCATCGCCGAGGCCATGCAGAAGGTCAACAAGGAAGGCGTAATCACCGTCGACGAGGCCAAGGGCACCGAGACCACCATCGAGGTAGTCGAAGGCATGCAGTTCGACCGCGGTTACATCTCGCCCTATTTCGTTACCGACACCGAGAAGATGGAGTGCGTCATGGACAGCCCGTTGCTGCTTCTGCACGACAAGAAAATCTCCAACCTCAAGGACATTCTGCCCATCCTGGAGCAGACCGCCCAGAGCGGCCGTCCGCTGCTGATCATCGCCGAGGACGTCGATCAGGACGCTCTGGCAGCCCTGGTAGTGAACCGTCTGCGCGGCTCACTGAAAATCTGCGCCGTGAAGGCACCGGGCTTCGGCGATCGCCGCAAGGAAATGCTCGAAGACATCGCCATCCTCACCGGCGGCACTGTGATTTCCGAGGAGAAGGGCATGAAGCTGGCCAACGCCACCATGCAGGACCTCGGTCAGGCCAACCGTGTGACCGTCAATAAAGAAAACACCACCATCGTGAACCGCGACGGCAACAAGGAAGCCATCGCCGCCCGTGTTGCCCAGATAAAGGCACAGATAGCGCAGACCACCAGCGACTACGACCGCGAGAAGCTGCAGGAGCGTCTTGCCAAGCTTGCCGGCGGCGTAGCCGTTCTGCATGTTGGCGCTCCCTCCGAGGTAGAGATGAAGGAAAAGAAAGATCGCGTGGACGACGCTCTGAGCGCCACCCGCGCCGCCATCGCCGAAGGCATCATCCCCGGCGGCGGTGTGGCCTATATCCGCTGCCTGGACACGCTGAAGACCCTCAAGGGCGACAACGACGACGAATGCACCGGCATCGCCATCGTTGAGCGCGCCATCGAGGAGCCGCTTCGCCAGATAGCGGCCAATGCAGGCGTGGAAGGCGCAGTGGTAGTCCAGAAGGTACGCGAAGGCAAGGGCGACTTCGGCTACAACGCCCGCACCGACACCTACGAGAACCTTCTGTCCGCCGGCGTGATTGACCCGGCCAAGGTGGCCCGCGTGGCTCTTGAGAATGCCGCCTCCATAGCCGGTATGTTCCTCACCACCGAGTGCGTCATCGCCGACAAGAAGGAAGATAATCCGGCCCCCGCAGCCCCCGCAATGGGCGGCATGGGCGGCATGATGTAATTCCCGCATAAGATATTGACCCAAAGCGACGAAAAACGCCTCCGATGCCGGAGGCGTTTTTTCGTCGCTTGCTTTTTTGAAAGAGAGGGTCAAAGAACCGCGGCCACCCGGCGTATTGCTGCCAGCCGGGCCATGAAGGATGAGTCGGCCTGGGCGATATGCATGTCGAATCTCATCTGAAGATTAAGAAGAGTCGAAGCCGGAATGCCCAAGGCGGCTTCAAACAAATATGCTGAGGTCGTGGAGACCGGACGCTTGGCGTTGAGAATCTCATTCAAGGCGGTATGCGACATACCGATTTGTTCGGCAAGTTTGCGTTGCGACAACTTGCGGTATTCAATCTCGTCTTTGATAACTTCACCGGGGTGCGTGGGGAAGGCGCCGAATTTCTCTGCTGTCATAATCGTCTATTTATAATGGTTTGATAATTCCAAAACGTTGCAAATGGTGATGATGGTTTCGTTGACAACCGTTTTGCTGACAAATTCAAGCCTGTATTGGTCGTTTACGCGAACTGATTCAATTCCCTTTTTATCGCCGGAAAGAACCTCGTAATTGAGGCTGTTGATACGAAAGAGTTCCTCAATTTTCGCCGAGGCTCGCAAAATATCAATGACTCTTATGTAGCGCTTCACTATCTGGGGCTGGAACCGGTGCTTTTTGTCGGTCGCCTGTCCCTTATAGTAAAGTTCTTCAAGATAATCTTTGTCGAAGGTAATTTCCATGGGGAGGAATATTTGAGGGCAAAAATAGTGATAATATCCGAAGTTCGCAAATTTTGTGAACTTTAATTCCGATGAATCGTGATTTTTGGTGAAGTTGATTTTTGGTGAAGTTATCCGACGGTGAAAGCCCCGAGGCGGGTTGTGTAGTCGGGCGATTTCATTGCTCGGCGTATAGCGTTGACGAAGCGGACTGATTTTCCGTCGGGTCCGCGGTCGGCATACTGCTGAGCGGCCAGGACAACGGTGTCGGCACCCATGCGGCGGTTTATGGCGTCGATGGCGGCGGAGAGGGAGTTGTTTCGTGCGGTTGCTTCGGGGTTGAATCCGAAGAGGTTTGTCTGTACGGCGTTGTCGGGGGATATTTCTGCCACCATCACTCCGGCGCGCTTGTAGTGTATTCCGGGCCGGAAGGCGGAGCGGAGGGCGCGAAGGGCCCCTTCGACGATTTCGTTGGCTGCGGAGGTAGGGGTGGCAAATCGGCAAGCCGCGCTGGCGCTGTACTGCGTGAGGTCGGGTCGGAAGTGGTTTGACTGCACGAAAACGGTTGCCGCGGCGCACACGCTGTGCTGTCGGCGGAGCTTTACGGCGCAGCGAGCGGCGTAGTTTGCCACGTGAGTAGCCAGGTCGTCGAAGGTAGTAATCATTCCCGGGAAGCTGCGTGATGTGACGATTGTCTGCCGTGCCACGGCATCGAGTGCGTCGACGGCAATTACGTCGTGGCCGTTGAGTTCTCGCCATGTCCGTTCGCCGGGAATGTGGAAGTGTGAGCGAATCCAGCTCCGGGAGCGGTTGGCGTAGTCGAGAGCGGTGTGGACGCCGTAGTATTCGAGGGTTCGGTTCATGCGTCGGCCTATGCCCCAGACGTCGGCTGCCGGAAAAAGCCCGAGGGCCTTGCGGCGCTGGTCGTCGGTTGCGATATGGCAGCATTTGTTGTAGGCGGGATATCGCTTTGCGAACTTGCTTGCCACCTTTGCCAGGGTTTTGGAGTCGCCGATGCCGAGGCTGACAGGTATACCGGTGCATCGGGCCACCTTGCGGCAAAGCTCTCGTCCCCATTGGGCGATAGTGGCGGGGTCCATGCCGTCGAGATTGAGAAAAGCTTCGTCGATGGAGTATTGTGTGACTTCGGGCACCTCGTCGGCGAGTACGGCGAGCACTCGCGCCGAGAGGTCGCCGTAGAGGGCGTAATTGGATGAGAAGGCGACTATGCCGGCGTTGGGATACTGCTCCATAAGCTGGTAGTATGGGAGCCCTTCGGGAATTCCCATGGCCTTAACTTCGCGCGAGCGTGCCACCACGCAGCCATCGTTGTTGCTCAGCACCACCACGGGCCGGTTTGCGAGGTCGGGCCGGAACACTCGCTCACAGGAGCAGAAGAAGTTGTCGCAGTCGATCAGACCTACCATTTTTCGGAGCCGGGCCGGCGATGACGGTTAGCCTTGATAGTGTAGAGCACCACACCCCATACCATGAAATTCATGCCGGGTGTAATTTCGATGGGGCGGTAGCGGCGGTTGGAGGGCATGAGCATCACCCCTCCGCCGGGCAGAAACCGCAGCCGCTTGAGGGTGAACTCGCCGTCGAGGCAGCACACGGCCAGGTCGCCGTGCTGGGGTTCTATGGCCTTGTCGACCACCAGAATATCGCCTTCGGTGATTCCTTCGCCGGCCATGGAGTCGCCGGCGACGCGGGCATAGAAAGTAGCCGCGGGATGCTCGATGAGCTCGCGGTTAAGGTCGATGGTTTCGGTGATATAATCCTGGGCGGGACTGGGAAAGCCTGCGGCTACGCCGGCCTCGGCGTAGGGCAAAGGCATGTGAGAGCGCAAATCAGCGCCCAGGAGCATAATCTGAGGTTTGGAGTGAAGAGCGGCCATGGCGAAAATGCGTTTTGTGCAAAATTAGGGGAGGATACGGGCAACGAAAGCGCCCACCGCCGTTAAAATAGATGAAATCCGGAGAGCGGCGGATGTTTGAACCAAGCGGTGCGCGGAGGTGTTGAAAGTATGTGAAATAATTTTAACAGACGGGGTTTTGAACGGCCGATTTTTTGTAACTTTGCGCAACGTTTCGTCCCCGGCATATATTGGCATACACACATGATAGAACGCATTGTCATCATAGATAAGGCCGACCCCGTACAGTTCTATGGGGTCAACAACGCCAACATGCACCTTATCAAGAATTTATACCCCAAGCTTCGCATTTCGGCGCGAGGATCGGTTATCCGCGTGGTCGGCGAAGACCGCGAAACAGGAGACTTCGAGTCCAAGATGCAGGAGCTGGCCGCCTATGCCGAGAAGTACAATTCGCTGACCGAGGATGTGATTATCGACATAGTCAAGGGCGAGGCTCCCCGCGAGCGTCGTGCCGACGGCGCCATCATCTACGGCGTCAACGGCAAGCCCATAGCGGCCCGCACCCCTACGCAGGCCAAACTCGTGGAAACCTTCCAGAACCACGACCTCACCTTCGCTCTGGGCCCTGCGGGCACGGGCAAGACCTACATAGCCATCGCTCTGGCGGTGCGCGCGCTGAAAAACCGTGAGGCCCGCAAAATCATCCTTTCGCGTCCGGCGGTGGAAGCGGGCGAGAAGTTAGGCTTCCTTCCCGGCGACATGAAGGACAAAATCGACCCGTATCTCCAGCCGCTCTACGACGCGCTGGAGGATATGATTCCCGCGGCCAAACTCAAGGAGTATATGGAGACGAAGGTCATCCAGATAGCCCCGCTGGCCTTTATGCGCGGTCGAACCCTCAACGACGCCATCATCGTGCTCGACGAGGCGCAGAACACCACCACCCACCAAATCAAGATGTTCCTGACGCGACTGGGTATGAACGCCAAGATGATCATCACCGGCGACGTCACCCAGATAGACCTCCCGCGCTCGACGGCATCGGGCCTTGTCCAGGCGCTGAAGATACTCGACGGCGTGCAGGGCGTCGGCCGCGTGGAGTTCGGCAAGAAAGACATTGTGCGCCATCACCTTGTGCAGCGCATCGTGGAGGCCTACGAGCGCTACGACCGCGAGCACGAAGCCGCCGCCGCACCCACGGCAGCGGCCGAAACGCCTCCCGAGGAAAACTCCCCGGAAAAGTAAGAGAACCCAACACACCAAAATAAACCAGTCATGCCACTGACATCCACCAACTTTAAATTTCCGGGCCAGATAGAGGAATATCATGGCAAGGTGCGCGACGTCTACACACTGGACGGCTCGCTCATAGTTATGGTCGCCACCGACCGCATCTCCGCCTTCGATGTGGTGCTCCCGAAAGGCATTCCCTACAAGGGTCAGGTCCTCAACCAGATAGCAAACTATTTTCTGGACGCTACGGCCGACATCGTGCCTAACTGGAAACTTGCCGAGGTGGATCCGTGCGCCACGGCGGGCAAGGCCTGCACACCCTTCAAGGTCGAGATGATTATCCGCGGGTACCTGGCGGGCAGCGCCTGGCGCGACTATGCCGCCGGCAAGCGCACCATCTGCGGCGTGACCCTCCCGGAAGGGCTGCGTCAGAACGAACGCCTTCCCGAGCCCATCATCACTCCGACCACCAAGGCCGATGAGGGCCACGACCTGAATATATCGCCACAAGAGATTGTCAAGCAGGGTCTTATGACTCAGGGCGAGCTCGATACCGTGCTGGACTACACGCGGCGCCTCTTCGCCGCCGGCAGCCGTATGGCCGCCGACAAGGGCCTTGTGCTGGTCGACACCAAGTATGAGTTCGGCAAATACGGCGACACCATACTTCTGATCGACGAAATCCACACCCCCGACTCGAGCCGCTACTTCTACGCCGACACCTACGAAGAGCTCTTCAGCAAGGGGTTGCCGCAGCGCCAGCTTTCGAAGGAATTTGTGCGCGAATGGCTGATGGACAACGGCTTTATGGGCCAGCCGGGCCAGAAACTGCCCGAGATGACCGACAGCGTATGCCAGGCCATTTCGGAGCGCTACATCGAGCTGTTCCGCCGCGTCACCGGCCGCGAGTTCGAGCCGGCTCCGCAGGAGGCAGTGGCCGAACGCATAGCCACCAACGTGCTGGATTTTCTTGCCAACCTGAGCCGACCCGATGCAGAAGGTTGAGGATCTGAATCCATACCGCGACGACAACCGGACCAAAGACCGGCAGGTGGCCTCGATGTTCGACGCCATCGCTCCGGCCTACGACTTTATGAACACGGCTATGAGCCTGGGCATGCATAAGGCGTGGAAGAAGCGCCTTGTGCAGGCCGCCGTGGCCGAGGCGCCCTCTACGTTGGTCGACTTGGCCACCGGCACGGGCGAAGTTGCCCTGGCCCTGCGCAAGGCCCTGCCGCAGGCGCGGGTGTCGGGCATCGACATTTCCGAGGGGATGCTTGCGGTTGCCCGCCGCAAGGAGGGCGCCGAAGGCATAGATTTTGTCTGCGCCGACGCTCTCGCCACGGGGTTGGCCGACGGCTCGGCCGATGCCGTCACCATTGCCTACGGAGTGCGCAACTATGCCGACATACCCGCCGGACTGCGCGAGATGGCGCGCATAACGCGTCGCGGGGGGCGGGTGTGCATCCTGGAGCTCTCGGAGCCGTCGAACCCCATTATGAAGTGCGCCTACCGCCTCTACACGCGCAGCCTGGTGCCCCTGGCAGGGCGGCTCGTCAGCGGCGACCGGAGTGCCTATACCTATCTTCCGCAAAGCATCGCGGCTTGCCCCCAGCGCCGCGACATGACGGAGCTTATGCTCGCTGCCGGTTTCAGCAGCGCAACCTACCGCAGCCTCTGCCTGGGCGTGTGCACTCTGTACACGGCCATCCGCTGAGCCGGCGGCATCGTTTTTTTTCATCACATTTCTGCCTATGATTCTCAGAAGGATAACCGCATACCTCGTACTGACCGCAGCGGCCACGGGTGTCTTCGCAGCAAGCGCCCAGGCAATGTATTTCAATTCCGCCCGCGTCGAACCCTCCGAGCCGCAACGCCCCGACAGCACCGCCGCGGCGAGCGTAGCGCGCCTTATCAGCGCACTCCGTGGCGACGACGGCGCCGAGAGCGTCGAGCCGGACAGTGCGTCGGTCGAGCCGCAGGTAGCCGAAGAGCCGGCCGTAGAGTGGGTGCTTCTCACCGACTTCCCCACCGCCGAGGCATATATGGCGGCAACCCGCCAGCTGCCCTACGACACCGTTGTGAACCTTGGGCCGTTGCCGCGAACATTTTTCGGGCCCGCCGTGTTCGACGGTTATACTTTCGAGGAAGCTCGGAGCCCCTTCGAGGCCGACTTCAGCGGCAACGAGGCCACGCGCTGGCTGGAGCGCGAGAACGCCACAGCCCGCGCGATGGAGCGCATGCGGCGCTACCTCTTCTACGAGCATCCGCAGAACGTTCCCTACAACATCAACCTGCTTCCGGAAGCCCCCAAACGCTACACCGCCGTTGTCAACCCCGAGGAACACACAATCGAAATCAAGGAGCTCGTAACTCCCGATGAGGTCCACACCACCATCGCAGCGGGCCCGGTGCGCAAGCGCCACTGGCTGCAGACTTTTTCGGCCTCGCTGCAGTTCTCGCAGGCGTATGTGTCGCCCAACTGGTACCAGGGCGGCAACAACAACGTCAACGCTTTGGCCAATATCTACTACAACGTGAAGCTCAACCAGGCCTACCACCCCAATCTGCTCTGGGAGACCACCGCGCAGTATAAACTCGGCATGAACAATGCTCCCGACGACGAGGTACATTCCTACAATATCAGCGACGACCTCTTCCAGCTCACCTCCACCTTCGGTGTCAAGGCAGCCCGCCGGTGGTACTACTCGGTGTCGTTGCTGTTCAAGACGCAGTTCTTGCAGAGCTACAAGAGCAACTCGCACGATATGCGTGCCGCCTTCCTCTCGCCCGGCGAACTCAATATCGGTCTCGGTATGACCTACAACTACGTCAATCCGGCAAAAACGGTTACTTTCGATGCTTCCATAGCCCCGCTGTCGTACAACCTGAAGACGTGCACCAACTCGCACATCAACCCCGAGCAGTTCGAAATCCGCGAAGGCCACACCACCAAGCACAAGTTCGGTTCGAGCGCCGAGCTCAAGTTCAAGTGGAAGATATGCTACAACATCGTCTACACCTCGCGGCTCTTCGCCTTCACCGACTACTCCAATGCCTACGCCGACTGGGAGAACACGGTCAACTTCGAAATCAACCGCTTCCTGAGCACCCAGATCTACGTTCACGCGCGCTACGACACCTCCACTCCGCGCTGCGACGACCCGGGCTGGCACAAGCTGCAGCTCAAGGAGATACTCTCCATCGGCTTTGCATATAAATTCAGCAGCATCTGATGCGAATCGTAGCGGCCCTTGTGCTGGCGGCAGCCGCCGCATGCAGCGCCCAGACTCCCGAGGGCGTCTGGCGGATGCAGCCGCAGGGCGCGGTCTTCGCCGTGCGCGGCGGGCAGGCCCCGGGCGTTTTCGAGTTGGTGCTTCTGGATTCTCCTGACTTCACCTTGCCCTCCGACGCCGTCATGGGCACCATGCGGACCACGGCCACACCGTGGGTCTACGACG
Source organism: uncultured Porphyromonadaceae bacterium (assembly GCA_900541865.1). GTDB lineage: Bacteria > Bacteroidota > Bacteroidia > Bacteroidales > Muribaculaceae > CAG-873. The sequence continues at coordinate 7,326 of UQLO01000020.1, read as the reverse complement.
CCGCCATCAGCTCCCGGCCGGGGCTGCCGGATTCACCCACCCGCAATTTCATTGTCGAAGTTGAGCCGGAAGAGGGGCGCCTTAAGATGAAACCCTACCGCGGCCGACGGAGTCTGTCGATTCGCCGATGGGCCGGCTATCTGTTCCGGCTGAGCGTGGACTATCCCAACCGGCCGGACGACCACGACGGCGCGGTACGTTTGTCGCCCAACCCCGGTAACATCGTTTATCTATGAGACGCATCGTCCTTGCGGTATTTCTGCTGGCGGCAGTGGCCTTCGCATGGGGGCGGCGCACAACGCGCCCGGGGCTGCGTCCGGAGCCCGCGCCGGAGCCTGTGGAGGCCGACGCGCTCCCCGAGGTCACCTTCGAGAGCATAGTGGCCGGCGCCGACAGCATCATTTCCTTCGCTGGCTACGACAAGCCGCTGCGGTCGCGGCGCGAAACATTCTTTGCCACAAATTCCGACACGGCGCGGACTGTGGAGCGCATTTGGTTCACGGCCACGTACTACGACCTTTCGGGCCGCATGCTTCACCGCCGCAGCGGCGCCTCCGACGGGCCCGTGCCGCCGGGGCAGACGCGACAACTCTCGACGCCCTCGTGGGACACCCAGCGCACTTTCTACTACTATCTTTCGGAGGCTCCGGCTCGTGCCGTAGGAACTCCCTACCGCGTCACCCTCACAGTCGACAGCCTTTTGCTCCGCTGAAATCCCCCCGTTAATTATGCGACCATACCAACGGTCTCACAATCTCTACTTTCAGACCGAGCGCTTCAATGATGCGGAAAAACAGAGCGACGCCGGGCTCAATGAGGCCTTTCTCGATGCGTGATATGTAGGATTTGTTTGTTCCCACCTTCTCGGCGAGGGTACTTTGGGTCATTTTTTCTTTTTTTCGAGCTTCTGTAATGAGCTGCCCGATGCAGTACATGTATGACTCCCGGTCGAACTTTTCGCGTTCGGGAGTTCCTGGATTGCCGTATTTCGCGTTCATTATTTCGTCGAAGCTATGTACATCAGCGTTTGCTTGCATAATACTCATTTTTAAGTTTGATTGCCTGTTCGATTTCACTTTGGGGAGCCTTCTGAGTCTTCTTTTGGAATCCGTTGAAGAGCATTACGATATTGCCTTGGTCAAAAATAAAGAATGCACGATAGGTGTTGCCATTATGGGATGCCCTAAGTTCAAAAATTCCTTCACGGATTGACTTTACGAAATTCTCGCTTAGCCTTTCCTGCGTTTTGAGCATATTCAGCACGTAAGCAACTTTCTTCTGCGCGCCTGCATCTATCGAATTGAAGAAGTCGATAAAGTAGTTTTTGTAGTATAGTATTCTGCGGTCGGTAACCATACTGCAAAGGTAGTGTAAGTTTACATATCGTGCAACTTTTCAAACAAAAAAATGGTGCTCCGGGTTCATTGTCTTTCCCTGAGTTCCATTTTTTGCGGGCACTTCCGCGACTTGCAGGGTGTTGAGGCTGCTTAGTTGCCGTAGCGGCGGGTGCGGTCGTCGGAGATTGGCCCCGACCAGTTCATGCCGAAGGCGAAGCCGTATGTGTTGCCGTCGGCATCGCGGTAGGGCTCGATGTCGTGCGGGAGGTCTTCGCAGTGTCGCTCGAGGGCTTCCATGGAAGCGGGCATCTCGAAGGGCAGTAGCGCGGAGGGCTCGCCATTTCCGGTAATAAGTTCAAGGAAGGCATGGCGCTGCACGTTGAAGCCGACCATTATGGCGTCGGCAAGTGGTTCGAGCTCTGCGAGTACGGTGGGATTCGACATATCGATGGCCACGACCACGGGGCGGTCGCCCATTGCGCGGCGTACTTCTTCGACGAGGTCGAGGTCGCATTCGTTCTGCGAGCGAGCGGACTTTCCGCGATATGAGCGGCCGGCTTCGGTTGTGTCCTCAGCAGGGTCAGCTGCCAGGCTGCGGCTGCGTGCGGTAGTGGCCGTGTAGGGGCGGTACTGCAGCGAGATTGGTATGTAGCCATTGCCGCCGGCGGCTTTATCGGCCGGGTCATAACCCATTCGGAAGCTCTTGGGCGAGTCGATGAAGACTATAGCGGCCTCGGCCTCGGCGGGGTCGCTGACGGGGATGAGACCGCTGCGCTTCATCTGCGCCGTAGGCGGCATGTCGGTGCGGGCGGCTTCGATGGTGCCCCAGTAGTTGCGTATCGGCGGTACTTGGCGCACGGGCACATATACTTTGGTGCCGGCTTTCAGCGGCAGGGCGCAGGCGTGGTTTTTGAGCATCACAATCGAAGCTTTCTGCTGGGCAAAACCCTTGTCCATCAGCTCGGGAGAGCCCACAATTCGTGCTGTCTCGGCCGGGTCGACGTAGGGGTTTTCGAAGAGGCCGGGTCGGAACATATTCATCAGCAGACGGGCTGCCGAGAGTTCGATGCGGGCGCGAGCGGCTTCAGCGCCAATCTCGGCCTCGAGCATGGCAAAGGCTTCGAGAACAGGCCCTTTGGCGTCGTTTCCGCCGAACTGGTCGACACCGGCCTTCAGGGCCAGATAATGGCGAGCGGCCACCGACTCATTTTCGCAACCCCAGGGCTTGCCGGAGTGAGTTCCGGGGTCGATTTGGTCGGCGGTGATGCACCAGTCGGTGCATACCACGCCGGAGTAGCCGGCTTCGCCGCGCAGCTGGTCGGTGATGATGTTGCGGTCGAAGGAATTGCCCATATTAGCTTCTCCGCGGCCATAGGAGATGGTGTAGTAGGGCATCACTGCCGAACACTGCTCGGTAGCGCCGGGCAGTGCGAAAGCGCCGTTGAGGAAGACGCTGCGGTGAGTGGCGTAGGCCCGGCCGGGGTAGACGGCATATTTGCCGTTGCCGTAATGGGCGTCGCGGCCGCCTTCTCCACTGCCTCCGCCGGGCCAGTGTTTGGCCATGGTATTGACGCTTCCGGGACCCCATCCGCCGTCGGGGCTGCCGGGCGCGGCCTGGAAACCTTCGGCGTATGCCTTTACCAGGTCAGTGGCCAGCTTGGGGTCGCAGCCGAAGGTGGCGTTGAAGCGATACCAACGCGGGTCGGTGCCAAGGTCGGCCTGAGGCGACAGGGCCGTGCTCAGACCCATGGCACGGTATTCTCGCCGTGCCGTTCGGGCGAAATCGAGCACCGTTTCGGGCGAGAACGTCGCAGCCAGGCCCATGAGATTGCTCCACTGCGAGAGTTGTCCGGCGGCGCCGGGTGCGAATTCGGCGTCGGCAAATCCGGAGTGGCGCGGGTCGGAGGAGTTGTTTGCGGGAATGCCGTGAGTGCGGCCTTCGATAGCTGCCTGGACGGTGTTGTTCCACCTTGCTGCCGTGACGGGACTTTCGACGATGGAAACGAGCACATGACGCACGTTGTCCTCGAAGAGGAAGCGCTTCTGGTCGTCGGAGAGGTCCCAGGCGTGTGCTCCGCTGTCGGCGAAGGGACGGCCGCCATATGTGTCGGCCGGCATGGGCAGCTTGTTCTGGGGGCTGTAGAGCATCAGGCCGGCTATTTCGTCGAGGCTGAGGCGTGAAGCCAGGTCGGCGGCGCGCTCTGCGGCGGTCAGGCGCCAGTCCTCGTAGGGCAGCAGGGCGTCGGAGCCGTCGAAGCTCTTGAAGGCCAGACCGTCGACGGTGATGATTTTCACGCCCGAGCCGGGATGGAAGCCCAGCTCGGGTCCATCGGGCTGGCGGACGAGGGTATATCCTTCTTTTTGGATGAATTCAAATGCGCTCATGGTCATTTCTCTTCAGCGAACCACTACGCGGCGGGCGAAGTCGCCCACAACGACTATATAAAGGCCGGGCACGACGTCGAAGGAGTGGCTTCCTTCGGTCAGAGTACCGTAGTAGACGGTGGTGCCGTCCAGCGCGTAGATGCCGGCGGTGAGGGTGCGGTCGGCGTCGACGGTGAGAGCGCCGTCGAGGCAGCGGGCATCCCAGGCATGGCGCTCGGCGGTGGGATCGTCGAGACCGGAGGTATGGCGGGTGATGGCCACGTCGTCGATGTTGAGGCGGCTGCCGGAAGTCTGCTGCAGACGCATGCGGGCACGTCCGGACTGGCCTACGAAGACGCTGTACTCCTGATAGGTGGATGAAGACACCGTCACGGCGCCGGCCGATTTCCAGTTTTCGCCGCCGTCGGTGCTGACCTGCACTTCGAGCACGGGGTTGGCTTCGCTTCCCCAGTATTTTGCTTTGAAAGAGACGGTACCGATGCCGGTTTCGCGGTCGACGGCCATAGCGATGCACGACGTTGCCGACTTGCCCATGCGGACGCTCTGGTCGCCGCTGGCGGCGGGGTCGGAGTTCCAGATGCCGGTGTTGGTGAAAATCCAGCGGCAGGCAGTGCCGTTATATTCCTCCGCCGGGTCGTAGGTGCCGAATCCGGCGGCATCGGCCTCGAAGTCCTCCAGGAAGTCGGGAGTCAGGGAGGCTACACCTTCTACTTCGATGCTCTCGGAGGTGTAGTCGCCGGCGACGGCCACCAGGGAGCCGGTGTAGGCGCCGCCCTCAGCGGCGTTGAGGCGCAGGTAGAGACGGCCCTGGTCGGTGGGCACTGTTATGGATGTGCTCCAGTTGGAGCGGTCGGTGCTGAGTTCGAAGGGGGCGTCGATGGTCACGGTGACATCGCCTTCGATATTGTCGGTTTCCATCAGCAGTTCGGCGGCTTCGGAAGGTTCGCCGGGGGTTGTGCTGAAGAAGAGGTCACCGTCGAAGAGGAATTCGATGGAGGGCACGGGGATGCCGGTGGTGACGGCCACGGGGACGCTCGTCATCGTCGTCGAGGCCACGGTGTAGGTGTAGGCGGTGGAGGGTTCGAGACCGTCGACGGTGTAGACGGCGGCGGCGGCGGGCACGGCGCGCGGGTAGCCGTCGATTGAAGCGGCGCCCTGACGCACGTCGAGAGTATAGTTTCCGGCGCGGTCATCGCCGATGTATACCCAAGTTGCCTGGAAGGATTGGTCGGTGACATATCTTGCCGGGCCGGCGGGGAGGCCGTCGACGGCGGCGCCGCTAAGGGCCACGGTTCGAGTGGCCGCTCCGCAGCTCACTGTCAGAGTTCCGGAGTGGCTTCCGGTGGCGGTGGGGTTGTAGGTGATGTTGAGGGGAGCGCCGGCGGCGAGGTTTGCCGAGGCGGCGGCTATGGAGGTTGCGGAAGCGCTGAAAGCGGCTCCGCTGACGGTTATTGTGATGGCCTGGGTGGCGTTTGCGGTTCGCACCGTGATGCTTCGGGTCGCGGGATGACCGACGGCGGTAGTGCCGAAGTCGACGGAAGCGCCCTGGGCGGGAAGCACGATTTCAGGCTCTGCGGTCCCGGCCGAAGTCCAGGCCACAGTGGATTTGTTGCCCCATATATGTTCTGCCAGCTCGGGATGGTCGATGAAAGGGTTTCGGTTGCGCTGGCGGGCATAGACGGCATCGTTTCGGTTGCGTTCCTTATCGCTTACGGGGTCCTGGCGGTGCCACTTGAGCAGCAGGTTGACGGCCCACTGAGAGAAAGCGGGGAAGTTGTTGCCGGCGAGCATGGGGCTGTCCCAGTTGGCGATTTTGTCGTAGTAGCAGGCGGCCATGTAGAAGTAGCTGCGTGCGAAGTCGCCTTTATACTGGTCGTCGGGCTCGAAGACGGTGCCGGAGTAGCCGGCGAAGGTGGACCTTCCCAGACGGCCCAGCGGGCGCACATTGTCGTTGGCAGCCAGGTATGTGCCGCCGGAACATTCGCCGTAGGGGTAGTTGCTGCGCTGGCCGTTTACCTTGCCGTCGGTGGGGTAGACGTGGAAGGCATCGCTGTTCATAGGCGAGCCCTTGCTGAACCAGCTTTTGGGGAAGGAGTGCTCGCGGTTCCAGCAGTCGCCGACGTTCTTGTAGTTGCCGCAGGTGGAGCCGGAACTCCATTCCTTGGTTGAGTACATATCCCAGATTTTGCCGTTGGGGTATACGTCGGTGGTGTTGTAGAGGGATAGCAGCCCGTCGTAGCTCACTGTGGTGTGCGGGCCGATTTTGTCGTGGAGAGCGCTCAGCAGTGAGCGACCGGACTTATTTTCAGCTCCGGAGTAGTAGCCGGAGGGAGCCTCTGCCAGGCTCGGGCCGACGGCAGCCAGAGTGGCCAGCACGGCGGCAGCAAAACGTTGCAGTATTCTCATGGTGTACTTTTTGCATGTATGCGAAATTGGGGCGCTAAATTAGCAAATTGCCGCCAAACAGGCAACACTGCGCCCGATTTTTTGAAAAATTAACCCGGCGAGGAAGGTTTTCCCGGCACGGGCCGGAAACCAAATCAATATTATTGAACACCGGCCCCGATGAAGAGGCGGATTTCTACATTATGAAATCGCCAGACAGGATATACCCAGCTTGTCTTCAATGTTGGCAATGCTTTTGAAGCTGAGATTTTCGGTACCGGAGAGTAATTTGCTTACATATTGTGGTGATACTCCGAGTTTAACGGCAAGGTCGGCACGTTTCAAGCCCTTGTCCTGCATATAACCGATGAGAGTCACTGCAAGTTGACGCGACCAACGGAGCCAGCTTGCGTTCTCTCTGCGCCAAGTTGCATCCTCCAAAAAGCGCGACGGAGTCTCGCTTTCGTGCTCTTCTAAAAATTTGATTGCTTTACTTGCCATATTATTGTTAATTAGAGATTTCTACAAAACTATCCCGGTCAAAAACGCCATTGGCTTTTAAAAAGGCTTTGCAACGGTTGAGTTTTTCAAGTTCAAGAGCGGTGTGTTCACGTTCTTGCATTGTTCGGCTTAACTTGATTGCACCGCCTGTTACTACATATACATTTGGCTCAAGGCGTATGGCATAGATTCTTAACCAACTTGTATGTCGGTCTCTATCCCAATTGCGTGCTTTTTCTCGCGTCAGCTCTGATATTTTAGTATCAGTAACATCCAGCGGTTTGAAAAGTTCGTCAAGATGCTCAGTGTAAGGAAAATCCAAGACGAGTTCCTCAAGCGCTTCAGCGTCTTCCAACGTGTCTTCAACGGCTTGGTCAAGACGCTCTATTCTAAAGAATCTTTTCAAATCCTCAAAATTATCCATAAAGAAATCAAGAAGATACTCCGCGTTATTCCATTTTCGGAACAATAGAGTAAGCTCATCGACTTCCTCGTCAGGCGACTTGACGGCCCATAGATGGTCGTGCCTTGGGATGATTCTTACGAACTTCATATTTGATAAACTATTCTTACGGGGACAAAGTTAAATATAAAATTTGGAAAATGCAACTTATAGGTTTAGGTTTTGATTCTAATTAACCCGCAAAGTTTCCAATAAGAAGTGCAACGGCATTCTCCTCACTCCTCCGCAGGGGAAGGCCGTGCGCCGAGGGGGCTG
>UQLO01000019.1 GCA_900541865.1 uncultured Porphyromonadaceae bacterium | reverse complement strand
TTTTTTCAAATTAAACAAGACAACTTGATTTGTTGTCTTCGCAGTCGCCAAATCCGAAGCGTTGTTCCCGCCAAGGGATGCCGTTTATCTTCAGTTTATGGATAGAATTGACAGAGCCGAACTTCTTGGTTGACCGCAGCGACGTGCGCCGCGGCACCTTCCGTTACTACTCTTGTACTACTACTTGTATCTTGATGTCATTGTTTCAAAGAACTCGTTGCTTACGGCTTGTTTCCGGTCAGCTCGGCAAAGTTACGGCCAATAACGCGACTGTGCAAATTTTGTTCGAAATTTTAACAATCTTTAAGGCCTTTTTGCCTTGCTTCAGGTCTCTTCCCGAAAGCGAGTGCAAAGTTACAACCAAAATCCACAATCTCCAAATTTTTCGGCAAGAAAATGTGTTTTAAAGCATAGTTTTAACGTTTGTTTGCAGTTGGCGCGGCGGCTCTTCGGCCTTATTTCGCTGATTTGCGGCAAATTGGGGTGTTTTGGCTATTTGGCGCGGTTTTTGAACCTCACGCCTCATTTTTTGTTTTTGGGCGGAGGGGAGGGTTGCAATCTTTTTCGCGCTCTTTCGCGCCCGAGAGCAGTTTTTTTGCCCGGGGGCTAGCGGGGGCGAGCCGATTCAGCTCGATTCAGCTCGGGGAAGCTCGATAAATCTTGATTTTTTTGAGGAACGGGGGCTTTTGGGGCGCGGCCTGTGGCGGCTTGCGAGCTGGAAGCTCGCCCTCCTTGGGGCCCTTTGGCGGCTTGCGAGCTGGAAGCTCGCCCTCCTTGGGCGGCCTTTGGCGGCTTGCGAGCTGGAAGCTCGCCCTCCTGGGACGGCCTTTGGCGGCTTGCGACCCGGAAGCTCGCCCTCCTTGGGCGGCCTTTCGCGGCTTGCGAGCCGGAAGCTCGCCCTCCTTGCGGCGGTCTCAATTTTCAGCTGCCTTGGCTTTGCGGTTGAGGTAGGCTGTGGCGAGGATTGCGGTGACCATGTAGGCCGCGGCGAGGCCCCAGAGCCAGAGGTAGGGAACGCTGTTCTGCTCGAGGGTTGCGGAGTTGGTGTTAATGCGTATGAAACCTTCCACGCCCCATGTTGCGGGCACGAGGTTGCCTACGGTGTGCCAAAGGGGACCCATTGCATATCTCGGCCAGGTGAGACCGGATAGGAAGAGGAACACTACGGATGTTGCGACGATGAGAATGAATGGGCTTTCGCGCTCTCGCATCAGGGGTACGAGTGTCTGGCCCAGGAATGCAGAGGCGAGCAGGAATGGCACGAGGAAGAGGAGGAAGTCGGCGGGGGCGCCGTAGTGTGGTAGGCGGAAGATTCCGGGTATTATCTGCACATTATATATAGTGAATGCGAGATAGAACACGAAGAAGCATAGTGTTCGGCCCCACACGGTTGCGGAAGCGGAAACGCCCTGCACGCGGAGTGGGTCGATGCCACCGTTTCGGCGACGGCGTTCGCGCGAAGTACCTTCGAGCATACCGATGCCGAGAAGCATAGACTGCTGCAGGATGAGGATTACGATTCCGGGGATTACGAAGGACGCGAAACCTTGCTCGACGTCGCCGAGGAAGTTGCTCTCGCTGGCTATTGGCAGAGGAGAGTCTCCGGTCAGGAAGCTGTCGGCTCCTATTTCGGCGACACGCTGGCCGGTGATGTCGCCGGCCACTTTGACCTGGATGTCGGTCAAGGCCGCCATGAAGGCTCGATAGCGGAGCAGCAGCGACATATCGGAGTAGAAGGTCACGTGTGCGCTCTCGCCGTTTCCGATTGTGCGGGAATAGTCGTAGGGTATATAGAGCACACCGAAAACCTTTCGTTCGGCCATCATCCGTCGGGCGTCGGACATATTGTCGGCGTAGTCGTAGATTTTGATGGTAGGGCTTGCTCCGGCCACTCGCACGAAATCGCGGCTGGCGGCAGTGCGGGAGTCGTCGACGACGGCGACCGGAATTTCGCGCACCAACTCCTTATTATATATAAGGGTATATACGATGGGGTATGCCAGAGGCAGAACAACGAAGAAAAGCATCACGCCGGCATCTTTGAAGATGAGGCGAAACTGGTTTGCGAACACCCGGGCCATACCGGAGAACCAGTTGGATATTTTAGCAAACAAGCTCATATCAGGGCACGTAAACGGGGTTCAACAAAGCTTTTTTGAGGCGTCGCACCAGCAGAACTGGCACCAGGCAGAAACCGATGAGAGCCACGAAGTACCAGCGGCAGTAGTAGATGGGATAGCCGTTGAGGGCATCTCCGATGAAGATGAGATACCAGTACCTCACCGGGGCGAGCCAGCTGAAGACGGCTATAGCGCCGTACATGCTCGGCACGGGCATCGAAAAACCGGTGAAGGAGTAGCTTAGCACGCCGAAGAGGGCCACTATGCTGAAGGCGAGTCGGGGATTGGGGACCACACAGCATATGAACAGGGCAAAGGCCTGACTGGCAAGGATGACCAAAGCGGTTGCGAGGAATATCCAGCCCATGGCTCCATTGACGGGGAAGTGCTGCCATACGAAGAACATCCAGAGCAGGCCGGCGCCCACGCAAAAGTAAACCAATGTGTGGGGCAGCAACTTGCCCACCAGAGCGACCGAGATTCGACCTCGTGCGGCCCGCATCCACTCGATGGAGGTGCCCTGCTTGATTTCTCCCGTTATGCAGAAGACGGTCATCACCATGATCATCAGCACGAAAGTCGCCATAGTGAACGACGGCGTCATATAGATGGAGTAGTTCATCCAGGGGTTGTTGAGCGGGTTGATGTCCACAACAACCGGCTGCAGCAGCCCACTTATTGACTCAGCATTGAGTCCCAGGCTGACCAGGGTGGTTTTGGCGAGACCGCCGGCAGTAGTGACGGCGACAGTCTTGAAACCTTTGAAAGTCAGCGTGCCGGGCACGAAGTAAGTCATATTGGAGAAGTACTCCAGTGTCGGGGTTCGCCCGGCCAGGGCGTCCCGTTCGAAGTCGGTGGGAATGACGAAGAAGCCATACACTTCACCGCGGCGCACCATATCGAGGGCTTTGTCGTAGCTCTCGGCCTCGCGCGAGAGATCCACCAGCTGCGACACCGCGAGGGTGCGGCGCACCTGGCGCGACATAGTGCTCTGATCGAGGTCGACCACGGCATTGGGGATGCGCTCAGGCAAACCCACACTAAGGAGGCTGACAAAGAAGAGCGTCACCAACAGAGGGATCACCACCATGCCCACCAGGTAGGCCGGGCGGCTGCCCATGCGTCGTATTTCGCGCCGCATCACGTCTTTAAAGCCGTAGTCGAGCATATCAGTCTGACTCTTGAGGTTTTTCGATTACTTATATATAGCGCTCATGCCGGGGCGCAGGCCGGCGTGCTGCGAAGTCGGGCGCGCTTTGATCTGGAAGGTACGGCTGTCGTAGCTTCCGGTGGGTTTGGTAGAGCGCCAGGTGGCATAGGTACCCATATCGCGGATGAAGTACACTTCGACCTCGACGTCCTCGCCACCCAGGGCGGGCACCATCACGTTGAAGCGCTTACCCATCGGTAGGTCGGAAAGGAGCTCCTCGCGGACATTGAAGGTCACCCAGCGGTCGTCGGCGCGCAGCACGCTCATGATAGGCGCACCCATAGCCACGAGTTCGCCCGATTCGGGAAAAACCTGGTCGATAGTGCCGTCGCAGGGCGCGGTGAGATAGCTGTCGGCCAGCAGGGCCTCCACCTGGTCGACAGTGCTGGAAGCGGCATCCACCATAGCAGCCGCACTCTGGCGGTCTTCGACCTGAGCGCCGTCGCGGGCCAGCGAAAGCTGACTCTGAGCAGCGTTGCGGGCAGCCACGGCGGCATCGTAGGCCGCGCGGGCCTCATCGCGTTTCTGCTCGGTGACGACACCTTCGCCGAAGAGGCGCTCCATGCGCTGATAAGTTTTCTGAGTGATGGTCACGGCAGCTTCGGCCTGGGCGAGCATGTCGGCAGCGGCGTTTATGATTTGTGTGCGGGTGCCGGCGTCTACCTTACGGTTCTGGGCGGCGGTAGCCTCGCGCATGGCCTGAGCCTGCGCAAGCTGAGCCTCAACCACGGAGGAGTGGATGTGGACCAAAGTGTCGCCGGCGCGCACGGTGTCGCCCTCGCGAACGTAGATCTGCTCGACGCGTCCGGCGAGCTTGCCGGAGACGCGCACAGTAGTACCTTCGAACTGGCCTTCGATATAGTCGTCGGGCTTGTTCATGAACACGAAGCCTATTATTGACACTGCAGCCACTGCGAGCACCACGATGCCCATTGTGAGCAGCAGGCCACGGCCGGCCTTCGATTGCTGAGTCTTATCTTCTGTGGACATTATAATATGAAGATTTAGATGTTATACACTTTTTTTATTGCCAAAGGGTTCCGAGAGCCTTGGAGAGGTAAGTCTGGCAGAGCTGAACGTCGATCATGGCGTCGATTTGCTCGGAGTGTGCTTTGAGCCATGCCGTCTGGGCCTCCATTACGAGTTCGGTGGTTGTAACGCCTTCGCGGAAACCGAGAGTCGCCGAGCGCAGGTTCTCGTCGGCGCTGGCTATGTTGCTCATGGTCATCACGTAGGTGCGGTGTGCCTCCTGAGTCTTGAAAGCAGCCTGGCTGACCTGAAGGCTGACCATCTCGCGGGCATCGTCGAGTTCGAGCTCGCGGATAATGGCGTCGCTCTTGGCGGCCTTGTATTTATTGAGATTTCCGCCCCAGTGCCAAAGTGGAATCGACACCATTGCGCCGACAGAGAAAGCACCTTTGAAGCGGCGCTTGAAGCCATCGTACATATTCGGGTTCGACACCTCGTATGATCCTATGATAGCCACATTGGGCAACATAGAGCTCAGGGCCACGCGGCTCTGCTGACGTGCCACCTCGACGCCCTGCTCCAGGGCGCGCAGGTCGGGGCGGCGGGCGTAGACGGCTTCCATATCGTAGTTGTCGGCATCTCCGTTGTAGTCGCGCGAGAGCACCGGGCTGTCGTTGTCCTCATCGGCAAGAGTAAAGACAGTGTTGACCGGCAGGCCGCACACCTGGGCGAGGGCCATGCGGGCCAGCACCAGGCCGTTGTCGACCTTGAGCTGGTCGACCCGCGCCGAGTTGAGCTTGACGTCGACGCTTAGAACATCGCTGCGAGTAGCCACGCCTTCCTGATACATCAGGGAAACATTGCGGTGGAGCGAGTCGAGCAGATTCACATAGCTGTCGGCCAGGGCTTTCTTGGCTTTGAGCGAAACAACCATCCAATAAGCAGCGTCGACGGCGTAGATCACGTTTTCGGCCTCTGCAATCTGCAGGTCGCGGGCGGCCCGCTCGGCAGCCTTGGTAATCTTGTTCATGGCCACAATCTTACCGCCCATGTAGACGGGCTGTGTCAGTGTGACGGCCCCGAAGAAAACGTTGTGGATATTGTACTCCATCGACTCCTTGGGAATCAGAGCGACCGTCGAGGGAATATACTGGCCGTCGGGCCCCTTGATGGGAGCGCCGGTTGCCGGGTCTGTTACCAGATTGAACTGGTAGGACTGGGTGTGCAGGTCGAACGACTTGGTAGGCAGCAGCTGGTCGGAGTCGAAGATGGAAATCTTGCGCTGGTTGTACATATATCCACCGGCAAAGTCGATGCCGGGCAGATATGCCGCAAAGGCCTCACGGTTCTGGTAGTGAGCCTTGTTCACCCTCTCGCGGGCCATCATTAGCTGTTTGTTGTTGCGCAGGGCCATTGCGCGGCATGAATCAAGAGGAACAATCCCCGGAAGCTGCACGGTGGTCTGCACCGGCGGCATGGCCTCCGGCGGCAGAGAGTTATCCGGCGCGGACTGCGCGCCCACCGTCAATGCGCCCGCAACCATCGCCAGGGCGGCGGTGCGGCGCATCCGGGAAGTGATGAAATGTATCGGCATCATAGCGGAAGTGGTGAAACGTGTTTACCTCGGGCGCAATCTTGCGCCCGTAAAAATCAAACCGATGAGCGATGCAATTTGTTCGCTCCTTTGTTCGAAGTGCGAAATTAAACAAAAGTTCGTTAACTTTGGTCCAAACTTCCAAGTTTTTGTTCCTTTTGTACTATTTCGCCCATTTTTTATTCCATTAAGCCAAAAGTTGCCGCAAAAAATAGTTAAATAGAGCCTACCTCCATAGTAAAACCCCTCCGAGCCGCGTTATATCAGCGCATAACCACCGACAATAAAACACAGACCATATGCAATACTCTGCCCTTGCCGGAATACACTCTCCGGCCGATATCCGCAAGATGAACCTCAAGCAGCTCACCGCCGTAGCCGCAGAGATGCGGTCCGCTCTCATCCACAAACTCAGCGCAACCGGCGGCCATGTCGGTCCCAACCTGGGCATGGTGGAGGCCACTATCGCCCTGCACTATGTCTTCAACACCCCTACCGACAAAATAGTGTTCGACGTATCGCATCAGACATACCCCCATAAGATGCTCACCGGCCGTATGGAAGCTTTCATCGACCCCGAGCACTACGGCGACGTCACCGGCTACACCAACCCGCGCGAAAACCCCGACTACGACCTCTTCTCCATCGGCCACACCTCCACGGCAATATCTCTGGCCACCGGCCTGGCCAAAGCACGCGACCTGCGCGGTGACTCCGAAAACGTCGTCGCTGTGGTCGGCGACGGCTCACTCGGCGGCGGCATGGCCCTCGAAGGTCTCGACTACGGCGCTACTTTGGGCACAAACTTCATCGTCGTGGTCAACGACAACAACATGAGCATCGCCGAAAACCACGGAGCACTCTACGCCGACCTGCGCCTGCTGCGAAACTCCAACGGCACCGCCGAACCCAACGTGTTCCGCGCTTTCGGCTACGACTATATATATGTCAACTACGGCAACGACCTGAGCCGCCTCATCGAAACCTTCTCGGCAGTCAAAAACAGCACACACCCCGTGGTGGTCCACCTCAACACCATGAAGGGTATGGGCCTCCCCGTGGCCGAGGCCAACAAGGAAGCATTCCACTACTCCGGACCCTTCGACGCCGCAACCGGAACGCCCCTGCGCCAAGCCGCCGCCGGAACCGCCGAGCAAGACTACACCGACATCTACGCCGACCATATGCTGCTGCGAATGGAGGAGAACCCCGCCATCGTGGCCCTCACAGCCGGCACTCCCGGAGCTATCGGCTTCACACCGGCACGTCGCAAAGCCGTAGGGCGCCGCTTTGTCGACGTCGGCATCTGCGAGCAGCAGGCCCTAACGATGACGGCGGGACTCGCCAAAGCCGGCATGCGCCCCGTGTTCGGCGTGGTGAGCACATTCCTCCAGCGCGCCTACGACCAGATGAGCCACGACGTGGCCCTCAACAGCATGCCCGCCGTGTTCCCCGTGTTCCACACCGGTCTGTTCGCCATGACCGACGAAACCCACCTGGGCTTCTTCGACATCGCCTACCTCAGCACCATACCCAACCTACTCTATCTGGCTCCTACTTGCCGCGAAGAGTTCACCGCCATGCTCGATTGGGCCATCGAGCAGACCCAACGCCCGGTCGCCGTCCGCGTGCCCGGCGGCCCGGTAGTTTCCAACCCCGACTGCGAATTGCTGACCGACTACTCCGCCCCGGCATATGAAATAGTACGCCGCGGAGGCGACGTCGCCATCATCGGCGCCGGCGCCTTCTTCGACCGCGCCGCACGTGCCGCCGACCTCCTGGCCGAAGACGGCATCCAAGTCACCCTCATCAACCCCCGAAGCTTCAACGCTCCCGACGTCGCTGCTCTCGAAGCGCTCCGCTCCTATCGACTCGTCGTTACCCTCGAAGACGGCATCGTCGACGGCGGCTTCGGCCAGCGCATAGCATCCCTGCTGGGCGACTACTCCGTGCGCGTGGTCAACCTCGGCCTCCCCGACCGATTCCTAAACCGCTACAAACCCTCCGCCGAAGCACACACACTCGGCCTCGACCCTACCCAGATTGCCGACCTCGTCCGCAACGCCTGAATAATTTGACGGCATAAACACTAAGCGCTCCGCTATTCGGCGGAGCGCTTAGTGTTAGAACTGTCGGCGGAATCCAAACACCAAAGCAGTGCTCTGCCTTATCCGGTGCCTATTTGTCTGGCTTTTCAAAAATGCAATGTCGCACTTTGCGCTTATGCTCCATTTCCCTATAGTATAGTCCAGCCCTATACGCCAATCGAAATGGTGTCTACGATAAGAAACCCACTCGGGGTTGCTAACAAATGAATAGCCATATCGCGGTCCGGTGAAAACAGACCAATGCCTGGACAGGTTGTAACCGGCCAGGGCAGTGACGTCGAAACCTACTTGATAAGGTTTGTCGGGATAGTCCTTATTTTCGGCCGTACCTCCCAATGGAGTGTAATAAATCCAATAGTCTTTCATATCGGTTTTATACATACTCTGATAGACGAAGCCAACTTCAGGCAAGAGGTAGAACCCCTTCGGCAATTCAAATTTGTAGTTGGCTACAATGTCAGAACCAATGAACCGACTCTCAAGCACCTCATAGTCACCTTCATGCCCACCCCAAGGCGCCAAACGCAAATCAGCACCCACGCCGAATTGTGCACATGCGGCCACGCACACCATCCCTACAACAATGGCCGCGGCAAATCTCTTAAAAAAATATTTTTTCATGGCTTAGCTACATTTAAATAATATATTTTGCCTTCTATCTCATATCCGGGCGGATTTATATGATTGGTAATATAATATCCGTTTAGCGATGCGTTCCATCCCCATATCATATACTCGTAATTCACTCTACTACTGGAAATCATTCTTGACCGCCATCTGTTTAAGGTTTTGGGCGCGACAAAAGTATAGATTTCATCATATACCTCTTGTCTGTCGCTGCCAGTTCCACCGGACAACCAAGCATGGCCACCAACAACTACATTTGCCCTTTTCAAGGTACAGCAATAATATGAAGGGAAATTCTGAGGTTTCCCAGCTCCCAAAATACAATAATCTCTGTCTACTACATACCCATAATGGCGAAAAGCTTGCTGTGCACCTGCAGCAGTTATACTGGTTTGTGCATCTTGGAAGTCTGCATTGCTTTGATTTGCCACATCAAGTAAGAAATCCGAAGTCTCCTTTGTTGCATACTTATCCGGCATTAAATTCCAGTTTATGGAACTCGGAAATTTATGATATTTCATAATCTGTCCAATTGCAAGAGGACCACATCCCACATATGCATGACTCTTTATTCCAGTCTGGCTTGGTGGGAAACTTTGATTGTAACCATTTTCTTGTTCCCAAATTGTCTTAACGGCCAGATTACGTTCTGTTTTGTTAACTTCACGTGTAATGCGGAACGTGAAATCACAAATATTAGGAACATATCTGTAGTACATAGCCCCTCCCGTGAGTTCATCATAGAGTGCCATGTCCTCTTCAAACAGATCCCAGCTGTATACTTCAACTCGCCAGCCTTTATTCATCCAACTGTGTAAGGAATCATGAGCAATTCGATTTAATTCATCAAGCTCATTCTGTGAAACATAGTCAAGTATCTCTCCATAGGTATCCCTATGACTCTCTTCTAGAGTCCCTAAGGACCTACTCTCAGTAATATCCTTTGATGAAAAGGGCAACCACATCTTTCTATTTTTGGCAATAGTATCGGCATGTTGTTCGGATGAGTGAGCAACCGAATGGAGGGCACCTTCAATCCACCTCCCTAGTCCTATTATTGACCTTGTTGAGTCAATATCGAAATAGCCTTCATCAGAGAATGCCAGGATCGGCTCTATGTTTTTGGAAGCGCTTATAACGGCCCAACCTTCATCCTGACCATAATTAACTATGTATAACGCAGGCTCTCCATAAGAATCATTTACTGATTCCACGGTAAAGTTATTACACTGTGCCCGAGAGGGATTTTCAACATCATTCCTGTTTGCAACATTGAATATTTCCTCAATTGTTGCTGCATCTTCAGTATTTCTCATTGGTATCTCAACATCTGAAATCCGGTCAGGCTGAATTGTTCCGGGGATTTCATCTGTGCACCCGCACAAACCCATTATAATAACAATGAAGGAGACTTTAACGAATTGTTTCAATTTTTTCATGGCTTAAATCATGGGGAGTAAAAGCTTGTCGCTTCGCAAAGTTAACACGATTTCACAGAAGCTCAAAAATTTTTATGTTAAAAATAGTTTAATATATAGCGCATTTTGCTTCTCCCCCCCCTAGCAAGAACCTCGATTGAAGCACACACACTCGGGCTCGATTCCACCCAGATCGCCGACCTCGTCCGCAACGCCTGAATAATTGATAATTGATAATTGATAATCAGTCGGTTTTCATCGGGATTCGTCGGGATTCGTCGGGATGAACCGCAACCTTGTCCGCCAAAAAATTCGGGGCGCGGCCGGCATCCGGCTGCGCCCCGTTTGGTCTGCACTCTGACGCGCTGTGCTGTCAGACGGTAAGGATTTCTTTTTCCTTGGCGGCGAAAATATCGTCGATGCGCTTGAGGAATTTGTCGTGTATCTTCTGCACGTTTGCCTCGGCGTCCTTCTCAGTGTCTTCGGGCATGCCCTGCTTAACGGCTTTCTTGAGGCCGTCGATTGCATCGCGGCGGGCGTTGCGCACCGAAACCTTGGCGTTTTCAGCCTCTGCTTTGCACTGCTTCACCAGCGCTTTGCGGCGGTCTTCGGTCAGCGGAGGGATGGAGAGGCGGATAACCTCACCGTTGTTTTCGGGCGTGATGCCCACCTCGGAGTTGATGATAGCCTTTTCGATTACCTTGAACATGGCTTTCTCCCAGGGTGTGATGGTGATGGTGCGGGCATCCGGCACGGCTACGTTGGCAACGTTGCTCACCGGAACCATGGAGCCGTAGTAGTCTACGCGCACTCCGTCCAGAATCTTGGGATTAGCTTTTCCGGCACGTATGCGCGCCAGGGTCTCGTCCAGGTAAATAACGGCCATTTCCATTTTTTCCTCGGCCGGGGCGATGTAGGTTTTTGGGTCGGTCATGGTGATATGTTTGAGGTTGTTGTTAATCAGTAAACGAGTGTGCCGATATTCTCGCCTTCGACCACGCGGGCGAGGTTGCCGTGGGTGTCCATATCGAACACGATGATCTTCATGCCGTTTTCGCGGCAGAGGGTAGTTGCGGTGAGGTCCATCACTTTGAGGCCCAGGCGATATACGTCGTCGTAGGTTATCTGCTCGAATTTAGTCGCCGAGGGGTCCTTTTCGGGGTCGGCCGTGTAGATGCCGTCCACGCGGGTGCCCTTGAGCATAACGTCGGCGCGAAGCTCTACGGCGCGGAGAGCCGAGGCGGTGTCGGTGGTGAAGAAGGGATTGCCCGTGCCGCCGGCCACTATCACTACCTGGCCCTTGGAGAGGCGTTCGAGGGCGCGGGCTGTGCTGTAGTGCTCGCCGATGGGGAACATATTGACGGCAGTGAGCACGCTGGCCTTGGTGCCGCGCGTCTCCAGCGCCGAACACAGCGCCAGCGAGTTTATTACAGTGGCGAGCATGCCCATCTGGTCGCCCTTGACGCGGTCGAAGCCCTTGGAGGTGCCGCTGAGGCCGCGGAAAATGTTGCCGCCGCCGATAACGATGGCAATTTCGACTCCGGAATTTGCCAGCTCGGCTATCTGGGTGGCGTAGTCGGCCAGGCGCTGCGGGTCGATGCCGTAGCCCTGGGCGCCCATGAGGCTTTCGCCGCTGAGCTTCAGGAGTATTCTGTGGTATTTAGCTTGCATATGGTTGATGAATTGTCGTCAGTCGCGGTTGCCACCGAAGAAGCGGAGCAGGAAAAGGAAGAGGTTGATGAAGTCCAGATAGAGGGTCAGGGCGCCGACAGTGGCCAGCTTGCTGCGGTACTCGGCCGGGGTCAGCATAGCCATCTGCTTGACTTGCTGCGTATCCCATGCGGTGAGGCCCACGAAGATGAACACACCGGCAATAGAAATCACCCAGTCCAGACCGCTGCTGCGCAGGAACACATTCACCACGCAGGCTATAATCAGGCCGATCAGAGCCATGAACAGGAAGCTGCCGAAGCGGCTCAGGTCGGAGCGAGTGCAGTAGCCGTAGATGCTCATCGCGCCGAAGGTGCCCGCGGTGATGAAG
The DNA here is from genome assembly GCA_900541865.1 of uncultured Porphyromonadaceae bacterium. GTDB lineage: Bacteria > Bacteroidota > Bacteroidia > Bacteroidales > Muribaculaceae > CAG-873. Next base: position 42,723 of record UQLO01000019.1, on the reverse strand, counting down.
AAGGTTTTGGCTATGGCCGTGGTGCTGTAGGCCAGAAAGATGGTGCTGAACATCAAGCCGTTGACAACGGCGAAGGCGTAGAACAGCAGCGAGGCCACCCCGGACGACAGTCGGTTGATTGCGCCGTTGATGGCAATAACCAGGCCGAATTCGCCGAATATCAAAACCCACATAAACCATGAGTTGACCGCCAGGAAGTGGCGGTAGCCCAAAGAGTTGGCGCAGAACCAGGCCACCAGGCCGGTGACGATGAGACCCAGGGTCATTTTGACGTACACCTTCTTCATGGTGCTCGTCACGGTGGCTGCAATATCCTGCGGTCCCGAGGGACGGAGATATTGGTCGTTGTAGTTGTAGTCAGGTGTCATTGTTGTGTTGGAGAGTTAATGGTTACATACGTTCGGGCACGTCGATGCCCAGCAGGCCCATGCCGGTGCGCACCACGCGGGCGGTGGCGTCGCTCAGCGCAAGGCGCAGCGAGCGCACGGCGGCATCCTCTTCGCGCATTATCGGGCAGTCGTGGTAGAACTGGTTGTATTCCTTGACCAGCTCGTAGACGTAGTTGGCTATCAGCGCGGGCGAGAACGAGCGTCCCGCTTCTTTTACAACGTCCGGGAAGTCCGAAAGGTGCTGTATAAGGTCGATTTCCTTGCTGCCGGGAGTTACGCCGCTGTAGTCGGCGCGTTCGAGGCCGGCGGCTTCGGCGCGGCGCAGAACCGACCGGATGCGGGCGTAGGTGTACTGGATGAACGAACCGGTGTTGCCGTTGAAATCGATTGATTCCTTGGGGTTGAACACCATGTTTTTGCGAGGGTCTACCTTAAGCAGGAAGTATTTGAGGGCGCCCATGCCGACCGTTTCGGCGATGGCGTCTATTTCGGCCTCGCTGAGACCGTCGAGCTTGCCAAGCTGCGAGGATACCTCGCGGGCGGTGCTCTTCATCTCCTCCATCAGGTCGTCGGCGTCGACCACAGTGCCCTCGCGGCTCTTCATCTTGCCCTCGGGGAGCTCGACCATGCCGTAGCTGAAGTGCACAAGGTCCTTGCCCCACTTGAAGCCCAGGCGGTCCAGAAGTATCGAAAGTACCTGGAAGTGGTAGTTTTGCTCGTTGCCGACAACGTAGATCATCCGGTCGATGGGATAGTCGTCGAAGCGCTGCTTGGCCGTGCCGATATCCTGCGTCATGTAGACCGAGGTGCCGTCCGAGCGCAGCAGCAGCTTGTGGTCAAGTCCTTCGGCGGTGAGGTCCGCCCACACCGAGCCGTCGTCGCGGCGGTAGAGAAGTCCTTTCTCGAGGCCTTCGAGCACTTTTGCCTTGCCGTCGAGATAGGTTTGGCTTTCGTAGTATATCTTGTCGAAGCCCACGCCCATGCGCTTGTAGGACTCGTCGAAACCGGCGTAGACCCAGCCGTTCATCATCTCCCAGAGTGCGCGCACTTCGGGGTCGCCAGCCTCCCAGGCGCGGAGCATGGCGCGCGCTTCGGCCATAAGCTCGGTCTGAGCTTCGGCGGCATCCTTCTCAATGCCGGGATTGGCTTTCATAATGGCCTCGGTCTCCTCCTTGAGGTGCGAGCTGAAGGCAACATAGCAGTCGCCCACCAGGTGGTCGCCCTTGACGCCGGCGCTCTCCGGAGTGGCGCCGTCGAACCATTTCTTCCACGCCAGCATGCTCTTGCAGATGTGTATGCCGCGGTCGTTGACGATGTTTGTGCGCACAACGCGGTTGCCGCCCGCAGCCAGGATGCGGCTCAGACTGCTACCTAACAGAATGTTGCGCAGGTGGCCCAGATGCAGGGGCTTGTTGGTGTTCGGGCTGGAGTATTCGACCATCACCAGAGGGCTCTCCGGCGTGACGGGCGTGATGCCGAACTCGGGGTCGGCCTCGATGCCGGTCAGAACGGAGTTCCAGAACGACGGCGTGATCGTAAGATTCAGGAAGCCCTTCACAACGTTGAAGGCGCCCACGGCCGGCTCGTTGGCAACCAGCCACTCGCCCAGGGCTTTGCCTAAATTTTCGGGAGAGGTGCGAGCCTCCTTGACCCATGGAAAAACCACAATAGTGAGATTGCCCTCGAATTCCTTGCGGGTTGCCTGGGGCACTATTGTCTGCGGCTGGGCAGATATATTGTAAAGTTCCTGCAGGCCTTTGGATACTGCCTGCGATATGACAGTGTCTATTTTCATCCTTGTGTGTTGATTGTCCGTGTAATCATTCGTACTTGTCGCCGAACTTAAGGCGCGCGTCGGTCACCATCTGCTTGATTTTCTGCTCACGCGACTTGGGGCAGATAAGCAGCACGCCGTCGGCGTCGGCTATGATATAGTCCTGCAGGCCGTCGGCAACGATGAGCTTCTCGCCGCGCACCGCGAAGATATTGCCGGCGCAGTTGTAGGCCAGCACGTTGCAGTTCTGCGTCACATTGCCCTCGCTGTTCTTGGGCGACAGGTCGTACAGCGCGCTCCAGGTGCCCACATCGCTCCAGCCGAACGAAACGGTCTCGACGTAGACGTTCGTGGCCCGCTCCATCACGGCATAGTCGATCGATATGCTTACGCAGCCCGGAAAAGCCTCCGCTATGAAGTGGCGCTCGCTCTCCAGGCTAAGATACGTCTCGGGGCCGCCCTTGTCGAACACCGACGCTATGTCCGGCGTACAAGTCCGCAATGCCTCCCGGATGGCAGTCACGCGCCACATAAAGATACCCGAGTTCCAGAAAAACTCACCCGAAGCCAAAAACACCTTTGCCAGCTCCAGATCGGGCTTCTCTGTAAAGGTCTTTACCTTGGAGATGTCGCCCTCCACCGGCTCGCCGACCTGGATATATCCGTAGCCCGTCTCGGGGCGTGTCGGCTCTATGCCAAGCGTCAGAAGGGCATCGTGCGTCTCCACGAAGTCGAAACCACGCGCAACGGCCTCGTCGAAGCGGTCGTTGCGGGTAATGAGGTGGTCGGCCGGACAGACTATCATCGAGGCCTCCGGGTCGCGGGCCGCGATGTGCCACGCCGCCCACGCTATGCAGGGCGCCGTGTTGCGCCGTGCCGGCTCAAATAGTATCTGGTCGTCGGCAAGCTCCGGAAGTTGTTCCCGCACCAGCGAGGCATACATCTCGTTGGTCATCACCACGATGTTGCTCACCGGCACCAGCCGCGTGATGCGGTCGAAGGTCATCTGAAGCAACGTGCGGCCCGTGCCCAAAAAATCGAGGAACTGCTTGGGCAGCCGGGTGCGGCTGTAGGGCCAGAACCGACTGCCGATGCCGCCGCACATTATCACGCAATATCTGTGTTCTCTGTTGTCCATATTTGGTTAAATGGTCATGCCGCAACCGCTCCGAGCGGTCGGCACATATCAGAGCGCTAAATTAACAATTTCCCACGGCAATACCAAATCCCGACCCCGATATTCCGTTTTTTTTAGAAAATCCAAAACCAAATCCAAAACCAATAGCCTCCGCTCGGGCACCGACGCATCGGGTTGCATCGCGATTTATCGGGATTCAGCACGGGGAGCCTCGGCGGATGGCCTGGCGCAAAAAAGCCCTCGGCGGGCCGGGGGCTTCTCTCTGTTTTGTCGTTTTTTCAATTTTCGGGGCGGCGGCCCGAATAGGCGGCGGCGTAGGCGCGGATCTGCCGGAGCATGGCCAGCAGGCCGTTGCTGCGCGTCGGAGAGAGGTGCTCATCCAGGCCGATGTCGTGGATGAAGTGGAGGTCAGCACCGAGTATCTCCTGCGGGGTATGGCCCGAAAGCACTTCGACAAGCATCGCTATTATGCCTTTCACTATCACGGCGTCCGAGTCGGCCTGAAGCGTCATGGTGCCGTCCGGGTTCAGCTCGGCATCAAGCCATACTCGGCTCTGGCAGCCTTCGATAAGGCGGTCAGGCGTGCGAAGGGCCTCCGGCATGGCGGGCAACTCGTTGCCGAGGTCGATAATCATGGCGTAGCGGTCCATCCAGTCGTCGAGGTCGGCAAACTGGTCGGTGAGATTGGTCTGGGCCTGTTCTATCGTGGTGGTACTCATTTTTTACGGTCTTTCCTTATAAACAACGTTGAGCACGGTTTGACCCACGGCTTTGAGCGTTTCGGGGTCGATATTGTCCATATTGTCGGCCATAGTGTGCCAGGTGGGCGGGAATGTGCCGGTGATGGCATTGCTGCACTCGATAATGTCGGTGGTCGGAATTCCGGCGTTGGTGAGCACGATGTGGTCGTCGTTGACGGCCCCTCCGAGGGTGCGCACAAACACATCGGCATAGCCCAGCGCTTCGGCTTCGCTCCATACCTTCACCGTCGGGGTCTGGGCGTTGAGCTGCGAAAAGTACTCGTAGTGGAAACGTGCGTCGCGGCCTCCAACCATATCGAGAAGGATGCCGTACCTGGGCCGGTTTTCGGCGTAGTAGGGCGCTCGGTGCGCCATCCAGTACTTCGAGCCCAGACACCAGCCGTCGTCGACCTCGGAGGTATCGTTGTTGCCGTAGTCCTCACAGTCGATGAAGGCAAGGTCGATGCCCACGTCGGGCCGACGCATCTGGAGGTTGCGCGCAATCTCCAGCAGCACGCCCACGCCGCTGGCTCCATCGTTGGCGCCGGGGATGGGACGGGTGTGGTTGGCCGGATTCGGGTCTCGGTCGGCCCATGGCCGGGTGTCGTAGTGCGCCGCAAGGAGCACGCGGGTGCGTGCCTCGGGGTTGTAGCCCGCCACGATGTTTGTCAGCGGAAGTCGCGTGCCGTCGAAGGCCGTAACGGTGCCCCGCTGAACGAGCATGGTGTCAGCTCCGAACTCCAGAAGCTTGCGAATTATGTAGTTGGAGCACGAATCGTGTTCCGCCGTGCCGGGTACGCGAGGCCCTATTGCAACCTGCTCCCCGATGTATTTGTAGGCACTGTCGGCGCTGAAACTGCCCAGCACCGCCGTGCGCGATGCTCCCTGCGCCACTTTCTCGGCGGGGCGGCTGCACCCACAGGTGACTAATGTCGCTACTGCGGCCAGTGTAACTATAATTGTTTTGGCCTTCATCTCATTGCAAAATTATAGCGGCAAAGTTACAATTTTATTTCGAATCTCCAATCCTTTATACCTTAAAAAATATATCCCGGGCCGAAAAAGGCTGTTTTTGCAGATTTTTATGTATTTTTGCCCCGGAATCTAATACCTCTACCGCTATGAAACAACTCGCCCTGCTGCTGGCCGCTCTCACTCCCCTTGCCGGCGCCGCCATGGGCTCCGTAGTCCTTCAGGGCACGGAGTTCACCACCGACACGATTGCTCACTACTACTTCGGCCCGGGCATGACCCACACTCACCTCCTGCTCCACGCCCCTAACCGTACCGTGCATGTCTACGCCGCCACTCTCGACTCCTCCGACCCATCCTGGACACCCGAGGCATCGGCGCGGGTCGAAATCGGCCACGACCAATGCCGCACCGCCGAGCGCATGACAGATATGGCCGCCCGCAAGACAGGCGGCGACCGCCAGTACTTGGCCGGCATCAACGGCGACTTCTTCATTACCTCCTCCTTCGCCGGCCAGCACGAGTTCGGAAACGCCATTCTGGGCTATCCCAACATGAGCTGCGCTATCGACGGCGTTCTGGCCGCTCCGGACATGATCGACATCGTCAGCCGCGAGAACGCACTTATAATAGGAGAAAGCGGTATGTGGATCGACGAAACACAGCTCACATACAAGGTGCTCAACAACGACGGCAGTCAGCAAGTACGCGCCACCGCCCTCAACTACCCACGTCGCGACAACGAGATGATGGTCTACAACCGATATATGGGCCCCTCTACAGCAACTTCCGGAGGACGCGAAATTGCTCTGCGGCCCGCCGAAGGTGCCGTGTGGGCTTTCAACAAAAGCGTGAAGTTCATCGCCGACGGCGACTGGCAGCAAGGCGGCGACATGGCCATTCCCGAAGGTGGCATCGTTATCTCCTGCGGGCCCGACTACTCCAACGAATTCATCGACGGCATTAAGGCCGGCGACCCCGTAAAGCTCAAAATCAACCTCACCCTGCCCGCCTTCGACAATCTGCGCGTCGAAGGCGTGCGACACATCATCGGTGGCGACGTCCGCGTGCTCAACTGCGGCGAGGTGGTCACTAACGCCATTCGCTTCATCAATACCCCGACGGCAAAATACGCCCGATCCCTGACCGGATACTCCCAAGACCGCTCCAAGCTGGTGATGGCGGCCGTCGACGGCAACGGAGAGTCGACCGGCGTCACATACTATGAAGCCGCCGACCTTATGCGGCACCTGGGTTGCTACGACGCGCTCGACCTCGACGGAGGAGGCAGCACCGCTCTCTGGGGCGCGCACTCCGGCATGCTCAACAAACCGCGCGACAACTCCGAGCGCGCCATCGGCAACGCACTCTTCTTCACCGTCGACGCTCCGGTCGACAACACGGTGACCTCCATACGCTTCGCCGACCACGCCGTGCTCCTGCCCCTGCTCGGCTCATACACCCCGGTAATCTACGGCTATAACGCCCACGGGCAGCTCGTCGACCTCGACGTGCGTGGCTTCTCGCTGAGCATATCCGGCGGCCAAGGCACCGTCGACGGAAGTTCGCTGCTCGCCGACGCCGTAGGATGTTACCGCCTCACCGCTTCCAAAGACGGCATGGAAGCCTCCGTGGCCGTCGACGTCCGCAACGACGTCGCCGTGGCCCCGGTGCGCTCGCGAATCCTCACCGACGCCACCCGCGACGTGCCCCTGCTCCTTCAGGCCGAGGTCGCCGGGCGTATGATGGCCGTAGGCACTGCCGCCTTCGAATGGTCGGCCGACCGCGACGGCATCGTCGAATTCAACCCCGTAACCGGTCTCATCCACGGCCTGACCGAAGGTACCGTGCGGCTGACCGGCACCAACGCCGCCACCGGAGCCGAAGTGGCCGTCGACGTTGACGTCGAGATTGCCTCCGCCCCACAGCTGCCCCTGGTTCCCGCAATCGGAGCCGATGGCTGGAAAATCAACGGAAACGGCCTCGGCGACAACCCAACGGCACAAACCGACGCCGACGGAAACACCACCCTCTCCTTCGACGTGGTCAACTCCCGCTCCGCATATGTCGCTGTAGCCAACGACGTCAAGGCCTACAGCCTCCCCGACGGCTTCTGGATGAGTGTAGACCCCTGCGGGGCCACCCTCAAGTCGGCGACTCTAAAATTCAAGGCCGCAAACTCCGACAAAACCTTCACCCTCAAGACCGAAGCCATCGAAGCACCGCAGACCATCGACTTCGACCTCGCATCCCAAGTCGACCTCACCGACGCCACAGCCTATCCCCTTACCTTCGTCAGCCTGCGCTTCGACCCCAAAAACTCCGCCGACGGCGGCCGTAAATACACCCTGCGCCTCACCGACACCGGCTTCACCTATGCAAACCACTCTTCCGGCATCGAAAGCGTCGCCATGCCCGAACCCCGGACACGTCTTAGCCTGCGAATAGCCGACGGCAACATCGAAGCGGCACCCGGTGCGGCGCACCTGCGTCTCTACACCCCAGCCGGCGCCCTCGTAGCAGCAACCGCCGGCAACATCCTGCCCCTCCCCGCCGCGGGCGTCTACATCGCCACCGCCGACATAGCCGGCTCACGCGCCGCCGCCAAGCTCATAGTGCGCTGAGAACCAAAAGTTGCCGCAAGGATATGGAGCGGGGAGTTGAAATCCCCAGCTCCATATCTTTGCGGGAACTCCCATATCGTTCGGTAATCCCCGACATCCCCGACATTGTAATTTTCCTTTGTTAGCGGACTTTTTTGTATATTTGCAGCCCGGGAACTCTTATAGCCCGCTCGGGGTTATAAATCATATTCCCCGCTGAAATATGAAAAAATCCTTTTTGCCTCTTTTCTGCGCACTGGCCGTGCTGGCATGCGCCGGCTTCGGCGCCGGCGCTTCCGACGCCGCCGACCGCTTCGCCCGCAAGATCCATACCCTCAACTCCATCGCCAAGGAGCTGGAAACCAACTATGTCGACACTCTCGCCGTAGAAGACCTCATGAACGGCGCCATCGGGGCCCTGCTCTATCAAATCGACCCATACACCGAGTACTACCCTGCCGACGACCAGGACGAGCTTCTGGCTCTCAGCGAGGGCTCATACGCCGGCATCGGCGCCCTTATCAGCAAGCGGGGCGACAAGGTCATCATCTCGAACCCCTATTGGAACTCTCCCTCGCGGCGCTACGGCCTGCGCCACGGCGACGTCATAATAGCTGTCGACGGCGACACCATCACTCCCTCAACCGACATTTCGTCTGTCAGCCGTCGGCTGCGCGGCCAGGCCGGCACGAAGGTGAGGGTCGACATCGCCCGCCCCTATGTCGGACCCGACTCCCTGATGTCGTTCGAAATAACCCGCGGCAGCATAGTCACCGAGCCCCTGCCCTACTACGGCCTCCTGCCCGACAGCGTCGGCTACATCCTGCTGACACAGTTCAGCGAAAGCGCCGCACGCGACCTCAAGGGCGCCGTGGCCGACCTGGTGGCACGACCCGGCCTCAAGGGCATCATCCTCGACCTGCGCGACAATGGCGGCGGTCTTCTCGAAGGGGCCGTCCAGACTGCAGGGCTCTTCGTGCCAAAGGGCACCGAAATCCTCCGCACCCGCGGCCGTCAGGTCGAAGAGCGCATCTACCGCACCACGCAGCAGCCCGTGGCCCCCGACGTGCCATTAGTGGTGCTGGTCAACGGCCGAACCGCTTCCTCCTCGGAAATCGTTTCGGGTTCGCTGCAGGACCTCGACCGTGCTGTCATCATGGGTGAGCGCACCTTCGGCAAAGGTCTGGTTCAGAGCACCCGTCCTCTGCCCTACGACGACGTTCTCAAAATCACCACCGCACGCTACTACATCCCCTCCGGGCGCCTCATCCAGGCTCTAAACTACGCCGAGCGAACTGAAGAGGGCCTGCCCACGCGCACCCCCGACAGTCTCACCACGGCATACCTCACCCGCGCCGGACGAACAGTGCGCGACGGCGGCGGCATCACCCCCGACTCCATCGTCGAATCCATTGAGTACAGCCGACTGGCTATGCGCCTGGCCGCCGAAAACAAGTTCGCCGACTTCGCCAACCGCACCTTCAACACCGACTCCACTGCCAAGGCTGCCGACGCCGTCCTTGTCGACAGCACCACCTACGAATCCTTCAGCCGCTTCGTGGTCGACAGCGACTTCAACTACGACCGCAACGCTGACCGCATGCTCCGCCTGCTGCGGGAGGCAACCGAGGCCGAAGGGTATATGAACGACACAGTGGCTGCACGTATCGACGCCCTCGAGGAGGTGCTCCACCACGACCTGAGCCACGACCTCGACCTGCGCCGCGATGAGATCATCATGCTGCTCGACAATGAAATCGGCTCGCGCTACTTCAACGACGGCACCGTCGTGGCCCGCGGCATCGACCGCGACCATATGATTACTCGCGCACGCGCCCTCCTCCATAATCCCGCAGAGTACCGCCGTATTCTCTCGGCTCCGGCACAATGAATACCGCCGAGCTTGCCGCAAAAATCGACACCCCGGCGCGCCGCCGCGCCCTCAAGGCGCTCGTGAAGGCCCCCGAGAGTGTCGCTACGGGTGTCGCCGGCTCCGCGGCCGCACTCGTGCTGGCCGCACTGCCCGCCGACTGCCTGACAGTGGTGGTTGCCGATAGTCAGGACGATGCCGGCTACCTCTACTTCGACCTTTGCCGCCTTGCCGGCGAGGAGGCCGTGGCCATGCTGCCCTCCGGCTTCCGCCGCGATATCAAGTACGGCCAACCCGACGCACCGAACCAAATTCTGCGCACCGAAGCCCTGCGCCGACTCAGTCAGGGAGGCCTCCGCTTTCTGGTGACATACCCCGACGCCATGGCCGAAAGCGTGGCCACGCGCGACGCCCTGGCCTCCGGAACCCTCTCGCTGAGCGCCGGAGCAAGCTACGACATGAAGGAAACGCGCCGATGGCTGCTCGACCACGGGTTCAACCAGGTCGACTACGTCTTCGAGCCGGGCCAGTTCGCCCTGCGCGGCTCCATCTTAGATGTTTTCGCCTTTTCCGACGAGCTTCCCCTGCGCCTTGACTTCTTCGGCGACGAGCTCGACTCCATCCGCAGCTTCAACGTCGAAACCCAGCTCAGCGAACGCCGGCTGGAGCGGGCCGACATCACCGCCGACGTCAGCACGGGCCGCGCCGGACGCCTTGTTTCGCTGCCGGAGTTCATTCCCGAGGGCAGCCTCATGGCCTGCCGCGACGCCGAGGCCGCCCTGGCCCGCGTCAAAGTCATCTCGCAGACCGACATCTCCGGATTTACCCTGTTGACGCAGGAAGGCGACGCCTCGGCACTCGACATCGTTGTCGACGCCGACGACTTCGCCGAGCGCTTCAACTCCTTCCGGCGGTTCACCTTCACCGCGGCCCGCCCCGGCGACGAAGGCGCCTCCATCAAGCCCCGAATACCCTCGCTGGCCTTCGAGTTCAGCCCCCAGGGCGTATACCACAAGAATTTCGACATCATCGCCGACAGCTTCACCCGCTTTCTGGCCGACGGATACACCATATATATACTCTCCGACAACGAGCGCCAGTTCGACCGCCTACGCGAGATTTTCGCCGACCGGGGCGACAAAATCGTCTTCACTGCCGTCGAGGGCACCCTCCACGAGGGCTTCGTCGACCATCAGCTCAAACTCTGCGTATTCACCGACCACCAGATTTTCGACCGCTTCCATAAGTACACCCTCCGCAGCGACCGCGCCCGCTCCGGCAAGATGGCTCTGAGCCTCAAAGAGCTCGGCCAGATTGAAATCGGCGACTACGTGGTGCATCAGGACCATGGTGTGGGCGTCTTCGCCGGCCTGCTCCGAACGATGAACAACGGCCGTATGTGCGAGATGATCAAGCTCGAGTACGACAAGGGTGATATCCTGCTCGTTTCCATCCACAACCTCCACAAGCTCGCCAAATACCGCGGCAAGGAGGGCGTGCCGCCCAAGGTCTACCGCCTGGGCTCCGGAGCATGGTCCAAGATGAAGGAGCGCACAAAGAGCCGCCTCAAGGACATAGCCCGCGACCTCATCAAGCTGTACTCCGAGCGCCGCGACCACAAGGGCTTCGCCTTCTCGCCCGACAGCTATATGCAGCACGAGCTTGAAGCAAGCTTTATCTACGAGGACACCCCCGACCAGCTCACCGCAACAGCCGCCGTCAAAGCCGATATGGAGAGCGACCGCCCTATGGACCGCCTCATATGCGGCGACGTCGGTTTCGGCAAGACAGAAGTGGCGATCCGCGCTGCTTTCAAAGCCGCAACCGACGGCAAGCAGGTGGCAGTGCTGGTGCCAACTACGGTACTGGCCTATCAGCACTACCACACTTTCCGCCAGCGGCTCGCCGACTTCCCCGTGCGAGTCGACTACCTCAGCCGCGCCCGCTCGGCAAAAGAGACCAAGCAGGTGCTCGCCGACCTGGCCGACGGCAAAATCGACATCATAATAGGCACCCACAAGCTCATCGGCAAGACGGTGAAGTTCAAAGACCTCGGTCTGCTCATCATCGACGAGGAGCAGAAGTTCGGCGTTGCCGTCAAGGAGCGCCTCAAGCAGCTCAAGGTCAACGTCGACACCCTCACCATGAGCGCCACTCCCATTCCGCGCACACTGCAGTTCTCCCTCATGGGCGCCCGCGACCTCAGCACTATCGCCACGCCGCCCCCAAACCGCTACCCCATCATCACAAGCGTAGACTCCCTCAGCGACGACCTCGTCCGCGAAGCCGTAAACTTCGAGCTGGCGCGCGGCGGACAGGTGTTCTTCATCAACAACCGCATCGAAGGCCTCTTCGACCTTGAGGCAATGCTGCGCCGACTCGTGCCCGATGCCCGAACCGTCGTCGCCCACGGCCAGATGCCTCCCGAAAAGCTCGAAAAGGCCATCAACGACTTCGTGGCCCACGACTACGACATCCTCCTTGCGACAACCATAGTCGAAAGCGGCATCGACATGCCCAACGTCAATACCATAATAATAAACAACGCCCACAACTTCGGTCTCAGCGAGCTCCACCAGCTTCGCGGCCGCGTGGGGCGCTCAAACCGCAAGGCTTTCTGCTACCTGACCGTGCCGCCGGGGCTGCCCCTGTCGCCCGACGCCCGCCGGCGCCTCCAGGCCATCGAGAGCTTCTCCGACCTGGGTTCGGGAATACACATCGCCATGCAGGACCTCGACATCCGCGGCGCCGGCAACCTCTTGGGCGCCGAGCAGAGCGGCTTCATCGCCGACCTGGGCTACGAGACATACCAGAAGATACTCCGCGAAGCCGTCACCGAGCTCCGAACCGAGGAATTTCCCGACCTCGACGCGCCGCACGACAGCGCCGACGGCGCCGGCGACGAATTCGTGGCCGACTGCACCATCGAGACCGACCTGGAGCTGCTCCTGCCCGCCGACTACGTAGCCCAAGCCTCCGAACGAATCGTGCTCTACAAGGAGCTCGACCGCATAGAGCGCGAAGACGAGCTGGCAGCCTTCGAGGAGCGCCTGCGCGACCGCTTCGGACGTATTCCCGAGGCCGCCGGCGAGCTGCTGCGCGTGCCGCGCCTGCGCCGCATGGCCCGACGCCTCGGCATCGAGAAAATTGTGCTCAAGCAGGGTCAGATGTTCACATATTTTGTCGGCGACGACAACAAGGCCTACTACCAGAGCCCTATGTTCGGACGCATGCTCAACTACTTGAGCAACAATGCCGACCGAGTGCAAATCCGCGAGCGCAACGGGCGCCGCAGCTTCGCCATCGCCCATGTGGCCACGGTTTCGGCCGCTGTGGCCATCCTCAAGTCCATCCTCGAGATGGAGACCATCTGACAAACTTTTTCGGCACCGGAGGCGTTTTCTATAGTGTTCATCCCATTAACAGCATTATGAAAGTACTCGTCGTCAACGGTAGCCCCCACTCCCACGGCTGCACCGACCGCGGCCTCGCCGAAGTTGAAGCCATTCTCCGCCAAAACGGCATCGCCACCGAGCGCATCAACCTGGGCAACAAGGACATCCGCGGCTGCATAGCCTGCAACTACTGCCGGGCTCACGGCCGCTGCGTCTTCAACGACCTTGTCAATCAGGTTGCGCCTCGCCTTGCCGAAGCCGACGGGCTGCTGGTTGGTTCTCCGGTCTACTATGCCAACGCCTCCGGACAAATCCGGTCGTTTATGGACCGCCTCTTCTTCAGCACGGCCAATACCGTCAACAAAACGATGAAGGTGGGCGCCGCCGTTGTCAGCAGTCGCCGCGCCGGCTCCACCTCGGCCTTCGAGCAGCTCAACAAGTACTTCACCATCACGTCTATGCCCGTCGTATCCGGCACCTACTGGAACGAGGTACACGGCTTCGAGGCTGCCGACGTCGACAAAGACGCCGAGGGCCTCCAGACTCTGCGGAATTTGGGTCGCAACATGGCATTCCTCATCAAGGCCATAGCAGCGCAGCGCGCCATCGAAGGCGGCCTGCCCGAGCAGGAGCGCGGGTCGTTCACGAGTTTTTTCCGCGACTGAGCGCACCCTCGGATTTTTTCACTATTTTTGCAGCATACATACAAAAACCCGCTTATGAAAGCATCCACACCAATCATCAGCGCGGCTATTCTTGCCGTCGGTCTCATCGTGCTCGGTTTCACCCTCAAGGGCGGAATCGACAATATGGTTAACCGCGACCGTCAGGTTACCGTGCGCGGACTGTGCGAGAAAGAAGTGGCCGCAAACAAGGTCACCTGGCCAATAGTGACCAAGGAGGTCGGAAACGACCTCGGTGCCATCTACACCCGTATCCAGCAGACAAACAACACCATAAAGACCTTTTTGATCGACAATGGTCTGGCTGCCGACGAAATCAGTTTCTCCGCCCCGGCCGTCTACGACCTTCAGGCCGAGCGCTACAGCAGCAACGACAACCGCTTCCGCTACCAGGTGACCAACGTGGTCGTTGTCACTTCGGCCAAAGTCGACACCGTACGCGCCCTGATAGAGCGGCAGACAGAGCTCATGCGCCAGGGAATCGCCGTGGTGGCCGGCGACTATAACTACCAGACCGTCTACGAGTACACCGACCTCAACTCCATCAAACCCCAGATGATTGCCGAAGCAACCGCCGCAGCCCGCGAGGCCGCCGACAAATTCGCCGCCGACGCCGGCAGCCCCCTCGGCAAAATCCGCACCGCTTCGCAGGGGCAGTTCTCCATCGAAAACCGCGACCAGTACACCCCAAACATAAAGACGGTGCGCGTGGTGACATCCATAACCTACTCGCTGGGTGACTGACGCGAACAGTCTGCACGCCGAGTTGCTGCAGCGCCTCCCTTACGCTCCCACCGAGCAGCAGGGAGCCGTGGCTCAGGCCCTGTGCCGCTTCGCGGCCGCCGACAGCTCCGACGGCGCTTACCGCGCTTTCATTCTCAACGGCTACGCCGGTACGGGCAAAACAACCCTTACCGGCGCCCTGGTCAACGCGCTGGAAGCCTGCGGCACAAAGGTGGTGCTCATGGCGCCGACGGGCCGCGCGGCAAAGGTGTTCAGCGCCGGCGCCGGCGGCCGAAAGGCTTACACCATCCACCGACGCATCTACCGCCATCAGCCCGGAGCGCCCGGGCAGGCTTACTCGCGCGTGCCGGCTCCTAACCGCGAGCGCGACGCTGTCTTCATCGTCGACGAGGCCTCCATGATAGGCACTGCCGACACCGACGGCGTCAGCCTGCTCCACGACCTGGTGCAGTACGTCTACTCCGGCGACGGCTGCCGCATGATTCTTCTTGGCGACACGGCCCAGTTGCCGCCGGTCGGCGCCGACCGCTCTCCGGCGATGAATCCGGCTGTGCTCCGCTCGCTGGGCCTGAAAGTCAGTTCGGCCACGCTGACAGCCACCGTCCGTCAGCGCGCCGACTCCGGAATTCTCCACAACGCCACTACCCTTCGCCGCGCTATGGCGCTGTGCGCCGCCGCGGAGAAGGAGGCCCGCGCCGCCGACCCCGACGCAACCGTCGACCTCTCGCCCTTCATCCCCAAGCTCACCGCACGAGGTTTCGACGACGTCCGCGTGGCCACCCACGAAGACCTCCCCGAACTGCTCGAGAAGGCCTACAGCGGCAACGTGGCCGACGCTGTGGTCATCACGCGCTCCAACCGCCGTGCCGCCGAGTTCAACCGCGCAATACGCAGCGCCATTCTCTGGCGGGAAGAGGAGCTCACACGCGACGACCTCCTCATCGTTTCCAAAAACCATTATTTTCCCGGAAAAGGGCCGGGCGGAATCGACTTTATCGCCAACGGCGACATTATCTCCGTGGTACGCGTCTACGGCACCGAGACGCGCTACGGCATGCGCTTTGCCGACGTACGCATCGCTATGGCCGATGGCGCCGAAATGGATATCAAAATAATGACCGACACACTCTCCGACGAGCAAGCCGGCCTCAACACAGCGCAGTGGACGCAGCTCTACACCGGCATACTGGCCGACAACGAGCGTTTCGGCGACACACCGCCTTCGGAGCGGCTTGCGCAGCTGCCCCGCGATCCCTACTGGACGGCACTGCAGGTCAAATACGCCTACGCCGTGACCTGCCACAAGGCTCAGGGCGGTCAGTGGAGCCATGTGTTCGTCGACCTGGCCTACATACCACCCGAGGCGATGGGGGTGGCCCTCTACCGCTGGCTCTACACGGCCGTTACCCGCGCCCGCTCGACCCTCTGCCTGATCGCTCCTCCCGAGGCGATGGTTAAGAATTGATAATTGATAATTGATAAATCCCGGTATACCGCGATGCAACGCGATATACCGGGATTTAATAATTTTAAATTTTAAATTATCAATTTTCAATTCCCCTGCGGGGCCAGCTTCTCGAGCAGGCGGCCGACGGCGGCCTTTATCTGGAGGTCGTTGCCGGAAGTTGTCTCGGCCGGGGTGTTGTAGACTTCGACTTCGGGCTGGAGCTGCACGTTCTCGAGAGCTTTGCCCTGCATGTTCTCGAAGGTGACCTGAGGAATACCGAACACGATGGACGGATTGATTTGCTGCTCCCACCAGACGGCGGTCATGGTGCCGGGCACGGGAGCTCCGACGAGCTCGCCGATACCGAGTGTCTGGTATGTGTAGGGCGTTCCGTAGGCATCGGAATAGTTTGCTTCGTTGACGAGCATCACCGAGGGCTTTGTCCACTGCGAGAAGGGCTCCGAGCCGATGTAGCGTCCACGCGGAGTCATGCGGGCATACTGATGACCCGAAAGGAGGAGAGCCACGTCGTTGTGGAGCCAGCCGCCGCCGTTGAAACGCGTGTCGACGATTACGGCGTCGCAGTTGCGGTACTTGCCCAGGAGGCGTTCGTAGGTGTGGCGGAAGGACTCGCTGTCCATGCCTTCGATGTGGACGTAGCCGATGCGGCCGCCGGAGAGGCTGTCGACGAGGGCTTCGTTGCGCTCCACCCATGCGTTGTACTGCAGGTCGGTGTCGTAGTAGAGGGGCTTGACAGTGATAGTCTTGGTCGTGCCGTCGGCCTTGCGGACACCGAGGCGCGTCTTGCGGCCGGCTTTGCCGTCGAGCAGCGGGAAGTAGTCGCGGCCGGCAAGGATAGAGTCGCCGTCGATGGTCATAATGACGTCGCCCGGCTTGATGCCGGCGCTGGCGTTGCCCAGAGGGCTGCCCGGAAGGAGCTCTACTACTTTGAGGCCGTCGCCTTCATATTCGGGGTCGTAGTATGCCGCCAGAGTGGCGGTGTTGAGCGCCGGCGAGGAAGTGCCGTAAGCCCTTGCGCCGGTATGGGAGGCGTTGAGCTCGCCCAGAAGCTCGCTGAGGAGGTCGGCGAAATCGGTGTCGTTGGTGATATCGGGGAGGAACTGGCGGTAGTATTCGCCGAAGCCGTCCCAGTCGACACCGTGGAGGTCGGCGTCGTAGAACTTGTCGGCCACCTGCTGGAGAATGTGGTCGAAGATATACTCACGCTCCAGGGAGGGATGGCGGTCGTAGGGAGCCTCGAACTCGATGTTCTCGGTGTCGCCGGAGGCGAGGTCGAGTTTGGTCATTCCGGAACCGGTGAGGAAGAAGAGATTCTCACCCTTTCTGTCGGGCACGAATCCGCCTCGGAGACCGCCGGCGAGCACTGAGGTTTCGTCCTCCTTGAGGTCGTGGACGTAGAGCTTGTATGAGCCCTCGGTAGCAGCCGCCAGATAGTAGAGCTTGTCGCCCTTGGGGTTGAGGAAGTGGTTGCCCATGCTTGAGGAGCGCTCTGTCAGGCGCACCATGCGGTGACGGCGGTTGCGCAGGTCGAAAGCCGGAGTTTCGGGCTCGGCGGCTGCGTTTTTCTTCTTCTTTTTCTTCTTGGAGGAGTTGTCGGCCTCGGATTCTTCCTCGTCGGAGTCGGATTCGGCTTCCTCGTCGAGGGCCACTTCTTCCTTAGTCCGGTTGAACTTATCCCAGGTGTCGCCGTCGAGCACCATAAGCATCACGTCGCTCTGGTTGCCCCAGCTGCCGTGGCTGCGCATGCCGTAGCGGCCGGTTGCGTAGGTGATGGCTTTGCCGTCGAGTGCCCAGTGGGCGTCGGCGTCGTCGTAGCCGCTCTCGGTGAGGTCGACCACTTCGGAGCCGTCGGCCTTGACAAGGGCTATGTCCTTGTTGTTCCATCCGCCAACGCCTATGTAGTCGACCAGAAGCCACTTGCTGTCGGGGCTCCACTGATAGGAAATGTCGCCGTCGGAGTAGGAATAGTTGAACTCTCCGGGAAGAACTGTGGTGACCTCCTTGGTTTCGACGTCGATGACGCGCAGTGCGGTGCGGTCCTCCAGGAAGGCGACTTTTTTGCCGTCGGGGCTGAATTCGGGCTGCTGGGCGGCCTTGTCGCTCTCGTAGAGGAGCTCCTCGACGATGGGGCCGTTGGCGTAGGCAAAGTTTTTGTCGGCCGCGTCGGTGAGGCGGGCCGTATAGAGTCGCCAGCGGCGGTCGCGCTCGGAGTCGTAGACGAGGGTGCGGCCGTCGTCGCTGAAGCTGCTGAATCGCTCCTGGCCGGGAGTGTTGGTGATACGTTTGGTGGTTTCGTACTTCACGTTGGTTACGTAGAGGTCGCCGCGGAGAGTGAAGGCAACTTCGTTTGCCTCCGGGGCCACGCTCATATTGTCGGCGCCAAGGGTAACATAGCGGCGGACGTGGTCGGCGTCGTAGTTGTCGGCGGCAATCTCCACATCGACCTTGACGGGCTGTCCTCCCCGGCGGAGAGTGTATATATCGCCGTCGTAGCTGTAGACGAGCAGACTGCCGTCCGGGGTGGCGCTCAGGGAGCGCACGGGGTGGCGGTCGTAGCTTGTCAGGGCACGGGGTTCGCCGCCGATGGTTGCCTCATAGATATTGAGTACGCCCGTGGAGTCGGCGGTGAATACGAAAGTATCGTCGCCCGTCCAGCGGGGATTGCGGCTTGCCCACTGGCCGCGTGTCTGGCGGGTGAACTCACCGTCGCGCAGCAGGTAGATGTCGGGGGTGCCGGAGCTGGTTTCGTGCTTGCGGCGGCTGTTTTCGTAGCTTTTGTGGTTCTGGAACAGGATGTCGCCGGCGCCATTGACGCTGAGGTCGTCCATCGTGAGCGACTGCAGCTGCACAGGGCGCGAGCCGGGCGTAGTCGACACCGTGTAGACCTGCACGAAGAAGGGCCCGTTGAGGTCCTGCGGAGTGGGCATGATGTCAGCCGAGAAAATCACAGTGGAGTCGTTGAGCCAACCACGGACCATTTCGGAGTTGGAGTTGGTGGTGAGTCGCACGGGAGTTCCACCGGCAGCGTCGACAACGTAGACGTCCATACCTCCGAGGCGATTGCTGCTGAAGGCAATTTTGGTGCCGTCGGGGCTGAAATAGGGAGCGGTGTCAAGCGCCGGCGACGACGTGATCTGCCGGGCCCGGCCACCGGTAGAGGGCACGGTGAACACATCGCCGCGATAGGTGAAGGCGATGGTAGAGCCGTCGGGGCTTACCGAAGTTTGGCGCAGCCAGCGGGGAGCGTCCGCGGCGACGGCGCCCGCTCCGGCGAGCAACAGCGCCAAGGCTGATAGCGACAATTGTTTCATGACAATGATATTTATTAAATTCCTGAATGCAAGCCGGGGTCGAAACCCACATATATATAAGACGCAGCGTAGGTCGATTCGTTACGCTACCGGCCCGTAAAGTTACAAAAAAATCCCCGAACGGCCGCCCCGCCGGCGATGTTGCGGAAGTGTGGCAGAGCTGCGACAAAGCTGTGCGCTTGCTACAAAGGTGCTACAAAGGTGCTAAAAGGCCGTTGAGCATTTGCAAAACGGGGCCGGCGCCCCTTATCT
The DNA here is from genome assembly GCA_900541865.1 of uncultured Porphyromonadaceae bacterium. Classification (GTDB taxonomy): domain Bacteria; phylum Bacteroidota; class Bacteroidia; order Bacteroidales; family Muribaculaceae; genus CAG-873. The sequence goes on along the minus strand of UQLO01000019.1, from coordinate 23,384 downwards.
TTGCATCGCTATGAACAACGAACCAGTCCGTACTTCCGGGTCGGCACACCGCTTCGCCGACGCCGTAGCCCTCTTGCTTGCATTCATTGTCCTGCTCTCCGGTGTGGAATCGTGCTCGCGCGCCAACGCCTACCGGGCCGACCATGGCGTGGCGCCCTGCGAGATTACCCCGGCCTTCGACAGCCTCTTCAGCGCCCTCCTCACTGATGACGCCCCCGGCGCCATCGTCACTGTGATGCGCGGCGACTCCGTGATGTACAACCATGCCTTCGGTCTGGCACGGCTGGACTCGGCCGACCGCGTCACCGACAGCACTATTTTCAATATCTCCTCGGCTTCGAAACTGATAACCGGAGTAGCTATCATGAAGCTCGTCGAACAAGGGCTGGTTCACCTTGACGACTCTCTGAGCAAATACTTCCCGGAGTTCCCCAACCGCTACTTCGACCACATCACCCTGCGCCATGTGCTCACCCACACCTCCGGTCTGCCCGACCTGCGGCCCACCAACCGCAATGAATGGTCCGAATATCTCGACAACCACGTCAGCACTTTCGGCTACGACCGCGACTACCGGCTCTACGGCACCGAAAACGAGCACATGCAGTCGTTTGTCGAACTCGACACCATCGTCAACGCCCCGGGCGCTCACTACGACCGGCGCGACATTTCCTATATCCTCATCGCTCCGCTTATTGAGCGCGTAACCGGCCAAAAGTTCACCAAATGGATGAAAGCCAATATCTTCGCACCCATCGGAATGAACGAGACCTTCTACTACTGCGCCGGTCTGCGCGTGCCCCGCATGGCCCACGGCTACCGACCCGCCGACCCGGCACGCGCCGTCGAAACCTACCGCAGCGACGACGGCCTGTGGGATGAATACGACTACAACGAAGCCGAATACTTCCTCACCAAGGCCGACCGAGGCGTTTTCTCATCTGCCCGCGACTTCCGCCGCTTCCGCCGCGCACTGGCCAAAGGCGAAATTATATCGCAGGCGTCGATCGACAGCCTCCTGACGCCCTACATCATAACCCAGCAGCCCAACGTGATGTTCGGGCTCACAACGGCCATCGACCTCACTGAGGGCAAGCCGCGCAAGTCGTACCACCTCAACGCCAACGGCGGCTTCAGCACCATAACATGCTGGTGGCCCGACAAAGACGTCACCTACCTCGTGTTCGCCTCGCGCAACGACTTCGACCAGCGCCGCGTAATGGCCCAGGCCGACAGCATCATCGCCGCCGCCGGCTGGCTCGACTGACCCCGCAAACTGTTGAAAAAGAACCGCGTAGCGGTTCAAGATGGTAGCCGTGGGCGAAAGCCCACGGAAAAACGCACCCTCATAAAAGCGACCGCGTCAGCGGTCGAACGCCCGCGAACAAACGCCATGGCCGACTCCAACGAAAAGCAAAAAAATGGCTGAATATTTGGTGAAGGCGAGACAAATACTTACTTTTGCCTGCACGCAAACGGAATCCGTTATGGCCAATACCTTTTCTCAGATTCATCTTCACATCGTTTTTGCGGTGAAATACCGAGATGCGATGCTGGATTATTTATGGCGCAATGATTTGTTTCGATACATTGGCGGTGTAATCAAGAATTATGGACATATCCCCGTAGCAATCGGAGGTTTTATCGACCATATCCATATTCTAATCGGTTGTAAACCCACAATAAATATACCGAATCTTGTAAAAGACATAAAACTTGCTGCAAACCAATGGGTTCAGCCTAAATACAAATGCAAATTTGGCTGGCAGGACGGATATGCTGTTTTCAGCATATCCAAAACGCATGTTGAGGCTCTGACCGATTATATAAGGCGTCAAGACGACCATCACCGCACTGAAAGTATGGTAGAGGAATTCAAACGTTTCCTTTCCATCAACGGTGTCGGATATGATGAACGCTATGTATTCCACGAACCGGAATAAATTTGCAGCTCTTTCGCGGCCGTTCGACCGCTGGCGCGGTCGCTTCTATCATGGGGTCTTTTTACCGTGGGCTCTCGCCCACGGCTACCATCTTGAACCGCTACGCGGTTCTTTTTCAGCTATTTACATCGCAAAATGGCTTCTGCCAGCCTTTTGGCCCCCGAGGAGACCGAAACTCATCTCATCCGGTTATATCGGGATTTTTCGGGATTTTTCGATTCGGGGATCTGCATTTTCCATTCTCCGTTTTCAATTCCGCGGGGTGGCTCTTATGGGCGTCACTTGCGGATGATGCTGAATTTATGTAATTTTGTATCTAAAAAAACGGACACTCCACCGTTCACCGCATCCCTTGGGATTTCCCGGAAGCACCTATGCGCCAATAATATTTATGAAAACCAAACCGAGCGAAATATTACAAAATCTCCGACGAGCCGTCACAAATGTTCTTGACGGAATTTATGAGCACCGGCGTATTTACTTAGTTCTTTGGTTATTAAGCATTTTAAGCATATTCGACATAGCGCCAACCCCTAATTTTAAGATTGCGCTGCCGCTCCAGATAATCTACACAGTCTGTGTCGGTGCATTCAAGGCCACAGTGCTGATGGTTCCATTGCTTTGGCTACTCCGGAAATGTAGCGTGATAGCATACTTCGTCATAGGCATTTACGCTCTACTGGCGACAATAAATTTTGGCTCCTATTTTTTCTATGGCTTCGGCATCAGCCGGAAACTTCTTTGGATATGCCTCCAGACAACCGCCACTGAATTCAGTGAATTTATTCCGGGCCTATGGTCTAATATACTTTCACTTATCTGTTCACCTTCTTTCATCCTCGTCATTTTGCTGACGCTTTCGACAATATATCTGGCGAAATATTGCAATAGAAAGATTGCAACCCGGAGCATTGTTTTTTTATCTCTTGTCGGCGTATTGGCTCATATTACATTTAGTATCTTTTACACTGGCGGACGCACCGCACCTCTGCTTACAGTGAGGACAGCGCGGTTTTATTCTGAGGTGATTGAATGGAACCGGAATTTTGAAGAGTTGAAAACGCAGAAAAGAGAACTGCCCTTCGCTGAAACTTTACGCTCGCGCCATCGTGCCGGCACAGTGGTAGTCGTTATCGGGGAATCGGCCTCCCGCAGCCATCACTCATATTATGGTTATCCTCTTCCGACAACACCATGCGTCGGTCGAATGTCGGACAGCATCTTCTTTTTTACAGATGTAATAGGTTCATCAACCAGCACAGCAGGCAATATGGAACGCATACTTTCCTTTAAAACTGATGACACTACCGCCGGCGACGGCCTGGAGTATCCTCTGCTTGTAAGTCTTTTCGAAAAGGCCGGGTATAAAACTTTTTGGCTTTCCAATCAAGAGCGGTCCGGCAGTGTGAGCAATACATCGGGTGTTATGATTCTGGATGCCCGAGTAATCAAATATATAGGCGCGGATAATTCCGAGGATCAGCTGGTTAGGAAATTTGACCATGATCTTCTGCCGGAATTGACGTCGGCACTGGAGGATACTGCCCAAAACAAGCTGATTTTTCTTCATCTGATGGGCTCGCACACAGAATTTGACCATCGCTATCCTATGGGCTGGGATGCCTTCTCTTGTGCAGATGAAATACGGCCCGAAATGCCTTGGCTGACGAACCGCTCGGCCAAGAGAAGAGCCGCCTACGACAATTCTATTCGCTACACCGACGCCCTCCTTGGCCAAGTCATCAGACTTACTGCCGACAACGACGTTGGGGCCGTAATGATTTATTTCTCAGACCATGGGGAGAACGTCTACGATGAGGACAACACCTGCGGTCGCGGTGAAAAATATGTAGAAGTGCCGTTTTTCATCTTTGCCAACGATAAGTATCTTTCGGCCTTCCCGGAGACCGAGCAAAGGCTTTCTGAAGCTGTCGACCGCAAGTTTTCAACGGCCAATTTTGTCCATCTGCTGATGAACCTTACGGGGACGGACTATAAGTGCTACGATGCCACGCGCGACGTTTTATCGCCGTCGTACCGGCAACGGGTCAGAATGGTCGACGAAAACCCTTGGGCGTACGAGTAAAGCGGCCTCGGGCGCTGCAAGACAACTTTTCGGGACGGGGAGTTGTTGTTTGGCGGAAATTTCTTAACTTTGCACAGAAATAGAACCCGCGCAGACCATGAAAGAAATAGAACTCATAACCCCGATAATTTCAAAACAATATCAGGAGCTTGACGAGCGCGAACGGCGCCTCGTCGACGCTGCCCGCAAGGCGGTGGAGGGTTCCTACGCACCCTACAGCCGCTTCCGCGTCGGAGCCGCCATTCTGCTTGCCAACGGTGTGGTCGTATCCGGCGCAAACCAGGAAAATGTTGCGTACCCGTCGGGCACCTGCGCCGAGCGTTCGGCATGCTACTACGCCGGCGCTAACTATCCCGAGACGCCCTTCGAGTGCATCGCCGTTACGGCAATCGGCACCGACGGCCTCCGTACGCCCACTCCCACGGCCCCGTGCGGGGCCTGCCGACAGGCTCTGCTGGAATACGAGGTCCGCGCCGGCCACCACGTTCCCGTGATACTCGACGGCGCCAACGAGATATACATTCTCCCTTCGGTTGCTTCGTTGCTTCCGTTGGCTTTCACCGAATTTTAACACTCATCGCATGAACTTTATAGACGAACTCACTTGGCGCGGCATGGTGCACACCGTTATGCCGGGCACCGCCGAAGAACTCGCCAAAGGTATGGCCACGGCCTACCTCGGCATAGACCCCACGGCCGACAGTCTGCACATCGGCCACCTCGTTGGCGTGATGATGCTCAAGCACTTCCAGCGCGCCGGCCATCGTCCCATCGCCCTGGTAGGCGGCGCTACCGGCATGATCGGCGACCCCTCCATGAAGAGCCAGGAGCGCAAACTCCTCGACGAAGACACTCTTCGCCACAACCAGGAGGCCATCAAGAAGCAGCTCAGCCACTTTCTGGACTTTGACTCGGACGCTCCCAACGCAGCCGTTATGGTCAACAACTACGACTGGATGAAGGACTTCAGCTTCCTGGCCTTTATCCGCGACGTGGGCAAGCTCATCACCGTCAACTACATGATGGCCAAGGACTCCGTGAAGAAGCGCCTCAACGGCGAGAATCAGCAGGGCATGAGTTTCACCGAGTTCAGCTATCAGCTCGTGCAGGGCTACGACTTCCTCAATCTCTACCGCGAGTACGGCTGCCGCCTGCAGCTGGGCGGCTCCGACCAGTGGGGCAACATGACCACCGGCACCGAGCTTATCCGCCGCACCGAAGGCGGCGAAGCTTTCTGCCTGACATGCCCGCTGATCACCAAGGCCGACGGCGGCAAATTCGGCAAGACCGAGAGCGGCAACGTATGGCTCGACCGCCGCTATACTTCGCCCTACAAGTTCTACCAGTTCTGGCTCAACGTCAGCGACGCCGACGCCGAGAAATACATCAAAATCTTCACTGAGCTTACCAAGGAGGAAATCGACGCACTGGTGGCCGAGCAGGCCCAAGACCCCGGACGCCGACCCCTCCAGAAGCGTCTGGCCGCCGAAATCACCACTATGGTACACTCCAAGGAGGACCTCGACGACGCCATCGCCGCCTCCAACATCCTCTTCGGCAGCGCCGACGCCGCCGCGCTGGCCCGTCTGGACGAGGAGACCCTGCTGGACGTTTTCGCCAGCGCACCTTCCTTCGAGGTTAAGCGCGATGAGCTGACCCCTGACACCAAAATACTCGACCTGCTGGTCGAAAAGGCTCCCGTGTTCCCCTCCAAGGGCGAACTGCGCAAGCTCATGCAGCAGGGCGGTTTCTCGATCAACAAAACGAAGGTAACCGACCCGATGGCCGTTGTGACCGACGACCTCTTCCTGCGCGGCAAGTACATGCTGGTGCAGCAGGGCAAGAAGAAATACTTCCTCATCAAGGCCGTCTGATGCCGGCCTGGACCGAAATAGCAAGCTACACAGCAGAGCCGGAGGCGTATATCGCCGCCGGCATGCTGCGCAGCAACGGCATAGAAGCCGTTGTCGGGGCCGACCGCATGGCAACCCTCTACGGCGCGGGGGCCACCTGGGCGCCCATAACTCTCTCGGTGCCGGCCGACAAGGCCGAGCAGGCACGCAAACTACTCGCCGCCGACGGCGACTGAGCGCCGACCCGCACCAATGGCGGGGCGCACTCCTTCCGGGCGATTCCGGACTTTTTACTCCTTATTTCTATAACTTAAAACACAAACCTACACCATGAAACTACCTTTTGCCGAATCCTGGCGCATCAAAATGGTTGAGCCTATACGCGTGAGCTCCCGCTCCGAACGCGAAGAGTGGATTCGCCGGGCCCACTACAACGTCTTTCAGCTTCCCGCCGACCAGGTATACATCGACCTGCTGACCGACTCCGGCACGGGTGCCATGAGCGACCGCCAATGGAGCGCAATGATGATGGGCGACGAGAGCTACGCCGGCTCGCGCTCCTTCTTCCGCATGCGCGACACCATTGAACGTATAACAGGTTTCCCCATCACCATTCCCACCCACCAGGGCCGCGCCGCAGAAAATGTATTGTTCAGCGCGCTGGTCAACAAGGGCGACATAGTGCCCGGCAATTCCCACTTCGACACCACCAAGGGCCATATCGAAAGCCGAGGCGCCTTCGCCGTGGACTGCACAATAGCCGAGGCAAAGGATACCCAACTCGAACATCCCTTCAAGGGCAATGTCGACATCGACATGCTCGACAAGGTACTCACCGAAAACGCCGGCCGCGTTCCTTTTATAATAGTCACCATAACCAACAATACCGCCGGAGGCCAACCCGTGTCGATGGACAACCTGCGGCGCGTTCGCCAAGTCGCCGACCGCCACGGTCTGCGCGTAATCTTCGACTCGGCACGATTTGCCGAAAACGCCTATTTCATCAAGATGCGCGAAGCCGGCTATGCCGACAAGACTATCAAGGAGATAGTGCGCGAAATGTTTGCCCTGGCCGACGGCATGACTATGAGCGCCAAGAAGGACGCCATCGTCAACATGGGCGGGTTCTTCGCCACCCGCCACGAGGACTGGGCCGAGGGCGCACGCAAATTCGCCATTCCCTTCGAGGGCTACCTCACCTACGGCGGCATGAACGGCCGCGACATGGAGGCACTCGCCGTCGGACTGGATGAAAACACCGAATTCGACAACCTCCACTCACGCATCCATCAGGTCGAATACCTTGCCAAGCGCCTCGATGAGTTCGGCGTACCCTACCAGCGTCCGGCGGGCGGTCACGCCATCTTCGTGGACGCCTCCAAGGTGCTCACCCACGTGCCCAAGGAAGAATTTCCGGCCCAGACGCTCACTGTGGAGCTCTATCTGGAGGCCGGCATACGCGGCTGCGAAATAGGCTACATACTGGCCGACCGCGACCCCGTGACCCGCGAAAACCGCTTCGGCGGCCTCGACCTGCTTCGTCTGGCCATTCCGCGTCGCACCTACACCGACAACCACATGGACGTGGTGGCCGTGGCTCTCAAAAACGTCTACGACCGTCGCGAAAGCATCACCCGGGGCTACCGCATAGCATGGGAAGCACCGCTTATGCGGCACTTCACCGTGAAGCTGGAGCCTGCCGATTAACGGAAAATATAAGTGATATAGGCCGTGGCAGAGGCCGGAGGGGCGTTGTCCGGACGCGTGAAGCGGCGGGCGCGCACTTCGGCTATGCAGCGGTCTACGAGCTGCGTATCGGTCGAAGCCGGCGTCTCGCCGCCAATCTGCTCAACGCGGGTGACGGCGCCGGTGGCATCGACAGTGGCGCGCAGACGTATGCTGCCGGTGAGGGTCGACGGTATTCTCGCATACGACGGCATTACCCAACCGCCGCCTACGGTGCCGTTTCCGGAGCCGCTCACGGGCGTTTCGGAACCGGTGGGCGCGCCGTTAGGGCCGGGAGTGGGGCCCGGGGCCGACGTATTGCCGTCGGCGGGAGTGCTGAAAGCGTTTGCCATGTCGCGTTCGGCGCGACGGCGCGCTTCCTCTTGCTCGCGCTCCTGTCGGGTAGGGCCGGCGGGTGCCGGAGTGCGCTCGCGGCGGCTCACCGGCGATGGCTCCTGCTGAAGCACCTCGGGCTTTGCCAGGCCGGCGGCACCGGCGTCGGCGAGGTCAGCGCCGCCTTCGGGGGCGGGGCGGTCGGCGCGGTTGGAGGGCGTCTCGGCGTAGGCCCGGGAAGGGTCGGAGGGAGAGGGCGAGTTCAGACTCTCAAGCAGGTCGACGAATTCCGGCTCGGCGTCGGCGACTTCGGCCACGGGCTGACGCGATGGGGGCATAGCCGCCGGATTGAAGCTAAGATGGCTCAACATGAGCACCGCTATTATTATGAGTGCGGCCGCTGCGGTGACGGCGGCGGACACTCTGCGCTCTTTCATGGCTGAGGTTCGGAAGAGTTTTGGGAGTGAGGAGAAGCGGGGCGTGTGGCCAGCACCATCTTCACGGCGCAGGCGGCCCCGGCGTTGAGTACTTCGACGACCTTGCCGTACTCAACTTCGGCGTCGGCGTAGACAGCCACCGTGCTTACCGAATCGGCGGCCAGGCCGGTGAGCCATACGGTGAGGGAGTCGGCGGCCACGGCGACGGGCGCCGACTCGGCGTCGGCTACGTAGTAAGCACCCTCGGCGTCGATGTAGACGCGGCGGGCCGGCTTGACGGGAGTCTGCTCAGTGCTTTGGGGCAGGTCGATTTCGAGTGCGGTGGGGAAGACGAAGGCGCTGGTGACCATGAAGAAAACCAGCAGCAGGAACACCACGTCGGTCATGGAGGCCATGGAGAATGTGGCCAGCATATCCTGGGGTCGTTTGAGGCTCATCAGGCGGCGGGTTCGTTAAGGAGGTCCATAAACTCCATAGTTCTGGCCTCCAGGCGGTTCATAATCTTGTTGATACGGGCCACCAGATAGTTGTAGGCGAAGAGGGCTGCGATTCCGACAATCAAACCGGCCACTGTTGTCACCAGAGCCGAGTAGATGCCGCCGGCGAAATTGTCGATGGTAGCCGAGCTTCCTGCGGCGGCGATGGCGTAGAAGGCCTGCACCATGCCGATTACTGTGCCCAGAAAGCCTATCATAGGCGCCCCGGCGGCTGTTGTGGCCAGCCAGGGGAGGCCGCGGCTGAGGTTTGCTACTTCGAGGTTTCCGGTGTTTTCAATGGCGACGAGCACATCGTTCATCGGTCGGCCGATGCGGGTTATACCCTTGGCGATGAGGCGGCTGTAGGGAGTGTCGGAGGCATGGCAGAGGTTTAGGGCGCTTTCTATTTCGCCGTCGTGGATATACCCACGTATGCCGTTCATAAAGTTGGCGTCCTCGCGGTCGGCGCGGCGCAAGGCCAGCAGACGCTCCACGAAGACATAGATGCAAAGCAGCAGCAGCAGGGCCAGCGGGATCATCACCCAGCCGCCCTCAAGGCAGAGATTCCAGAGACTAATCGATTCCATAGAGGATAAGAGGCTTATTTAGAGAGACATTCGCGGTAGCGGCGCACCGTTTCGCGGAGACCGAGGTAGAGAGCGTCGCAGATGAGGGCGTGGCCGATGGAGACTTCGGCCAGCCAGGGGATGCGGCTGCTGAAGAACTTGAGGTTTTCGAGGCTGAGATCATGGCCGGCGTTTACGCCCAGTCCGAGCCGACGGGCGGCATCGGCGGCTGCCACATAAGGCGCCACGGCGGCTTCGGGGTCGGTGGGATACAGGTCGGCGTAGGGCTTGGTGTAGAGCTCGACGCGGTCGGCGCCGGTAGCGGCGGCCGCACGGATTGTGTCCGGGTCGGGGTCGACAAAAATAGAGGTGCGCACACCGACTTCCTTAAATTCGTCGACCAAAGAAGCCAGCATATCGGCGTTTGCGGCCACGTTCCAGCCTGCCGAGGAGGTCAGCGCGTCCGGGGCGTCGGGCACCAAAGTGACCTGGGTGGGTCGCACGGCCTTCACGAGCTTGACGAAATCGGGCGAGGGGAAGCCCTCGATGTTGAACTCGCTGCGCAGCTTCGGCCGCAGCGAAAGGACGTCGGAGCGGCGTATATGGCGCTCGTCGGGCCGAGGATGCACCGTAATGCCGTCGGCGCCGAAGCTCTCAATGTCGAGAGCCACGGCTTCAACGTCAGGGTTGTTCTCACCCCGCGCATTGCGCAGAGTGGCTATTTTATTTATGTTTACACTAAGATTGGTCATCGCACGCTTTGATATTCCGAAAATTATTCGTAAATTTGTTCTTCAAATAAGAACACGACTCCAAATTAACTGCAAAAGTAGTCAGAAATAATAAAACAACGAAACAAATGGGCGCAAAACAATCTTTTTTAGCAGAAACGCCACGGCGGGCGGCCGAGGTGAGGGACTGGACGCGCCTGTTGATAGGCTGCCGTCGCGACCAATACGCGGCGTCGCTGGTTGCCCGTGCGGTTGAGGACTGCGACGCACACCTTCTCAATCTCAACGTGACCTCTCCGGGCGCACTCACCGGCGACGGCGCCCCCGGCGACTATGCCGCGGGCGACTACGCGGAGTATCCGGTGCAGGTAGAGTTGCGCGTCAGCCACCGCAACGCCGAGAGCGTGACCCGCTCGCTGGAGCGCTACGGCTTCACCGTGCTGGAGGCCGAAAGCAGCGGCGACAGCGGCGACCCCGGGCGCACCTCGAGCAATCTGTCCAACCTTCTTAACTATCTTCAGATTTAACGACACCAATGAGAATAGCAATCTACGGCAGTCGCCGCCAGGAATCGTGCCTGGGGCCCATAGCAGAGTTTATGGACAGTCTGCAGGCTGCCGGTGTGGAGGTGGTGATGCACGCCAAGCTCTACCGCCACCTCCGCGAGGTGCTCCCTGAGGCCGTGGAGGCCGTTGCCGAGGTCGTCGAGGGCGATACCTTCGGTGCGGACCTCGCCGTGAGCCTGGGCGGCGACGGTACCATGCTCCGCACCGCCCTCTGGGTGGGAGCCAAGCAGATTCCGATAGTTGGTTTCAACACGGGCCATCTCGGCTTTCTCACGGCCGAGGGCGTCGGGCACCTTCCGAATTTGCTCTCCGACCTTGGCGCCGACCGCTTCCGCATCGAAACGCGCACCCTGCTGGAGGTAACGTCCCCGGAGCTGGCCGCCTGGTGCGCGCCCTACGCCCTCAATGAAATCACCGTGGGCAAGGTCGAGAACTCGTCGATGATCACCGCAGCCGTAGCCATCGACGGCAGCCCGCTGGCCGAGTACCGCGCCGACGGGCTCATACTCTGCACAGCCACCGGAAGCACGGCCTACAATCTGAGCGTCGGCGGTCCCATCGTGCAGCCCACCATGGACGTGTGCGTGCTCTCCCCCGTGGCCGCCCATTCGCTGAGCATGCGTCCGCTGGTGGTCGACGGCAACGCATCCATATCCATCGTCACCAAAGCCCGGGCAAGTCATGTGCGGCTCTCGCTGGACAGCCGCTCGCTCGAAATTCCCGTAGGAAGCTGCGTGCAGGTGTGCCGGGCGCCCTTCGGCGTGCGGCTGCTCCAACCCGTCGACGTTACCTTCGCCGACCGGCTCCGCGACAAGCTCCACTGGGGCGAATCGTAAACTCTCCTTAGTAAACTCCTCAAAACCCAACGCCATGATAACTTCAGGACATTATCACATCACGGAGCCCTTCGAGGCCGACCTCAACATTCGGCGCATAGCCGGCGGCGTGCGCTACACCGCCCGTTGGCGCGGACTGGTGCTCCATATAAGCGTTCCCGACACCTCCACCGACGACGACATCCTGAAGTTCCTCACCACCAAGGCGCAGGTTATACTTGGCAAGAAGCCCGAACTGACCTTCAACATCGGACAGACCATCGACTGCCGCGAAATCGACTTCACCATAAGCGCCGCAAAGTATATCGGCGCCGACCGGGTCGAAGTGCGTCGCTCCAGCCAAAGCCAACGCGGCAAGGCCACCAATTATATAGTGGAAGTTGGCCCCAACATAGTGGAGCGCATCGCCGAGCCGGAGGTGCAGCAGGCCATCAACGCCATGATAGTGGCGGCACTCCGACGCGCCGCCACCCTCTACATCATCCCGCTGGCCAAGCGTTGCGCGGCGCGCGTCGGCCGCAGCCCGCGGCGCTTCGAAATCAAGGACTCCAAGCGCAACCTCGGCTCGTGCAACAATCTGCGGGTCATCACCTTGAGCCCGCGCCTGATGTTCCTGCCGGACGACTTGCGCGAATTTGTGATATACCACGAGTTGGCCCATCTGTCGGAGATGAACCACTCTCAGGCCTTCCACGCCATCTGCGACCGCTACGTCGACGGCAATGAGGACGAACTACGCGCCCGCCTGAAGGCCTTTTCCTTCCCCATCATCTTCTGAGCGCCGACCGGCCAAACCCGAAAATCGGAATACCCGGGATGAATCTTTTCTCGCGGCCTTTCGCGGCTTGCGAGCCGGAAGCTCATGAACACAAGGAGAATGTCACGCCGTCGAACGAGGACCCCGGCGGGGTCCAATAAATTAGCGCGGGGCGACAGCCCCGGGTTAGATAATCCCATGATTATCAGCGACCCCGTAGGGGTCGAACTTTCGCGTGCGATACACGGCGAGGTCGCCGCGTATGAATCAGACGGATTTATTTGGATGTCAAGCAGCCAATGCCTACCTTTGTGGGCGATAAATCAAGCGCGTTATGGCAAACACATTTTCCCGGATAAATCTTCACGTTGTTTTTGCGGTGAAACACCGCGATGCGATGCTTGACTATACCTGGCGCAATGAATTGTATCATTACATTGGAGCTATAATCAAGAACTACGGGCATATTCCTTTGGCGATTGGAGGCTTCGCAGATCATGTGCATATTCTAATCGGATGCAAGCCTACGGTCCATATTCCGACATTGGTCAAAGACATAAAACTCGCTGCCAATAAATGGATTCAGCCAAAACACAAGTGTCGGTTCGGATGGCAGGAGGGATATGGAGTTTTCAGCATTTCAAGCTCGCACGTTGATGCGCTTGTCCGATATATTGGCAGTCAGGAAGACCATCATCGCACCGAAAGCATGCAGGAAGAATTCAAACGCTTTCTCAGGCTCAACGGAGTTGACTACGACGAGCGGTATCTATTTCAAGAACCGGAGTGAAAAAAACTGCATTTCGCGAGGGTTCGACCCCTACGGGGTCGCTGATTGACAGATTGTTAACCTAGCCAGGGGTTGTCACCCCTGGCTAATTTGTTGGACCCCGCCGGGGTCCTCGTTTTCGGCGTGGGTTCCTGCTTTGCTTGTCGACGATAGATATTCAGTTGGTTTAGAGGAATCGGAGTTTTCGGAACTGGCGCCGACGCTTGGGGTGAGCTTCTGTTTTTTGTTAATTGGTGAACCGGGGGGGAGTTTCGGGGGTTTAAAGAATAGCCACATTATGCCTTCCGGGCTTGGAAATGGCTCAAAAGCGGCCCGAGCCGCCGATGTACGGAAAAAAAATATTAACTTTGCATTTTGTAGCGGGCGGCTTGTTCCGACGCTACCCCTCCAAGCAGATGAACGACGCTCCGACAAAAACCAAAAAGGGCCTGAGGAATCTCATCAAGTATGTGATTCCCCTGATAATCAGTGTAGGCCTATGCTATCTGCTTTTCACGGGCATAGACTTCGGCGAGATGCTCGCCATTATCCGTCAGCAATGCCACTTCCAGTGGATCGCCTTGGCGATGGGTGTGAGCATCATCAGTTTTGTGTGCCGGGCGTTCCGGTGGCGCATACAGCTTCGTGCCCTTGGCATCGACGCGCCTATCCACGCTCTGATACTAAGTATTTTCGGCACGTATTCTGTGAATCTGGTGTTTCCCCGACTGGGTGAGGTTTGGCGCTGCGGCTATATCGCCCAGCGTCAGCACGCGCCTTTCACGGCAGTATTCGGCTCAATGGTAGCCGACCGGCTTGCCGACACCGTTACGGTGCTACTTCTTGCGGCCGTTACTTTCTTTCTGGCCTCGGGAGCAATACTGGACTTTCTGGAGGCCAACGTGGAGAGCTACCGCTCCATCGGCAATTTCATCACTTCGCCCTGGCTTTGGGGGAGCGTGGTTGCGCTGCTTGTTGCGGTTTGGATTTTCATGCGGCGGCGCACTTCGAATCCGTGGGTGCTTCGCGTTCAGAAGATTATGCGTGAGCTGTGGGACGGCTTTGCCGTCATCGTCAAGATGAAGGGCAAAGGCGAGTGGCTGCTGTGGACAGTAGGCATCTGGGGCTGCTTCGCGGGTCAGATGTATATCTGCTTCTACGCCTTTCCGTTCACGGAGGGTGTTCTGGACCGCTACGGCATCATCGCGGCGCAGGTAACGTTCGTGCTGGGCAGCATATCGATGGGCGTTCCGTCGAACGGCGGCATCGGCCCGTGGCAGTGGGCCGTTATCTTCGCCCTGAGCATCTACGGCGTGGAGCGCGCGCAGGCGGCGGCCTTCGCCAACCTTGTGCTGGGGTCGCAGACGCTGATGCTCATTCTGCTTGGCATACTGACCTTCGCGGCCATTGCTCTGGACCGCAAAATCAGCCTGCGCGCCCTGCAGGCTGCCAACAATCTGATAAAAAAACCTTCAACCATCATATCCAACACTAAATGGCAAAAGTCATCATCATCGGATGCGGCGGAGTAGGCACCGTAGTGGCCCACAAGTGCGCCCAACATCCGGAAGTATTTTCTGAGATAGTCATCGCATCGCGCACCCTTGCCAAATGCGAGGCCGTAGTAAAGGCCATCGGCAAACCCAATGTCAGCGCCGACACCGTCGACGCCGACCATGTCGACCAGGTAGTGGCCCTTTTCGAGCGCCACCGCCCCGAGCTGGTGATCAACGTTGCTCTGCCCTACCAGGACCTGACCATCATGGAGGCCTGCCTGCAGTGCGGGGTGAACTACCTCGACACTGCCAACTACGAGCCCAAGGACGTGGCCCACTTCGAGTACTCATGGCAGTGGGCCTACGCCGACCGCTTTGCCAAGGCCGGCCTGACGGCCATACTGGGCTGCGGTTTCGACCCGGGCGTAAGCGGCGTGTTCACGGCCTATGCCGCCAAGCACTACTTCAGTGCCATGGAGACGCTCGACATCGTGGACTGCAACGCCGGCGACCACGGCAAGGCTTTCGCCACCAACTTCAACCCGGAAATCAACATACGCGAAATCACCCAGAACGGCCGCTACTTCAAGGAAGGCGAATGGGTTGTCACCAAGCCGCTGGAGTTCCACAAGACGCTCACCTACCCCAACATAGGCCCTCGCGAGAGCTATCTTCTCTACCACGAGGAGCTTGAGAGCCTGGTGAAGAACTTCCCGACCATCCGCCAGGCCCGCTTCTGGATGACTTTCGGCCAGGAGTATCTGACCCACCTTCGCGTGATCCAGAACATAGGTATGGCGCGCATCGACGAGGTGGACTACAACGGCACCAAGATTGTGCCCCTGCAGTTCCTCAAGGCCGTGCTCCCCAATCCTCAGGATCTTGGCGAGAACTACCACGGCGAGACCTCCATCGGCTGCCGCATAGCCGGTCTGAACAAGGATGGCAAGCCCATGACTTACTACATCTACAACAACTGCTCGCACGAAGCGGCCTACCGCGAGACGGGCATGCAGGCCGTGAGCTACACCACGGGTGTTCCGGCCATGGTGGGCGCCATGATGTTCCTGACGGGCAAATGGGACCTCAAGGGAGTGCGCAACGTCGAGGAGTTCGACCCGGATCCCTTCCTGACGGCGCTTGCCGAAAACGGGCTGCCCTGGCACGAAGTCATCGACGGCGACCTGGAAGTGTAACCCCCCCCGGCAAACGCGACAGCCCTATGGCTTTCCTTTCGGCAACAGTCATCACACGCAACGAAGAGCGCAATATCGAACGCTGCCTCAACAGTCTCATCGGAGTGGCCGATGAGATTGTTGTGGTGGATTCGAACAGCGACGACGCCACCGTCGACATCTGCCGCCGCTACGGCGCTGTTGTCCGTCAACGGCCCTTTGCGGGCTACGGTCCTCAGCGCCAGTATGCCGCCACGGTTGCCAACGGCAACTACATCCTCTCCATCGATGCCGACGAGACCCTCACGGAGACCCTACGGGAGAACATCCGCGCCATCAAGGAGAAGGGCTTCGCCCACCGCATGTACCGCTTCCGCGTTGTCAACTATCTCGGGGGCAAGCCCATGTCCCACTCCGGCCTTCATCCCACGCTGGAGACGCGCCTTTTCGACAAGCGCTACGCCAACTGGGACCTTCTCGAAGTCGGCGAGCGCCTGACGCATCCGGCGGGCGTGCTTCCGGCCACCATCGAAGGCGACATGCACCACTTCCGTTGCGACGACTTCGTGGAGTTCGAGACCAAGGAACTGCGGCATGCCGTGCTCAAGGCGCGGCTTATGGCGGCAGCGGGCATCCGTGCTGCCGAACCGCTGTGCTGGCTGCGTGCGGCGGCGGCTTTTGTGGGCGCGCACCTGTCGGACGCCGCTTTTCTGGACGGCGCCACCGGCCGCCGCATAGCCTGGACGCGCTTCCGCACCACGCTGGAGGCCTACCGGGCCGCACGACGCATAGTAGACTCCGCAAAGAAATGACAACGCCACAGCACTAAAACATATATCCCTCATACCCAATGAAGTACC
The DNA here is from genome assembly GCA_900541865.1 of uncultured Porphyromonadaceae bacterium. Lineage (GTDB taxonomy): Bacteria > Bacteroidota > Bacteroidia > Bacteroidales > Muribaculaceae > CAG-873. The sequence goes on along the minus strand of UQLO01000019.1, from coordinate 6,775 downwards.
ATATCGCAGTAAATCCCCGACTCGTCCCCAAGGGCACCGGCACGCTTGCGCACGCCATCGCGCAGTACGGTCTGCCGGACTGCTGCGAAATCATCTACCGGCGCCGTAACGTTATAGCCCGCATGGACAACGAAGGCCTCATCCTGAAGGCCTACAAGATACCGGGGCTTGTCAAGGGCCTCATCTACCGGTGGTTCCGGGTTCCCAAGAGCCGCCGTGCCTATGCCAACGCCCTGAAACTACGCGAGTTGAGCATACCGACACCGGAGCCGGCCTTCGCCATCGAGTGCTACGAGGGCATCTCGGCCCTGGGCAAGAGCTACTACGCCTGCTTCGACCTCAAGGGTTGGCATGAGCTCCGCGGCATAGAGAGCCGTCCGGACTTTCCGCAGCTGGCCCGCGCGCTGGCCGAGTTCATCTTCGACATACACTGCAAGAGCGTGCTGATGAAGGACATGAGTCCCGGCAACATACTTTTTTTGGAGCGTTCCGACGGCAGCGGCTACGATTTTTCGCTGGTCGACATCAACAGGATGGAATTCGACATCCGCGAGTGGGGGCGACTGCTTGAGAACTTCCAATGCCTGCTCGACACCGAGGACGGCACCGTGGCGGTTGCCCGCGAGTACAAGGCCATCCTTGAGCGCAACCGCATGGAGCTGGACACCGACAATTTCGAAGACTTCGTGCGGCGGGAATACCGCGAATTTTACGACGGCCGGATGCGCCGCCGCAAGTTCAAGGACCTCTTCCGCCGTCATAAAAAGCATTGACAATGAGCAAAGACACCACCCCCGACACCCGTATAACGGCCGTTGTTCAGACCTACAACGCCTCCCGTCATCTGGACGCCTGTCTGAGCTGTCTTCACGGCGCCGACGAGCTGCTTGTGGTCGACATGGAGAGCACCGACGACACCGTCGAGATAGCCCGTCGCCACGGCGCCCGCGTTGTGGTGGTGCCCCGCGGCGAGCACCGCATAGTGGAGGCTTACCGCAACTTTGCCATCCACGAGGCGCAAAATCCGTGGGTGCTGGTGGTCGACGCCGACGAGCTCACCCCGAAGGCCCTGCTGGACTACCTTCGGGCCGAAATAGAGCGCGACCCGACGCCCCGCGCCTTCCTGATACCCATCAAGAACTACTTTATGGGCAAGTGGATGCGCTGCTACTACCCCGAGCGCATAGTTCGCTTTTTCTACCGCGACGGCACCGACTGGCCCTATCGCATCCACTCTCGGCCCACGCATATGGGACCGGAAGTTGCCATAGCCGCCGACCGCACCGACCTGGCCTTCGTGCACCTTGCCAACGAGGGCATGTCGGCCACCGTGGAGAAGATGAACCGCTACACCGACAATGAGGTGCCTCGCCGCCGCGCCTCGTACCGCCGCTGGCAGTTCTTCACCGACCCGTTTTTCCGCTTCTTCAAGACCTTCGTGCTCAAGAAGGGTTTCCGCGACGGCTGGCCCGGCTTTATCCATGCGGTTCAGGACGGCGTGTACCGCTTCACGGCCCTTGCCAAAATCGAAGAGGAAAGCCGCGCGGGTCGCACCGAGACCGACATAGAGCGCGACGCCCGCACGGCGGGGGCGAGCACCAATTCAACCACATCTCAAACCAAAGAGCAATGAACGTGAAGATCTACTGCGCCAACCTTGGGCGCTACGTGGAAATGCCCGGCGGAGCCACCCTCGGGGAGCTTGCGCGGATTCTTGGCCCGGAGCTGAAAGGGCGTCCCATTTGCGCGCGCGTCAACAATAAGACCGAGGCCCTCGACTACGCCGTCTACCAGCCCAAACTCATCGAGTTTCAGGACGCCTCGACGGGTTCGGGGCCGCGGGTCTACGTTCGGTCGCTGTGCATGATGCTCTACCGCGCCCTGGCCACGGTTCTTCCGGGCGCCAAGCTGCGCATCGAGCACTCCATATCGCACGGCTACTACTGCTGCCTGGAGGGGCGGGGACGCCTCACCGACGCCGAAGCCTCCGCGGTGCTGGCCGAGTTGCGGTCGCTTTCGGCCCGCGACCTTCCCTTCGAGCGCCACGAAGTGCTCACCGACGACGCCGAAGCCATCTTCCGCGCCCAGGGTATGGACGACAAGGTAGAGCTTCTTCGCACCACTCATCCGCTGTACACGGTGTACTACACCCTTGACGGCATCAGCGACAGCTACTACGGCGCGTTGGCGCCCTCAACGGGGCATATCGCAGTGTTCGACATCCGTCCCTACGCCGACGGCTTCCTGCTGCTGGGCCCGGACCCGGCCAATCCGTCGGAGGCGGCAACGCCCATCGAGCAGCGCAAGATGTTCCGGGCCTTCACCGACTATCTTGCCTTCAACCGCATCATCGGCGTGCACGACGTCGGGCAGCTTAACCGCCAGGTAGCGCAGCGGCATGCCGCCGACATCATCAACGTTGCCGAGGCGCTCCACGAGAAGAGCATAGCGCGCATCAGCGAGGACATAGCCTCGCGCTACGCCGCCGGCGGGGCCCGCATAGTGCTCATCGCGGGGCCGTCGTCGTCGGGCAAAACCACCACGACCAAACGCCTCGGCATCCAGCTGATGACCAACCTTCTGCGTCCGGTGCTCATCTCGCTCGACGACTACTTCGTAGACCGCGAGCACACCCCCCGCGACGCCGACGGCGACTACGACTACGAAAGCCTCTACTCGCTGGACCTCAATCGGTTCAACTCCGACCTCAACGCCATCCTTGCCGGCGAGGAAGTCGAGCTGCCCAGCTACAACTTCGAGCTTGGCCGCCGGCAGTACAAGGGCAACCGCATCCGGCTCACGCCGGGGTCCATACTGCTCATCGAGGGCATCCACGGCCTCAATCCGGAGCTTACGGCGCAGATACCCGAAGACCAGAAGTACAGGGTGTACGTGTCGGCGCTGACCACGCTGAGCATTGACGACCACAACTGGGTGCCCACCACCGACAACCGCCTTCTGCGGCGCATCATCCGCGACCACAAGTATCGCGGCACCTCGGCCGAGGAGACCATCCGGCGGTGGCCGAGCGTGCGTCGCGGCGAGGAAAAGTGGATTTTCCCCTTCCAGGAGAATGCCGACGCCATGTTCAACTCGTCGCTCATCTTCGAGTTGGGCGTGATGAAGGATTATGCCGACGACATACTGCGCACCGTTCCGAACGACGTACCGGAGTATGCCGAGGCCTACCGCCTGCGCAAGTTCCTGAGCTACTTCCTGCCCATCGGCATGCATCTTATTCCGTCGACGAGCCTGCTGCGCGAGTTCCTTGGCGGGTCGTCGTTCAAATATTGACAGTACTGCCATGCGCCTGCTTGTGAGTGTCCTGACCCTGCTGCTTGCCGTCGTAGCCGTCCGCGCCGACGACGGCGTGCTGGCCCGTCGCGCCGACCGCGCCTTCGCCGAGGGCGAGTGGAGCCAGGCGCAGGCCATGTACTCGGTGCTGTTGGGGCGTCCGCAGGCGCCGGCCCGGCCCTACGCCCGCGCCATAATATCGGCGGCCATGCAGGCCGACACGGCCGGGGTGCGCACCCTCGCCGACCGCGCTATGGCCGACGCCGTGCCGCTCGACAGCCTTCTGCGGGGTGTCGAAACCGATAGCTACAGCCTTCGCAACGGCGACATCTACCCCTGGCTGCTGACCGATATGGCGCAGCGGATGCCTTATATGCGCCGGGCGATGCTGCTGCGCATGCTCAACTACTATATCTACCGGGCCGACGCGCCGAACACCATAGCGTGTGTGCGCAGCCTGCTCGACGGGCTGCCCGACGACGTCGGCTTTCTGGGTATTCTGGCCGACGCGCAGTTCAAGACGGGCGACTCGGAGGGCGCCGTGGCCACCTGCACGCGCATCCTCGAGCTGGACCCCGACAACTACGAGGCGCTGCTCGCACTTGCCAACCACTACGACGCCGCCGGCGACACCACTCGCGCTCTGGAGAGCTTCCGTCGGGCCGCCGCGGTGCGCCCCACGCCCTACGTCGATGCCCGAATCACCGCATTATCAGCTAAATGAACACATCGAAGAATATAACAGTCTACTGCGGCTCGTCGGCCTCCCTGCCGGAGAGTCTTCTTGAGAGTGCCCGCGAAGTGGGGCGCGAAATAGCCGCCGCCGGAGCCACTATGGTTTACGGCGCGGGGCGTACGGGCCTGATGGGAGCCGCCGCCGATGCCGCGCTTGGCGCAGGCGCCGCCGTGACGGGCGTGATACCGGAATTTATGGTAGAGCGGGGCTGGCACCACCAAGGGCTGACTCGCATCGAAGTCACCGACACCATGCATACCCGCAAGGCGCGCATGCTGGAGCTTGCCGCCGGGGTGATCGCCCTTCCGGGCGGCATAGGCACCTTCGAGGAAATCACCGAGGCCATGACGTGGCGCCAGTTGGGGCTCTACAGCGGCAACGTGGTGATACTCAATGCCGAGGGCTACTACGACTCTCTTATCGGACAGCTTCGCAAGGCCGTGGAGCTCGGTTTTATGAAGCCGGACCATCTTGCTGCTGTCAAAATAGCGACGACGCCCCGCCAGGCCGTCGAAATGGCACTGGCGCCGGCGCCCGAACTGACCTTTACTCCAAAATTCTGACGCACCATGCAGCAGACCGAGAGCATAGCCGCACAGCCGACACCCGTCGTCGCCACGCCGCAGACTGCCGCACCGCCACCGGTGCGCAAGTACGTGGCGCCCCCGGCGCCGTGGAGCTACGACGCGCCGCGCGCCGGCGCCGAACGCACCTCGCTATCGCTCTCCATAGTCGACTCCATCGGCGCTGACACCATCGCCGGGCGGGTGCCACATTTCGCCACGGAGGAGTATGCCGACAGCGTGTCGGTCGACATCCTTGCGGCCCGCGTGTCGGAAGTCACTCCGGAGGCTTTCGTGCCATCGGGCACCAAGGTCGGGCTGCCGCCGCGCAGCCTCAGCGGCTTTCCGACGGGCGGGTCGTCGCTGGCGCTGCTGCTGATGGGGACTCTGGTTGTGACGGCGCTGAGTAGTCCGTCGGTGGCCCGGGCGCTGAAGACCTACCGCAACAACCTTCTCAGTGTGCGCCCCCGCAACAATGCCTTCGACGGCATGGGACGCGTTCCGCTACCAATCTCGATACTCATCGCGCTGATATTCATCATCTTCGGCGGCACGTCGCTCTATCTGGGCCTGGGCATGCCGATAGCGCCGTCGTTTGCGGCGGCGGCCACGGTGATGGCAGTGACGGGTACCTACTACGTTGCGCAACTCATTGTCTACAATCTCATTGGCTATGCCTTCACGACGCCGGAGGGGCGCCGGCAATGGGTTGAGGGCTTCAACGCCAGCCAGGCCTTCACGGGCATACTACTGATAGCTCCGGCATTGCTGCTGCTGTGCATGCCGCAGTGGCGCCCCGGGCTGGCGTGGCTGGCGGCGGGGGTCTACATCCTGGGGCGCATAGTGTTCGTCTGCAAAGGCTTCCGCATCTACTACCGCAACCTGCGCTCGCTGGTCTACTTCGCCCTCTACCTGGCCTGCGTAGAGTTCATCCCACCCGCCGGCATCCTCCTGCTGGTCCGCACCCTCATCCTCTACAAACCCTGACCGCTCCGGCGGGACGGGGTTGCCGCCCGAATACAGAGGGTGTGCCAAGCCTCTTATTTTTGGCTGCTTTTTTGGCTGTTAGGGGGGCTGGAAACATCGAAGCGCGCCCTCCCGGGTGCGCTTCGATGCTCATTATCATATCAGTACATCTATTATGGCAGTACGGCGATCAAGCCGTCTGTATGGGATTATTCGGAGAATTGGTAGTCGGCGAAGCGCTCCTGGAGTCGCTTGCGCGCGAAGAAGATTCGGCTTTTTACGGTTCCGAGGGGGAGACCGGTGTGCTCAGCGATTTCGTTGTATTTGTAGCCGGCGACGTGCATGCTGAAGGGGATTCGATATTCGTCGGAGAGCTCGTTGATAGCGGCGGATATTTCGGCGGCGCCGTAGCTGTCTTCGGGGCTTTCGATACCGCTGTCCTGGCTGAGGTTGAGGTGGTAGAGGTTTTCGGTTGTATCGACCACGGTTGCAGCGCGCACTCCACGACGGTAGTTGTTGATGAAGAGGTTGCGCATAATGGTGAATACCCAACCTTTGAAGTTGGTGTTTTCGGCATACTTCTCCTGGTTGTCGAGCGCCTTGAGGGTGGTGTCCTGAAGGAGGTCGTAGGCATCGTCGCGATTGTTGGTCAGCATGTAAGCGAAGTTAAGCATGTTGGCCTGAAGACTCATAAGATCGGACTGAAATTTTGCGCTTGCCATAGTGGTGAAGTTTTTGGAGGTGGTCGTTTTTTCGTTAAGTCGAGGGCTTTATTGCCTTTCGACGGTTCAAAATTACGCACAGATTCACGGCTGTCAATATTTTTAATGTTAAAAAGTGTTTCATCGTAGAAAAACCGTGAAAGTTACATCTAATACTCCTTATTATCAATGCATTACGGAATGATAATTTTTGTTACAGAATTGTTACACTCTGTAATTGTAACGCAATTGTGACGCAAATGAATTGGTAATTGGGCGACCAAGGAGGGCGAGCTTCCAGCTCGCAAGCCGCGAAGGGGGCCGCCACAAGGAGGGCGAGCTTCCAGCTCGCAAGCCGCGAAGGGGGCCGGGCATAGTCGCTGAAGGAGGGCGGACTGTGTTCGACCCCTACAGGGTCGCTGATTGTCAGGAGGTGATTTTACCCGGGGCTGTCGCCCCGCGCATTCTATGTGTTTGTGCAAATTTTTGGGCAACTTTTTTTTGACGATTTGCCA
>UQLO01000018.1 GCA_900541865.1 uncultured Porphyromonadaceae bacterium | reverse complement strand
TGGCGGGCGACGGCGCACAGCGGCATCCCTTCGGGATGCGAACACACGCCTAATCCTATTCCGCCGGATGAATCCGGGCGGCTAACATAAAGCGAGGCGTCGTTGCCGCCCTCAAGCCCCGCCCGTTCTACATTTTAAATTTTACATTTTTCATTTCCCGAACGGGCCTACGGCGAAGGAGTCGGCGTCGTTGGCCACAGGGAATTTGCGGCGGTATTCGTAGAGGTCGGTTTTGTGGAAGTCGGCCATGAACCAGGGGCTGTCGGCGGCGACGCGACCGCCTATGGGGCGGCCGAGGGCGTTGAGGAATCGCGTCATGTCTTCGTAGACGCCGTACTGGTCTTCTCCACCACGGTCGGCACCGACCACGGCTGCCTGATTTTCGATTGCACGGGCTATGAGCAGGTGGGTCCAGGCGTATTCGCGGGCCTGCGGCCAGTTTGCGGGCACCAGCAGGATGTCGTACTCAAGGTTGCGGTTTCGGCACCATACGGGGAATCGGAGGTCGTAGCACACAATCATAGCGACGTTCCATCCTCGAAAGCGCACCGGTGCCGGAGGGGTGGTGCCGGGTGCCAGGAGGCGCGATTCGTCGCTGACGCTGAAGAGGTGGGCTTTGTCGTAGAATGTTTCATCGCCGTTTGGTTCGATGAAGAAAGCGCGGTTGTAGAGATGTGGAGGCGTCGAGGCCAGAAAGCTTCCGCAGAAGGCACACTCATATCGTGCTGCCCAGGCGCGCACCCGGTCGACGGTCTGCTGAGTGTTTCGCTCGGCCAGCGACTGCAGAGCGCCTTCGTCGGCGATATAACCGGTGGTGAAGAGTTCCGGAAGCACAACGATGTCGACCCCGGCGGGTAGCGACTCCAGGGCTTTCTCCACGGCGCTTAAGTTAGCTTCTTTGTCGGCGGGGGCGATGTCGAGCGGGAGCACGGCCACCCGCAGTCGGTCTGTTATAGTATTCATTCTGCAGAGAATTTATGGGGATGGCGTCCGGTGAAGGGACGATAGTAGTCTTTGACGGCGCGCATGTCGGCTTCGATGTCGGCGCCGGGATAGAACGTTTTTTGGAGGAATACTTCTTTGGAGGCGAAGTCGATGGCTCCGAGTACTATGGGTATGTTGGCCTCTCGTGCGATGTGGAGGAATCCGGTGTGCCACTGGTCGGTTCGGGAGCGGGTGCCTTCCGGGGTAATTGCGAGCACCAGACGGTCGGAGGTGCGAAAACGTTCGACCAGCACAGCGGCCAGCGAGCCTTTTTTCTTTCCTCGGGGCACGGGTACGCCGCCTATTGCGCGGAAGAAGCATCCCAGCGGCCAGAAGAACCACGATTCCTTCATCAGGAAGCCGGCTTTGCGGCCTATGGCGGCGTAGGCGAGCTTGCCGATGACGAAGTCCCAGTTGCTGGTGTGGGGAGCCACGCAAATCAGACACTTCGGATAGTCCGGCACATCGACGTGGACGGACCATCCGAAGAGTTTAAGTATTCTTGCGCTGAGATTCACTTCTCGGCGGAAATAAATTCCTTGATTTCCTTGCGGGCTTCTTCGGGAAGAGCCTCGTTCATTTTCTTGACGATGTCGGTCATCTTGGCGTCGAAGCCTTCGATGAGTTTGGAGTAGGCCTCGCGGAAATAAGCCTTGCGGGCTTTGGAGTACTGACGGGAGTTCTCAAAAGCGTCGGGCGACTGGGGGAAGGTGAGGGTCACGCAGTTGAGAGCGGCCGACTGGAGGGAGGCTATCTCTTTGACGATGTCGTAGACCTTCTTGCGGTCCATCTGGGGGAAAGCGGCGCGGGCCAGAAGAATTTCGGCGGCAGCGGCACCACAGAAGTTGCGGATGAATTTTTTGAGCTGACGTTTGTTTGCCATATCTTTTTGGTTTAGGGTTATCATGAATTGGTGATGAGAAGGCGCCGAAGGGCTGCCGGTGTGGGGGGTATGCGCTTAACGATTCGCCTTCCACCCATAAAACGATTGAACTGCACGGGTAGTTCTACGGTTCCGCCGGTAAGACGGGTCATAATGTCGAGGCTCTTGGCGGGATGACCGGTAGCGAAAATCACTTTCACGGGGGCCGAGAGGGTCAGAGCGGCGGCATAAGCGGCTGCGGTATGCGGGTCGGCGGTATAACCTCGCTGGGTCTTGAGTCTCAGCAGGGCGGAGGCTATTTCGCGGTCGTCGACACCATGCGGCACCACCAGTTTGTCGATGCATCCGAAGGAGGCGCCGGCAAGAAAGCTCAACCGAGGTGCGCCCGAGGGGCTGACGGTGTCGAGGCTGGGTGCCGTAGTGGCCACGGGGCGTTCGGGGAGCGGTTCTCCGCGCATCATGCGGCCCAAGGCGTCGTTGGCATTGCACACACCGGCCACTCCGGAGCATGGCAAACCCATTTCGACGCCCATCAGAGTTGCCAGCAAGTTGCTGAAGTTGCCGCTTGGGATGGCGTAGAGGGCCTCGGAGGCATTTTTCACGCCGGCGGCCACAAGGCGGCTGTAGGCGTGGAGTCCGAACACTATCTGGGGGATGAGCCGGCCTACGTTGATGGAGTTCATCGTTGCCAAGCGGAGAAACTGCAGAGAGTTGTCGGCCATGGCACTGCGGATGAGGGCTTTGCAGTCTTCGATGGAGCCTTCGACCTCCACGGCGTGAACGTTGCCGCCCAGGGTGGCGAACTGGGCCATCTGCATTCTGCTGAGCGCGCCTTGGGGGTATAGCACGGTGACGTCGACATCGGGCAGTCCGAAGAGGCCGTTTGCCGTTGCGGCGCCGCTATTGCCGGTTGTGGCCACCAGGACTGTGCGCTTGCCGACGCGATGAGTGGCGTCGAGAGCCCTCACCATTCGCGCCACAAAGCGAGCGCCATAGTCCTTGAAAGTCATCGTGGGCCCGTGGAAGAGCTCGAGCATAAACTCACCGTTGCCCAGCGGCACAAGAGGAGCTTCGAAGCTGAAACTCTCGTCGACGGCTTTTTTGATTATGTTGGCCGGGATGTCGTCGCCGAAGAAAGAGCTTGCCACCACGAAGGCAATCTCCGGCATCGACAGTTCGCCTATATTATTTAAGAACGCGCGAGGGAGCCTGGGGAGTTTCTCCGGCATGAAAAGGCCGCCGTCGGCAGCGAAACCACCGGAAAGAGCTTTGCGGGCGTCGACACTCGGCGCAGTAGCGTTTGTGCTTATATATCGCATTTCTCGGTATAGAAAATCCGATGCAAACATACCAAAAAAGCCGATTACCGCAAAATAAAAACGCCGCAAAAAGTACCCGAAGCCCCATTTTTGCTTTTTGTGGGCCGCAATGGCGGCATATCCGGAGGATTTTTATTAAATTTGCATTCCCGCTTTGCGATTTTCAATATGTACTATCTTACCAAACGAATAGAAATATCGGCAGCGCACCGCCTGACGCTCGATTACGCCAGCAAGTGCTCCAATCTGCACGGCCACAACTGGATTATCACCGTGCACTGCCGCGCCGCCGAGCTCAACGCCAACGGCATGGTCACCGACTTCACCGCCATCAAGGAGTTGGTGCAGGACGGTCTCGACCACCGCGTGCTCAACGACGTTCTGCCCTTCAACCCCACAGCGGAAAACATTGCCCGCTATCTGTGCGACAGCATCGCCAACTGCTATCGCGTCGACGTTCAGGAAAGCGAGGGCAACATAGCCAGCTATGAAAAGGACTGACACTTACCGCATTAACGAGATTTTCTACTCTCTGCAGGGCGAAGGCTACCACACCGGCACCCCTGCGGTTTTTCTGCGTTTCAGCGGCTGCAACCGCGCCTGCGCCTTCTGCGACACCGACTTCGCCGCCTACCGCGAGATGACAGCCGACGAGATTGCCGAGGCCTGTGCGGCCTTTCCGGCGCGCCATCTGGTGTGCACCGGCGGCGAACCCCTGCTGCAGCTCGACAGCGACCTGCTGCGCATTCTCAAAGGCCGCGGATTCTACGTGCAGATCGAAACAAACGGTTCGCTGCCCGTGCCCCCGGAGGTCGACTGGGTGACGTGTTCGCCCAAAGATGCACCCTGGGAGGTGAACCGAGTGGACGAGCTGAAGGTTGTATACCAGGGCCACGACGTCGAATATCTCACCGAGATGTTCCGCACCCCCAACCGCTTCCTCCAGCCTTGCTCGGGAAAGAACGTCGCCCAAACCGTCGAATACATTCTGGCACATCCCCATTGGCGCCTTTCGCTGCAGACCCACAAGCTTTTGGATATACGATGAAAACCTCGCTGCGCATCGCATTCTGCCTCGTCATCGCTCTGACCTCGCTGCTGCCGGCGTGGGGCAGGGAGGATGCCGCATGCGATACTGCGGTGTATTTCATCAACATAGGTCCCGGGCGCGACATCTACGAACTCGACGGCCATAGCGCCGTCGCCGTCGTCTTGCCCGACGGCCGCGGAGTTGCCTACAACTACGGCGTGTTCGACTTCAATGCCCCAAACTTCGTGTGGCGCTTCGTCAAAGGCGAGACCGACTATATGGCCGTCGGAGTACCTCTGGACTGGTTTCTCTATTCCTACCATGGCACAGGGCGACGCATCGAAATGGCCCGCCTTGACCTCGACTCTGACCGGACACGGGAGCTGATGAGCATACTGGCTCACGACGCACTTCCCGAAAACCGCACCTACCGCTACAACTACCTCTACAACAACTGCGCCACACGCCCTCTCGAGGCCGTCGAGCGTGCCTTGGGCGACTCCATCCGACTTGCGCCGGCACCCGCCGAAGCCAACTCGGCCCTTCCGATGACTTTCCGCAACATAATGCGCCTTCACCACCGCAACTACCCGTGGTACCAGTTCGGCATCGACCTGGCGTTGGGCAGCGGCATCGACTATCCCCTTGAGCGACGTCATTTGGCCTTCACACCGGTGGAGCTGACGGGCATGCTGCGCAATGCCGAAGCCGGCGGCCGTCCTTTGGTTGCCGAAAGCATCACCTATCAGGACGAAGAGCCCGAAAAAGCCACTGACGGCCCTACACCGTGGTTTCTGACCCCGCTGGCTGCGGCCTTGGCGGTGCTCTTTGCGGCGATGTGGGCGACGCGGCGCGATTTGCGGCGCCGACGCACCACGCGGTGGTTCGACAGCGCCCTGTTCGGCTTCTTCGGCCTTGCCGGCGTGCTGCTTACCTTCCTCATCTTCGTATCGACCCATGCGGCGACCTCGCCCAACTGGCAGTACGTCTGGCTCAACCCCCTTTGCCTGCTCCCGGCAGTGTGCATATGGATAAAAGCGGCAAAAAAGGTGGTTATGTGCTACTTTTTCATTAACTTTGTGGCCGTAACCGCGCTCATCGTGGCGTGGTACTGGATACCACAGAGCGGAAACGCCGCTTTCGCACCCTTGATAGGTGCGGACTTGCTGCGTTCCGCCTGCTATTTGTATATAAACCGAAAACGTGAAACTAAGCCATAAGTCAGCCCATTACCGCACCTTTCCGCGCTTACTGATAGCCCTTGCGGCATCGGTGGCGGCCATGGGTGCGTCGGCACAGACCTCAGCACCGCAGTTCAAGCTGCTGCTTGGCATCGTCGTCGAAGGACTCGACGACGCCTGCCTGGAGCAGCTGCGCGACAAATTCGGTGCCGGCGGCTTCCGCATGCTGGCCGACAGTGGCGTCTACATACCCTTTGCGGACTACGGCACCCCTCTCGATGTCACCGCCGCCACCGCCACTGTTGTCAGCGGTGCGCAGCCCTCGCTTTCGGGCATCGACGGCACCACACGTTTCGACCGCAGCCGCCTGCTCTACTCCCATGTCTACGCCGACCCCACCGTGAGCGGCGTACACACCCGCGAGGGCTACTCGCCGGCGCGCCTGCGTGTTTCGACCGTCAGCGACGAAGCTCGCATCGCCGGCTCCGGTATCAGCACGGCCTACGCCGTGGCCGCCACCCCCGGGCAGGCCATCTCTCTGGGCGGCCACACCGCCAACGCCGCCCTCTGGCTGGACGCCGCCACCGGCAACTGGGCATCGTCGGGCTTCTACCGCGACGTGCCCGCCGTGATAGCCACCCGCAACCGCGTGGCCCCTCTGACGCTGCGCCTGGACACCATGAGCTGGGCGCCAAGCGGAGGCGCCGAGGTCTTCTCGATGCTTCCGGAGCATCTGGCACGCTATCCCTTCCGCTACGTCTTCCCGCGCTCGAACGCTTCGCGCATCGACATGTTCATGGCTTCGCCGCTGATGAACCGCGAGGTGACCACAGTGGCCACCGACCTGCTCACCAACGTGCGCATAGGCCGCTCGGAGGAAGGTGTCGACGTGCTCAACATCGGCTACTCCGTTACGCCCTACCCTTACGGCCGCAACGCCGACAAGCGCCTTGAGCAGCTCGACGCAACCCTGCGCCTCGACCACAATCTGGCCCAGCTCTTCAGCGCCGTAGACCGCACTGTAGGCCTTGACCATACTCTGATTTACCTGGCCGGCACGCCGGCGCGCCCCTACTCGCCGCGCGACGACGAGAAGTGGAACATACCCTTCGGCGAATTTTCCACCCGTCGGGCAGCGTCGCTGCTGAACATGTACCTCATCGCCCTCCACGGCAACGGGGACTACGTCAGCGCCTTCCGCGGGGGCCGGCTCTACCTCAACGCCACCACCATCAAGGACAAAGGCCTCGACGCTGCCACTGTGCGCGCGGAGGCGGCCGCCTTCCTGAGCCGGATGAGCGGCGTAGACCGCGCTTATTCGTCGGACGCCGTTGCGGCCGGCACCGCCGGCGACAACGCCTCCGCCCTGCGCCGCAACACCGCCCTTGCCGACGCCCCGGACGTCACCGTCACCGTTGCTCCGGGCTACGAGATGGTCGATGATTTCGACGGCACACCCACCGGCACACCGGACGCCCCGCGCTACGTACGCCGCGCGGTGGCATCGACGGCTCCGGTATTCATTTTTGCCCCCACTCTGGAGGCCACGCGCATCGACACCCCCGTCGACGCCCGCGCCATAGCCCCCACAGTATGCCGCATACTGCGCATCCGCAGTCCCAACGGCGCCACAGAGGCTCCTCTGCGCCTCTGACAGGCCTTTCCTCTCCTCTTCCTCCCCTACGGGGCAAAACAATCCATTTCGCAAACAACAACCTTTCATATAGATGTCATTCACATCCATCATCAAAAAGATATTCGGCGACAAGAGCACACGCGACATGAAAGCCATCCGACCCATCCTGGACAAGGTGAAGGCCGAGGTGCCCCGCGTTGAGAAGCTGGACGTAGACCAGCTGCGCGCCGAAATAGACAAGGTGCGCGCCGAAATAGCTGCCGCCATCAAAACCGACAACGATCAGATTGCCGAACTGCGCCGGCAAGTCGAGGTACTGCCCTTCGACGAGCGCCAGCCGCTGTGGGACAAAATCGACGCCCACGAGAAAAACATACTCGAAACCCTCGAGGAGCAGCTCAACAGCCACCTCCCCGTTGTCTTCGCCGTGCTTCGCGAAACGGCACGCCGCTTCGCCGAAAACGACACCATAGAAGTCAACGCCACCGACTTCGACCGCGACCTGGCCGGCAACGGCCGCGAATTCGTCACCATAGAGGGCGACAAGGCCATCTGGAAGAACCACTGGATGGCCGGCGGCAATGAAGTTAAATGGGACATGACCCACTACGACGTACAGCTCATCGGCGGCATCGTGCTCCATCAGGGCAAAATCGCCGAAATGGCCACCGGCGAGGGCAAGACCTTGGTTGCGACCCTGCCGGTGTTCCTGCGTTCGCTGTCCAAGCGCGGCGTACACGTGGTCACCGTCAACGACTACCTTGCCAAGCGCGACTCCGAGTGGATGGGCCCGCTCTATATGTTCCATGGCGCCAGCGTGGACTGCATCGACAAGCACGAACCCAACTCGCCGGCCCGACGGCGCGCCTACGAGTGCGACATCACCTACGGCACCAACAACGAGTTCGGCTTCGACTACCTGCGCGACAATATGGCGATGCGCCCCGAGGACCTCGTGCAGCGCAAGCACTACTATGCCATCGTCGATGAGGTCGACTCCGTGCTCATCGACGACGCCCGTACGCCTCTTATCATCTCGGGTCCGGTGCCCCGAGGCGACGACCAGCTCTTCAACGAGTACAAAGGCAACGTCGAGAAGGTTGTGCGCGCCCAGCAGAAGCTGGTCACCTCCATTCTGGCTGACGCAAAGACCAAACTGGCTTCCGACGACAAGGAAGCCCAGAAGGAAGGTGCCATACTGCTGTTCCGCGCCTACAAGGGTCTGCCCAAAAACGGCGCCCTCATCCGCTTCCTCAGCCAGGAAGGCATGCGAAACATCCTTCTCCAGACCGAAGCGCACTATCTGCAGGACAATGCCCGCGAGATGCCCTTCATCACCGACCCGCTCTACTTCGTCATCGACGAGAAGAACCGCTCGGTAGAGCTCACCGACAAGGGTATCGACGAGCTCACCGGCCACGCTCAGGACCCTCAGTTCTTCGTGCTGCCCGACATCGCCGGCCAGCTCAGCGAGCTCGAACACATTGCCGACATCGCCGAGCGCCAGAACCGCAAGGATGAGCTGATGGCCGAATATGCCGTCAAGGCAGAGCGCGTGCACACCGTTACGCAGCTTCTTAAGGCCTACGCCCTGTTCGACCGCGACATCGAGTACGTTATCGACGACAACAAAATCAAAATCGTCGACGAGCAAACCGGCCGAATCATGGAAGGTCGCCGCTACAGCGACGGCCTCCACCAGGCCATCGAGGCCAAAGAAGGCGTCAAGGTGGAAGCCGCCACGCAGACCTTCGCCACCATTACGCTGCAGAACTACTTCCGAATGTACCATAAGCTGGCCGGTATGACCGGTACGGCCATCACAGAAGCCGGTGAGTTCTGGGATATCTACAAGCTGGATGTGGTCACCATACCCACCAACCGCCCCATAGCGCGCTTCGACCTCAACGACCGCGTTTACCGCACCAAGAAGGCCAAGTACAACGCCGTCATCGAAGAGATAGTACGTCTGGTGGGCGAAGGACGCCCCGTGCTGGTGGGCACCACGAGTGTGGAAATATCGGAGCTTCTGAGCCGCATGCTCCAGATGCGCAAGATACCGCACCAGGTGCTCAACGCCAAACTGCACCAGAAAGAGGCCGAGGTAGTAGCCCTGGCCGGCCGTAAGGGTGCAGTCACCATAGCCACCAACATGGCGGGTCGAGGCACCGACATCAAGCTCACACCGGAAGTACGCGACGCCGGCGGTCTTGCCATCATCGGCACCGAGCGCCACGAAAGCCGCCGCGTCGACCGCCAGCTTCGCGGGCGTTCCGGCCGTCAGGGCGACCCGGGTTCGTCGGTGTTCTTCGTGTCGTTCGAAGACCAGCTGATGCGTCTTTTCGCCACCGACCGCGTGATGAAGATGCTCGACAGCCTCGGCCTGAAGGAAGACGAAATGATCGAGCACAAGATGGTCAACAACGCCATCGAGAAGGCTCAGAAGCGCGTCGAGGAAAACAACTTCGGCATTCGCAAGCGCCTGCTGGAGTTCGACGACGTGATGAACAAGCAGCGTACCTACATCTACGAGCGTCGCCGCCACGCCGTGCTGGGCGAACGCATCGGCGTGGATATCATGAATATGCTCTACGACACTGTGGAGAACATCGTGATGAACTACGAGATGCCCAATCAGTACGACGACCTTTGCGCCGAGCTCTTCCGCGTTCTGGCCATCGAGGCTCCCTTCACCGATTCGGAGTACGCCAACCTCAGCCGCGAGGAGAAAATCGAGAAACTGCATGCCGCCGCCGTCGAGGCCCTCGACCGCAAGAGCGACCGCATCCGCGAAATCGCAATGCCGATTCTCTCCAACATGGCCGAAAACACCGACTACGACGGCCTTGTGATAGTGCCCATCACCGACGGCAAGCGAGTATTCAACCTTCGCGTGGACCTTCGCGCCGCCGTTGCCGCCGAGTGCCGCAATATCGTCAAGGAATGGCACAAAGCGCTCATGCTCGTCACCATCGACGAGCTGTGGAAAGAGCACCTTCGCGAACTCGACCAGCTGCGCCAGAGTGTGCAGAACGCCGCTTACGAGCAGAAGGACCCCTTGGTAATCTACAAGGTAGAATCCTTCCACCTCTTCGAGCGTATGCTCAACGAGCTCAACGTCAAGGCCGTCTCCGCCCTTATGCGCGGCCAGATCAACGTGCGTCAGGCACCCGCCGACGCCGCTCCGACCCGGGGCGAAGGCGAGCAGGCCGCACCTGAGCAGCCCCAGGCACCTGCTCAGCCTCAGCTGCAGCAAGCCCAGCCCGAAATGCCCCGCCAGCGTCCGCAGTACCGGGAGACCAAGGCCGAACTGCCCGGCGAGGCCGAGCAGCGTCAGGCAGCCTCCGCGCGTCAGGGCGAGCAGCAGAAGGCAATGCCGGCAAAAGCCGCCCCGCGTGTGGGTCGCAACGACCCGTGCCCCTGCGGCTCCGGCAAGAAGTTCAAAAACTGCCACGGCAAGGGCCTCTAAGCCCTCACCCCATACTCAAAGCAGGAGGCGAGCACCGGGTGCCCGCCTCCTGCTTTGTGTATGCTGTAATCACCGACGAATCACTGCTCATTGGCGGAGGTGATAGGGCCGGCCTCTTCCTCTTCTTCCTCCTCCTCTTCTTCTATAAGAAGTATTTGTAACTGTGATTCTTCGATGCCGCTGACAATCTCTTCCTCCATGGGCGGCTCGGGCTCAAACTCAGTCTGAGGCCGGTCGAGGATTTTGTCGTCGGCGGGACGGTAGTCGGAGTTTTCTTTGTCGTCGATTTTTCCATTGTTGGAGGCATCGTCGAGATACTCGATGTAGCCCTCGTTGGGAGCGGCTTCGATAACTTCGTCCTCGGTCTCTTCGGGATGAGCGGCAAAGTGACGCCATGCAAAGAAACCGGCGATTACAACGAGCAAAGCGGCCAGTGCCGCCAGCACCAGCAGCAAGCCTTTGCCCTTGGGTTTGGCAATAGCCACAGTGGTTGCGGGAGCACCGTTGAGACCTATCGGAGTCGTGGCGAGTGGACCTTCGGCGGGAAGGACGCCGACAACCTCTCCCTGCCCGGGAACGCCGGCAGCACGGAGGCCGGAGGGATCCTGCACGTCGGTTATTTCGACGACAATGGCGGTGTGATTGTCGGAATTATTGACCGTAGCGGCCACGAGAGTGTCGACCTTTTCGCGAGGCGAGCCTCCCTGAAGCGAGAAGAGGTGGCGCAGATAGGAGCCGTCCTCCATCTGAGGGTGCTCGAGCATACCGTCGGAGCAAAGCAGGAAGAAATCGCCGGGCTGGATGTCGGCCGTGTGGTAGACGTCGGCATGCGGACGCGGGTCGAGGCCGGGCTGCATAGCTCGGGTGATAACGTTCTTCTGGCCGGACATCATAGCCTCCTGGTGTGTCATATGGCCGGCACGAACCAGCGAATTGACCAGCGAATGGTCTTCGGTTACGTAGAGGATGCGGGTGTCGTCGGCAGTAAGGCCCGGACGGATGTGGTATACTCGGCTGTCGCCGATGTGGGCAATAGTAGCCCCTGCGGCGTGGAGTTTCAGCAGGGTCATGGTGGTGCCCATCTTGCGTGCATCGCCATTGTCGCGGGCGTCGAGGGCATCGTAAGCCGCCTTAAGAGCATCGGCAAGGTCTTGGTCGGAGAACTGCCCCTCGGTGGCACGGCCGGGTGCGAGAATGCTCGCGGCCATTGCCGAGCATACTGCTTCCGACGCCACTTCGCCGGCGGAATGTCCTCCCATGCCGTCGCAGACGATGAAGAGACGGTCGGCTTCGGTAGCCTGGCCGAAGGGAGGATAGAGTGAGTCCTCCTGATGGGGGTTGCCTGCGGAGTCCTTGCGTTGTCCGAACTCCCAGATGCTGTATGCTTTAAGCGAAAAATTCATAGTGATGACAGAGTTTGTGTTTGGTGCGCTATTCAACCACAAATCCGGAACCGCAGCAAAGCGGCACCGGACCGTGAGGATTTACATTACATTCAGCTGACTCACTGCCGATTAGCAGATGTCGTCGTTGCCGGAGAGACCGAGGTCGCTCATGGAGAGATTCTCTGAGGAGATGTCGAGGACCTCGCCCGGGTCGACCTGACCGTTGCCGTTGAGGTCCATGCCCATGAAGTCGAAGACATCATCGCCGTCCTGATCGATGAGCACCGTCTCCACCCCGTCGATATTGGTCGACACCAGCTGAGCGCCTGTCTCGGGGTCGGTGACAACAGTGTACTCGGACTGAGCCGGAGTGGGTTCGGGAGTGGGCGATTCGACTATTACACCGAGGTCGCCGAGTGTGATACCGGCAGCGGAGATGTCGGTGATTTCATCGTCCTCGACCAGACCGTTGTTGTTGGAGTCGACAACAGCGTAGTCCATAATCTGGTCGCCGTTCTGGTCGATGAGAACCATCTGCTGGTTTTCGACTTCCACTACGACGAACGTGGAGCCGGTCTCGCCGACGTAGGCGTCGATGACTTCGATCTGCGGCTCGAGAACTTCGTCGGGCGCGGACTGGAGGTGGGGCGGATTTTCGGCCACTACCTGGTGCATGGGCGAGACGGGCTGGTCTTCCGTGTGCTGAGGTGCGGTATTGGTTTGTGCGTAATGCTGATCCTGAGCGTGGTTGGAGTGCTGGGGCTGCTGGTTGGGCTGGACGGCGCCCCAGTTGACGTGGTGAGCGTAGTCGGCGTGCTGCTCGGGCGACATGGCGTTCCACTCTTCGGCGGTGTACGAGCCGTAGATGCCGCCACGCCATTCAAAGACGGCACCGGGGCCGTACTCCTGGCGCACGGCGGCGAAAGCGTCGCCGAAGGACATGTCGTCGTAGTTACGCGACGAGAAGGCGAGTTCGCCATCGGTGAGGGCGCCGGAATTATCTTCCGCAGCGGGGTCGACGCACTCTTCGCCGGCCATAACGCCATCGAGGATTTCCTCATCGGTCTTGGAGGCGTTGGCAGCCAGGGAGGCAACGGTGCCGATCATGACACCCCCAACAGCAGCCACACCGCGCGCTGCCCAGGCGGCGGCATTGTCGGACTTAGAGGCCTGATTCTTTGTGCGTGGAGAAGCAGCAGGGGCCTGATTGGGACTTACGACGCGGGTTCCGTTGGCGCCGAAGGCCGGACGACCGGGCTGAGGGTTGTTCTGGTAAGGGTTCATGGTGTATATTTTTGTTGTTATTTTATTATTCGTTTCTGATGTTGCAAAGTTAATGAGCCTTGCGCTTACTACCAAAATTTTTGGGCGCACATTCAACGAACCTGCGGGGTTTCTGTACCAACTTTACCAAATGAATAAAATTTAACCAGAATTCGGGTCAGGTTTCGGTAAACGGCAACTGTTTTCGCGCGAGACAGTTTTACCGGCTTTATCCAATTTTGTCCGCACTGCGGACAAAATTGAATTGGCGTCAATATGAACTACTTACGGCTATCCACAGCACCGACAAGTGAGCTGACACCTGTGCCGAGGCGGCCTTTCGCGGCTTGCGAGCTGGAAGCTCGCCCTCCTTGGGGCGCGCTCTTTGGCGAGGTCACGAAAACTTAAGAAATGGACATAAAAAAAGTCCAATACTCATTTCAACAACGGGTAGAGGACCTAAGCCAATAGGCATAAATTAAGTGATTCAAGTTGTGTTGCTTTACAGAAATTGCTTACTGAAAAGTGTAGAGATTATATCATACTTACTTACGTCCGCTACACCTTCAACACTGGGGACTGCCGACTGTCGTCTCGACGTTGGCGCCAGTGGTTTGCCTTTAGCTTAGATCTGATTTGGTAAATAATAACGGTCCAAGTTAAGGCGAAAGGCGTATTCGGAAACGCGATGCAAATTTAAGCAGTTTTTTTCACTAAGTCAAGAAATAAGGCAAAAAAATGGAGCCAAGAGGCTCCGTTTTTGTTAAAGTTAACGATTGAATACATATTTTCACAATCATCCTCTTTATTCCCAGGTATATTTTTTTTGATGTCCGAGTCGGGCACGAATAGCGACGCCGAGTCGACGCAAGGGGTATGTCACGGTGTACCAAGGGATTGTAAAAAGCATTCGTCGGCATTTGAGAGCAATGAGCACTTTTCGCCACACCATAGCGTCCATTACCAGCATAGACACCACCAGCACCAGCCCGATAATGGCAGCCTGCAGGTTTGGCCAAGCAAGCACAGCGGCCACTACGGCGCACGCCAGAGCCGCTATCTGAAGCCATCCGGCAAGAGGAAAGAGGAAACGCGGCCGACGGCGGATGAGGCTCTCGGTTACGCAGCGGCGGAGCACGCGCTCGCGGAAAAGACGGGGGTGGTTGCCGTGGCGCACGCGCACGATAGACTCTTCGGAGAGCTCAACGCGGGTGTTCTTTCCGTTTGCAATCCGGCTGATGAATACGTCGTCGTCGCCGTAGTTGAGGTTTAGATTGCTTGCAAAGCCCTTGTTGCGGAAGAAAAGGTCTTTGCGGTATGCGAGGTTGAATTCGGTGCCTCGGAAGGGATGACCGGCAATAGCGGTTGCCAACCAACGGGTATTTTCGGCGGCATAGTCGTAGGCACGGCGACGCTTTCCCCAGGCATCGTCCTCCTCAGGATCTACGCAGGCGAAGCCGAGCACGACCTCCACATTGTTGTCGGCATCGAAGGGCGCCATCATGTTTCGCAGCCAAAGCGGGGATTGGATAATTGCTCCGGTGGTGGTCAGGACGACCACATCGTAGCGTGCGGCCTTAATGCCCAAAGTGAGCGCCAACTTCTTGCGGCTCAGGCTCACCACGCCGTCCGGAGTGAAGGTGAGGTAGAGATTGGGATTGGACGCCCGAAGCATGGAAACGACGTCGCGTACGTCGGCGCTCTCGCCTTCGTTGACCACCACAATCTCGAAAGCGGCGGGGTATTTCTGATTCAGGAGCGCCTGGAGCAACTCGGTGAGATTCTCGGCGTCGCCCTGCGAATAGACAATCACCGAAGCCGGCAGAAAGTCGGCATCGGGCTTATCGGGGCGCTCACGGTCGGCTCTGCGGCGGTATTCGGCAACCGTGCGGACACGAAAAAAATAGATAGCTGCCACCAGGAGCACGCAGACCGCAGCCGCACCGAGCAGCCAAAGTTCAGTATATGTGAGAATTGGCGAGAAATACATTCAGTTAGTTGTTTTTTCAGATGCAAAATTAGCAATTTTTATTTGAAACTGCCCGGCCTGCACAAAGAAACAACCCGTCGAAGCGCCAAAGGGTTCACCTCCGCCGGAGATGAACCCTTTGCTTACTTTATATTGAACTTATTTATGTGAGAAATCAGTTGTTGCGTATGGAGCCGCCGGTTGAAGTCTCGGTGCGTGCTCCGGGCACGTTTGCGCGGATAGAGCCGCCGGTGGTTGCTTCGAGTTTTCCGCGAGAGCCGCGGACGCCGGCAATGTTGACCGAGCCGCTGGTTGAGGCTTCGCAATCGACGTAGTCGGCTGAGCCGCCCTCCACTTTTATGGAGCCGCTGGTGCTTGCTTCGGCATTGAGTCGCTGCACGTCAGCCGAGCTTACGCGCACTGAGCCGCTGGTGCTTGCATCGGCACTCAGTTTGCGGGCAGAAATTTGGCCTACCTTCACATTGCCGGAGGTGTTGGCGTCGAGTTCGACGTCCTCGCGGGCTGTGATTGCCCGGGCTGTGATAGAGCCGGAGGTGGAAGCTTCGGCGCTGAACTCGTCGACGTTGAGGTCGCCCATAATTTCAATGACGGCGCTGAGGCAGGCATTGAACTCTTCGACGCCCGGAGCCGTCACAGCGATGGTGACGCACGATGAGCCTCCGCCCTGAATCTGCACGTTTTCGGCGAGGCTGCAGTCCAAAGTTCCATCGGAGCAGGTCACTTCAACGTACTGCATCACATTATCGGGCGCTGTGATGGTGGCGAGACGGTCGGCACGACCGGGAGTGAAGACCACTTTGACGCGCGAAGCATCAATCTCGTCGAAATTGGAAATGTTGACGGTTCGGGTTATCATGTTCGACGACGGCGAGATTGTGGTCTGCGAAGTGGAGTTAATACCGGTGCTATGGCGTCCGCAGGCAGTCAAGGGCATAACTATTGCCATAGAGAGGACTGCGCAGGCAGCGAGCATTATTTTTTTCATCATTTTCGGATTGTTAAAATAAATACTGTTTTTGAAGCGTTTATTATTAAGACGCAAAACATCCTTATTGGTTACACCCGAAAAGGCGTTTTTTTGAAAAAAGTTTCAACGCACGAATTTATGTACAACACAAAAAGAATCGCACTGGTCATTGCCGGCCTGCTCATAGCGCTTGCCTCGCATGCTCGGGGAGAGTATGCCACCTCTAAAATATGCAATCTCGGGCTGCTGTACTATGGCGCAAACTATCGCATGCACATGACGCCCGAAGATCTTACGCCCTACGTTGTGCATACCTACGCCGACGGCAAGCAGGATTGGCTTTTCGACGGCTTTCTCTTTCTCGACTTCTACGATGGCGCCACATGCCACTTCTGTCCGGCCAGCACCGTAGGCCGCGATGCCCGCAAGACCGACTGGCAGAAATATCTGGATGCCCACTTCGAACCGGGTCGCGCCCTGGACGCCCTCAATACCACCATCGAGAACTTCAAGGCCACCCTTGGCGAGCCGGCGTTCAAACACCGCGTGGTTATGACCGTGCCGACGCCTATACCCGGTCAGAAGGACTGGGGAGAACTCAACGGTCGGCCGCTGGATTTCGACAATACGGCCGATGCCGTTGCGGCCTGTCGGTGGTTCATAGAGCAGGCCAAGGAGCGTTTCGAAGCGGCCGGCTTCAACAATCTGGAACTTAGCGGAATATACTGGCTGGACGAGCAGATGGACCGCAACGGCGACGTTGCGCGTGAGGTCGCAGATGTTGTACATTCCAACGGACTGCAATATATATGGATACCCTGGTTCAAGGCTCCAATGTACAACCAATGGCGCGAATTAGGTTTTGATATAGCATATCTTCAGCCCAATTATTTCTTTATCAAGAAAGTAAGTCCCGACCGACTTGACGAAGCATGCGCTTTGGCCCGGCAGTACGGAATGGCTCTGGAGTATGAGTGCGACAATCCTACCTACTTCGAGAACGAAAGCGACTTCCTGGCCCGTATGGACCGGTATACCAATGCTTTCAAGCGCAACAAGGTATTCAAACAATCGGCCCTTGCCTACTATACGGGTAGCCAGCTCCTCAAAGATTTTGTCAATAATCCCACCCGCGAAAATCAGCGCACCATGGACCGCCTGGCGCGCGAGATGACCAAGCGGCGCAAAAAATGGAACTTCTAAGAATATGAAACTGCGATATCTACTCCCGGCAGCCATAGCGCTGCTTCTTGCCTCCTCCTGCTCGCTGCTGCGCCCCAAGACCGACAGCGGCAACGTTACCTCCATCGGCGAAGTAAGCGGCCGCCCGGCCAAGGACCCGCGGCGAGCCGTTCCGGCACCTCCCAAGACAGCCGGCGAGCGTCCCGACCAGGCCACACTGTGCGGCGGACGCTGGTATATAGCCTCTGTGGATGCCGAAAACATCACAGCCGACGAAGACGCGCCATACATAGAGTTTGAAAACGGCACCGGCCGCTTCTACGCAAGCGACGGCTGCAATATAATCAACGGCGACTACCTTCTGCGCACCGACGGCACTATGGTTTTCTCCAACGTGCTCTCCACCATGCGCTACTGCCCCGAAAATGAGTACAGCGCATCTATTGCGAGCAAACTGTCGGGCGGAAGCCCGCTCTACGTCGACACGCAGCGCATCGGGCAGGACACCTACCTCTACCTTCGCAACTCTACGGACCGCGTGGTGATGACGCTGCGCCGGCTCAATATGGAGTTTCTCAACGGCAACTGGCAGGTGACGGCCATCGACGGCACGCGAATCGACGACGAAGAGTGCACCATATTCTTCGACATCGCCGAGCTGCGCGTGCACGGCAACACGGGCTGCAATTTCTTCAACGGCAAGATTTTCATCGACCCCAACCGCAGCAATGCCCTCGACCTGAGCGATATGGCCACCACACGCCGCGGCTGCAACAAGGGCGACCAGGAAATGCGCATGCTCGTGGCTCTGGAATCGACGGCGTCGGCAATAGCGGGTCGCCACGACGACACAGTGCTCCTTCTTGATGCCGCCGGCAAGGAGATGCTGACTCTAAAGCGAATACCTTCCCCCGAAATGAACGACTGACCATGGATGCCTGCATAGACCACTCTCTGACACTTCTTGCCGAGCGCGCCTCGGTGCGCCGCTTCGACGCCTCGCGCCCTTTGGAGGACGAACTTCTGGACCGCCTGCTGCGCATAGCCGCCCAGGCTCCCAACACGGGCAATATGCAGCTCTATTCCGTGGTGGTGAACCGCGGCGAGAGCCTGCAAAAAATGCGCGAACTCCACTTCGGCCAGCCAATGGCGGGCGAATGTGCTGCCCTGCTCACTTTCTGCGCCGACCTGCGCCGCTTCGGCCGCTGGTGCTCGCAGAACCGGACCACTTCCGGCCTGGACAATATGCACGGACTGCTGCTTGCCACCATTGATGCCACTATTTTCGCCCAGCAATTCGTTGCAGCGGCAGAGTTGGCCGGACTGGGCACGTGCTACCTCGGCACGGTGACCTACAATATCGAAGCCTTCATCGCCGAGCTCGCTCTGCCGCAAGGCGTGGTTCCGCTCTACTCTATCGCCGTGGGTTGGCCGGCAGCCGGGGCGCACACTCTCTCCGACCGCCTTCCGATGGAGGCGATTGTACACCGCGAGAAATACCGCGACGCGGACATTGCCGAAACCTACGCCGCCAAGGAAGCCCTCCCCGAAAGCGCCGGCTTCATCGCCGAAAACGGCAAGGAAACTCTGGCTCAGGTATACGCCGAAGTGCGCTATCCCAAAGCCATGAACGAGGAAATATCCGAAACGCTGCGGCGACTTACGTCCTACTTACATTCTTGACGCCTCGAACTGTCGACACCTTGCGGATGAGCTGATTGAGCGACGAGGTGTCCTTGATGCCCACGGTGATCACGCCGCGGAAGAGGCCGTCGTGCGAGTCGATGGAGATGCTGCGCAGGCTCGTGTCCTTCTCTTTGTTGATGATAGAGGTGATGTTGGTGACGATACCGATGTCGTCCTTTCCGACCACGCTCAGAGTAGCCAGGAACTGCTCGCCGGCGCGGCCGCTCCACTGGGTCCGGATTACGCGGTAGGGGTAGCGCTCGCGCAGATGGATGGCGTTGGGGCAGTCGGAGCGGTGGATTTTTATTGCGCCTTCGGTGGAGAGGAAACCGAACACATCGTCGCCGTAGATAGGATTGCAGCATCGCGACAGCTTGTAGCTGACGCCTCGCACATTGTCGCCGATAACGATGACGTCGCCACCGTTAGCGGCGGCTTCGCTTTCCTCCGGTTGCTGAAGGGTGTATGTGCTGGCCGAAATATGGGGCGCCTGCTCTTCCTCCTTGCGTTCCATTGCGACGAGGGCGTCGACAACATCGTTCACCTCGAGGTTTCCGTCTCCAAGGGCGGCGAAGAAGCCTATGGCGTCCTTGTATCCCATCGAAGTGATGGTTCGGCTCAGGGTGGCCTCGTCGATGTCGAGTTTGCGGTTTCGCAGGCGCCGTTCGAGCAGCTCTCGGCCGATGTCGGTGGCCTGGTGCTCTTTCTCCTTGAGGACGGATTTAATCTTGTTTCGGGCCTTTGAAGTCACCACCCAGCTGAGCCAGTCGCGGCTGGGTTCCTGCTGGGGCGAGGTGAGAATCTCTACGGTGTCGCCCGAGCTGAGGCGATGGCTGATTTTGCGGTTGCGGCCGTCGACGCGTGCGCCAACGCAGTGCAGCCCCACGTTGGAGTGGATGTTGAATGCGAAGTCGAGCACTGTAGCGCCCTGGGGGAGTTTGTAGAGGTCGCCCTTGGGAGTGAATACAAATACTTCGTGGCTATAGACATCCATCTTGAAGTCGCGCATGAGCTGCATCGGGCCGGACTCGGCGGCTTCAAGGATGTCGCGCACGTTGTTCATCCACGCATCCAGCCCTGACTCGCTCTTGATGCCCTTGTAGCGCCAATGGGCGGCCAGGCCCTTTTCGGCTACGGCATCCATTCGGCGTGTGCGGATCTGCACTTCGACCCAGCGGTCGTCGGGGCCTTTCACAGTTGTGTGGAGGCTTTCGTAGCCGTTGCTCTTGGGTATGCTTATCCAGTCCTTCAGACGCCCCGGATTCGGGGTATACATGTCGGTGACCACGGAGTATGCCAGCCAGCACTCGCTTTTCTCGCGCTTTGGCTCGCAGTCGATAACGATGCGGATGGCGAAGAGGTCGTAGATTTCCTCCAGGGTGTTGTGCTGCTTCTTGAGTTTGTTCCAGATGGAGTAGATGCTCTTTGTACGCCCCTTTATTTCGAAGTTGAGCCCTTCGGCCTCGAGTTTAGCCTTTACGGGAGCTATGAAGGCTGCGATATACTGGTCGCGTCGTGCCTTGGTCTGATTGAGCTCATGTGCGATCTGGGAGTACACCTCTCGGTTGCTGTACTTCAGCGACATATCCTCGAGCTGGCTCTTGATGGCATAGAGACCCAAACGGTGCGCCAGGGGCGCATAGAGATAGTTTGCCTCGTAGGCCGTTTCGCGCACGAGCTTTTCGGCCGGATGGTGGTTGATAGCTCGCATCAGCACCATTCGGTCGACTATCATAATGATAATCACTCGAATATCTTCGGCAAAGGTAAGGAGGAGTTTGCGGAAG
The DNA here is from genome assembly GCA_900541865.1 of uncultured Porphyromonadaceae bacterium. Taxonomy (GTDB): domain Bacteria; phylum Bacteroidota; class Bacteroidia; order Bacteroidales; family Muribaculaceae; genus CAG-873. Next base: position 34,203 of record UQLO01000018.1, on the reverse strand, counting down.
TTGTCGCTTTCGACGGCAGCGTTGCGGCTATAGAGGCTGCCGGCTTTAGAGAGACCGCGCACAAGGACGGCAGTGTCGTCATCCCACAACGAGCGCACCTCGTCGACTTCCACCGTACCCAAACCAACCAGCGGCGCCAGAAGCACCGCCAGCACCATATTGCGGTCGGGATCTATGCTGCGGCAGAGTTCGCAGGCGGTGGTGACGGCCATAGCTACGGGCTGAAAGCCGAAGCGGTCGCGGGCCGGCAGGCCACGGCGCAGCAAGGTGCGGTATTTGGTGATATCGTCGGAAGCGAGACCATCGCCAATGAGGGTACGCAATTCCTGCGTCTCGTGGAGAGCTCGGCGGATTTCGTTCAGTACAGCTGGAGTGAGTGACATTTTCGGGAATAGTACCTTATAATTAGGTTGAAAACCGCCTCAAAGTTACTAAATGAAAGCCACAGCGCCAAATGCTTTCACTTTTTTTATGTTTTAGCGCGAAAGCAGCGAGAGGAGCAGGCATAGCGAGGCCGTGCCGTCCATAGTAGGCTCGTTGGTGGAGTAGTCGGAGTAGTCGTCGTGGTATACTGCGCGTCCGTGGAAAGGCTCGAAGGCGTCGGGGCGTCGCAGATGCACACCCCAGAGCGCGTTGAATATGGTGCTGTAGACCGGCCCGTCGACGAGAGCACCCACGAGGTAATCTCTGCCGGGACGGTCGCCCACGGTGATGTCGGTCATCGCCGAATGTGGGTCTTCGGGATTGGGAATTGCGCTGTCGGCCGGCAGCAACATCATGGTTTGCCCCCAGGGGTTGAGACCGAAGAGCCAGTCGCGCACGGCGGTTTCGGCCTCGCGATAGGTGTCATCGCCGCTTATGAGGCGGTAGAGTATGGCCTGCGTGGCGAAAGATGCGGCCAAGTTGTTTGAGCACCAAATGAAAGGCACCCCGTTGCGGAAAGCATTCTGCATGCCCCGTCGCGACACCTTCTGCAGCCCACGGCCCATCAGAGCGGCAAACTCGGCACGCTGCGCGGAGTCGCCCCGGGCAGCCACTATGCTGTGGCCCAGACTTACGAAGGGATACCACTGATAGTGGCGGGCGGAGTCGGCGCCCATCCAGGGCGTTACGGGTTCGAGGCGTCCGAAGGCCGCAGCGTCGCGGAATTTGCCCAGGGTGGCGGCGGCAAGCTCGACGTCGTCGGTCCAGTTGTCCTCCTCATAGAAATAGGGGCTTACTGTAGATGTGGTCTGAGATGCGCCGGGGTGGGTAAGCGCATATTGGTAAGCCAGCTCGGCGCGGGAAGCGAGGTCGGCAGCGAAAGCACTGTCGACTTCGGCGAACACCTTTGCTCCCAAGGCGAAGGAGGACGCAAATTTTGCCACCGAGGAAGCTTCGCCGGTGCTCCGGTTGCGGTATTGGCGAAGACCGGAGGGTTCTCCGCAGACCGGATAGACGGGGCGCGCTCCGCCTTCGCCCCAGCCGTAGTCGATATTGTCGCCGGCGGGCACTCCGACATAGCGGTGGTCGCGGTCGTCGGCAATCTGATTGAGATACAAATCTTTGCGGGGATTCATCCGACGCATCCATTCCAGGCCCCAGCGGGCTTCGTCGAGCACGTCGGGGACTCCGTTTGCACCGGGGAGGCCTGCGGAGTCGTAGTCGTCGGCCCAGCCTTCGGGATTTGCCAGGTAGGCAAACATGAGCATATAGGCCGTGTTGGCCGATGTGGTGAGGTACTGCAGATAGTCGGAGGCGTCGTGCCATCCGCCGCGCACGTCGACGCTGTCGCCGGTGGCCTCGCCCGCGAGAACGAGTATACCGTCGTTCTGATGGCATAGGGTGCCATGGACGGGGTTGAAGCCGCATCGCTGCTGCCGGAGGTAGCGCAGAGGCAGCTCGCGCATCGCCAAAGCGGTGTAGGCATCCGAGGCCACCCGCACGGGCGCTGAGGCTATCTCGGCGCCGCCCCGGGAGGCGGTCAGCGTATATTCACCCTCAGGCAGGGAAGTGAAGTAGATTCTTGCGGCGTACGGCAGGCTTCCCCAGACCGGCGCTTCGACCACGCTGTCGGGCATAAGGTCGCCGATGCGGAAGTCGAGCTCGGCAGGGTTGTGCGTGCCCAGAAAGACGGCAGCTTTTGGGTCGGAGGGAAGGTATCCGGCCTGATTTACGCGGACCACATCCTGTGCCGAAGCAGCGACTATGCAGGCAGCGGCAGCAGCCGCCATGATGTGCTTTTTCATAGTGTTTTATAGAGATTATAAGGTTTTCAGCGAAGAGTGTCGGCTCAGCTCACCAAGATGATGAAGACCGCCGTGGCGGGAGCGACAAAGAGTAGGGAGTCGATGCGGTCGAGGATGCCTCCATGACCCGGGATGAGAGAGCCGGAATCCTTGACTCCGGCATTGCGCTTGAGCATGGACTCAAAGAGGTCGCCCCAGGTGGAGAAGGCGCAGGCAATGGCGCCGAGGCCGAGCCACTGCCATAGGGTGAGGTTCAGAACGTTGAACCAACAGCTGCACACCCAAGCGGCAACGAGGCAGAAGATGAGACCGCCGGCAAAGCCCTCCCAGGACTTCTTGGGCGACAGACGCGGGAACATCTTGTGGCGCCCCAAAGTGGAGCCAACGCAGAAAGCGCCCGTATCGTTGAGCCAAATCATGATGAACACGATGAGTACCAGCCATTTGGAATCGGGATAAGCGATGGCGTAGAGCGAATTGAGAGCAAGCATGGGTAAGCCCAGGTAGACAACCGAAAAGACTGACCAGGCGCAGTTTCGGAAGGGGTGCTCGCGCCGGTCGTAGAGAGCGGCCACACCACGCAGCAGGAAATAGACCATCAGCAGAAGAGGAAGCACGCCTATCGTGTTCAGCAGACCGGCCAAAGGCAGCCATGCAAGAACGATAGCGGCGGTGGCATCGAGAATGGCGAACAAGTTGACCTTAGCGCCGTTCAGACCCACGACCGAATTGAACTCGAAAACGGCCCAAGAGGCCAGCACAGCAGTGAGGAGGAAGAACCAATAGGGGCCGCCGAGGATGGCGCCCACAATAATTGCCACATATACAGCGCCCGAAGCAGCGCGCACCATTACATTTTTCATTTTTCTTCTTAGTTGGTGATGCAAAGATAAGCAAACTTCCGCGAACGAACAAATAAGACAAGCCGTGTGTTACTTAATAAATTAATCCATCACTAACTATGAAATTTTCACGACTCCTTATGACAGCAGCGCTAACGGCAGCAGCCGGCATTAGTACGGCCTTCGCATGCTCCCGAGTTGTTTATCTGGGCGAGAACAACAACATAATCCTGGTAGGACGCACCCTCGACTGGCGAACCCCTATTCCGACTAACATCTATGTGTATCCTCAGGGCATCCACAAAACGAGCATGCCTTCGGGCAAATGCCTCGAATGGACCAGCACCTACGGCTCGGTACTCGCCGTGAGCTACGACGGCGGCGTCACCGAAGGAATGAACGAAGCCGGGCTGGCCATGAACGGCCTCTTCTGCAAGGGTTCGGTCTATCCCACCACATCGCCGGAGGGCGAAGATCTACCCGTGGTAAGCCTTGCCATGCTGGTGAGCTACTTCCTCGATAATTTTGCCACCGTCGACGAAGTTGCCACATGGCTGGAGGCCAACCCCTTTGTAATCAACGGCAAGACCTTCGACGGCGGAACGGTGTCGCTGCTCCATTGGGCCGTGACCGACCGCACCGGCGAAACCCTGGTTATGGAGTACGACAATGCCCACCTCAACATCTACCGCGGGCGCCAAGACCTCACCGTACTCACCAACGACCCTCAGTTGCCCGCTATGCGTGCCATAAACGAATACTGGGAGAAGAAAGGCGGAGTCCACACCCTGCCCGGCACGGTCAGCAGCCCGGACCGCTTCGTGCGCGCCTCGTTCTTCATCAACCACGTGCCCAAAAACACCGAATACCCGGCAGCCTTCGCCGCCGTGAGCTCCATCATGGGGACAGTAAGCGTTCCTTTCGGCTACGAAATAGAAGGCGAACCCAACGTATCGTCGACTCAGTGGACCACCATCTCCGACCTTACGGGCGGCAAGTACTACTTCCGCTTCGCCGACTCCACGGGCAATATGTGGGTCGACATGGGTCGCCTGCGCTTCAATGTCGGAGCTCCCATTCTCAAACTCGACACCTCAGACCACTTCGACCTCACCGGCTGCATAAACAGTAAACTCAAAGAAAGCACCGGGTTCACCCCGATGTGGTAATCCGCCCCCTGCTCCACTCTCCTAAATCTCCTCGTCATGAAACGAATAATTCTTCCGGCTGTCGCCATGCTTATTGCAGCGGGTGCATCGGCCGCCGATGTCGACAAGGTCTATATCGTGCCGTTCGACAGCGACTTGCAGCATGCCGACTCCATAGCGATGACGGCACAGGCCGACGGTTCGTTCACGGCGCAAGCCGTTGAACTCGACTTCGGATTCCAGTTCTACGCCATCTCGGCCGGTGGTACCACGCTCTACTCTCTTCCCTCATGGGCAGTCAGCCCTGCCGTAGAAGTGCTACCTAATCCTCTGGCCATCACCACCTCCGACAGCCCCATTCAGCTGGAGGCCGGAGTCTACGACGTGAGCTTCTTCACCAAGCAGCAGACCGGACACACCTATAAGCTCTTCACCGTCAAGGCCGTGGAGGCCGAGCGCGTCTATCCCACCCGGATTTTCCTCATCTACGCCACCGGAGCCGGTCAGAGCGAGGAGCTCACCGGCGACGGCACCGGCATCTACCATGGCGTGCTGACGACGAGTTCGCCCTTCCGCATTTCCTATGAACCTCGCACTGGTGTCTACGTCTTCGGACCTCAGAGTCAGAGCAGCACCGACTTGGCCGAGGGCGTGAAAACGCGCATTGAATACGGCGTGGGGACAAACGCCACCTTAAGCTACAGCGACCCCGAGCGCGTCAACCCGGAAATCACCATTTCGCTCGTCGACGGCGACAGCTACGTCCTCATCGGCGACGACGTGGAACCCACCGGGCTTGCCATACCGGAACTTCCTGACAACGAGAGCCTCCGCAGCATATACTACACCATCGGAGGCACCCCGGTGGCAACTGTCGAAAAAGGCATCACCCCCGACGTCGCTCCGGGAATCTACATTGTCCGCACCGGAAGCAAGGTCATCAAACGGGCTATCACTCAGTAGGCAAATCGCCGAACTCATCTCTTAGAGCCTCGAAACGCGCAGCCACCCCGGCACCGAAGCGCGCCATCGAGGCTCTGACTCGTTCGAGGGTTTTGGGCTTCGCCAACCGGTCGATGTCGGGGCCTTTGGAGAAGAAGCAGTCGGCGTAGCAAATAAGTCGCTCCAGCTCGGTGCGCGGCATATAGTCGCGCCCAGGGGGCAGCGGGAGCCGGGCGGCTTCTATTTCCTCGGGCAGAAGACCGGCTCCGGTGTGGCGTTCGGCCACCCGTGCAATCTCTTCGGGCACACCGGCCTGCCGCAGCATATCGGCTCCGACGGCACCGTGGCAGAGATAGGGCTCGGTGCCGTGGCAGTCGATGCCGGGCGCATCGGTGCGGATAATGCCGATGTCGTGGAGCATGGACGCCGCCTCAATAATGTCGGGATTAAGGTCGAGGCCCTTGCGCCGGGCAAGCTCGAGGGCGCCGTCGGCCACGGCCCGGCTGTGAGCTACCAAAATCCCGCGAACCTTGCGGTCCGCGGGATAATATAGGTCAATGATTTTTTTCCAATCTACCGGAGTCATTCCACTATAGTATTCCAGCCGTGGGTATCCTCGGCTTCGCCCAGACGGATAGCGTTGAGCCGGTTGTAGAACTCGGTTGTGACAGGGCCGGGCTTGCCGTTCTTTGCGATGATGTACTTCTTGCCGGTGTCGAGGTCGTCGATTTCGCCTATAGGCGAGCAGACGGCGGCAGTACCGCAAGCAGCGGCTTCGGAAACGGATTCAAGCTCGTCGACCGTTATATGCCGGCACTCCACGGGAATACCCATGTCGGCGCAGAGCGTCTGCAGGCTCATATTGGTGATTGAGGGAAGGATGGAGTCGCTGGCCGGGGTGATGTATTTGCCGTCTTTGATGGCGTAGAAGTTTGCCGGGCCGCACTCGTCGAGATATTTCTTCTCTTTAGGGTCGAGATAGAGCACGGCGGAGTAACCCTTGTCGTGGGCCATCTTACCGGCGGTCAGGGAAGCGGCATAGTTGCCGCCGCATTTGAAGCGGCCGGTGCCGAGCGGGGCCACGCGGTCGTACCGGCGGGTGATGCAGATGTTTGTGCATCCGAAACCGGTTTTGAAATACGGACCCACGGGCGTGACGAGAATCATAAAGAGGTATTCGTCGGCTTCCTTGACGCCCACTCGGGCTGTCATGCCGATTTCGAGGGGGCGCAGATAGAGACTTGCGCCGGTGCCGTAGGGAGGAATGAAACGCTCGTTGAGCTTGACGGCCTGAATGCACATTTCCCGGAAAATATCTTCGGGGACGGGTTCCATCAGCAGGCCTTCAGCACTTTTGCGCAGACGCTTGGCATTCTCTTCCAGGCGGAAGATGCGGATTTTGCCGTCGACGCCGCGGAAGGCCTTCAGTCCTTCGAAGATTTCCTGGCCGTAATGGAGAGCGGTGGCGGCAATGTGGATGTTGAGGGTCTCGGAATCAGAAACTTCAATAGGCCCCCACTTGCCGTCGCGGTAGTAGCAACGAACGTTGTAGTCGGTCTTGACGTATCCGAAGGGCAACGTTGCCCAGTCCAGTTCCTTTTCCATATTTCTATTTTGGTTAGTATGTCGGTGCAAAAATAAGGAAAATTTGAATAACCCGCATTATGCGGGCGGGAAATTTTTCAACATTTTGCCATTTTTGCATAAGGCAAGCGGCGCCTCCGGCTCCAAGAGCCGAACTGCGCCGCCTGCTATGTCGGTCGTGTTTGGTTATTATTCTTCTGCGGCCACCTCAGCGCCGGAAGCGTTGTTGAGCTGCTGCACCATTGTGCGGAACTCGTCGAGGCTTACGGTCTGCTCGTTGAGGTTCACAGCGTTGTGTATTGCGGTGAAGAGTTTGCCGGTGAAGGCCTGCTGAGCAATCTGGCGGCGCTGCTTCTCGTCCTTGAGGATGTTCTCGGCGTAGTAGTCGGCCATCTGGTCGGCCATGGCGCCCATGCCGTACTGGTGAAGCTGGTTGATGGCGAACATGCGGGCGAAAGCCTTCACGTCGTCTTCCTCGACCTTTACCTGAAGTGCTTCGGCGGCACGGTTCTCGATGAGTTCCCACTTGATGCCGGGAGCGGCTTCGTTGTAGGCGGCCTGCACGTTTTCGTCGTTGATGTTCTTGTCGGAGAACATCATGAAGCGCTTGAGGAAGTTTTCGGGCAGTTCCATTCCGGCACCGTAGGTTTCCATGAGGTAGTCCTCGGTGTTGCGCACGAAGAGCTGGCGGCTGTTGGGCTGCAGGCTCTGCTCGATCATCTCGGTAACCTTCTGAATGAATTCCTCGTGGTTGTGGACAACGTCCTCGCCGAAGACTTTCTTGTAGAGGTCTTCGTTCTCTTCAGCCACTTTGTGGACGATGAACTCGGTGATGGTGAGCTCAAAGTTGGAGCGGGCGCTTTCTACCTTGTCGCGGTCGATGTGGAGCATGGAAGCGACTTCGGCTTCGTTGCCGTCGCAGGTGTCGAAGGGGTTGAATACAACCTTGTCGCCTACCTTGGTTCCGTTGAATTTGGCGGCGAGTTCTTCGTTTTTGAAGGTGAAGGGAGCCACGATGGTGCTTTCAACCTGAATACCTTCGGGTGCAACGTTGCCGTCGGCATCGAGCTGGAGCATGGAACCCTTGACGAGAGCGCGCTCGGCATATTCCTGGGCGGGAACCTGCTCGCCGGCCTGCTTGAGGATGTGGTCCACCTGCTCTTTGATCATATCGTCGCTCACGGCGATGTTGTAGTAGTTCAGTGTGGTGGTTTTGTCGAGGTGGAGGTCGAGTTCGGGAGCCAGACCGATTTCGTAGGCGAAGGAGATGCCGTCTTCAGCGTCGAGGTTGAAGTCGTGGCCTTCGGCGGGGAGCGGACGGCCGAGGATGTCGAGTTTGTTGTCCTGGATGTATTTGAAGACCTGCTCGATAGCGAGATCGTTGACAACACGATATTTGGTTTCCTTGCCGAAGCGCTTGCGGAGAGTGGAGAGCTCTACGTGGCCTTTGCGGAAACCGGGAATCTGGTGGTTTTTGCCGATTTCCTTGAGTTCTTTGGTTACTTTTTCGTCGTAGTCAGCCTTGTCGAGAGTAACGGTGATTACTCCTTCGAGGTTGCCTTTTTTGGTGTACGTTACGTTCATCGTTGTTATGTAAGTTTTATGTTTTTCTGTTGACAACGTGCCGCCGGGACAATGCGGGCGGACGCGCGGAAAAGCCCAAAAGGGCTTCCGAGCTCGAAAGTCCTATTTTGGCAGTGCAAAATTAATACTTATAATTGTAACAATCAACCGGCGGCCCAAGTTTTTCGCACAATCACCCCATTTGTCCGCGTGTTTTGGCGGTTAATCCAGCTCCATCATATCGAAGAACATCAATCGAGTCAGTCCCTCCTTGGTCAATGGGGAGAGAATCTTGGCTCAACCGCTGAAGTCCGTGGCACAGTCAAGAATAAGTGGCTATATTGCGTCCGGTAGGACGCCGATTAAGCGTAGCCCGGTACGCCGGAGCTTGCGGAGGCGTGCCGGGGACGAAGTCCATTATGATTGGGGCGTCCGCCAGGACGCCGATTTATCCTCGTAGTACAATGTTTTCCATGGATTTAGCTGACTTTCCAATTTAAATTCGTATCTTTGCGCATGAGTCACACCAAATTGATATACCATATGGTCTTCAGCACGCATTGCCGAGTTCCGTCGATTGTGGAAGACCACGAAAAAGAGCTGTATAAATGGCTTTGGGACTTCGCGGTCAAACGGAGAGCGTTCGTTCGCCGCATTGGCGGAATGCCCGACCATGTGCATTTTCTATGTGATTTACCTCCGACCGTCACAGTTGCCGACTTCATTAAGATTCTTAAATCGGAATCAAGCAAATTTATGACAGTCAACCCTCATTTTCCACAATGGAACGGTTGGACCGAAGGATATTACGCAAATACGGTCGATGAATCGTCTGTCGAAAGGGTCCGGCAATACATCAAAAACCAGAAAACGCATCATAAAAACAAATCTTTCGAAGAGGAACTTGATGAATTTTGGCCGGACAGGAATGACAGAGAATGAGTCGGTTGATGATAGGGACAAATGCTCTTTCGCCGAGGACAAATCGGCGTTCTTGCGAACGCCAATATTTATAATGACATTCCACCCCGCACGCCTCCGCTTGAGGCTCCGGCGTACGGGGCTACGATAAATCGGCGTCCACAAGGGACGCCATCCGTTCCAAATTCAAGTTGTTCAGAAAGCAAACGCCACGGACTCCAGCGGCTGATCCGATATCGTGTTGAGGAGTCAGTTTGACAAGCTTCATCAGATACAAATTGTTATCTTGTTTGCAGCCTTGGCGACTGCCTCTTTAAGCTTGCGTGTGTTCTCAGCACGTTGCTCCTTGGTGAGATTGTCGACCTCACGTCTGAGCCGTTCAAAACGGGCAGCGTCCTCTCCAACAAGGATGGGAGTTTCTGCTATTGGGCGTGCCATAGTATCATCTTGTTTTTGTCTACCTTACAAAGTTACAACAAATTTCTGATATATTTGGATTTTCAGCGAAAAATATCGGCGAAAAACATCACTTTTATTCCTGCAGCGGAAAAGGGGCCGGCCTTTTCTGTCAGGCCAGTCGGTGGCCGATGAAGTCGATGATTCGCTCGCAGGCGTGGCCGTCGCCGTAGGGGTTGGCGATGCTGCTGTTGGCGGCGTAGTAGTCGCTGTCGTCGAGGAATCGGGAGGCCTCGCCGACGATTTTGTCGCGGTCGGTGCCGACAAGGCGTATTGTTCCGGCCTCGAGGGCCTCGGGGCGCTCCGTTACGGCGCGCATCACCAGCACCGGCTTGCCCAGCGAGGGGGCTTCTTCCTGTATGCCGCCGCTATCGGTGACTATCAGGTATGCGCGCTTCATCATGTAGACGAAGGGCAGATATTCGAGAGGCTCGACGAAGAACACGTTGGTGAGGGTCGAGTCGGCGAACATCTCGGCGATAGGCCGGCGCACGTTCGGATTCATGTGCATCGGGTATACAAAGTCAACGTCGGGATACTTCGTGGCCAGATCCATGATTGCCTGGCATACGTTGAGCATACCGTCGCCGAAGTTCTCGCGGCGGTGGCCTGTGATGAGCACCATTCGTCGGCCCGTTTCGGGAGCGAGGCGGGATGTGTCGTAGCCGGCGGCAAGAAGGGAGTCCTCTACACTGCTGCAAAGCTCTGCATTGGAATCCAGACGATTGGTGACCATATGTAGGGCATCGATAACGGTGTTTCCGGTCACGGCGATATCGTCGGCCGCGACGCCTTCGGCAAGAAGGTTTGCGCGGCTGGTCGGAGTCGGCGAGAAGTGGAAGGTTGCCAGACGGCCGGTGAGACGGCGGTTCATTTCCTCGGGCCAGGGCGAGTAGATGTCGCCTGTGCGCAGTCCGGCCTCGACGTGGCCCACGGGAATCTGGGCGTAGAAGGCGGCCATGGCTGCCGAGGTGCTGGTGGAGGTGTCGCCGTGGACGAGCACGAGGTCCGGACGGGCCATCGAGAGCACGCTCCGCATGCCGATGAGCACACGCGAAGTAACGTCGTAGAGGTCCTGTCCCTGCTGCATGATATTGAGGTCATAGTCAGGCTCAATCTCGAAGAGACTGAGCACCTGGTCGAGCATCTGGCGATGCTGGCCCGTGACGGCCACTATGGTCCGGAACCGCTCGGGGTATTGCTGAAGGGCTTTTACCAGTGGAGCCATCTTGATGGCTTCGGGGCGAGTTCCGAACACCAGCATAATGCGGCGGGGGGCATCCATAGGACGCTGGTTGGCGTTGTGAGAAGTGCTCATATTCAGAATCGGCGGCACAGGAGCCACCAGGCAAATTTAAAGTAAACCAGATTACGTTTGAAGCGCTTGGGCTGGCGCAGAAGGCGGTATGCGAACTCCAGATTGTGGTCGAGCCACCATTTGGGCGCGCGGGGCACGTTGCCGGTGAATACGTCGAAGCTTCCGCCAAGGCCTTGGTAGATGGCATGATGGCGTTTCTGCATGTCGCTCATCAGCAACTCCTGAGTCGGAGAGCCCATGGCCACGAAGACAATGTCGGGACGCTTGTCGGCCACATCGTCGATGAGAGCAGCCCGCTCGGCGTCGGTTTTAAGATAACCATTGCGGCGCCCTACTATATTTATGTCGGGGTAGATGGAGCGCAGTTTCTCTACTGTGGCGGCATTTACGGCCTCTGTGGCGCCGATGATATAGAAAGAGCGTGAGCCGTGGAAGCGCTCCACGATGCTGAGCCAAAGCTCGCAGCCTGCTATTTTCTGAGGCGTGGCTCCTTTCTGCCGGGCGGCCATGACGGCGCCTACACCATCGCAATATCCTATATTGGAGTTGATTATGGCGCGGGTGGTATCGGTGGCGTTGGCTATTTTTTCGGCGTTGACGGCCACGAGGATACCTTTGCGGGAGTCGGCAAAGTCAATAAGGGCCTCCCTGCAGTCGAAAGGATATACCTCCACCCCCCTGAGATTTACCCTCAGGGGGTGCGGGTTTCGCACCGGCGCTTCTTCCGTATTTTGATTATTACTGCGTTTGCTCAAAACGAAGTGGACGTGTTTAAAGTTTAGGCGGGTTCGGTGCCGGGAGAGGGCGGAATTTTATGACCGGACCAATTATTTAACGCAAGAAAAAACAAAATCGTACATCGAGCGCTAAAAAAAACGGGATTGAGGCCATTTCGGCCACAGTCGGTATGACGCCCGTTGACACATTCGCGCCGCTCGTTGGCACATACATTGCCGGCACCGGCACGACGGGTATCTTTGCATCAGCAAAGACGCACTCGGAGGGGAAGACCCCCTTTAAACAATGTATGCCCCGACGTTGTTAACATATTGTAGCCTCCACCACGAGGCTGCCAACGGTCACATTTCATATTCATCACACTACGCTACATGACAAAGAACATCACCTTCAAAAAACCGGCATCCCGCCGCAGGCTATATATAATAGTTGGCAGCGTTGTCGCCCTTGCCGCCCTTGCCTTGGGCGCATGGCTTATTTTCCGCAAGCGCCCCGCGCAGGCCGCCCTTCCCGTTGTGGAGGTCACGCCGGTGCAGACCGCCGATGTCAACATCTACGGAGAGTATGTCGGGCGAATCCGCGCCCAGCAGTTTGTCGAAGTTCGCGCCCGCGTAGAGGGCTATCTGGAGCGCATCCTCTTCGAGGAGGGCACTTACGTGAACCGCGGCCAAACGCTCTTTGTCATCGACCCGCAGGTGTACCGCGCCCGCGCCGAAAAGGCCCGCGCACAACTCAACAAGGCCCGCGCCAACGCCACCAAGGCCGAGCGCGACCTCTCGCGCATCCGCCCGCTCTACGAGCAGAACGCCGCCTCGCAGCTCGACCTCGACAACGCTGAAGCCGCCTGCGAGAACGCCCGCGCAGAAGCCCTCGTCGCCGCCGCCGACCTTACCCAGGCCGACCTCACCCTCAGCTACACCACCGTTACGAGTCCCATCTCCGGATATATCTCGGAGCGCTCGGCCGACATCGGCACCCTGGTGGGTCCCAACGGCAAGAGCCTGCTGGCCACCGTGGTGAAGAGCGACACCGTGCTTGTCGACTTCTCCATGACCGCTTTGGACTATCTGCGCAGCAAAAACCGCAACATAAACCTGGGGCAGCGCGACTCGCGTCGCCAGTGGGATCCGTACGTCACCGTCACTCTTGCCGACGGCAGCGCCTACCCTCTTCGCGGCTTGGTTGACTTTGCCTCTCCGCAGGTCGACCCCACCACGGGCACCTTCAGCGTACGAGCTGAAATGCCCAATCCCGACCATGTGCTGCTGCCGGGCGAGTTCACCCGCGTAAAAGTGCTGATGGACGTGGTCGAAGATGCCGTCACCGTGCCGAACAAGGCTCTCGAAATAGAGCGCGGCGGAGCTTACGTCTACGTTGTGCGCCCCGACAGCATCGTAGAGCGCCGATTCGTTGAGACGGGCCCGGAGTATGGCAACGACGTGATCGTCGAGCGCGGCCTTGCGCCGGGCGAGCTGCTGGTCACCGAGGGTTTCCACAAGCTGCACCACGGCATGAAGGTGAACCCTGAAGAAGCACCCGCCGATACCACCGCAACCACGCCGGCGCCCCAAGTACAGACCCTTTAAACCCGGACAGCTTATGCAAGCTAAAAAGAATTTCTTCCTGGACCACCCGGTCTTCTCCATAGTAATCTCGATCGTAATCGTGATACTGGGATGCATCGGTCTGGCCATGCTTCCGGTCGACCAATATCCGCGCATCGTGCCTCCGGTGGTAAAGGTTACGGCCTCCTACCCCGGCGCCGACGCCATGACGGTGACCCAGGCCGTGGCAACCCCTATCGAGCAGGAGCTCAACGGCACTCCCGGCATGATCTACATGAGCAGTTCCAGCTCCAACTCCGGCGGCTTTTCCGCATTGGTTACCTTCGATATCGACGTAGACCCCGAACTGGCCGCCGTCGATATTCAGAACCGCGTCAAGAAGGCCGAAAGCCGCCTTCCGGCAGAGGTTGTGCAGAACGGCATCAGCGTGGAGAAGGAAACAGCCAACAAGCTGATGACCATCACCATACTCAGCGACGACCCCAAATTCGACGAGGTCTACCTCTCGAACTACGCCACTCTGAATGTTCTCGACCTTCTTCGGCGCGTGCCCGGCGTGGGCTCCATCCGGCAGGTCGGCAGCCGCTACTACGCCATGCAGATACACCTGCAGCCCGACAAGCTCGCCGACCTCGGACTGACGGTGAAAGACATTCAGAACGCCCTTAAAGACCAGAACCGCGAGAGCGCCGCCGGCGTGCTCGGGCAGGCTCCGGCAGAGGGCATCGACATCACTATGCCTATCATCGCCCGCGGCCGACTGTCGTCGGTGAGCGAATTTGAGGACATCGTGCTGCGCGCTTCGGCCAACGGCTCGGTGATTCGTCTTCGCGACGTGGCCCGCGTGTCGCTCGAGGCCAGCAGCTACTCCACCGAGTCGGGCATCAACGGCGGCAACGCCGCCGTGCTCGAAATCGGTATGCTGCCCGGCTCGAACGCCATGGACGTTGCCGACCAGGTCAAGGAGACTATGGAGGAAATAAGCCGCAATTTTCCAGAGGGAATGTCGTACGAGATTCCCTTCGATATGACCACATATATTAAGGAGAGCATCCACCACGTCTACCGCACCTTCTTCGAGGCGCTGCTGCTGGTTATTCTGGTAGTGTTCCTGTCGCTGCAGAACTGGCGCGCCACCCTCATTCCGGTCATCGCGGTTCCTATCTCGCTGATCGGCACCTTCGGGGTGATGCTCATCTTCGGGTTCTCGCTGAACATGCTGACCTTGCTCGGTTTGATTCTGGCAATCGGTATAGTGGTCGACGATGCCATCGTGGTGGTTGAGAACGTCGACCGAATTATGGAGCGCGACCGCGTGGAAGCCCCGGAGGCAACGCGCCGGGCCATGGAAGGCCTCGGGAGTGCTCTGGTGGCAATGTCGCTGGTGCTTTGCGCAGTGTTCGTGCCGGTGTCCTTCCTGCCGGGCATCACGGGCCAGCTCTACCGCCAGTTTACCATCACCATCGCCGTGAGCGTGATCATCTCCACGGTTGTTGCCATAACGCTCTCGCCGGTGATGTGCGCCAAGCTGCTGCGCCCGGCCTCGCAGCGCCGCAAGCCCAAATTCTTCCGCCTCATCAACTATGGACTCACCAAGGGCAACCGCTTCTACTCAAAGGCCATCCGCGCTGCTTTGAAGTTTCCGCCCCGTATGTTTGCGGCCTTCGGCGTGGCCTTGGTGTTCATCTACGTTGCCAACACCCTCCTTCCGACCAGCTTCATGAGCCCCGAGGACCAGGGTTACTTCACGGTTGAGCTGGAACTCCCCGAGGGTGCCACCATAGAGCGCACGCGGCGTGTCACCGAGCGCGCCCTGGCCTTTCTGGAGGCCGACCCCGACGTGGAGCACGTGCTCAATGTCACCGGCTCGAGTCCTCGCTCGGGCACCAACCAGGCCCACTCCACCCTGACCGTGATACTCAAACCTGCCGGCGAACGCGGCAACAACTCTCTTGCCGAGCTGCGCGCACGCTGTGAGGCCGAGTTTGCCACCTACCCCGAAGCCCGCGCCAACTTCTTCACGCCGGCTATCGTGCCCGGTCTGGGCACTTCGGGCGGCTTCGAGATGGTGCTGGAGGCGCGCGGCGACGCCACCTACGACGACCTTCGGCGCGCAGTCGACACTATCCGCGTGGCGGCTGCCGACTGTCCGGAAATTTCGGGTATGACGGTTTCGCTGCAGAGCGAGATTCCGCAGCTCTTCTTCGACGTGAACCGCGACCGGGCCCAACTGCAGGGTATTCCGCTAAGCGACGTATTCTCCACCGTCAAGGCCTTTACTGGAAGCGTCTACGTCAACGACTTCAATATGTTCAACCGCATATATCGCGTCTACATCCAGGCCGACGCACCCTTCCGCACCTCCCGCGAGAACCTCAATCTCTTCTTCGTTCGCGGCTCGAACGGCACGATGGTCCCCGTTAGCGCCCTTGGCACCACCAACTATACCTCGGGCCCCGGCTCGGTTCAGCGATTCAATATGTTCAACTCGGCCACCGTCACCGGCGAAGCCGCCACAGGCTACAGCACCGGCCAGGCCATGGAGCGCCTGGAGAGCATAGTCCGCGAGAAGTTGCCGGAAAACATCGGCGTCGAGTGGAGCGGTCTCTCCTACCAGCAGAAGCATCAGAGCGGCAACACTATGGTCGTGTTGGGGCTTGCCTTCGTGTTCGTGTTCCTCTTTCTGGCCGCGCTCTACGAGAGTTGGACTGTGCCTCTGGCGGTCATTCTCTCGCTTCCGGTTGCCGGTGTGGGAGCCTACCTGGGTATTTGGCTCTGCGGGCTCGACAACAACATCTACTTCCAGATCGGTCTGGTGATGCTTGTGGGTCTTGTTGCCAAAAACGCCATCCTCATTGTCGAATTTGCCAAAGAGGAGGTCGAAAAAGGTGCCGACGCCGTCCACGCCGCCCTCACAGCGGCCCGGCTCCGCTTCCGCCCCATCGTGATGACCTCGCTGGCATTCATGCTGGGCCTGCTCCCCCTGGTATTCGCCTCCGGTCCCGGCTCAGCCGCCCGACGCGACATAGGCACCGGCGTCTTCTTCGGCATGCTCGTGGCCATCACCGTGGGTATTGTCTTCGTTCCTTTCTTCTTCGTTATGATCGACCGCGCCAAGGCCCGTCTGAGCCGTGCACGCAAAAAATAAGCTGATATGAAAGCATTTGCCAAAATACTTCCCGCCCTCGTGCTTGCTGCCGCCCTCTGGAGCTGCTCCGGGGTGAAGGACTGCGCCAAGCCCGAGCTGAACCTTCCGGCGACTTTCCGAGGCACCGATGCCGCCGACTCGCTGACGGTGGCCGACATGGAGTGGTGGAAATTCTACTCCGACTCGCTGCTGGTGAAGTACATCGGCGAGGCTCTGCACAACAACCGCGACGTGCTCGCCGCTGCGGCCCGCGTCGAGGAGATGCGGCAGCTCTACGGCGTGGAGCGCCTCAACATGGCGCCCACCGTGAGCGGTTTGGTGGCCGCCGACAACGAAACAAACGACTACCACGGCGACAAGCACACCAGTGACCCCGAGTTCGACCTCAAGGTGACCGTGGCCTGGGAGGCCGACCTGTGGGGTGGCCTGCGCTGGGCGCGCAAGCAAAGCGCGGCCCGCTTTCAGGCCTCGGAAGCCCAGCGGCGAGGCATGATGGTGACGGTTGTCGCCGAAGTTGCCTCGGCATACTTCCGGCTCATCGCCCTGGATACCGAGCTGGAGATTGCCCGACGCACGCTCTTTACCCGCGAGGAGAATCTCAACAAGGCACGCCTGCGCTTCGAAGGCGGCCTGACGCCCGAAACGGTCTACCAGCAGGCGCTGGTGGAGTACACCACTACCGCGGCCCTCATCCCGGGCCTGGAACGCCAGGTGGCCACAATGCAGAACGCCCTTACGCTGCTGCTGGGACGCTACCCTGCCGAGACGCTCGCGCGAAACAAGATGTCGACTATATCGGCCGCAGAGGCCGACCTGCCCGTAGGTCTGCCCTCCACTCTTCTGCAGCGGCGCCCCGACCTGCTTCAGAGCGAGGCTGACCTCCGCGCTGCCCTCGCCGGTGCCGGAGTTGCCTACGCCGACCGCTTTCCACGTCTGCGCATCGGCCTTACCGGCGGTCTGGAGAACGACGACCTCAAAGGCTTCTTCCGCTCGCCCTTCAGCTATGTGCTGGGGCAGGTTTCCGGTACCATCCTCGACTTCGGGCGCAACAAGCGCAAGCACCGCGCCGCAGTGGCGGCCTACGACCGTGCCCGCCTGCAGTACGAGCAGAGTGTGCTGAACGCCTTCCGCGAGGTCGACGATGCGCGCACGGCACTCCGTCTGATCCGCGACACCCGCCAGCGCCGACAAGACTTGCTGGAAGCGGCTCAGAAATACGCCACTCTAGCTTTCGCGCAGTACAACGGCGGCATCATCGCCTACATCGACGTGCTCGACGCCCAGCGCCGCTACTACGACGCTCAGATCGGGCTCAACAATGCCGTGCGCGACGAACATCTCGCCATGGTCAACCTCTACCGTGTTCTCGGAGGTGGCTGGTAATTTTTTTCAGCAAAAATCGGAAAGGCCCGAGTTTTTTCAGGCACGCTAAAAAAATTTTTTTAAGATATTTTGGGGTCTTCGGGGGCCGGTGGGCTCGGAAGGCCCCGAAAAGGGTAAAAAAAGTTTACAGCCAAAAATGCTGAAAATCAGCCGCAGAGAAAACGCACCCCAAAAAGATGAAAAAATAATGCTCAAAAAATTTGGAGGAACCAAAAAAAGCTCGTAACTTTGCATCGCTTTTGAGAAAGACGGGGTGTAGCTCAGTTGGTTAGAGTACGCGTCTGGGGGGCGTGAGGTCGCTAGTTCGAGTCTAGTCACCCCGACAATAACAAAAGCAACGCCGGTTGATTCGCAAGAATCAACCGGTTTTCTTTTGCCCGTTTCGAAGGGGCGCGCCCTCCCGGGGCGAACCAAACGACGACGACCGGCTTCACGGGCGGCGTCGGCATTCCAGGTCGCCCTTATTACTGGTCCAAATCAGTTTGGAAGATTTGAGGATACTTGTTGATGAAATACACCGGTGTACAACTCCAAGCATGGCAGGCTGAATTAACCGGAAAGAAGGAATATGCCGATATGAAGTCATCGTTGGGGTCGTACGACTCCCAAAAAGTGTCTGCGCCCTTGTCAACCATACCGCCCCAATAATTTTCGAGGTATTGGCGAGCGTTGGCGTTCATACCGGCCAAAATCATTGCCTCAACCAAATAATGGGCTCCATAGGGAGTGCCCGGCAGCAAAGCCGTCGGGTCTGCAAGAGCATTCTCTATTGCCACTCGGGCTTCCCTACCTGCCACAACACCGGCTTTAATCATCCAAGTTTGCGACAAGGCTGAAATCTGACGGTCGGGCCCGCTGACAAAGAGCCCGCGCTTTGAGTCGAAGAGGTTTCGTTTGGCCGCCTTCTTCATTCGGCGGGAGATGGCAGCCCAATGGGACACTTCGTGAACCTTTCCGATCCGTTTTGCCAACTCCAAAGTTTGGTCTATTGCATAAATGACAGCGCCCTGCATAGGGGTTGTGGTATCGAGGCCCTCGCGCCAATCAAAAAAAGTCCACGCATAGGAGGGCCGCGATTCTCGTCGGAAGATACCATCGTCGCCGACATAAGTGAGCGCTTCTTCAATCTGCCGCCGAGCTACGGGCCAGAGATCGCAGACGGTGAGGACATCGTTGGTATCAACAAAGTATTCGCACAGGGTAGCGTTCCACAGCAGGCTGTAGCTCAAACAGTGCGACATAGTCTGTTCGTGAGGCACGGGAGTTTCGAAAATATTGGAAATGATATTTCCGTCACCATCCGAAAGGCCGGCGAAGAGATAAAGGCATCTTTTGACCAAATCAAAATTGCGGAAACTATATCGGTTGGCCAACGACTGGAGATAGAGGTCGCCGGCCCACAGCCTGCGGTCTCTTTTGGGACCATCCTCAAAGACTGTCTGCATACATTCGCGAAGGGTTTCCTCGCCTACGCCGTTGATGGCGGCTATGCGGGGAGAACAGCCCGGCAAAAGAGATGCGGCCGACCGGTCGGCCGACGACACTGCCCTGCACTGCAGATTTTCGAGAGCGAAATCGTAGTCGGCGGAAGCTCCGAGCAGCTCTATTTTCAGATAGCGGAAGGCAAGGCGCCGTGGAATTTCGATAAGGGTATCGGACTGGTGAACATTTACGATTTCGTCCTGCATCCACCCTCGGCTCAATTGTCCGGGCCATGGATCAAGAGGGGTATTGATTTCGGCAGGCAACTCACCGAAAAAGAATTTAAGCCGTATAGGAGCGTCCAGACATCGGCTCAATGTTTTGACCTTAAACGAGAAGTAGCCTACCATATGGCGTCCGAAATCAAGGGTAATCTCTCGTACGGTCTTGAAACTTTGGCCATAAAGCAGGCTGTCGGGCGAGCCGATTGTCCTGTAGCGCCAATGCTGGAAGGCTGAGGTATCGTTGAGCGCAGATACCACAAACTCCGGTTTCACTATAGTAGAATGCAATTCCGGCTTTGATTCCTCGGCGATCCGCAACCATCTCGCACGATCGGATTCGAACACGTCTGCCGCAAGACACCACAGTGAGAATAATGTGAATAAAATGGATAGATAAATCCTCATGGCAATTAGATCAGTTTGGTAAAACAGGAATCATCGGAACGAACGCATACCGACCCGCTCCTTGTGTATTGACGATGCAAATATAGTAATTTCGGTCAACCGTTGCAAATATTCTCCTCTGTCAGAGCGTAAACAAGCAGCGACCCGATATCCGGAATTTTTACCACTGTCCAAGCGAATTGATGGCGGGAGGGCATACCGCCGGCTGTTAAGGGGATGAGAAGGCCGTTTTTTTGTTCAAAACAGCAGGGGGATTTGTTCAAAACGCTTTGGGAGTGTTTTTTAGTCGAGAGATATTAGGTAATTTTGCACATCGAAATTTCGCTCTTGAGGGCGGACCTTTCGCCAAAGGGCAATAAAAGCGATTCAAGACGGGGTGCCTGCGGAAGGCGCCGACACCGGAAAAACTCATCGAAAAAACCAAGAATTCATCACATACATCATGAAAACGACAGCATATTTAATAGCGATGGCAGCTTGCCTTCTTGCAGCCGCGTTTCCGGCCACAGGCGCCGAGGCCTATTACTTCGGTAACACGGCCAACAACTTTGTCGAACCTATGCAGGGCGAAAGCATGGCTGAGTTTGAGGCTCGTATTCCCGACTGGAAGATGAGCACCGACGACGGCGTCGAGTACACGCTTAAAAACATCAAAATACTCGACCGCTACGGAGTTCCGGTCTACGACCCGGGCGTCAATATCAAAAACGTTGACACCGGGGAGAGCTTCGGCGCGCCGGCTATGGACGTTCACATCGGCTACGGGCAGGAAGTGGAGCTGGTTCAGACCAAGTACGGCTACTACGTCATCCCGACCACCACGGAGCCGATAGATGTGGTGTTCAACGTCGTGTACCGTACGCTGATAATCACCAAGAGCGCCTCCGACGGCGTTGAAGGCATCACAGTTGAGGACGCTTCCGAAGCCTCTTACTTCACGCTTCAGGGCCAGCCTACCGATGCAAGCGCACCCGGCGTCTACATAATGGTTAAAAACGGCCGCGCAACCAAAATTGTAAGATAACTCAGGATTCATTCATACTTATCATACTTACTTACATCTAAAAAATGCTCCTCTCTCCTCTTTTTTCTTTTCCTCGTCAACAAACCTTAGATTAAAAAACCAATCACTCGGAAACAACGGTCTGATGCGATTCCTGTTGAACATAATGCTTGCGATTGCGTGCGTTGCGTGCACGGGTTGCAAAGCGGAAAACGACGGCGGCACTACTCCCGAAGGAGTGGCTGCCGTCGGGCTGCCTGCAGTATCGTCGGATATATCGAATCTCAACGTCACCTCTTTTGCCAAGGACACCACGGGCCACGTCTGGATTGGCACGGCGCGCGGCCTGAACCGCTACAACGGCCAGGATTTCACTCAGTACTTTGACCTCGGCAGCCGCGACAACTACGTCAAGGCTCTCTGCTGCGACCTCAAGGGGCGAATTTGGGTGTCGACACCGACCGGCCTGTCGCGCCGGCACTCCGACGACAGCTTCCGGGCTGTTAACTACCACGGCGACCCCGTAGGCGTCGTGGAGGCCATAGTGGCGGCGCCGGACAGCGGAGTGTTCGTGGCCAAGGGACGCACCATATTCCATTACGACGCCGCGGGCGAACGCCTCGACAGCATCGCCGAGCTGCGCCGGCCTGTGAAATGGCTCGGGCTCGACAACCGCGGTCGCCTGCTGGCCTATTGGGCCGACACCCTGACCGTCTACAACAGCCGCACCTTCCGGGCCGCCTCCAAAGTGCGGCTTGGCAATGCGTTTCGCGTATGGCCCGTGGGAGGCGCGCGCCAGCTTTGGCTGCTGGGCGTCGACGGCCTTTCGGTGTACGACATGGGGTCTTCCCGTTTCGTCGATGTCAGCGCCTTGCGCCGCGCCTTCCCCGCTCTCACCGACGTGAATTTGAAGGCAGTGTGCGAGATGGCCGACGGCAATGTGCTCTTAAGTACGCAGCACCAACTGATTTACTGCAATCCGCGAACGCTGGAGGCCACCGACTCCGGCACCGACGACTTCCCATTCGACAAGCCCGAAGGCGTCGTCAACGTGATCTACAGCGCTCCGGACGACAACAACATATGGTTCGGGCTCGAAGACCGCGGCTTTGCCACCGTCGATGCCACCCAAACCCGCTTCGATGTCCACAAAGGACTGACCAAAGCCTTCCGCGGCAAACCCGTCACCGGTCTGCTGATGGAGGACGGCATCCTCTACATTTCGACCCGCAACGAAGGCCTGTACATGTACGACTTCCGGTCCGGCGCCATCGCCCGTCACCCCGTAGACGGCGAAGAGATAATGCGTCTGGACCGCCGCAAAATGCCCGACGGGGAGCCCGTACCCGACAGTATAGCGCGAAAGCTGTCGTGCCCCGACATCACGGCCGTACACGACGATACGGACGGCAACCTTTGGATTTCGACTCTCTACGGTCTGAACCGCTACACACCGTCGAGCGGCGCCGTGACGAAGTATTTCGCCGCCGGAGGCACCGGTGGCAACCAGTACTACCTTGATGCCGTGGCCGAAATGCCCGACGGCAATCTCGTCTTCGGCGGCATGCACGGGCTGACCGTGGTCGACCCCAATCTTCCTTTCCGGTCTACGCCGGCACCTCTTGCCTTCGAGACGCTGAAAATCCACAACAGTACCATCTCTCCGACGGAACATCCCGAAATAATATCGCGCGGCCTGACCGAGACACCCTGCGTGCATCTCGACCACCGCTCCAACAGTTTCAGCATCTCCTTTGCCTCGTTGGGCTACAACAGCAAAGTACGACCCGTCTACTATCACAAGCTCGAGGGCTACGACAACTACTGGGTGTCCACCGGGGAGGTCAGCGAAGCATCGTACGCCAACGTGGCCGCCGGAACCTACTCGCTGCGCGTGAAAACGGTCGACGCCGACACCGGCGCCGAGAGCGAAGAAATCGCCATTGCTGTCGACATTCGGCCGGCGCCGTGGCTGTCGTGGTGGGCATGGCTGCTCTACATCGCCACCGCCATTGGCATCATAGCAATAGTAGTCCGCGCGCGAAGCAAGTTCATCCGGCAGAAAGAGTCGGCCCGTGCTGCCCTGGCCGAGAAGCAGTCGGAGGAACGGCGCAACGAGATGAACATGAACTACTTCGTCAATGTGTCGCACGAGTTCCGCACCCCGCTTTCGATGATAGCCGGCCCGGTAGGACAACTGCTGAAGAAAGACGACCTGAGCGCCGACAACCGCCGGCTCCTCGAAATCGTCGACGGCAGCATCGGGCGCATGCTCAAGCTGGTCAACCGCATGCTCGACTTCCACAAGCTCGAAAACGGCACCCTTCACCTCGAAATCGGCGTGGGCGACATCGCCGGTACGCTGGAGGCTCTCATCGGTATCTACCGGCTCAACGCTCGCGAGAAGAGAATAGAGTTCGTCGCCGAAGGCTTCGGCCGCGAAATGGTCGCCGCCTTCGACCGCGACAAAGTCGAGACCATCGTCGTCAACCTGCTCTCCAACGCAATGCGGTTCGCGCCCGCCGGAGGCACCATCCGGGTGGCGCTCGAGAAGATGACGCACGCCGACGCACTCTCTCTGACACCGGAGGCCCACCGAGGCCTCCTGCGCGACGCAAACTACCTTCGAATCAGCGTCGACAATTCGGGCGTCCCGGTTCCCGACGACAAACTTGAGAAAATCTTCGAGCGTTTCTACCAGCTCGACGGCTCCAACAACGGCATCTACAACCACGGGTCGGGAATCGGGCTATACTTCGCGCGCTCGCTGGCCACTCTGCACCACGGCATACTCTTCGCCTCCAACGAACTCACCGAGGGCACTACCGTGTTCACCTTGCTGATACCCGCCGACGAGACAGCCTACACCGCCGCCGAGCTTGCCTTGGAAACCGAGGCCGAGGCAACGGCCGCAGTAGATGCCGACCTCTCCCGGAGCGGAGCCAAAGAAAACGGCGCCACGGCGCCGGCAACGCCAGACAAACCGGTGGTACTCATTGTCGACGACGACATCGATATTGTTCGCTACCTCCGCACACTCTTCGAGCCGCACTACAGCGTGATAACCTGCTTCGATGCCTCGTCGGCGATACGTGAGGCCATCAAGAGCCATCCGGACCTCATTCTCAGCGATGTGGCCATGCCCGGCGAGAGCGGCTACGACCTTTGCCGCAAGATACGCCGCGACAATATGCTCTGTCACATCCCTGTGATACTCGTAACGGCCAAGACGCGAGTCGAAGACCAGGTTTCGGGGTTGGGCGTGGGCGCCGACGCCTACGTCACCAAACCCTTCAACCCGGACTATATACTCGCTCTGGTGAAGTCAACTCTGGAAAACCGACAGAGAATTGTTGCTCATCTGCGCAACGCCACCTCCACCAAAGAAATACAGGACGACATCTCCGAGCTCGACCGAAAATTCATGGACGAGCTCTACAAGGTTATGGAGAACGAAATCTCCAATCCCGAACTCGACATTGTGAGGCTTTCCGAGATACTCTGCATCTCGCGCACCAAGCTTTACTACAAAATCAAGAGCTTGAGCGGGACCACACCGGGCAGCCTGTTCAAGACCTACAAACTCAACCGCGCCATCGACTATCTGAAAGAAAACAAATACTCGCTGACCGAGATAGCGGCCATGACGGGCTTTTCGTCGCGCGAGCAGATGACTACCGTATTCAAGAAACACTTCGGAGTAACGCCTACCGAATATCGCGAGAGCATGAACGACCACCGATGAACGCACACAAAACCGACTAAGTTGATTTGATGAAAGCACATACTGTCATATTTCTACATCTTAAACTACTCCTTCTTGCGAGCCTGGTGGCCCTTGCGGGCTCAACGGCCCACGCCGAGGCGCAAAGCAGAGTCATCGGAGGCACCGTCGTCGACGACGAAGGCGAACCCCTGGTGGGTGTTGTCGTCGCCGACGCCGACCGGGCCAAAGATCTCGGAATCACCGACATCGACGGCAATTTCAGCGTCACCGCACCTGCCGGCTGCACCGAGCTGCTCTTCAAATACTTGGGAATGAACGACCAAACCCTGCGCCTGAAGGCCGACAAATCGGAGTACCGCATAACAATGTACCCCAACACCGAGCAACTTAAGGGGGTTGTGGTGACGGGTATGTTCAACCGCAGTGCATCGAGCTTCACGGGGTCTGTTTCGAGTTTCAACCACGAGGAGTTGCAGTCGGTAGGCACGCAGAATGTGCTCAAAAGTCTGTCGAACCTCGACCCGTCGTTCAGCTTCGGCGACAACCTTATGCTGGGCTCCAACCCCAATGCTATGCCCAACCTGCAGATGCGCGGCGAAACGTCGTTCAACATCCAGGGCGACTACGACGGCAACGCCAACCAACCCCTTTTCATCCTCGACGGCTTTGAGGCGCCGGTCGAGAAAGTTTTCGACCTGGATATGAACCGTATTCAGAGCGTCACCCTGCTCAAGGATGCCGCCGCAAAGGCAATCTACGGCTCGAAGGCCGGCAACGGTGTTGTGGTCATCGAAACCGTGCGGCCCAAGAGCGGTGAGCTGCGGGTTACCTACACCGGCGAACTCAACATCCAGGCTCCCGACCTGAGCAGCTACGACCTTATGAACGCCTCCGAGAAATTCGCATGGGAAATAGCCCACCACAAATACGAAAAGCAGGCCGTCTACGGGGCCCAGCAAGCCGACAACCTCTATAAGAGCGTCTACGACGCCATCGCCTCCGGAGTCGACACCTACTGGCTGAAGATTCCGACGCGCACCGGCATAGGCCAGAAACATTCGCTTATGTTCGAGGGCGGCGACGACAAAATCCGCTACTTGCTCGGCGCGTCGTACAACGACGTTGCCGGCGTGATGAAAGGTTCGTCGCGCCAAACCTTCAATATCTACTCCACCCTGTCGTACAAGTACAAAAGTCTGGCTTTCCGCAACCAGATAGACTACGTCTACAACAAAGGCAAAAACTCGCCATTCGGCACTTTTGACCAATACGTCGGGCTTGAGCCTTACTTCGCGCCGTACAACGCCTACGGCGACCTCAAGCAAATACTGGGCTACCAGTGTGCCTCGGAGTACTACCCGGTCTACAATCCGCTCTACAACGCCACACTCAACGTCATCGACGAGGACCACTACGGGTCCTTTACAGAGAACTTCGAGCTCGACTGGACCATCAGCAAAGATTTCCGCGCTACGGCGAGCCTGTCGTACATGCGGCAGGATTTGGGTTCGGACCTCTTCCTTCCGGCGAGCCACACCACCTTCGCCGAGTACAACAACAATGGTATGGCCGACCGCAAGGGCCGCTACACCAAGACCACCGGCGTGGCCAACGACTTCAGCGCCAAGGCCGGCATCAACTTCAACCGTCAGCTCGGCAAGCATGGTTTCTTCGCCAACGCCACGTATAACCTGCAGATGAGCCACACAAGCTCGACAACAGTCGTTGCCGAGGGTTTCGGCAACGACAAGATGAACGACATCTCCATGGGTACCTACTACGAGCAGAACTCGCATCCGGCCGGCTCAGACTACAAGCAGCGCGAAATCGGCATCATCGGCGTTGTGAACTATGCCTTCGACTCCCGCTATCTCATCGACGCCTCTTATCGGGCCACCGGCTCGAGCGTCTACGGCAGCAACAACCACTGGGGCGGATTCTGGTCGGTCGGGCTGGGCTGGAACGTGCAGAACGAGCCTTGGATGCGCTCGGCACACATCGTGCAGCGACTCAAAATCAGAGGGTCGGCGGGATATACCGGCACCCAGAATTTCAATCCCTATCAGGCCCGCGCCACATATTCCTACGGCAACGTGATCTATGACGGGCGGCTTGGAGCCACCATCATCGGGCTGCCCAACAACGGCTTGCAGTGGCAGAAGGTCTACGACAAGAACATAGGCTTCGACCTCGCTCTGGGAACTTTCCTGACCACCTGCTTCGACTACTTCTGGCAGAACACCGACAATATGCTCACCGACATAACTTTGCCGCCATCGGCCGGTTTCACCACCTATAAGGACAATATCGGCCAAATCCGAAACAACGGCTTCGAATTTACAGTCGGAGTTACGCCCTGGCGCGACAATTCGCAGAGAGCATGGGTGACCCTGACCGCTTCGGCTTTCCATAACTCCAACAAAATCACCAAAATAAACGACATCTTCAAGAAGAACAACGAAGACGCCGACAAGAACTTCAACCAAACCATACCGGGCACGAACCAAAACGCCACCACCGCCGAAATGGAGAACTACCGACTCCAGACGACCCGCCCGGCCACGAAATACTACGAGGGTTGCTCGATGAATGCCATCTGGGGCGTGCGCTCGCTGGGCATCGACCCCAATACGGGCCGGGAGATGTTTCTCGACAAGAACGGCGACGTTACTTTCGACTGGAACAGCGACGACCAAGTCGTTATCGGCGACACCACACCCAAGCTGCGGGGCACATTCGGAGTGAGCGCCGGCTGGAAGGGCATAACATTCAACCTCATTGCGTCTTACCGCTTCGGCGGCGACATCTACAACACCACCCTCATCGACCGCGTAGAGAACATCAACGGCTTCGGCAACCTCGACAAGCGCGTCGGCGACTCTTGGGTGCAGCCCGGCGATGTGTCGCCCTATAAATACGTCGACATGCAGACCGCGCCCACGCAGTACGCCAACATCACTCGACCGACCTCGCGCTTTGTGCAGAGCGACAACGAGCTATACATCAGCTCCATAAATGTGAGCTACGACTTCAACAACGCCAAGTTTCTCAAAACGCTCCGCATGGAGCGCCTCAGAGTGTCGTTCTATGCCAACGAGATTGCGCGCCTTTCGTCCGTAAAGGTCGAGCGAGGCATCAGCTACCCCTTCGCGCGCAGTTTCAGCATTGGGCTTAGCGCCACTTTCTAAACCGATAACTCTCTGTAAGCCATGAATATCTCCAAATATATAAAGATAGCGGCCGCAATGCTGCCGATGCTTGCGGCGACGGGATGCAACGACTTTCTGGACGTGCAGCCCTCGACAGAAACCGACCGCGACAAGCTTTTCTCCGACGAGGCCGGATATGCCGACGCAATGGCCGGAGTCTACTCTCTGATGAGCTCCGACGAGCTCTACGGCAAGAACATGACCTGGTATATGGTAGAGCTTATGGGCGGAGGGGCCGCCTACGCCGGCAGCGACGGCGGCGACATCGCCAAATTCCGCTTCCACAGCCGAGCCGACGGCTTCAGCTCCACGCTGCGCGACAACACGGTGACCCCCATATGGAACAAAACATACAACGCCATCGCCAACCTGAACGCCATCCTCGAAAGCATCGACTCCAAGCAGGATGTTTTCGCAGGCAACGACTATGAAATATTCAAAGGAGAGGCCATCGGCCTGCGCGCCTTCCTCCACTTCGACCTTCTGCGGCTCTTCGGGGCAGCTTATGCGGTCGACAAGGACTATGTGGCCATTCCCTACGTAGCTTCGCTTACCTCCGACGTCTATCCGAGGCTGACGGTAGAGGAATGTTGCAACACCGTCGTCGAAGAGCTCAAGCAAGCCCGCGATTTGCTGGTCCACGACCCGATGTATCTCGACCAGACGCCCACACCATACGTCTGCGGCGAGCTCACCGGCGATGTTTCCAAACGTACACAGTACGACATACGCGCATGGCACAACCGCCGCTTCCACTTCAACTACTATGCCGCCGTGGCAACTCTGGCCCGCGTATACCTCTGGATGGGCGACAAGGTCAACGCTCTGGGCGCCGCCAAAGAGGTCATCGCGGCCTCCGACCGCTTTCGGTGGGTGGACCCGCGGCTTGTGAGCAACATAGTCGCCACCGACAATTCCGAGCGCGACCGTACCTTCTCCACCGAGCATATCTTTGCGTTGAACATCCGCGACCTTCAGGACCGCATCGACGGATATATGTACGCCGGACGCAACACTTTCGAGGGTACGCAGGGCAATCTGGTGGGCATCAACACAAACTGCTTCGAGGTGCGCACCCGCGTGCTCGACTACCGCTACCAGTACCAGCGCTCGTCGTATACTTACTTCGGAAGCACTGTGGTTTCGGTTTCGACTAAATACTACGAAGATCCCGACGTTATGAACTACTCGCCGTGGGCGGCTCACCGGCTGCCGCTGATCAAACTGCCCGAAATGTACTACATCGCGGCCGAATGTGAGCCCGACCCGACCACGAGCGCCCAATATCTTCAGACCGTGCGCAACAACCGCGGCCTCGGCGCCGTGGCCTACGGCTCGGACAACATCGCCGAGCAGATTGAGCGGGAATACCGCAAGGAGTTTATCGCCGAAGGCCAACTCTTCTACTTCAACAAGCGGCTCAATATTCCTACTCAGATTTTCAACGTGTTCGGTCTATACTCCAACGCTCCGGAGATGACCGTATCGCCCTCGGTCTACATTCTTGAAATTCCCGACGAAGAAACTACTTACGGGGCCAACGGCAACTGAACCCAACACCACGCACCATGATTCGACCAAAGCATATCCAAGCCGCCCTGGCGGTTTCCGCAGCAGCCCTGCTGACCATGACGACCTCCTGCTCCAAGGACGAAATCGATGCCTGGAGCGGCTACGACACGGCCTGGTATCTCACCGGCAAGACTGATTTCTCCTTTGTGGGAAACGACGGACTGTCGTCGCAGGAAAGCGCCGTGGCCGTTATCCCCTTCACGGTGGCGGCAGCGGCCGCCGACCGCGACCGCTTTGTGGAAGTGGCCGTGGTCAAGGAGCCGTCCGACCCGCGAACGCACTATGAACTGCAGCGCCCCGTCGTGCTCGAACGAGGCAAGTTGCAAGGCAATATGTACGTGAGGGTCTACAACGGCACACACCTCTACTCCGTGCGCGACACCATAGAATTTGCCATAGTAGAGTCGGCCGATTTCAAACCGGGCCTCCCCGACAGCATCTCGACCCGGCTGTGCCTCTACAACGGCGTGCCCCGCCCGGAATGGTGGAACGAGGCGTGCGAAGATGGTGATCTGGGGCTCTACAACGACTTCAAGCTGCAGATTTACTATGCCGTGTTCGGAAACTACGACGACCCCCGCAAGGGCTCTCCTTCCTTCCGCGAAAGCTCCAACATCAATATTTACTATGCCAGGACGATGCTAAACACCTACGTTAAAAACAACAATATCGTCTACCCGGCCGACTACACCGCCGTGGGCGACCGCGCGGGTCTGGCGCCACGCTTCCGCCGTGGATGCCATTAATATTCAAGAGTTTGCTGCACACAATGAAAATAATTAAATTACTATTCATACTCCTGGCGGCACTGGCCGACGCCGCTTGCACCGACAAAACCGGAGGCAACGATTTCGATACCCTCATGCCTGAGGTGAAAATCACCATTCCCAAAGAGGCCTACGGCGGCGCCATCGGCCAAACCCTCGAGCTGACGGCTTCGGTACGTACCGACATCGACCAAAGCGACCTCAAATACTACTGGGAGGTGCAGGGCGCGCTGACAAACAGCGCGGGGCGCCCTACATTCACTTCGCTGGTCGACGATGCCGACCAAGGGCTGAATATACGCTACACATGCCGCCTTTCGGACAACATCACAGATGTGAACACCCCGCTGCCTATGCGAGTGATGGCAGTGCAGACCAGTACGGGGCGTCGATTCTATTCGAATACGGTCACTCTGACAGTGACGGGCATCAATGGCCTTATGATACTCCACGGCGACGAAAACGAAAGCGACGTCGGCGTGCTGTCGGCTCCGGAATTCACACCGGCCGACATCGCCTTCCCGGAAACGTCGACCGTAGTGCCCGACTACTATTCGGCGGCCAACGGCGGCCGTAAAATCAAGGGAAAAGGAACGATGATTCTCCAGTGTATCACTCACATCATCTACGGCGATGTGCCGGAAAACTCCCATATCTATATCAACACCGACCAAACGGTTGAAATCGCCCACTACAACGACTTCAGCCATTACCGCACCTGGCGCGATATGTTCTACGACTGCGACGCCAACCGCAATCTTACCGACTTGGGCAAGCTCTTCATCGCCAAGAACAGCATGTACTGCGTGGGCTTCAACGACGGTCGGTTCTACACCTTCGACCCGGCTCACCAAACGCAATTTCTCTTTCCCTTCCCCTTCAGCCAGGACATTGCCATGGACGGCAACGCCTTTACCTTCGACCCCTTTTTCTGCGACGTCCACTATTCGCGAATCCTATACCTGATGTACTGCAACAGCGTGAACGGCAAGCCGCAGAAGGGCTTCGTCGGCGTGACCCAGTTCCTGCCCGGCTCGATGCGGATCAACCTGCTGGACACCAAGGACGATGCCGTGGCTTTCAACCCCGGCGATATGGAGGCCGAACTGATTACTATGTGCACCAACAGTAACCTCGACGTTGCCGCCGTGCTCAAAGGTCTGCCGACCAACAGCCGCTTCCCCGACCAATACTTCATGGTGCTTCTCTCGCCGCAGAACAACACAGGGGGCGAATCGGGCAACGCCGACATACCTCGCTTCATCACCGGCCTGAGCAACTTCCCCAACATCGACAATCCGGTAGCCTTCGACTTCGGAGCCACACCGAACATGTGCTACTACGCGAGCCGCAGCGGGGTCTACAATTTCGGGCTTGACGGCACAACCGGCATTTCGGCGCCCCGCTGTCTGGTGATGTCGGACGGCACTCCGGTGAGCTTCGAAGGTGAAATCACCATGCTCAAGCTACTCGACTCGCCCAACATCAGCACCCACGACAGCACCCCTCTGCTTATGTGCGCCACCCACGACGGGACGCAGGCCCGGCTCTACGCCATGCGCATCGACAGCAGCACCGGCCACGTCGACTCGCTCTCCACATACGACTCTTCGATGGAAGGCTGGTATTTCGCTCCCATACGCGACGTGAACATCAAAGCAAGATAGATTATATCTCTTACTATACATTTCAACAACTTTCAATCTTTCAATCTTCTACGTCATGAAGAAATTTCTAAGGTTGGGGATACTGGCGCTGATCGCCATTCCCTCAATCGCCGCCTTTGCCGACTCGCCCCGGGAGAAAAGTCTGGTTGTACAGACTTCTTCCGGAAATATTGAGGTCAGTCTGGCCGACAATCCCGAAATTACTTTCGGCAATTCTGCCGACAACACCCTCACCGTCTGCCTCAGCTACAACGGAGGCGCCGACGAATGGGCCTTTGACACCATCGGCGGCTGGTACTTTACCAACAGAGACAACAGCGGCCTGACGGAGGCCTCCGAGACCTCCGTGCACTTCAGGTTCAACCCTGCGACGGCTTCCATAGCGTCGACCGCCGACGGTATTGCCGTCTACGATCTCGCCGGGCGCTGCGCAGCCTCCACCGAAGGATGCGAGCTGTCGGTCGCCGGCCTCTGCAGAGGAATCTACATCGCAGTGTCGGCTAATAAATCAATCAAATTCGTAAAAAACTGATCCGCGCTCATGAAATCCACATTTCTTTCAATAGTGATGGCTTGCGCCGCGGCTTCGGTGTTTGCGCAGGGCGAAACCATCTACGTACAGGCCTCCAACGGCGACATGAGAGAATTTTCCGTTCAGTCCATCGTTAAAATCACCATGGATGGCGAAACTATGAACGTTGTCACCACCGATGGCTCAACCTCATTCTCCATCAACGATGTGACCAAGGTCTCCACCTCCGAAATCGACCCGCGAGTCGTGGACCTCGGTCTTTCGGTCGACTGGGCACTCTGCAGCCTCGGCGCCCAGACCTCGACTCAGCTCGGCGGGCGCTACAGCTGGGGCGAAACGCGCCCCAAGACCTCCTTCCCCATCGGCGGCGACCTCTACGAGCAGAGCTTCTCGCAGCTCAAATCGCGTGGCGCCATCGACGCCCAGGGCAACCTCACCGCCCGCTACGACGCCGCAACGGCGACCCTCGGCGAAAGCTGGCGCATGCCCACGCGCGATGAAGTCACCGAACTGAGAGAGAACTGCTCTGCGGTTTGGACCACCGTCGACGGCGTCAACGGTCAACTGCTGACGGGGCCCAACGGCGCGCAGCTCTTCCTCCCGGCTTTAGGACAAAGCTTTCAGGGCCAGGAAGAGGGCGACGGCGAGTACGGCATGTTCTGGACTTCGACATGCGAAAAAAATTCTATCGTCGCCTCGTATACTCTGGGCGTAGAACCTCGCCGGGTGAACTGGGGCGTCAACAACCGCTACGTCGGCCTCCCCATCCGCGCCGTGAAGGTTAAAGGCGCTTCCGGTTCGACAGGCAATGTAAATCCCAAAGTGCCCTTCCTCTACTGCCAGACAACGATATCGGGCGATGCTCAGGACGCCTCTGTGGCGCTCGGCCCTGACGCCGATTTGGCCGTCTACCGCGGCATCGTCAAACTCGGCTCGGAATTCACTCTCTGTGGCCAAACGAGCGACGGCACCGTGCACTACGGCGGCTCGAACAACAAGCTCAAAATCGACGGACCTGCCATTCAGACAGGCAACACCACGCCCGCACTCACCTTCGTGAGCTGCGATATGAACGCTTTCTCATATCAGGACCCCGTGAAAATCGAAACCCTCGGAGTATGCGGCGCAATGACCGGCTGGAGCAGCGACATCGCCATGGCTCCCTCTGCCGACGGCCTCGTCTACACGGTGGAGATGTCGGTCAAGCAAGGCGAAGAATTCAAAATCCGCGCCAATGGCGCCTGGAACGGCATCAACTTCGGCGGCAACCTCTCCGGAGGTCAGGCCGTGGTCGGCAGCAGCCTTGGCTCGGGCGAAATGTGGTGGGACGGCCCCAATTTCAAGGCGCCCAAAACCGGCAAAATCACAATCAAACTCGACCTGACCGCATATCCCTACACACTCACCATAGAGTAAGCCCCACTCCGACAAAAAGGCCCGAGGAAACCCTTCCCCGGGCCTATTTGCATAAGGTCACAAGCCGCGAAAGGGTCCGCGAGCGTATGGACCGAGGGCTTCAGCCCTCGCCCATCCCGAAGGGAATGCCGGACGCCTAAACCATTGTAAGAGAACCCCGTAGAGGTTCTTTTCCAGCGGTTTGCGTCGGCGTATGGAGCGGGGATTTGAAATCCCCGCGGGCAGGCGAAGGTAACTTTTATGGCTAGACGGTTTGGAGCAGGCACACGGTCCGGCGGCCAAGGAGGGCGAGCTTCCAGCTCGCAAGCCGCGAAAGGGCCCGCAAACATACACTTATGGCATTGAAATAGAACCGCGTAGCGG
>UQLO01000017.1 GCA_900541865.1 uncultured Porphyromonadaceae bacterium | reverse complement strand
ATGGCCGCGGAAGGTCCCGCACCGCCTGGCCGGCGGTGATTTCAAATCCTCGCCCTATCACGGAGGGATTCTCCGGCGACAAATGCTTCGGCGGGGCGGTGACGGCTGAAGCCGTCACTCCATATGGCCCGCAACGGCTTCTGTGGGGGCGGAGGATCAGGCGACAAAAAAAGCGTCCGCGGGGTGCGGACGCTTTTATAAATTAGATTGCGGCGGGTTGCTTAGTCCTTCTTGGGCTGGCGAGGACCGCGGTTGTCGCGGCGGGGGCCACGGTCGCCATCGCGGCGGGGGCGGTCGCCATCGCGGCGGGGACGCTCACCACGGGGAGCGCGTGCGGGCTCTACGTAGCCTTCGGGTTTGGGCAGGAGGGCGCGCATGCTGAGGCGGTATTTGCCGGTCTTCTTGTCGATTTCGATGAGTTTTACCTGCACTTTGTCGCCTTCCTTGAGGCCGGAAGCTTCCATGTCGTCGAGGCGCTCCCAAGCGATTTCGCTGATGTGGAGGAGGCCGTCGCGGTGGGGCATGAACTCAACGAAAGCGCCGAATTCCATGATGGAGCGCACTGTGCCGTCGTATACCTTTCCTTCTTCGGGAAGCTCAACGATGGCGTTGATCATTGCGAGTGCGCGGTCGATGGAGTCCTTGTTGGAAGCAGCCACTTCTATGAAGCCGCCCTCGTCGATTTCGTCGATGGAAACCACGGCACCGCTTTCTTCCTGGATGCCCTGGATAACCTTTCCGCCCGGGCCAATGACAGCACCGATGAGCTCTTTGGGAATGAGCATGGTGACGATGCGGGGCACGTGGGGCTTGTAGTCTTCGCGGGGAGCGGAGATGGTTTCGGCGATTTTGCCAAGAATGTGGAGGCGACCTTCGCGGGCCTGGTTGAGGGCGCGTTCGAGGATTTCGTAGCTGAGGCCGTCGCACTTGATGTCCATCTGTGTGGCGGTGATACCGTCGGCGGTACCGGTCACTTTGAAGTCCATGTCGCCGAGGTGGTCCTCATCGCCGAGGATGTCGGAGAGGATGGCGTACTTGGAGCCGTCGGAGATAAGGCCCATAGCGATGCCGCTGACGGGCTTCTTCATCTTCACGCCGGCGTCGAGCAGGGCGAGGGTGCCGGCGCACACGGTAGCCATCGAGGAAGAGCCGTTCGACTCGAGGATGTCGCTGACGATGCGGCAAACATAGGGGAAATCGTCGGGGAACATGCGCTTGAGAGCACGGTGGGCAAGGTTGCCGTGGCCAACTTCGCGACGACCTACACCGCGCACGGGGCGTGCTTCGCCGGTGGAGAAGGGCGGGAAGTTGTAGTGGAGCAGGAAGCGCTCGCGGCCCTGGTTGAGGACGTCGTCGAGAATCTTTTCGTCGAGCTTGGTTCCGAGGGTCACGGTAGCGAGCGCCTGGGTCTCGCCGCGGGTGAAGACGGCCGAGCCGTGGGGGCCGGGCAGGTAGTCGACTTCAGCCCAGATGGGACGTATTTCGGTGGTCTTGCGGCCGTCGAGGCGAATACCTTCGTCGAGCACGCAGCGACGCATGGCTTCTTTCTCCACGTCGTGGTAGTAGCGCTTCACCAGGGGAGCTTTTTCGTCGCGTTCTTCTTCGGGGAGGGACTCGATGTAGTCGTTGCAGATAGCCTCGAAGGCTTCGGCGCGCCAGTGCTTGTCGGCGGAGCCGGTTTTGGCGATGGCGTATGCGCGGTCGTAGCATTTTTCGTGAACGTCGGCGCGGAGGGCTTCGTCGTTGGTTTCGTGGCAGTATTCGCGCTTAACGGTAGAACCGACAGCTTCGGCGAGCTCCATCTGAGCCTTGCACTGCACCTTGATGGCATCGTGGGCGGCGCGGAGGGCGGCCAGGAGGTCGGCTTCGCTGACTTCGTTCATTTCGCCTTCGACCATCATGATGTTGTCGTAGGTGGCGCCTACCATGAGTTCCATGTCGGCGTTTTTGAGCTGTTCGAAGGTGGGGTCGATCACAAATTCGCCGTTTACGCGAGCCACGCGTACTTCGGAGATAGGACCGTTGAAGGGTATGTCGCTCACGGCGAGGGCGGCGGAAGCGGCCAGACCGGCCAGGCAGTCGGGAGCGTCAACGCCGTCGGCGCTGTAGAGGGTGATGTTTACGAAAGTGTCGGCGTGGTAGTTGTCCGGGAAGAGGGGGCGGAGCACACGGTCGACCAGACGGGCGGTGAGGATTTCGTAGTCGCTGGCACGGCCTTCGCGCTTGAGGAAGCCGCCGGGGAAACGGCCTGCGGAGGAGAATTTTTCTTTGTATTCCACCTGCAGAGGCATAAAGTCAACGCCTTCGCCGGCTTCTTTTGCGGTAACGACGGTGGCCAGGAGCATAGTGTTGCCCATTCTGACTTCTACCGCACCATCGGCCTGCTTTGCGAGTTTGCCGGTCTCAATGGTGATTTCCCGGCCATCGGGCAGTGCGATGGTTTTCTTGATTACGTTCATAAAATGCGTTAAATGATTGTTTTTCTTTTCCGTTAAAATTCGCGCAAAGTTACGTTTTTTTTTCGGCTTATGCAAGTGGCGAGTATTAACGGAGGTTAAAAGCTCCTTTAACTAAGGCGTCTTTTTTGTGTTGGCTAAATTTTTATTAACTTTGTGAACTCGTTCGCCCGCAGTGGCGCCTAAGACTGAACGAGCCGAGTAGCTGAAATGAGTTTTGTCCGTTATTGCCTGTTCCTGTGCGTGTTGGCCGGATGCTGTATACATTCGGCCGGTGCCGGTGCAACGCGCACCGACTCGCTGCTTGCCGAGCTGGACTCTGTGATAGGTCGGCGCCAGGTATATCTTGCAGCTCGTCAGGCGCGCATCGAGCAGCTTCGCGACAGCGCAGCCTCGGCGGCCGACCTGCGCGAGCGCTTCAACATCCTGGGGACGCTCTTCGGCGAATACCATCCCTTCAACGCCGACTCGGCCTATGCCGTCAGCCAGCGCATGGAGGCCCTGGCGCGGCGCATCGGCGACGACAACCTCGTTCTCAACGCCCGGTTGAATCGCGCCAACATACTGTGTGCCACAGCGATGTATCCCGAGGCTTTGGTAATAACCGATTCCATCGCCCATGAGGCCGTTCCGGACTATCTGCGGTCGTATTTCTTCCACACCAAGCGCACCCTCTACGGCAGTCTTGCCGAGTACTCGGCCTTTGCGCCGGAACGGGCCCGCTACGCCGCACTGACCGACCGCTACCGCGACTCGCTGTTGGCCTCGAATGCACCGGGCAGCCTCTTCCACCTCCTGATCCGCGCCGATCAGCTCAACGTGCACCGCCGCCCCCGCGAGGCAGTCGACCTTCTCGAGGCCTTTCTGGACACCACGGCCGTGAGCGAGCACGACCGCGCCATCTGCGCCTGGACGCTGGCCGAATCCTACAAGGCGATGGGCGACGAAACGGCCCGCAAGGAGCAACTTCTCATCTCGGCCATTTCGGACATGAAGAGCGCTGTGCGCGAGTACATTTCGCTTCGCGAGCTCGCCCTGCTTCTCTACCGCGAGGGCGACCTCGACCGGGCCTATAACTTTCTGACCATTGCCGTCGACGACGCCGCCAAGTGCAACGCCCGCCAGCGAATAGTTGAGCTCAACGACTCCTATCCAACCATCAACGGAATCTATATCGACACCGTGCGCAACCAAAAGAAATCGCTGCAGCGCACCTTGGTCATAATCACCATCCTGGTGGTGTTGCTGATTATCCTGCTGGCCTACATGCGCAAGCAGATGGTGCGACTGGCGCAGAGCCGACGCAGCCTGGAGGAGGCAAACGACCGGCTCAACACCCTCAACAACAGCCTCAACGAGAGCAACCTCCGGCTAAACAGCCTCAACGAGCAGCTCACGCGCTCCAACGCCCAGCTTCAGGAGGCCAACCGCGCCATAGTGGAGATTTCGGAGCTCAAGGAGGTATACATCGGCCGGTATATGGACCAGTCGCTCTCCCACATCGAGCTGCTCGACGGCTACCGAAAGACCATCGCCAAGCTGCTTTCCACAGGAAAGACCGCCGAGCTGCAGAAGATGGTCAAATCGTCGGCTATGGTCGACTCTGAGCTGAAATCCTTCTACAACGAGTTCGACAAAACCTTCCTCAGCCTATTCCCGACCTTCGTCGAAGATCTCAACGCCTTGCTGCTGCCCGAAGAGGCCATAGTGCCCAAAAAGCCGGGGACGCTGACTCCGGAGCAGCGCATCTTCGCCTTGATACGCCTTGGCATTTCCGACAGCGACCGCATTGCCCGCTTCCTGCACTACTCCCTGACTACCATCTACAACTACCGCACGCGTATGCGCAACAAGGCGCGGGGCGACCGAGGCGACCTCGAGCGGATGGTGCTCAAAATCGGGCAGGTGTCGCCGGAGCGGTAGCACTCATTTTATCGCTTTTTTCGAGCCGACGGGGCTTTTTAACGCTCTAAAACAACTATATAAAACGAGGGCCTCAAAAGAGCTAAATGCCTGACGTATAAGTTAAGTGCTCTTCAAAATAACTACTTTTTCCCTACAAGCCGTTGACGGGCTTGCCTACAATGCCTAATTTTGCATCAGAACAAGAAAAAACCAATAAAAATTTAATATCACGAAAACAATGGAAAAGATCAAACTGCCTGCACGGTTTGCGTTTCTGACCCTTCTGCTGTTGGCGGCCTTCGGGGCGACGGCGCAGAATATAAATGTGTCGGGAACGGTGAGTGATTCGTCCGGCGAACCGCTCATCGGCGTGAGTGTGACAGTGGCCGGCCAAAACACCGGCACCACCACAGACATTGACGGAATCTATACTCTGAGCGTGGCCTCCAACGCCACTCTGCGCTTCACCTATGTGGGCTACAAGACGCAGGACATTGCAGTGGGCGGCCGCTCTACTATTAATGTAGAGCTGTGGGAAAATTCCGAGGTGCTCAACGAAGTGGTTGTCGTGGGCTACGGCACTATGGATAAAAAGGAGCTCACCTCGGCCATCTCGCACGTTTCGGAGAAAGACTTCCTGTCGGTGAGCTCTCTGGACCCGTCGATGATGATTCAGGGCAAAGTGCCCGGCGTGTCCATCACCAACACCGGCGCCGGCGACCCCAACAATCAGGCCAGCATCCAGATACGCGGCGTATCGTCGCGTTCGGCCGGCCTCGGCCCGCTGATTGTGATCGACGGTGTGCCCGGCGGCAATCTTACCAATATCAACCCCAACGACATCGCTTCCTTCGACATCCTCAAGGACGGCGCCGCCTCCGCTATCTACGGCACGCGCGGCTCCAACGGCGTCATTCTGGTAACCACCAAGAAGGGCAGCAAGGACGGTAGCACCCACACCTCCTATTCGGGCACCTTCGCCTGGGATGTTGTCAACCGCGACCTCGATATGATGAGCGCTCAGGACTTCCGCGACGTGCGCCTGGGCTGGGGCGACCGCGGCGTTGACCTTGGCGGCAACGTCGACTGGTTCAAGGCCGTGACCCGCACCGGCTTCACCATGCAGCACACCCTGACCGTCAGCGGCGGCAACGAGCGCAGCAACTACCGCGTCAGCGCCGACTACCGCGACGCCAACGGCATCGACCTTCGCTCCAACCGCGAGGAATATGGTGCTCGCGCTTCGGTGATGCATACCACCAAGGGCGGCCTGTTCACCATCCAGATGAATGTGGCTCCCCGCATAATATACCGCGACAACGCCGACTGGAGCGTGTTCAAAGACGCTCTGGAGGCCAATCCCACCACCCCGCTGATGAATCCTGAAAATCAGGCCCAGTACTATAACTTCTACGGCCAGATCGTAGGTTCCAACCCCGTGGAGCGTCAGCGACTCGAGAAGGACCACGCCGACACCAAACTGCTCGACTGGGACGGCACCCTCCGCCTCAACCTGCTGCCCCTGCTGGCTCCCAACGGCGACAGCAACCAGACGCTCACCACACAGGTGATGTTCGCCGACCACCAGTACAGCAACGACAACTCTTTCTTCCGGCCGTCGACCTCGACCACCTCCATCAACAACGGCCATGAGGGCGAGGCGTCGCGCTCCTACTCCAAAGAGCGGCAGTACGTTGTGGAATGGCTTGCAAACTACAGCGCCCGCTTTGCCAACCGCCACAATCTCAAGGCCATGCTGGGCTACTCCTACCAGTATTCGCAGTACTCGGGCTTCAACGCCGAGAACAAAGACTTTCCCAACGACGGTCTAGGCGCCGACAACCTCGGCTCCGGCGACTGGGCCAAGGAAGAAGGCGAAGTGATGATGGGCAGCTACCGCAACGATGCCAAACTCATATCCTTCTTCGGCCGCGTCAGCTACGACTACATGGGCAAATACCTCCTTACGGCTTCTCTGCGCCACGAAGGTTCCTCCAAGTTCGGCCAGAACCACAAGTGGGGCAACTTCCCGGCTGTGTCGGCCGGCTGGCGCATCTCGCAGGAGTCGTTCATGCGCGACATTTCCTGGATCGACGACCTCAAAATCCGCGCCGACTATGGCGTCACCGGCAACCAGGACTTCGGCAGCTACCTCTCCATCAACACTATGAGCGGATTCGGCTACTACTTCTACAACGGCAAGTACTTCCAGGTGTGGGGTCCGGGCAAGAACGTCAACCCCGACCTCAAATGGGAGAAGGGCAAGAACTGGAACGTCGGCATCGACTTCTCATTCCTCACAAACCGCATATACGGCTCGCTCAACTACTTCAACCGCCGCCAGCAGGACCTGCTGGGCAACTACAAGGTGCCCGTGCCGCCGAACATCCACGACGAAACCTTCGTCAACGTCGGCACCATGAAAAACACCGGCTTTGAATTCGACCTCAACTTCAACGTCGTCAACACCCGCGATTTCTCCTACAGCTTCGGCGTGATCGGCACTTGGATGAGCAATAAGTTCGTCGAATTCAGCAACTCGCAGTACGTCGGCCAGGACTACTACAACGTCTGCAGCACCGAAGATCCCTATCCCTTCTACAATCTCCAGCGCATCGAGAAGGGCGAATCGCTTGGCAACTTCTATATGTGGCGCTACGCCGGCATCAACTCCGACGGCAACTGGCTCGTCTACGACAAAGAAGGCGACATCATCCAGGCCGCCCAGGCCACCGACGAGGACCGAACCATAGTCGGAAACGGCATGCCCAAGTTCACCATGTCGACCACCCACAACTTCCGCTACCGCAACTTCGACCTGGCACTCTTCTTCCGCGGCGCTTTCGGATACGACATCTTCAATATCCACGACTTCTACTACGGCACCCGCAACTTCACCGGCAATATGCTCAAGAAGGCCTACGGCAAGAACTTCGACATCAACCCCGATGCCGCTCCCGTGGTCAGCGACTACTTCCTGGAGCGAGGCGACTACTTCAAGCTCGACATGCTAACTCTGGGCTATACCCTCAAGCTGCCCAAATGCCGCTTCCTGGACCGCATACGAGTTTACGGCACGGTGAAAAACGTGTTCACCATCACCAAGTTCAGCGGCGTCGACCCCTCCTCCTATCAGGTCAACGGCCTTGAGCCGGGCGCTCAGGGCAGCCGCTCCTATTATCCTTCCACCCGCCAGTTTATTGCCGGCGTTCAGGTTGATTTCTAATACCATTTAAAAATCCGGAAATGAAATTTATCCACAAAATAGCAGTAGCGGCCGCCGCAGTGCTCGCGCTGGGCAGCTGCACCGACCTGGACGAGACTCTCTACGACCAGGTGGGCTCCGAAAACTACTACAATACCAAGATGGACGTGATCCGCGCAACCTTCCGCCCCTTCGAGCATGCCTTCTGGAGCATCGGCAGCCGCCACGTCCTCAACGAACTCACCGCCGACCAGCTCATAACGCCCACTCGCGACGGATGGTGGTACGACGGCGGAAAGTGGGAGCGCCTCCACTACCACACTTGGACCGTCGACGACCTCAGCGAGGCGCAGACCGAGTGGAACGGTTGCTTCCAGGGCATCATGCAGTGCAATCTGGTTATCGAAGACCTTGAGGGCTTCACCCCGGAGCGATTCGGATTCACACAGGCCGAGTTCGACAATCTTAAGGCGCAGTGCCGCGCTCTGCGCGCCTGGTTCTACATCCGCCTTCTGGACGCCTTCCGCAATGTTCCCCTGGTGACTACCTACGCCGATATGCCCAACAATCCTCAGGCCGAGCCGCAGAACGTGTTCGACTTCATCGAGTCCGAGCTTAAGGACTGCACTACGTTGCTGGTCAAGAAGGAAGGCCTCGGCACTAACGCCACCCTCCAGGGCCAGTGGACGCAGGCTGCCGCCGCCGCGCTTCTGGTTCGCCTCTACCTCAACGGCGAGGTATACACCGGAACACCTCACTACAGCGACTGCGCCGCCGTGGCTCAGGATATTCTCGACGGCAAATATGGCGACTATGCCTTGGCCGACCGCTGGGACGCCGCCTTCGACTGGGACAACGATGCCTGCGACGAAGTTCTCTTCGGCTTCCCCGGCTCGAAGGGCTACACCCACTGGCACTACGACGGCGACACCTACGCCTGGACCGTGCCCGCAAAGGCCTCCGCTTTCTTCAACGACACCAAGTCCGGCGTGGGCCACAACACCAAGTACGCCGCCTCCCCCAGCTACGACCTCAACGGCGAGCTCTACGACTACGAACTGGGTATGCCCGTGCAGAACTTCCGCAAGTATCCCGGCGATGAGCGCATGAAGCTCTACGCCAATCTGGGCAACAGCCGACGCGAAGGTATGTTCCTCTTCGGATACCTCGAATACACCGATGCCGAAACCGGAGCCACAAAGCGCCTGCGCGCACCCGAGCAGCCCTACGACCTCTATCTGCGCGACGCCGTGGGTACTTTCCAGGGCATGGAGCCCACCCAGTGGCCCTCCGACAAAACAAGCACACTGGTCAAGGGCGACCACAACTCGGGATGGCACTTCGTGAAGTATCCTTTCTACGACGACAACGACCCCAACCAGCTCGAGAGCGACTACACCGAAATCCGCCTGCCGGAAATCATCTACTCGCTGGCTGAGTGCAAACTGCGCGACAACGACCGCAACGGCGCCGCCAAGCTCCTCAACAGCGTGCGCCGCCGCAACTACCCGGTCGAAAATCTCGAACAGGTGCTCTATTCGCCCGAAGGCAACGCTCGATTCGACGAGGCTGAAATGCTGGCCGAGTGGGGTCGCGAGTTCTTTGCCGAAAGCCGTCGTCGCATTGACCTGGTGCGCTTCGGCAAGTTCAACAGCGGCCGCTGGTGGGACAAGACTCCCGACACCGACAACCACACCGCAATATTCCCCATTACGCGCACCATCCTCAACTCCAACTCCATCCTGGTGCAGAACCCCGGCTACGGACGTTAA
Organism: uncultured Porphyromonadaceae bacterium; assembly: GCA_900541865.1. Lineage (GTDB taxonomy): Bacteria > Bacteroidota > Bacteroidia > Bacteroidales > Muribaculaceae > CAG-873. Next base: position 46,243 of record UQLO01000017.1, on the reverse strand, counting down.
TAAACCTGCTTAAAACTCAACGGAATGAACGTTAAGAACATATTCTCCATTCTCACCGGTCTGGTCGTGCTCCTCGGGCTGGCTGCATGCGAAGATGAGAAGGAACTGATTACCATCGAGGGCAATCTCCCCATCAAGACCTCGACTCTATATATGGTGGGCGACGCTACGCCCAACGGCTGGAGCATCGACGCCCCAACCCCTCTGAATCCCACCGAGGAAGACCCCCTGGTGTTCACCTGGGAAGGCGCCCTCAACACCGGCGAGATGAAGCTCTGCCTCACCACCGGAAGCTGGGACAGCCCCTTTATCCGCCCCGTCAACGCCAATGAACCTCTCGGAAAGGGCGGTATCGCCGAAACCGCTTTTGCCATGCACGCCGGCGACCCCGACGACAAATGGAAGGTGACCGAAGCCGGTATCTACAGCCTGCGCTTCGACCTGCGCAACTGGAAGATGCAGGCCGACTACGTGCGCGAGCTCGACCCCGTGGTCATCGAGCCAATCGTGGCCGAAAATGTCTTCATCGTGGGCGACGCTACCCCCAACGGCTGGAGCATCGACGAGCCTACCCCTCTGGAGAAGAAGAGCGACTATATCTTCGTCTACGAAGGCACTCTGGATGCCGGCGAGTTCAAGGCTTGCACGGAAACCGGCAGCTGGGACGTTTCCTTTATCCGCCCCGAATCCGATGGTGTTGAAATCAACGCCGAAGGAGTGGCAAGCGAGAACTTTGTCTACACCGCCGCTCCCGACCATAAGTGGAAAGTGACCCAGCCGGGCATCTACCGTATCACCCTCGACCTGGAGCACTGGACCATAGCCGCAGAATACACCGGCGACTACACCCCCGCCGCAAAGCTATATATGATAGGCGAGGCTACCGAGGGCGGCTGGAGCTGGGATGCCGCTACTGTCATCGAAGCCGCCGACGAGACCAACACTCTCTTCGTTTGGGAAGGCGAGTTGGGCCGCGGTTCCTTCAAGGCAGCCATGGAGAAAGACTTCTCCGCACCCTTCTACCGCCCCGAAATTCCCAATTGCGAGGTTTCCGCCTCCGGTGTGGCCTCCGACAAGATGGTCTACACCACCGACCCCGACGATCAGTGGCTCGTGACCGCAGCCGGCCGCTATCGCCTGACCTTCAACACGGCCGACATGACCTTCAACGCCGAATTCCTCTCCGCCGTCGAGGAGCGCAATGTGCTCTATATGATCGGCGAGGCTACCGAAGGCGGCTGGAGCTGGGATGCCGCTACCGAAATCGAGGCCGACGCCGCAAACAGTGCCGTCTACGTCTGGGAAGGCGACCTCAAGGCCGGCTCCTTCAAAGCTGCCAAGGTGAAAGATTTCTCAGCCCCCTTCTACCGCCCGGCAAGCCCTGACTGCGAGGTATCCGCCTCCGGCGTGGCCTCCAACGCCATGGTGTTCACCACCGAGCCCGACGACCAGTGGAAAGTAGTGGCCGCCGGCCGCTACCGCCTCACCTTCGACACTGAGGCTATGACCTTCGATGCCGTCTGCATCTCCGGCGGCGAGGTTGAGCAGCCCGCCGTGCTCTATATGATAGGCGAAGCTACAGCCGGCGGCTGGAGCTGGGACGCCGCAACCGAGATTCAGGGCGATGCCGCCAACAAGGCCATTTTCATCTGGGAAGGCGACCTCAAGGCCGGCACTTTCAAGGCTGCCCGCGAGAAGGACTTCTCCGCGCCCTTCTACCGCCCGGCGACCCCCGACTGCGAAATTTCCGCCTCCGGCGTGGCCTCGAACACCATGGTGTTCACCACCGACCCCGACGACCAGTGGAAAGTGGTTGCTGCCGGCCGCTACCGCCTCACCTTCAACACCGAAGCCATGACCTTCGATGCCGTGTGCATCTCCGGCGGCAAGGTAGAAGAGCCGGTGCCCCCGCTGTATCTCATCGGCGACGCTACCCCCGGCGGCTGGAGCCTGGACAATGCCACCGAAATCACTTCCGAAACCAAGGGGCTCTACGTCTGGGAGGGCCTGCTCAACAAGGGTGAATTCAAAGCATGCCTTGTCAAGGACTTCTCCGCTCCCTTCTATCGTCCGACCATGGCGGGCTGCGAGGTTTCGGCCTCCGGCGTGGCAAATCGCACCATGGTCTTCACCACCGACCCCGACGACAAATGGAAAGTGACCGCCGCCGGCCGCTACCGCCTCACCTTCAACACGGAGGCCATGACCTTCGACGCTCAGTTCCTTGAGGCAGTGGCAACCGTCGACCCGCTCTTCATCCTCGGCGACGCCACCCCCGGCGGCTGGAGCCAGGACGATGCCGCCGAGCTAACCCCGGTGGAAGGCCGCCAGGGCGTCTACACCTGGACCGGCAAGCTCGTCAAGGGCTCTATGAAGGCCTTCGTAGAGAAAGACCCCTCCTGGAGCCAAAACTTCTACCGTCCGGCCCGCAACGGCGTGCGAATCTCTCGCAGCGGCGTCGAGGAACCCGGCATGGTCTTCACCGCCTCCCCCGACGACCAGTGGAAGATTGAGGACGAAGGAAACTACACCCTCACCTTCGACATTAAGAATATGACCCTTCAGGCTAAGTTCAACAACTGACATCAACCTTATTCCGACACCATACAATGAAAAAATTCAATATACTTGTGGCCGCTTTGGGTGCCGCTGCCCTGGTAAGCTGCGCCAACAACGACTACTACGAGATGCGCTATCCTCCCAAGTACGAACTCCCGGAACTGCCGGAGGTGGGCGAAATACACAACTTCAAGGCGCCGATGTACTGGAGCGTCTACGAATACTGCTACACCCGCGAGCAGCAGGGCATCGCAAACGCCGACATGGACATCAGCGCCGAGGAGTGGGACCGCATCATCGACTGGGTGGCCTCCGACCTCAAGCCCTACGGCTACGACATGATCTGCACCGACGGCTTCATACCCATGCTGGCCAACGACGAGACGGGCTATATGACCCACTACGGCTCGATGGCTCTGAAGGACTTGGTCGCCAAGTGCGCCGAGAAGGGTCTGAAGGTGGGCGTCTACGACAATCCCCTGTGGATCCACGGCTCAAACTCCACTGTCATCCCCGGCACTGAGTTCACCTTCGGCGGCCTCTACTGGCACGGCACGCCATCGGTTTCCAACCCTTCCACCGAGAATATGTGGTTCAACTGGGCCGTGGCCGAAAATTCGGGCTGCAAGGAGTTTATCGACGGCTTCTTCAAGCACTACAAGGACCTGGGCATCGAATACATCCGAATGGACTTCCTCTCCTGGTACGAGGACGGCAAGGACCGCAATATCGGCATTGTCGGCCACGGCTATGGCCGCGAATCCTACGCCCGCGCCCTCAACTACATCGCTGAGGCCGCCAAGAAGTACGGCATATTCACCTCGCTTGTGATGCCTCATATGTACGACGACGCCATCCTGGAGGCGCAGTACGGCAACATGGTGCGCATCGTGGCTGACACCGCCGGCGGCGGCTGGTGGCACTTCTCCTCGGCCGACCGCGGACGCTCCTACGCCAACTGGCCCAACTGCATGAATATGTTCGACGGTTTTACCTACTGGAGCCACATCTCCGGCCGCGGCAAGGTGATTCTCGACGGCGACTTCATTCGCCTGAACACCTTCAGCACCGACGCCGAGAAGGAATCGGTGGTTTCGCTCCAACTTATGGCCGGCGGTCCGGTGACCGTGGCCGACCAGTACAATACCATCGGCGACAACGTGCGCTTCTACCAGAACAGCGAGCTCCTGGAGCTTAACGCCGACCGCTTTGTGGGCCGTCCGCTCAGCGACGCCCTCAACGATGACAACAATCAAATCTGGTACGGCCAGCTCTCCGGAGGCGACTACGTTGTCGGCCTCTTCAACCGCGACGACGCCGCAAAAAGTTTCAACGTGAACCTGGCCGACCTGGGCATCGCCGGCGAGTACAAAGTGCGCGACCTCTGGAAGCATCAGGACGAAGGCTCCGCAACTTCGATTTCGGCAACGGTGGCTGCCCACGGCTGCAAGATAGTACGACTCTCAAAGTAATAAGCTAATTCCCAATGAAATACTCGAGCCTCTCTGCGATGGCATTTGCCATCGCAGGTTTGGGCTGCGCCTTCGGCCAAGCCCACGCAGCACAAATCAGCTCTCCCTCCGGCAATATAGTCCTTACGGCGGAGGTGGTCGACAGTGTGCCTGTCTACTCCTTGACTTTCAACGGCAAAGACGTTATTCTGCCCTCGCGGCTGGGCCTGCAGCTCGCCGACGGACCCGACATGATGGACGGCTTCTGCCAAACGGCCGTCGAAACGTCGACCTTCGACGAAACCTGGCACCCCGTTTGGGGCGAGAACAGCTCAATCCGCAACCACTACAACGAGCTGCTCCTCAAGATGGACCAGCCCCGATGCTACCGCAAGATGAATGTGCGGTTCCGCGTCTACGACGACGGCATCGGCTTCCGCTACGAATTTCCCCAGGACGGTGTGCTCACCTACTTTATCATCAAGGAGGAGCATTCGCAGTTCGCAATGGCAGGTGACCACACCGCCTGGTGGATTGCCGGCGACTACGACACACAGGAGTACGACTACACCGAAAGTCGACTCTCCGAAATCCGCTCCCTCATGGAGGACGCCATATGCTCCAACGCCTCCCAGACCCAGTTCTCGCCCACGGGTGTGCAGACCTCGCTGCAGATGAAGACCGACGACGGCCTCTACATCAACCTCCACGAGGCAGCTCTGGTCGACTACTCTTGCATGCACCTCAATCTGGACGACTCAACGATGGTGTTCGAGTCGTGGCTCACCCCGGACGCCCAGGGCAACAAGGGCCACCTCCAGACCCCGTGTCACTCCCCGTGGCGTACGGTTATTGTCAGCGACGACGCCCGCGATATGCTCGCCTCCAACCTAATCCTCAACCTCAACGACCCTTGCGCCTACGACGACACTTCGTGGATTAAGCCCGTCAAGTACGTCGGCGTGTGGTGGGAAATGATAGGCGGAGGAAAGCAGTGGTCATACACCTTCGACCTGCCTTCGGTGAAGCTCAGCTCGCTCGACTATTCCGGCACCACCCCCCACGGCCAACATCCGGCCAACAACGACAACGTGAAGCGCTACATCGACTTCGCTGCCGAGCACGGCTTCGACCAGGTCCTCGTCGAAGGCTGGAACGTGGGTTGGGAGGACTGGTTCGGGCACTCCAAGGACTATGTCTTCGACTTCCAGACCCCATATCCCGATTTCGACATTGATATGCTCAACGACTACGCCCACTCAAAGGGTGTACGACTGATGATGCACCACGAAACCTCCGGCTCGGTCCGCAACTACGAGCGCCATATGGAGGCCGCATACTCCTTGATGGAACGCTACGGCTACAACTCCGTCAAAAGCGGCTATGTGGGCAATATGATTCCCCGCGGCGAGCATCACTACGGCCAGTGGCTCAACAACCACTATCTCTATGCCGTCACTGAGGCTGCAAAGCACCACATCATGGTCAATGCCCACGAAGCAACGCGCCCAACAGGCCTCTGCCGCACTTATCCCAACCTTATCGGCAACGAGAGCGCCCGCGGCTCGGAGTACGAAGCCTTTGCCGGCAACAAGCCCTCACACACCACCGTGCTGCCCTTCACGCGCCTTCAGGGCGGCCCCATGGACTACACTCCCGGCCTCTTCGAAATGGACATGAAGAAGGTGAACCCCGAAAGCCAAGGCCACGTCAACAGCACTCTGGCGCGCCAACTCGCCCTCTACGTAACCATGTACAGCCCTCTGCAAATGGCCGCAGACCTCCCCGAGGTCTACGAGCGATTTATGGACGCTTTCCAGTTCATCAAGGACGTTGCCGTCGACTGGGACGAGAGCCGCTACCTCGAGGCTGAGCCCGGGCAGTACATCGTGGCGGCGCGAAAGGCAAAAGGCACCGACGATTGGTTCGTGGGATGCACCGCCGGTGAAAACGGCCACGAGTCGAACCTCGACCTCAGCTTCCTCGACGACGGCCGTCGCTACGAAGCCACAATCTACGCCGACGCACCCGACGCCCATTACCTCACCAATCCTCAGGCCTACAAAATCACCACCAAGCGCATAACGGCTTCCAGCCGCCTGCGCCTCAAGGCAGCCCCCGGAGGCGGCTTCGCCATCGCCATCAAGCCCCTCGACTGAGGAAAATGTAAAATGTAGAATGTAGAATTTAAAATGCGGGCCCTTCATCCGGCTCGCAAGCCGCGAGAGGCGCCCAAGGAGGGCGAGCTTCCAGCTCGCAAGCCGCGAAAGGGCCCAAGGAGGGCGAGCTTCCAGCTCGCAAGCCGCGAAAGGCGCCCGGCCGAAAGGGCGGCAACGCCGCCCCGCTTTATGTTAGCCGACGGATTCATCCGTCGGAAAAAAACGGCCGATATCGTGCATCCCAACGGGATGCCGCTCCGCGCCGATAGAAGGATAACCCCGTAGGGGTTTAATAAGGTAGCCGGGGGCGACAGCCCCCGGAAAATACACACCACCGGAAACGGCGACCCCGTCAGGTGGTCGAACACGGTCCGCACTTTCGCGGAGGTTCGACCCCTGACGGGGTCGCTGATATCTAATAGATCGATATATCCCGGGGCTGTCGCCCCGCGCTACATTATTGAATCCCTACGGGGTTCTTTTTCAATGCCTTGCGGGTGCCTTTCGCGGCTTGCGAGCTGGAAGCTCGCCCTACTTGGCGCCTTTCGCGGCTTGCGAGCCGTAAGCTCGCCCTCCTTGGAGCTTACTTTTTGCCTTCTTGGATGAAGGAGTCTTTGAAGCCTAGGAAGTAGAGCACGCCGTCGAGGCCGATGGTGGAGATGCTCTGGCGGGCGGTCTGCTTCACTTTGGGTTTGGCGTGGAAGGCGATGCCGAGGCCGGCGGTGGCAAGCATGGGGAGGTCGTTGGCGCCGTCGCCGACGGCTATGGTCTGGGCGATGTTGATTTTTTCGACTTGGGCTATTATGCGAAGGAGCTCGGCTTTGCGCTTGCCGTCGACGATGTCGCCCAGGTAGCGTCCGGTGAGCTTGCCGTCCTCTATTTCGAGCTCGTTGGCGTAGACGTAGTCAAATCCGAAGCGCTCCTTGAGGTAGTTGCCGAAGTAGGTGAAACCGCCCGAGAGGATGGCCGTCTTGTAGCCGGTGCGTTTGAGCACGGCCATCATGCGCTCGAAGCCCTCGGTGATGGGTAGGTTTACGGCGATGTCGTGCATCACGCTCTCGTCGAGGCCTTTGAGCAGGGCGACGCGACGCTTGAAGCTCTCGCAGAAGTCGATTTCGCCGCGCATGGCGCTCTCGGTGATTGCGCGCACCTCGGGTCCTACGCCGGCGCGGTCGGCGAGCTCGTCGATGACTTCGGTTTCGATCAGGGTGGAGTCCATGTCGAAGCATATCAGGCGGCGGCAGCGCCGGAACACGTTGTCCTCCTGCAGCGAGATGTCGAACTCCTCGCGCTGGCTGAGCTCAAGGAAGCGTGCGCGCATGGAGTTGACGTCCAGAGGGTTGCCGCGCACACTGAACTCCACGCAGCTCTTGGTGCGGGGCTGCTCGTCCTCGCCCAAGGGCTGGCGCCCGGTGAGGCGCTGTATGCCGTCGATGTTGAGTTGCTGGCGGGCTATTTCGTCGGTAACGGCGGCGATGTGGCGTGCGGTGAGCCGTCGGCCGAGTATGGTGATAATCCAGCGGTTCTTGCCCTGGCGGTTCACCCAGGCCTCGTAGTCTTCGACGCTGACGGGGGTGAAGCGGATTGTTACGTTGAGCTCGTAGCACTTGAAGAGCAGGTCCTTCATGATGTCGCCGGAGCGCGCCGAAGTGGTCTTGAAGAGAATGCCCAGAGAGAGAGAGTGGTGTATGTCGGCCTGGCCGATGTCGAGGATGGAGGCATTGTGCCGGGCGAGTATTTCGGTGAGTGCGGAGGTGACGCCGGGACGGTCTTGCCCGGCTATGTTGACGAGGATAAGTTCGATGTCGGTCATATGGGTTATTGGATGCTTTCTTCTACTTGGCGGAGATAGTCGCAGATGCCTTCGACGATGTGTCGGGCCAGCTCGGTGCGGTAATCCGGGTCGGCAAGGAGCTCTTCTTCGGGCAGCGACGACATGAAGAGCACTTCCACCAGGGCGTTGGGATAGTCGGTGGGGCCGTTGAGCGAGAAATTGAAGTTGCCGGTGAGGCCGAAGTCTTCCAGGCCCATAGAGAGCATGGCCCGGTGGAGGCTGGCGGCAAGGGCGCGGTTGGCGATGTGTTTGTAGTAGGCGCTGGTGCCCATGGGAACGAGCGGATTGCCCGATGAGTTGTTGTGCACGCTCACGGCCAGGTCTACGCCGCCTTCGAGCCATATGCGCTTGCGCTCGGCCATGCTCGGACCGGTGTCGCCCTCGCGGGTGAGCACCACGCGGGCACCACGGCTGCGCAGCATTTCGGCAGCCTTGAGCACGATGTCGAGGTTCACTTCCTTCTCCGTCAGCCCCGACGGTGAGCGTGCGCCGGGGTATTCGCCGCCATGGCCGGCGTCGAGGCCTATGGTGAGGTCGCTCAGGGCCAGCGAGGCCGGCCGGTGGCGAACGTCGACGGTGAGATTGGTGCCGTCGTAGCCAACGGTGTAGCCCCATGAATACTCTTCGCGCAGGCGAACGACCAGTGTGAGTTTGTCGGGGCCCTCGCGGCGAAGGTCGACGAAGTCGATCATCGCCGGCGTGCTCCGCTGGGTAAGCCAGTTGGAGTTGTCCGTGGCGCCGTAGAGGGTGATGAGTATGGTGGAGGGGTCGATTTCGGTGCGCGTGTAGTAGGGCAGGCGTTTGGGGAGGGCAACCACGATGCGGTCTGTGCGGCCGACGTTGGCCACGGATATAGAGCCGGTGGTAACGGCCCGGTCGTAGGCCTGCGGGGCCTCGCCGGCCTCGTCGGCGTACTCGCGGGGAAGGTATGCCCAATCGTTTTGGCCGAGCATGACGCGGTAGAGGCGGTCGTTGGCGGCCACGGCCACAAATTCGATGCCTTCAGGAATGAAATTCATCTTCGAGCCTCCCAGACGGTCTGCGGCATTGCCGTGCTGAAGGTAAGCGCCGGCTTTGGAGACCACAGCGAGCGGCCCAGGCAGCTCCACAAGGGGCGCCACGGCGTTTTCGGCGGGTCGGCGACGGTCGGGATCGTAGAAAATCTTCACCGTGCGCCCTGTGGTGGCGCCATCCTTTGCCACGGCAACCTTGGCCGTGTTTTCGCCCGGCGCGAGTGTCAGCTCCGTGCCGAAGCAACCCGTGCGGTAGACGTGGCAGTCGGAGCCGTCGACCAGCGCCGTGGCGCCCGGCTCGGTGATGCCGATCAGATAGTAGCGAGCGGTAGAAACGGTGTCGGTGCGGCCGTCGGCGCGGAGCATGCGCAGAGCAGGGCCGTCGGCGCACCACCCGGCGGCCACCGTGGCCGCCGCTGCCACTAAGGCAAGCATTTTCTTCATAGTCAGAGTCAGTATAGCTGTTGCGTATGCAAAATTACACAAACCCGACAACCCGCGCAAAACAAACCCGCAAAAAAAGGCGCGTCCGAAGCCGAACGCGCCCTTTTTCATAGCTTGTTGTCAGGGATTGTGAATGTCGAGTGTTGCAGGACGTTCGAAAACCTTGGTGTACACTCGCCCTTCGCGGTCGGTGACCTTGATGGTTACCGGAGTATCGGGTGCGGAAGCTTTGGCCTTGAACATATGCCATGACCATACCGGGCGAACAGTGCCAATCAGTTCGTTGCCGAGCGCGAGGTAGGGCACCGGACCGGTGAGAAGGAACAACGGGTCTTTTGAGCGGACGCGTTCCACTTCCAGCGGAGTGCCGTTTTCCGACATTTCCACCTTCCACCCGGGTCCGTAGCTCCAAACGTTGACCAGCACCTCGTTAGATTTTTCGCGGCCGGGCAGAAACTCGGCGGCAAGCTGCTCATTGTCGACCACAATAGTGTTTAGGTCGTAAGCCCGGAATTGATAGTCTTTCGGGAAGCCGGTGCCTTTGAAAATGTTTGACCAGGTATCGTTTTGGCGCTCCCAGACAGCATACCCGGAGGGGGTACCTTCGCGGCAGAGGTTGTTTTTGTTGCCGAGATCTACGCGGGCTGTGAGCCACCAAGAGCCGCAGACGGCGCCGTAGTTGGTTTCGTGGAGATTTTCTTTCTCCGCGGCATAACTTATATGAGTGTGACCGGATATAATTTCGATGTTTTGTCGGTCACGGAGCAGCTCGTGAAGGTCGGCGCCGTTGACGAGTCGGTAGTCGGCCTCCATACCCGGCGAGGGCAGAAGCGGTGCGTGAATGGCAAGCAGTATAGGAGTTTCCTTCGGAACAAGGGCCAGGTCCGCTTTGAGCCATTCCATCTGGGGTTCGCGTATTTTGTTTTTGTAGACGCACTCGCCGTCCTGACTCAGCAATGGGCCGTTTTCGACAATTTCTTCATCATCGAGAACGATGAAGTGCACACCGCCTTTGTTGAACGAATAGTATTCGGGCCCGACAAAACGACGCCATTCCGCACCGGCATCGATGTCGTTCATGGCCGTGGGATCATGGTCGTGGTTGCCCATTACGCTGTAAACTCGGGCGTTTATGCGCTCAATGTCGGAATAAGCCTGCGGCAGCCCGTAGCGGTTGGCTTTCCAATAGCAGTCGTGCGCTTGGTCGCCCAGAAGAATCACGAATGGGTCGTAGCCGGCAGCCCGGAGGCTGTCGAGGGTGGCATTGACATCCGGAACTGTCGTAGAGGTGAACATATTGACTTCGCCATGTCGGTTGCTGATTTGATTGTCGGCCAAAGCAAGGAAGGCAAATTTGCTGTCGTCGGTAGGCTCAAGGACAAAGTCTGCTGTTTCGGGTTCGTCGGCGGGTGTGGTCAGCAGTCGCCAGAAATCGGGGCGATTACCGTGAGTGGTGGCAGGCTGATAGCCGGTGGGGGTGGTAATGAAGACCAGTCCGAGAGTCTTTTCGCTGTCGATGCGGTAGCGGCCGTCGGCGTCGGTGACGACAATTTCATAGCCGTCGCTGACCGGGATACCGGCCATTCCTTGCCCGGAGGTATCGGCCACACGTCCGGTCACCAAGCCGGCGGTTGCCGATGAGCTGACGGCGGTCAAAGCGAAGAGGGTCAATAATTGTGTCTTGTTCATATAGGTCTTAAAAAATCGGGGACGCAGATTATGCGCCCCCGATGTTATTCACTCAGAATGTTTTTTAGTCTTCGTCTTCACTTGCCCAGCCCGGGTTCTGAGTCAGAGCAGAGTTAAGCTGAATCTGACCGCTGGGCACGGGATAGAAGTATTCACGAGCGGTGAACACGCGGGAAGTATTGCCAATGGCGTTGAGATAGCCGTTTACGTTGGCAACGGCAACGGGAGCAGCCGACACGTTTGCACCAAGACCGATGTTGGGGTGCTTCTGAGTGTCGAGGAGCTCGAGCTGATGCCAGCGAACGAGGTCCCAGTAGCGGATGGCCTTGTCGAAGATGAACTCGCAGCGACGGCAGCGACGAACTTCCCAAATAAGGCTGGAAACGCCCATGTTGTTGGCCGGGTCGTTCATGGCGGTCATGGAGGCCACAGTCACGTTGGGAAGATCTGCACGGGCCATCAGCTTGTTCATGGTGTTGGTGAGGTCAGCGTCGGTAAGAGTGCCGAGCTCAGCCTTAGCCTCAACAAGGTTCATAGCGATGTAAGCACCCCAGTAGATGGGAGCGCAAGTGTAGTTCTTGATAGTAGTGGTGTAGCTCTCGGGCATTGCCGGGTTGTTGAACTTGTTCACGCCATAGCCGGTGAGAGAAGTCATCAGCATGGAGTTGGGGCGCTGATACTGGAGACCGTCGTAGTACACGGCGGTGTCGGTGATGGCCATCAGACGACCGTCGCGAACGCTCAGAGGCTCAAGGATGGAGTAGTTGAACAGCGGGTTGCCCTTGTCGTCCTTAAGCTGAGTTTTGCCGTCGGCGGCCATGCGGGGGAACTGCTTGCCCACATCGCTACGGTTGAGCGAAGTGAGGGCCAGAGGTTTGCCGTCGCGGAAGAGGTATGCGTCGAAAGCGTCCTTGGTCATACCGGCCACGGGGCTGGAGGAGCTGGTGTAGTCCACGGTGCAGTGCATCAGCACGTCCGGTTCATACTCTTTCATGAAGATGATTTCGGAGTTGCTGCTCAGGGCTGCGCGGAAGGAGTTGTAGACAGCGTGGTAGTCATCACCGATGGGATATTTGGCCACGAGGGGTGCTGCCACGTTGACAACCTCGGTGTAGTACTTCTGAGCGCGGGCTTCGTCCTTTGCGTGGTAGCGGGCGTAGGAAGCCTCGAAGAGGCAAAGCTCGGTTTTGATGGCCTTTGCGAGGTCGGAGCTGAATGCGTTCTTGGAAGCTGTAGTGGCGATGTTTTCGCAAGCGTAGGTGAGGTCATCGATAGCGAAGTCCATCACGGTGTTGCGGGGAGTGCGCGGACCGAAGAGTTCGGCTTCGTCGACGGGGTCGAGAGCTTTCTCAATCAGAGGCACGTCGCCGTAAGCACGAACCAGCAGATAGTACTGGTAGCCGCGCATCATGCGGGCGATAGCGGTGAAGTTATCGCGGTCCGACTGGGCCATGGTGCTGTTGGCCACACCCTCGATGATGAGGTTGGCGCGGCGAATCTCGATGTAGGGGTCGTTCCAAGCATCCGCCTTGGTGGGAATGTTTGTAAACGTCCACTGCTTAACGAAAGCTTCGCTGGTGCCCTGAGCCTGGTCGTCGCTGAGGTACTTGAAGTAGAAGTCGCCGGCGCCGCTGCTGTTGCCGTAGCCCAGGAAGTCTTCGTAGAAGTAGTTGATCTGGCCCTGTACGTTGTTGGGGTTGTTCCAGAAAGCCGCGTTAGCTATCTGATCGGACAGCGGGTAGCGGTTGTCGTCCAGGAAGTCGTCGCAGCTTGCGAAGCTTGCAGCCATCAAGCCGGCGACACCCATTAAATATATTTTTTTCATTGTTTTGCCTTGTTGAGGTTAGAATGTTACTTGAACACCGAAGGAAAGGGTGCGCATCATGGGCACGGTGCGACCGAAACCGCCGAGACCGTCATTCAGGTTGCCTGCATGGGTCTGGTTGAGCTCGGGGTCCATATGGAACTTGCGCACACCATTGTAGAGGTTGCAGAGGTTGTCGGCGCTGAAGTAGATGCGAGCCTTCTCGATGAGGGCTTTGCGGGTGATTTCCTGGGGCAGGGTGTAACCCACGGTGAGGTTCTTGAAGCGCAGATAAGCCATGTTCATCAGGTACTTGCTCTGAGGATAGAAGTTACCCCAGCCAAGACCGATGTTGCTGACGGTACCGGCGGAAGCACCTGTGCCGCTGACCATGTTGGGATAGAAGTTGTTCTGATCAACTTCATAGCCAACGATGTTGTATTGGTGAAGGTCTTCGTTAACTTCGACGATGTAGCGGTTGTAGTCCTGCTGGTGTTCGAAGGTACCGAGGTTGGAGGCTGCCATAGGAACTACGAAAGAACCGGTAGCCCACATGTTGCGCTTGCCAACGCCCTGGAAGAAGAGGTCGATGTCGAAGCCTTTCCAAGCGCCGCCGATGCGGAAGCCGTATTCGAAGCGGGGCATAGCGTTGCCGATAACCTTGAGGTCACCATGGTTTTCCTTGGTGCCGGGGGCAATGTAGCGGGCTTCTTTGTTCTTCTTGACTGCATCGTAGCCGGCGTCGCCGGGGACGAAGATTTGGCCGTTGAGTTCGTACATGCCTTCAATACCGTTGCTGATGATGCCGTCGCCGTTGAGGTCGCGGTACATAACGTCGCCGGGGCCGTAGTGGAACTGCTTGTTGGGCTCAAGACCGCTCTGGTCGGGAATACCTTCCTTGCGGTTCCAGGTGCCGTCTTCGTTCTGGCCGGTGAAGTCGCTCAGCTCGAAGTAGCGGTCGGTTTCAAAACCGAGGATGTCGCCGTAGTACATGCCGGGAGTGTAGCCGTAGCCGTAGGAGTACATGATGTTGGAGTCATCGTTGTACTTGGTGATTTTGGTGCGGGCATCGGCAAGGGTGAAGGTGGCGTAAACGTCGGCGTCGCCGAAGCTGTGGTTCCAGCCGATGGCGAGTTCCCAACCGCGGGTGCGGAGGGCACCATTGTTACCCTTGGGAGAAGCAGCGCCGAGCACGCTGGGCAGGGTGGCACCCGGGCCGAGCATATCGTGGGTGTCGCGCTGATACCAGTCGAAACCTACGGTGAGGGCGTTGTCGAAGAAGCCGAGGTCGATACCAACGTCGGTGGTGATGATGCGTTCCCAAGTCAGAGTGCTGGAAACGAGGGTAGGCATGGAGAATTCGGAAATCTTCTGACCGTTCATCAGCCAGTGGGTGTTGCCCTTGGTAACCTGACCTACGGTGGAGAGGAACTGATATTTGCCGACGGCTTCGTTACCTACGTGGCCGTAGGAAGCGCGAATCTTACCGTTGCTCCACCAGTTCTTGACGGGTTCGAAGTAGCTTTCTTCGGAGAAGCGGTAGCCTGCGGATGCGGAGGGGAAGAATGCCCACTGGTCATTGCTGGGGAAGTTGGACGAACCGTCGTAGCGGCCGTTCAGTTCCAGAAGGTATTTGCCCTGATAGTCGAAGTTGATACGGCCGAAGAAACCTGCCGTTGCGCTACGGGTGTGTTCACCGTTTACGCTGTAGGTGTCGCCTGCGGCAAGGTTGATGTTGGGCATATCGTTGTCCAGAAGGGAGTTGCGCTGAGCGTAGAAATAGTTGCGGTCCCAACGTTCTGCAGTACCACCGAGCATAACCTTCAGGTTGTAGTCCTGAGCGAAGGTTTTGCTGTAGGTGCCGAACACGTTCATGTTCCACATCGTGGTGCGACGGTTGCTCTGGGCTGCGTAGGTGTTGGAATAAGTGTTGAAGATGCCGAATGCGTTGCTGGACCAGTTGTTCCATACCTTGCCGGGAACCTGGGCTGCTTCGCTGTTCATATTCATCACTGCATAGGTAAAGTCAGCGTTGATGCTCAGACCGGGGAGCACGTCGGCCTGCATGTAAGCCTGCATACGGGTCTGAGTGTGGGTGGTCTTGTCCTGGTGGCCGGAGTCGCGGAGACCCATTTCGTTGCGGAAGTAAAGGGGTTCGCCGTCGGCATCGTAAACGTAGCCGTAGGTTTCGAAGAACGACGGGAAACGCCACATGTACTGGTACGAGTTACGCTGCAGGTCGGGCGAGAGGTAGTCGCGCTGGCTGAAATTGAAGCGGGCACCTGCCTTCAACCATTTGAAAACCTGGGTGGAGATATTGGCGCTTACGTTGTAGCGGGTCAGTTTCTCGGGGTTGTAGCGCATCAGACCTTCCTTGCTGTCGTAGCCGAAGCTCAGACGGTAGACGGTCTTGCCGGAAGTGCCGTCGAGGCTGACGTTGTGCTTCTGGGCAGGAGCGCTGTGGAAGAGGGTCTTGCCGGTATCCCAGTCGGCGTAGCGAATCCAGGAGCCGTCGGCGTTGATGATGTAGTCACCCACGTTGTCGTCGCTCTCGTAGGGGCGGAGCAGTACGGCGCTGGTGTAGGGCTTGCCGTTGTGCTCGGCCTGCCACTTCTCGGCGTAGGGGATAACGTCCCAGTAGTTCATACCGAAGCACTCGTAGGAACCGATGCCGCGGGCGTAGGACTGCAGGGCGGTGTTAAGGTCGGTCACGGTGTTGGCAAACTTGGCATAGTCGGTTGCGGAGTTCCATGCAAAGTTGTTGGTGTACTTCAGGGAAACTTTCTCCTGCGATTCACCGCTCTTGGTGGTGATGAGAATCACACCGAAGGCTGCGCGAGTACCATAGATGGAGGCGGAGGCGGCGTCCTTGAGCACGGAGATGTCGGCAACATCGTCCGGGTTGACGAAGGAAAGGTCGTCGACGGGCACACCGTCAACAACGATAAGAGGCGTGGATACTGCATTATTGGAAAGAGTACCTGTGCCACGGATCTTTATTGTGGGGTTGGAGGAGAAGTCACCGTTGGTGGTGGTGATGGTCAGGCCGGGGACAGCACCCTGAAGAGCGCGGGTAACGTCCTGTACGGGGCGGGAGTCCATGGTGCGGGCAACGTCGACGGTTGCGACGGCACCGGTGAGGTTAGCACGTTTCTGCGAGCCGTAGCCGATGGCAACGAGTTCGTTGAGCATTTCGGTTGTGGGCTGCAGGTAGACGGTCATGTCGGCGGCTGCGCGTACTTCCATTGTCTTATAGCCGACATAGCTTACCTGAAGGGTAGCGCCGGCGGGTACGCGGAGGGTGAAATGACCAAAGGCATCGGTGGCAGCGGCGTTGGTGCTGACACCCTTTTGAACTACGGATGCGCCGATGACGGGCTCGTTGTTCTCATCAAGGACGGTACCCGTGATGGCGGTCACCGTTTGACTCTGCGACTGGGGTTCCGGGGCAGCCTTGGCGGAAAAAGTTCCGGCCACGGGCATGGAAGCCATCAGGAGCATTGTCATCAATAGATGCTTTCTCATAAAAATAATGATGATTGAATTAGCGCTGTCGGCCGGAGTGGGCGCGGGGGCTTGCGCCGGCCGGGTTTTTGTCTTTTGTTAGCTTGGTGTAGGGGTTTTAGGCTGTTTTAGGGATAATCATGGTTTTTGCCCCCGCGGGCAGGGCCGATGCGGGAAGCGGCTTAAGGTCGTAATATTTGTTTAAAGGTTTAATAATGTGTTTGTTATTGTGAAAATGTGTTTAGTTGGCGCCGAAAGAGGTCTTTCGGCAGCACTAATTTAGTTAAACTTTTCAAACCGAGCGCATCTATTAACATTCTTTAACGATTAATTTTTAGGGTATGCGGTTGCAAAGTTGGTCTTTTCGGGAAGAAGGCGCGCCGGGGGGCAGTGATAATTGAACTGTGGGAGCGAACCGCGGGGGCGGTTTTGTTGTTCATCATATATATTTTTATTATTTTTGTGCCGATTTCCGCCTGAGGGCGGCTCAAGACAATGACAATTCATCACATCCATCAGCTTGCAGCGCCTGCCGGGCGCGCTGTCGGCCTCGCTTTGGTAATGTGCGGGGCACTTGCAATCACACCGTCGGCCAGCGCCGAGCTCCACCGAGGCCAGAAGTCGTTCGGCCCCCGCGTGGGCTTCGTGAGCCGCAACACCTCCGTAGCCGCCGGCCTCGAATTCAGTGTAGCCACGGCAGAACACGTGCGTCTGTCGCCGGAAGTATCGATAGTTTTTCGCCATAAGAACCGCGATGCGCTCGGAATAGGCTTCAACGTGGACTTTCCCTTCGAGGTAGCGCCGCGATTTGTGGTCTATCCTCTTGTGGGCGCGCAATATATGTCGTGGGGTCTGCACGACGAGGACCCGGAGACGGCCAAGGATGTCACCACCCACGCCAACCGCTTCGGCGGCAATGCGGGTGCGGGCATCGAGTACTACTGCACTCCGAGCCTGAAGCTGAACCTTGAGGGCCGCTACACCCTTCTGAGCGCCTACTCCACGGCGGTGGTGAACCTTGGAATCAGTTTTGTATTCTGACCGACTAACGAGCTTCTGACATGATTACCATACTGGGAATAGAGTCCAGCTGCGACGATACCTCGGCTGCCGTGATCACCGACGGCATCCTCCGCAGCAACGTCATAGCCTCGCAGAGCGTACACGAGGAGTACGGCGGCGTAGTGCCCGAGTTGGCCTCGCGCGCCCATCAGCAGAACATAGTTCCGGTAGTCGACGCCGCTCTGCGTCGCGCCGGCGTCGACCGCCACGCTCTGAGCGCCGTGGCTTTCACCCGCGGGCCGGGCCTGATAGGCTCGCTGCTGGTGGGTACGAGCTTCGCCAAGGGCCTTTCGCTAGGCTTGCGTATACCTATTATAGATGTGAACCATCTTCACGGCCATGTGCTGAGCCATTTCATCCGCGAGAAGGACTCGGACCGCGTGCCTCCCTTCCCCTACCTGTGTCTGCTTGTCAGCGGGGGCAACTCCCAGATTATCCTGGTGCGCAGCCCTCGCAAGATGGAGATATTAGGCCGTACTATCGACGATGCCGCCGGCGAGGCCTTCGACAAGTGCGCCAAGGTGATGGGGCTCCCTTATCCGGGCGGTCCCCACATCGACCGCCTTGCCGCCGAGGGCGACCCGCACCGCTTCAACTTTGCCAAGCCCCGCATCCCCGGCCTCGACTATAGCTTCAGCGGCTTGAAAACCAGCTTCCTCTACACACTGCGCGACGCCATGCGCACCGACCCCGACTTCATCGAGAAGAACCGGGCCGACCTGGCCGCTTCGCTCCAGGCAACCATAATAGATATATTGATGGCCAAGCTCGACCGAGCCATCGACATCACCGGTGTAAAGGCCGTGGCCATAGGTGGCGGCGTTAGCGCCAACAGCGGTGTGCGCCGGGCCGTGGCCGACCTCTGCGCCGCAAAGGGCATCGAGGCTTTCATCCCCGAGCGCAAGTTCACCACCGACAATGCCGCCATGGTGGCCATGGCGGGCTATTTCAAATATATGGAGGGCGACTTCTGCCCTTACGACGCCACGCCCTACGCACGGGTTGAGATATGAAACTCGCCATTGTTATTATAGGTGACGAAATTCTACTGGGCCGCGTCACCGACACCAATTCCGGCCTCATTGCCCGCACCTTCACTGCGGCGGGATGGGATGTGGCCGGTGTGGAGACCGTCGGCGACGACGCCGGAGCCATCGCCGCCGCCATTGGCCGCGCACTGGCTGCGGCCGATTTGGTCATTACCACCGGCGGCCTCGGCCCCACTCGCGACGACATCACCAAAGGCGTCCTCCTGGACATCTTCGGCGGCACGCTTCGCCGCGACGAGGCCGTGATGGCCAACGTGGAACGCGTTTTCGACGAACGCGGTGTGGCTATGAACGAGCTAACGCGCGGTCAGGCCATGGTGCCGACGTCGTGCCGCGTGATTCAGAACAAGCTCGGCACGGCGCCTATAATGTGGTTCGACGGGCCGGCCGGAGTCCTGGCGGCCATGCCGGGTGTACCCTTCGAGACGCGAGGCATGCTCCCGGAGGTACTCGAGGCTGCGCAGGCCCGCTTCCACGCCACGGGCCACTTCCTGCGCCGCGAATACACCGTCACGGGCATCAGTGAAAGCGCTCTTGCCGAGCGGCTCGCCGCCTTCGAGGATGCGCTCGATGCCGGCGCTCATCTGGCATACCTTCCATCGCCGGGCCGAATCGTGCTGCGCCTCGATGCGCGCGATATGTCGGCCGAACGCTTCGAAGCTCTTGCCGAGCGGCTTAAAGGTCTGCTGGGCAATCTTCTGGCCGGGGAGGGCACCCTCTCGCCCGCGGCCATTCTGCTGTCGCGGCTCCGTGGCGCCGGTCTCACTCTGGCCACGGCCGAAAGCTGCACCGGCGGCAACATCGGCCATTTGGTCACTGTCGTTGCCGGCTCGTCGGACGTATATCTCGGCGGCGTCATTTCCTACGCCAACAGTGTTAAAACCGGCGTGCTGGGCGTGCCGGCCGACGTTCTCGAGGCCAATGGCGCCGTCAGCGAGCCTGTGGTGCGGGCAATGGCTGAAGGCGCCCGCCGGCTGACCGGCGCCGACTGCGCCGTGGCAACCTCCGGCATCGCCGGCCCGGGCGGGGCCGTTCCCGGCAAGCCCGTGGGCACGGTTTGGATAGCGGCTTCGGGCCCGGTGGGAACGGAGGCGCGCCTCTACCATATCGCGGGCGACCGCGAGGCCGTGATCGAAGGTGCCTCGGCCCGCGCACTCAATCTGCTTCTAACCCAGCTCTAAATACCGGAATATGAAACGAATAAGCACTATGATAGTCGCAGTGGCAGTGGCGATAGCCGCAGCCTTTGCCGCCGATCCCACTGCTACGAACTATACCATCGACCAGTGCGAGGGTTCGCTCACTCCCTATCCCGCTGAGATAGCCCCTGTCAACTACCCGGACTCTCTGGTGCCGGTGTTCATCAACCACGTGGGGCGTCACGGCTCCCGCTATCCGGCCTCGGCGGCAAACTGCCTGACCCTGCGCCGGCTGCTGGAGCGCGCCGACTCCGCCGGCACCATAACGGCGCTGGGACGACGTCTGGCTGCTGTCAACGATGCCGTCATCGCTGCCTCCATCAACCGCTGGGGCGCTCTCGATTCGGTGGGTATCGCCGAGCAGCAGGCCATAGCCTCGCGAATGTTTATGAACTACGCTGAGGTATTCGGCGAAAACTCCATGGTGCGGGCCCTGTCGAGCTATTCGCCCCGCTCGATGATGAGTATGTATGCCTTCACTCACCAGCTCGACCGCCTCAACAACCGCATTACCTTCAGCACCACCACCGGACGCGTCAATTCGCCCCTGATGCGACCCTTCGACCTCGACCGCGACTACCTCGATTTCCGCCGGGACAAGACTTGGGAGCCCGCCTATAAGGAATATTTCGACGCCCACTGCCCGACGGCGCCCATACGTCGCGCACTCGGGGCAGACTTCCCCTTTGCCGACGAAGAAAGCGCCCGCGACGCCGCCATCACCGAGTACTACGTGCTGGCCGGGCTGCGGGCAATGGGTATGCCCAACGTGATGGCCGAGTTTTTCTCGCGCGAGGAGGCCAACGCCCTGTGGAGCTGCTTCAACCTGCGCCAATACCTGCAGCGCACCGCCACGACGGTGAGCACCGTTCCGGCCGACATCGCCGCCGACCTCGTACTCAACCTGGTCGAGACCACCGATGCTTT
This sequence comes from uncultured Porphyromonadaceae bacterium, assembly GCA_900541865.1. Lineage (GTDB taxonomy): Bacteria > Bacteroidota > Bacteroidia > Bacteroidales > Muribaculaceae > CAG-873. The sequence goes on along the minus strand of UQLO01000017.1, from coordinate 25,549 downwards.
CATAACCGGCGCCGACCCGCGAACCACGGCCTGGCTGCGCTTCGGCCACGCCGAGACGCTGATGCCCCTGCTGTCGATGCTCCATATCCCCGGGTGCTACTACCTGACTAACTACTTCGATACTGTGGCCACCCACTGGCGCGACTTCGAGGTGGTGCCTATGGCGGCAAACTTCCAGATGATAGTGTTCCGCAGCAAGGCCTCGGGCAACTACTACGTGCGAGTCGAAGTCAACGAAAAACCCGTGGAGCTTCGCCGCGGCGACGACTCCATCTACTTCCCCTGGGGCGAGTTGCGCCGCTACATGATGAACCTCGTCCCCCTCAAAGCCAGCCTCTATACTAATTGATAATTGATAATCGGGGTGCGGGTGGCCCGGAAGGGCCCGCAACGTATGGACCGGCGGCTTCAGGCCTCGGCACCCGGCGGCACATTCTTCAGGCCGCAAATTCCCATACTTCGCCGACAAATAGGGCCGGTGTAGTCTCTGATTCCGAAATAGTCATAACTTTTTTGGAATCGATTCCGAAAAAGTCATAACTTTTTCGGATTTAAGAAAATTTTAACTTATTGCGATTAACGCCATTTAACGGAAGTGGGCAGGGGTGTTGCCCGGCCGGAGGGGTAACTTTGCGGTGTAAAACCCACAAACTCTCTCGATTATGGCACCTTCCCTCCGCTCCGGCATCATCTCTCCTACCGACACTATTATGGCCCGCGCCACCTACCGCGGTCTTACCGTTGTGAACTTTATTTCCACAGGCTTCAGTGACCTGGCGGAAGTGCTCCGCGCCGTGCGGGCTGCCGTGGGCGGCATCGTGGGCTGCCTGGACCTCAATCTGCGCAACGCCACCCGCGGCTGGAGCGACGACCGCGCGCTCTTCATCGCACCGGCTGCCCCGGGTACTCAGCTGAGCCTCTTCTGAGCCAATAAGCGCATCAGGGTATAGGAATTTACGGCGCAGAAACCGGCCACGGTGGCCACTGCGAGCCAAATTGCGGCCTGGGCCACGGCATTTTCGGCTACGCTGAGACTCCAGCCGGCCGACATTGCCCTCCAAAGGGGATTGAATAACAGAGCTGCTGCCACACCGACCACAAAACCTACCAGGGATGCCACCAAGACAGCGCGGCGGGATTCTCGGCGCCACTGGCGCTGGCGGCGCTCGACGGCCTCTATTTCGCGTCGGGCGTGCGCCCGTGCCGTGTCGGCAATGTCGAGGTTGCGCTCCAGACGCGCCATGAAGTCGTCGGCCGGCCCTACGGCGGGACGGAATCCGGAAAGAATGTCGTTGAGATTATCGTCGGTCATCATGAGAGGAAATCTTTAAGATGTGCGCGTGCGCGCGAGAGGAGTTGCTTGACGGCGCCTTCGGAGGCGTTCGATATTTCGGCTATCTCTTTGATGGAAAAGCCGTCGAAGTAGAAAAGCGCCACGGCGCTACGTTCGCGGTCGGAGAGTCTGGCCAGGGCCATATAGAGGGCCTGGTAGCGGAAGGCGTCGTCGGAGGCGGTGTCGGCGCATATGGTCCGGGCGGCCTCGATAGGCTCGTCGGAGCGTACAGCCCGTCGGCTGCTCACAAAAGTATTGTATGCGATACGCCTCAGCCACGCCGGGAAGGCGCGCACGTCGGCCAGCGAGTCGGCCGCCATATATGCCTTGACGTAAGCCTCCTGGGCCAGGTCGTCGGCAAGAGCTGAGTCGCCGCAGCACAGCGCCAGCAGGAAGCGCCTGAGCCCTTCCTGCGTCGACAGTACCAGTTGCGAAAATTCGCTGCGGTTCACGGCGCGCCGGTTTTTACTTTTCGTCTATAATTTCTTCGACTTCGACCTTCGCGCACTGCTCCTTTTGGGTGTGGGGCAGGTTCTTGCGGCTCACGAAGTATACCACCAGATAGCTGGCGCCGATGGGGATGAAGACTCCGGCCAGAATGAAGAACGTGTTGTGTAATTCCAAGCCGGGGTTCACACAGAGAAAGACCACAGCGAAGACAAGACTCGTCAGACCCAGCAGCCCGAAGATGCAGCCACGCAGCAGGCGCAGGTTGAGGAGCTCGTGCGGGGTGCGTTTTTTCTTTTCCATTGCAGCGGCGAGGGCGGCCGTGTCCATATTGCCGCTCTTGATAGCCTCGATGAGCACGCGGCTGCGCTGGGTCTCGGAGTTTGTGGCGGCGCGGGCGATAAGCCAAACGATGAGCACGGGGAGTACCACGCAGACGCCGGAAACCACGACAATCGGAACTAAAGCATCAAAAAAAGAATCCATATTCAGTGAGTTTTAGAAGTGTTACGAACAAAGGACGCACCGAACACTCGAAAGGTAACGCGAAGTTACGATTTTTTTTACATACAGCCCAATAAGGGGGGTAAACCATATAATAAGGAGAGGCTTCGGGCCTCGTCAATCCATTTTCCGACAATTTTTCACCCTCCGGACGTTTGGACCGCACTAATTTTGCATCCGGAAAAAATCACTAACCCGCAAAACCATGAAAATTCCATTTGCAAACAGCATAGCATTGGGCGCACTCGCACTTGCGCTGGGCGCGGTCGGGGCTTCGGCCGAGGAGAAAGTACCTGCCTTCCCCGGCGCCGAAGGTTTCGGCCGCTACGTAACCGGCGGCCGCGGCGGCAACGTCTACCACGTCACCACCCTTCGCGACGGTGGCACCGGCTCGCTGCGCTGGGCCCTGGAGCAGGCCGGTCCGCGCACGATAGTCTTCGACGTCAGCGGCACCATCCACCTCAATTCCGAGCTGCGTATGCCCGCCAACACAACCCTTGCCGGCCAGACAGCCCCCGGCGACGGCATCTGCATAGCCGACTACCCCGTCAGCATAGGCTCCAACACCATTATCCGCTATATGCGTTTTCGTCTTGGCAACAAAAACGTCACCAAAAACGGCGCTGACGGCTGGGACGGTCTTGGTGCCACCGACAACCGCGATATTATCGTCGACCACTGCTCCGTGAGCTGGAGCATCGACGAGTGCTGCTCCATCTTCGGCAACGAGAATACCACCGTGCAGTGGTCGATAGTGAGCCACAGCCTGGTCAACGCCGGCCACTCCAAAGGCGCGCACGGCTACGGCGGCAACTGGGGCGGCTCCGGAGCTTCCTTCCACCACAACCTCATCGCTCACCATGGCAGTCGCACCCCGCGCCTTGGCCCGCGCCCCGGCACCCAGCTCGACGAACGCATGGACATGCGAAATAACGTGATCTACAACTTCGGCGGCAACGGTTGCTACGGCGGCGAGGCAATGACCGTAAATATTGTCAACAACTACTACAAGCCGGGACCGGCAACGCCCACCGACCGCAAGGGACGCCGCATAGCCGGCGTAGGCGTGCGCACACAGAGCTACGTGAAGACCTATCCCGCCTTCGAGCCGTCGCTCCACATCTGGGGTAAATACTTTGTTGAGGGCAACGTGAACTCGAAGTATTCCGACGTTACCCGCGACAACTGGAACTACGGCATGTACAACCAGATCGACACCTCCAATTCGGCCACCGACGGCACCTGGAACGACCAGACCAAGAAGGATATCAAGCTGTCGGAGCCCATGCCCTTCGTGCTGGTCACCACCCACTCGGCAGAAGATGCCTATGAGCGCGTTCTTGAATACGCCGGTGCCTCGATGAGCCGCGACAGCTACGACGAGCTTATCATCTCCGACACCCGCAACGGCGAAGCCTCCTACACCGGCTCGGGAGTGTCGAAAGGCCTCATCAACAGCCAGGAAGACCTCAAGCCCAACGGCGCCGGCTCCGACTGGAGCGCATGGCCCACATTGAACAGCACCGAGGCTGCCCCCGACAGCGACCGCGACGGTATGCCCGACGCCTGGGAGCTTGCCAACGGCCTCAATCCCAACGACGCCTCCGACCGCAACGACCTCAACGACGAGGGCTACACCATGCTCGAAGTCTATCTGGCTTCTCTTGTCGAGGACATCACCGAAGGCCAGAACGCCGGCGGCGAGCTGCTGGGCGACATAGTGGAGTACGCCCCGGCCGAAGAGTCCTACGAAGTGAGCAACAACACCCGCGAAAGCACCGGCTGGAGCTTTGGCTACGGCATCACCCTGAGCAACAGCGTGGGCGGCGGCTACACCACCAGCGGCGAATACATCGGCATGGGCCGCGACCAGCAGCACCTGCTCACACTGCCCGACAATGTGGCCATCACCTGGATGAGCGTTACCGGCCGTGGCCGCTACAGCACCTCGTCCTACTCCGACGCCTCGCTCATTGAGCTCAACGGCACCGACTATCCCGCCGGCACCTACTCCCTGCCCAAGGGTTCCGACGCCGAGGGCAATTTCGAGATAGTATTCCCCGAAGGCGGCGTCAAGCGCAACCTCACCATGACCTGGACCGGCAACAACCCGTTCGTGAAAATCATCCTCTATACCACCGAGCATTCCGGAATAGAGAACGTGGTGGTGCCCGATGACGACCGCGCCGGCTCCGACGACGGCTGGTACACCCTGCAGGGCGTGCGCCTCGAAGCTCCCACAGCCCCCGGCATCTACATACACCGCGGCCACAAGATTCTTGTGCGCTGACGCAGATAACACTAAAAATTGCCGCAGGGCGGATTTTATGCCCTTTCGCGTCAAAAATTACGCCCTGCGGCCCATTTGCACATTCTAATTTTGCTTCCGAAATCCCCCTGCGGGGATACCTGAAACCATTGCAATTACTAATACCAAACCATTCAATTATAACATCCAGGATGAAAAAATCTTTACTCCTCGGCCTTGCCGCCTTTGCTATGGCAGCCAACGCCCAGACAGTGCAGAACATTCCCAACACGACCCCTCTGCAGCTTGACGGCGCATACACCAACATCACCATCGCCACCTATCCCGAAGACGGCTCCGATCCCAAGCCCCGCACCAAGGAAACCGACGGCGTTTGGCAGTTCGACAACATGTGCAACGGCGACGTTGCCGAGTTCAAACTCAACAACACCCAGGAAACCCCCTACGTTCTCAACTTCGAGGTAGGTTGCAAAATCGACGGCACCGAGCTCAACATGAGCCTCATCAACGCTTCCGGCGACGTTGCTTGGAGCAGCACCATCTATCCGGCCAACAACAACTCGAGCTGGAACAAGTTCTTCGCCAACATGGCCTTCATCGAAGATCCCCTGGAAGTAGGCGAATACACCTTCCGCATCGAATTCCTCAACGAGGCCGGCGGCAGCAAGAACACCGCCAACCTGCGCAACTTCATCTTCGAAGCCCGCGAGTCGATTGTTTCGTACTCTCTGTACACCACCGTTGATCCCGGCGATGAAGCAGGCCGAATCATCCTCAGCCCGAGCCAGAACTCCTATCTGGAAGGCACCGAGATTTCGATAACCGCCAGCGCCACCACCGGCTACGCTTTCGACCACTTCGAAATCAACGGCGAAGTTTACTCCGAAAACCCCTACACCCTCTACATCGCTGAGTCGACCGACGTGGTTGCCTACTTCCGCGAACTCAAGATGGACAACGACGTTCCCGGCTGGATCAACCTCGAAACCCGCGCCGGCCTGAGCAAGAACGGCAAGCTCGAAGAGAAAACCGGCGTGACCGTCGACGGCGAAAGCTACAACGACGGCGAATCCACCGCAATGATGGACAACTACCGCAACGGCGACAAGGAATCCTTCGAACTCAACGTTACTGAGGATGGTTCCTACGACTTCCAGGTGCTCTTCTCCTCCAAGACCAACGGCGGCGAAACTCCCACCGTTACCTTCCAGGTTTACGACAAGGCTGCCTACGAGGAAGATCCCGCTACCGCAGTGGCTGAATGGGAATACGTTCTCGACGCTGCCAACGACTACAACAACTGGTCGAAGTTCATCACCCGCGAAGTTAACGGCGTGAACCTCACCAAGGGCAGCAAAATCATGCTTCTCACCTTTGCAGAACCCGTCAAGGCTAAATACACCGTCAACATCCTCAAGATGGGCTTCGGTCTCAACGGCAACTGGGGCGAAGACGAAAGCGGCGTTGAAAACATCGCAGTCGACAACGAACCCGCCGTTCTGCGCGCCTACAATGCCCAGGGCATCGAAGTTGCCCTCGACACCAAGGGTCTGATCATCCTCTCCAACGGCACCAAACTGCTCAACAAGTAATATCAGGATTAGGACAGTACTGCCGTGAGGCAGCTGTACAATTTCAAGGTAAATACCACCAGGGCCGTATTTGCTTCGGCGAATACGGCCCTATTTATAACCTCTAATCTTTTTTTGAACAATGAAATCATTCAAACTTTTCGCTTTAGCCTCCCTGCTTTTCGCCTCGTCGGCGTGGAGCCAACCTTTGCCTTATCAAAATCCCGACCTTAGTTTCGAAGAACGCGCCTCCGACCTTTGTTCACGCCTGACTTTGGAAGAAAAGGCTCGCCTGATGATGAATGGTTCGCCGGCCATAGAGCGGCTCGGCATACCGGCTTTTGAATGGTGGAGCGAGGGCCTGCACGGCATGGGTCGAAACGGCCTCTCGACTGTTTTTCCGTCGTGTATCGGCATGGCGGCCTCTTTCAACGACGACCTCATCACCGAAGTCTTCACCGCCGTCAGCGACGAGATGCGCGCCAAAAACACCGCAAACCGTGCCCGAGGCGTTGTCGGCAAGTACAAGGGCCTGAGCGTGTGGACGCCTACGGTCAACATTTTCCGCGACCCCCGCTGGGGACGCGGCCAGGAGAGCTACGGCGAAGACCCTTATATGAACGGCCGCATGGGCCTGCGCGTGGTGCAGGCTCTGCAGGGCGACACTACCGCTCGCTACATCAAGCTGCTGGCCTGCGCCAAGCACTTTGCCGTGCATAGCGGCCCCGAGAAGATGCGCCACTCTATGAATATCGACGAACTTCCCGCCCGCGAGCTTTGGGAAACCTACCTGCCGGCCTTCAAGGTGCTCGTCGACGGCGGTGTGCGCGAGGTGATGTGTGCCTACCAGCGTTTCGAGGGCGATCCCTGCTGCGGCTCCAACCGCCTGCTGCAGCAGATACTTCGCGAGCATTGGGGCTTCGACGGCATTGTGGTCAGCGACTGCGGCGCCATCAACGACTTCCACCGCCCCAAGGCGCACCTTGTCAGCGCGGACGCTACTGCGGCTTCGGCGTTGGGCGTGGTGAGCGGCACCGACGTGGAGTGCGGCAGCGTCTACCGCAATATTCCGGATGCAGTGCGCCGCGGCGACCTCGCCGAAGCCGACGTCGACCTCTGCGTGCGCCGTCTGCTGACAGAGCGCTTCCGCCTTGGCGACTTCGACCCGGACAGCCTGGTGGAGTGGACGCGCATCCCGGCCGATGTGGTTGCCTCGCCCGCACATCGCGACATCGCACGCCGTATGGCCCGCCAGCAATGTGTGCTCCTCAAAAACAACGGAATACTCCCTCTGCGGCCTGACGCCCGAATTATGGTTTTGGGACCTAACGCCGCCGACTCCACCATGCAGTGGGGCATATACTACGGTCAGCCCGCCCATACCGTCACCATACTCGAAGGCATGCGTGCCATTTCCGGTGCCGACCTTCCCTACCGCCGCGGATGCACCGTGACGGCACTGACAGAGGATGTCAGCATCATGGACCGCCTTGCCGGCGCCGACGGCACTCCCGGCATGGAGGCCACCTACTGGAACAACACCGCCATGAGCGGCAGCCCGGCGGCTACGGCCCGCTACGCCGCGCCCGTGCTCCTCGACAACGGCGGCAACACTGCCTTCGCTCCGGGTGTGAACCTCACTGACTTCACCGTAAGCATGAAAGGCACGTTTACGGCTGATGCCGACGAAGAGCTCGACCTGGTGTACAACAACGACGACGGCCTCCGAATCATAGTCAACGGCGACACCATCCACAACCGCTGGAAATCCGAAACCCTCAACTTCCGCCGCAGCAAACTACCTGTCCAAGCCGGCCGGTCCTACACCGTGCAGGTCGACTACATGCAGCTCGACGGCGATGCCACCCTCAACTTCGACATACGCCGGGTGCAGCCCGTCGACATAGCCTCGGTGGTCGAAAGCGCCCGCGGCTACGACGCCGTGGTCTTTGTAGGCGGCATTTCGCCGGCCTATGAGCGCGAGCAGGCTCGCGTGCGCGAACCGGGCTTTGACGACGGGGACCGCACCAGCATCGAACTCCCTCAATGCCAGCGCGACATCATCGGCGCCCTCCATGACGCCGGAATACCAGTCGTTTTAGTCAACTGCAGCGGCAGCGCTGTGGCTCTGGAACCCGAAAACGAGGCCTGCCAGGCCATACTCCAGGCGTGGTATCCCGGCGAAGAAGGCGGTACGGCCGTGGCTGAGATTCTCTACGGCCTTTCCAACCCGTCGGGCAAGCTGCCGGTGACCTTCTATCGCTCCGACAGTCAGCTCCCGCCCTTCGAGGACTACACCATGGGAGGCCGAACCTACCGCTATCTTCGCGAACAGCCCCTTTGGCCCTTCGGCTATGGCCTGAGCTATACCACCTTCGATATTTCGGCGCCCCGCGTCGCCTCCGATGCCGTCACGGTGAAGGTTCGTAACACCGGCCCCCTCGACGGTTCCGAGATTGTGCAACTCTACGTGCGTCGCACCGCCGATGCCGACGGGCCGACCAAGTCGCTGCGGGGCTACGCCCGCGTGGACCTCGCCGCCGGCGAGGAAACGACGGTCAGCATACCCCTGACCGACAGCACCTTCGAGAGTTGGGACGAGGCCACACAAAGCATGGCCGTGCTCCCGGGCGAATACGAAATTATGGTGGGCGCCTCAAGCGACGTCCGCGACCTTAAAACCGTAAAAGTGAGACGATGAGAATATTTGCAGCAACCCTCCTGGGCGCACTCTGCCTGAGCGCCTCGGCACAGTCGGCGGCCCGCTTCTCAAACTTTGAGTATACCGGCAGCGACGCTTACTATGCCGCTCGGCCCCTTGCCGACAGCACCGAGTTCTACAATCCCGTGATAGCCGGCTGGAGCTCAGATCCCGGAGTGGTGCGAGTCGGCAACGACTATTGGCTGGTGACAAGCACGTTTGGATATTTTCCGGCAATTCCGCTCTACCACAGCACCGACCTTGCCCACTGGACTCTGGTGCGGAACATCCTCGACCGCCCCTCGCAGGCACCCTACCTGCCGGGGCAGAGCGTCGACAAGGGAGGCATGTACGCGGCCCATATAAACTACAATCCGGCCAACGGACTCTATTATATGGTCACCACCGACACCGGCCACACCCCCTGCCACTTCTACGTCACCGCCTCGGACCCCGCCGGTAGCTGGAGCGACCCCGTATGGCTGGAAAATATCGACGGCATCGACCCCTCCTTCTTTTTCGACGACGACGGCAGCGCCTACATTGTCTACAAGGAGGATACAACCGGTCGACCAAAATGGAGCCCCTACCGCTGCATACGCTTCATAGAATTCGATGTTGCCTCCGGACAGACCAAAGGCGTGTCGTGGCCACTGAGCGAGCCCGATGTGGCGCCCGACGAGCGCCTCGACCGCGCAGAGGGCCCCCATATATATAAGGTGGACGGCCGCTACATTCTCGTTACGGCCGAAGGTGGCACCGGCGACCAACATTCGGCCAACGTCTACGGTGCGCCGAGTCTGCGCGGACCGTGGGAGCGCTCGTGGCGAAGCCCGATCCTTACCCAGCGCAACCTCAAGCCAAAACGCACAAACCCTATAACCTGCGCCGGCCACGCCGACCTCGTTCAGACGCCCGAAGGCGACTGGTGGGCGGTCTTCCTTGCGCAGCGTCCCGGCCCCGGTGCCTTCCAGCATCTTGGCCGCGAGACTTACCTTATGCCCGTGAAATGGGGTCCGGACGGCTATCCCTACATAACGCAGGCCATGGACACCGTTCCGCTGGTGCAGAGCCGTCCCGGCATCACCGCTGCCCCTTCGGCACAGGCCGGCAACTTCGCTTGGACCGACGATTTTCGGGCTGACACCATTGCGCCCGAGTGGATCGGGCTGCGAGGCCCGGTGGCCTCCCTCGAGGTGAAGGGCGACGGCATACTCACTCTGCGCTGCGGCGCCGAGCGCGCCTCCGGCCGCGGTATTCCTCAGTACATAGGGCGTAGGCTCCAGCACCATGCTTTCACCGCCTCCGCAACTATGGATTTCGACCCCGCCTCGCCCTCCGAGCGGGCCGGCCTGCTGCTTTTCAAGAACGAAAGCGCTCATTTCTTTCTGGCCTCCGACGGCGCTAATATGTCGCTGACCCACACCTCGCGGCAGGGCGACAAAGTACTGGCCACCGCCCCGATTGTCGAGGGCGCCACCGGCCCAGTGGAGCTGCAGATAGCCTCCGACGGCATCAAACTCGCCTTCCGCTTCCGCCGCTCGGGCGAGAGCCGGTGGACCACGCTGGCCGACGACGTCGATGCTTCCCTTATCTCCTGCGACCGCACCGGCGGTTTCACCGGCGCCACAGTGGGATTCTACGCTGTTGACCTTCAGTAAGATGCTTCTAATAAGGAAAATCATATTCGGCGCGTTGCTCGCGGGGGCCGTCCTTCCGGCAGCGGCGCAGGCCACCGACGCCATCCTGCGTCTTCGCGACGAACGTCGGCGACACCCCGAAATAAGTTCTATTACCTTCCCCGGCAACACCGTTTGGCGCCACGCCTACGACGCCGTCTATAGCCACGGCGCCATTGTTGAAAACCCGTGGGCGGCACTGCGAATCTATATGAATGAGGGCCATGGCGTCGACGCTTACCTCAAGGCGACGCCCGGGCTGGAATGTCGTCAGACCGGATTCTACACCGACAGCATAGGCCGCAGTCAAGGGCTGGGCGCCGATGTGCTCTACGTGGGCCGGAGCATAGGCGCGGGCAGCTTCCGCGGCTTCGACGGGGCGGCCACCGTGGCGCTCGATTCCGTGCGGTCGCGCACGATGAGCGTGCTCAACGACTCGACCGTAGAGCTTTGCGTGGAGGGCTGGCTCTACAACGGCCACCCGATCGACGTGGTCGAAACCTACACCGCCCATTCCGACCGGCGCGCCTTCGACGTCGTCGTCGAGCTGGTCGGCGCCGAGGCCGGCGACTTTTTCTGCACCGGCGTGCAGAAACTTGCCGTCGACGCTGAAGGCGCCTTTTCCGACGAGGGCGGACGGAAGGCGGCGAGCAGTCGCGGTGCAAACGCTCCGGACAGCAAACGCCCCGATGAGCTCGAGCGTGTAGCCCTTCGGGTTGCGTCGGCCGATGCCACTGCCGTTGCCGAAACGCCGCTGGACTATCTTCTGGTCTTCCCGGCGGCGCGCCAGATATGTTATACCATAGAAGTGGGCCGGCCATGACAATTTTTGCCCTTTATTGTGGCGGTCTTTCCCCCGCAGGGGCTATTTAGAGCCATTTTTGCCAAATCCTTCACCCGCGAAGAAGGTCTTTTGGCTAACTTTGCAAACACAAAACCAATCACACCGAATACCAAAACCATTAAGATCTGCAAGCCATACACACCCATGAAACGACTCAGCCTGCTTTTATTGACATTCATGCTCTTTGCCGCCGCCAGAGCGGACATCTGGACCGACGACTACCGGAGCGTGGAGCAAAGCATAGTGGCGCCCGTCTTCCCGGACCGCACTTTTGATGTGACGCGCTTCGGCGCGCGCCCCGACGGCGACCCCGCCAAGAATCAGAAGGCAATAAACAAGGCCATCGCCAAGTGCTCGCGCGCCGGCGGCGGCACTGTGGTCGTTCCGGACGGCGTGTTTCCCACCGGGGCTATCCGTTTGCTCGACAATGTCAATCTTCATCTGGCTGACTCGGCACGGCTGCTGTTCGTGTTCCAACCCGAGCTTTATCCCATCGTGGAAACGCGCTGGGAGGGCCTCGATCTGAATAATCTCTCGCCCTGCATATATGCCAAGGATGCCCGCAACATAGCCATCACCGGCAAGGGCACCATCGATGGCGGCGCCGACAATGAAAACTGGTGGCCCTGGTGCGGCAAGGCCCGCTTCGGCTGGACGGAGGGTTCTCCTCGCCAGCAGGACGAAGAAGGCCGTCCGCGCCTGCTGCGCATGGCAGAGGACGGCGTGGACCGCACCGAGCGCATCTTCACAGCCGAGCACTGCTTGCGCCCGCAGCTGATCAACTTCAATAACTGCGAGGGCATCCTCATCGAGGACTGCACCCTTCTTCGGTCGCCCTTCTGGGTTATTCACCCGCTTCTGAGCAAGAACATCACCGTGCGGCGTGTCAACATTATCAACGACGGCCCCAACGGCGACGGCTGCGACCCGGAAAGCTGCGACGGCGTGCTCATCGAGGACTGCTATTTCGAAACCGGCGACGACTGCATAGCCGTCAAGGCCGGCCGCAACAACGACGGCCGCCTCTGGGACATTCCTTCGCAGAACATCATCATTCGGCGCTGCCATATGAGCAACGGCCACGGCGGCGTGGTGCTGGGCAGCGAAATCACCGGCGGATGCCGCAATATTTTCGTTGAGGACTGCACTATGGACAGCCCCAACCTCGACCGTGTGTTCCGCATCAAAACCAACACTTGCCGCGGCGGCGTTATCGAGAAGCTCTATGCCCGTCGGCTGCAGGTGGGCCAGTGCAAGGAGTCGGTGCTCAAAATCAACCTCGACTACGAGCCGCGCGAACTGTGCTGCCGAGGGTTCCTTCCCACCGTGCGCCATATCTACCTGGACAGTGTGACTTGCAACAAGAGCCAGTACGGCGTGATGGTTATTGGTCTTGATTCCGTTGCCAACGTGCACGACATCTACGTCGACAACTGCACATTCAACAACGTTGCCGACGGCAACTCCATCCGCGGCCGGGTGCGCGACTTCAAGATTTCGAATACGATGATCAACGGCTCGCTCCACCTCGACTCCCTGCCCTACGAGGGCAATTACTCCGTTTGGATGACCAACTCTGAGATGCGTCGCACCCCGCAGAGCTGTCTGCTCGACTTCTCCAGCCGTCCCAAGTGGAGCTATGTGATGGGCATTGAGCTTGAGCCGATGCTCAACACCTACGAGCGCTACGGCGACGAAGCCATACTCCGCTACTGCACGGCATACACCGACACTATGATAGCCGCCGACGGCACCATCCGCGGTTACTCCATGGACGCCTACAACCTCGACAATGTCCGCACGGGCAAGTTCTTGACCGCCATGCACCGCCGCGAGGCCAAGCCCGCTCACCGCGAGGCTTTGGCGACCCTTATGCGCCAGCTCGACAACCAGCCTCGCACTGCCGAGGGCGTCTACTGGCACAAGGCCATCTACGCATATCAAGTATGGCTCGACGGCATTTTCATGGGTCTGCCCTTCCGCGTTGCCAACGCGGCCGACTTTCTGACACCACGCAAGGCAAAGGCCGTCTACGACGACGCCGTCGACCAGCTGGCCCGCACTTACAACCGCACCCTCGACCCCGCTACCGGCCTCAACCGCCACGCCTGGGACGAGACGCGCACCATGTTCTGGGCCGACAGCATCAGCGGTCTATCCAGCCACTGCTGGGGTCGCGCACAAGGCTGGTACACGATGGCCTTGGTAGAAGTTCTCGACGCACTGCCCGAGGATTACGCTCGCCGCGGCGAGGTCGTTGCCCTGCTCGACAGCACCCTCGCTGCCGTGACGCGCTGGCAAGACCCCGACTCGCACCTGTGGTACCAGGTGATGGATGCGCCGGGCCGCGAAGGAAACTATCTGGAAGCTACGGCTTCGTCGATGTTCACCTACGCCATGCTGCGTGCCGCCCGCAAGGGATATGTCGACGCCTCCTATCTTGAGCGCGGCAAACAGGCCTATCAGGCCATTCTGGATAATTTTATACGCGTCAACCCCGACAGCACCATTTCGCTCACCAACTGCTGCGCAGTGGCCGGCCTCGGCCCCGGTATCAGCGAGGCTGTGCTGGCCGTGGCTCCCCGTGTGCGCGAGAACCGCAAGCGCGACGGCTCCTACGACTACTACCTCTCCGAGCCGGTGCGCGACAACGACCCCAAGGGCGTCGGACCTTTCATCTGGGCCTCTCTGGAAATCGAGGCCGAGCGCTGAACTAAAACGCATTAAAAACGGGCCGACTTCCCGCAGAGAAGTCGGCCCGTTTTTTATGCCATTTTTATCAGACGTTGAAGCGGAAGTGCATGATGTCGCCGTCCTGCACGACGTATTCCTTGCCTTCGACGGCCATTTTGCCGGCGTCGCGCACGGCGCTTTCGCCACCGAGGGTGGTGAAGTCTTCGTACTTGATTACTTCAGCGCGGATGAAACCCTTTTCGAAGTCGGTGTGGATGATACCGGCGCATTTGGGCGCTTTGCTGCCGCGGCGGAAAGTCCAGGCGCGCACCTCGTCGGAGCCGGCGGTGAAGAAAGTCTGGAGGTCGAGCAGCGAGTAGGCTGCGCGGATGAGTCGGCTCACGCCGCTTTCCTCGAGGCCCATTTCCTGAAGGAACTCTTGGCGCTCCTCATAGGTTTCGAGCTCGGCGATGTCGCTCTCGGTGGCGGCGGCCACGATGAGGAGGCCGGCGCCTTCGTTGGCGATGGCTTCGCGGACGGCATCGACGTATTTATTGCCGTCGACGGCCGACGCATCGTCGACGTTGCAAACGTAGAGCACGGGCTTGGAGGTGAGCAGGAAGAGCTCGCGGGCAAATTTCTGTTCGTCGGGGCTGTCGAAGCTGACCGAGCGTGCGGGTTGGCCCTTGTCGAGGGCCTCTTTGATCTGGCGGAGCACTTCGTACTGCATTTTGGCCACCTTGTCGCCGCCGGTCTGGGCTTGCTTGAGTGTTTTGGCAATACGGCTTTCGACGGTTTCGAGGTCTTTGATCAGGAGTTCGTAGTCGATGATTTCCTTATCGCGCACGGGGTTTACGGAGCCGTCGACGTGGGTGATGTTGTCGTCGTCGAAGCAGCGGAGCACGTGGATTATGGCGTCGGTTTCGCGTATGTTGGCCAGGAATTTGTTGCCCAGGCCTTCACCCTTTGAGGCGCCTTTGACGAGGCCGGCTATGTCGACAATTTCGACGGTGGCGGGCACTACGGAGCGCGGATTGCACATTTCGACGAGCCGGGTCAGACGGTCGTCGGGCACGGTTATTACGCCCACGTTGGGCTCGATGGTGCAGAAAGGAAAGTTGGCGCTCTGCGCCTTGGCGTTGGACAAACAGTTGAACAGAGTGGACTTGCCTACATTGGGAAGGCCCACGATGCCGCATTGAAGTGCCATTAGGGGTATATGTTAAAAGTCGGTTTGCAATTATGTTATCGGAAGGTCGAAACGACCTGCCAAAGTGCAAAATTACAAAAAAATCCCCGTTCGGGCAAACGCACGTTTGAGCGCCTCTTCCAAATTATCTGCCTCGGGTAGGCTGGCCGGTAGGTACTGACGGCGGGTTTGAGACTACGGGTGTGCCCGATGGCAGACCGCCGTTTCCGGGGCGCACACCGGCGCCGGCACCGGGAATCAGGCCGCCGGAAGGAATCTGGATGCCGGGGTTGCTGCCGTTGATGTTTGGCAGGCGCGGCGGGCGCGGATTGGGCGCGGGATTGGGGTTGAAAATGCTGCCGGGGCCGTTGCCGACCACGGGAGGTGCCGAGGGTGTGTAGTCACCATAGTACCCGAAGGGGAAATCCAGCCCGAAGTAAGGGCTGCCGGAGAAGCCGCCGTAGAATGGGCCGCTGCTGCCGTAGAGATAAGGCGAAGCGCCGCCGGTGCCGACGTCGACCCCGAAACCGAGGTCGGAGCAGGAAGTCATGGCCATTGCCAGGGCTGCGGCAGCTATTATGGCGAGGTTACTTTTCATAGCTGAGTAAGTTAGTTGCTTACTATAAAACGCCTCCGCGCCCCGAAACGTTCGCACAAAAAGCGGGCACCCCCGGTCGGGGCGCCCGCAGTATGGTTGAGGATATGAATTGTCCTTATGCTTTTACGCGCTCTACGTAGGAACCGTCGCGGGTGTCGACGCGCACCTTGTCGCCGATGTTGCAGAAGAGGGGCACGCGGATTTCGGCGCCGGTCTCCAGGGTGGCGGGCTTGAGAGTGTTGGTGGCGGTGTCGCCCTTGATGCCGGGTTCGGTGTAGGTGATTTCCAGGGGCACAATCAGGGGCATTTCGGCGTAGAGGACAGTGTCGGTCGAAGCGTCGGAAACA
This sequence comes from uncultured Porphyromonadaceae bacterium, assembly GCA_900541865.1. GTDB lineage: Bacteria > Bacteroidota > Bacteroidia > Bacteroidales > Muribaculaceae > CAG-873. The sequence continues at coordinate 9,394 of UQLO01000017.1, read as the reverse complement.
ACCTCGACGGTGTCGCCTTCCTTCATATATTCAGCGCCGGCAACCAGAGCCTTGTTGATGGGAATCTGCTCGTAGGTCTCGTTGTTCATGAAGATGTCGGAGTCGCCGTCGGTGTAGAGATACTGGTAGGGGCGGCGTTCCACGCGCACGTCCTCGAGCTTCTCACCGATGTTGAAGCGGCGCTCGAGCACACGGCCGTCAACCACGTCCTTGAGCTTGGTGCGCATAAAGGTGTTGCCCTTGCCGGGTTTTACGTGGAGGAAGGAGATGACGAAGTAAAGACGGCCGTCCATGCGGATGCAGGTGCCGTTCTTGATGTCTTGAGCGTTTATCATACTGTTGTGATGGTGTTGTTCGTTTTAGGCTGCAAAGTTACTGATTTTTTGCCGGAATAACAAACCAATCTTTTGTCGGCTCGTTTATTGGGCCTGTGTATTGGCCTAGTTTAATTAATCTTTGATTAATCAGTATGCAGATCGGACAATATGAGTGTATTATGAGTGTATTATGAAAATAATAGATGTTTTAAAACATAAATAAAAATTTTCTACAACGTGCTATTTTTAGTAATTTTGTGGGAAAATAATTATTCTATGGCTAATAAAGACCCGAGAGAAAAATATATTAATGTAGTCCTTGAAAACGGAGAAACCTACAATTCTTCTAGCAATCAAGAAGAAGGCACTCTATCTTATAACGGTTTCTTTTGTTTGATTATGTCTTTATGGGTGATATTCTCGCTTATAAGATTTTTTATGAATATCCGAGCTCTTACTTTACCGGAAGTAATCTATTTTGAGGGACTTGAAATTCAATATGTAAATCACACTCTTAGCACGCTGAACCTCATCTCAGAGGGAATAAAGGTTTTAGGTGTGGCCCTAATATTGGCGAAAATCAGATGGGGCTATGTTCTAATATGTGCTGGTCTCCCTATTGTGGGTATAATTGCTTCAAGTGTGACAAACTCGGCGTTTGAATGTATTAGTTCATTCCTTATAGTTGGGATTTTAAGTGCGCTACTCCAAATTAAAAATAATGGGGTAAGTGCTTGGTCAATTTTATTTGAATCAAAAAGTTGACTATCTCCAGACAATAGGACTTAGATATCTCTTTTTTTGATTTTTGCTGCAAAAACGTTGTAGCAAGTGTCGGTGCGTTTATTGGCCGCGTGGGAGGAGTTCGAAGGAGTCGACGTAGATTTCGGTCACGGAGTGTTTGAGGGTGTTGTGGTCCTCCCAGACGCGGGTGCGCAGTTTGCCTTCGACGAGCAGACGAGTTCCCTTTCGGATGTATTTCTCGGCGTACTCGGCGGCGCGGCCCATCATGACGATTCGGTGCCACTCGGTTATCTCAGTGTCGGTTTCGCGCCCGTCGGCGCCTCGTGTGCGTCGGTGCTCGTTGGTGGCGAGGCTGAATTCGGCCAGTGGCACTTCGCCGGCCATGCGCATGCGCGGGTCGTGGCCGACGTTGCCAAGTAGGATTACTTTGTTCATCGTACTGCATTTTTTACGCCTGCCATTACGGCGCGGGTGAAACCGGCGTCCTCCATGGCGTTGAGGCCGCGTATAGTCAGGCCGCCGGGGGTTGTGACGCGGTCGACGAGTGCTTCGGGATGCTCTCCGGTGGCAACCAGAGCGGCGGTTCCGGCCAGGGTGGCGCCGCATATGCTTGCCGCCAGCGCCGGAGCCATGCCAAGTGCTACAGCGGCTTCGGTCTGAGCGCGAACGTAGCGCAGGGCAAAGGCTATCCCACAGCTGCTCAGGCTCATAGCCGGGCCGAAGAGGCGTTCGGGCACGTCGAATGTGCTTCCGGTGTGCTCCAGGGCGCTGTGGAGGGCGGCGAGGTCGGCTTCGTCCAGACCTTTATGGGCCAGCAGGTTGACGCTACTTCCGCATGTGGCGGCAATATTGGGCAGCACGCGGGCTATCCGGGCATCGGCAATGGCCAAGGCCTGCTCGATGTCGGCAATGGTAGGTACGGCCGCGCAGGAGCCCACAATCATACCCTTTGCGGCGGCATGCGGAGCGATAGCGGCGGCTAATTCTGCTACAGCCTCCGTCTCCACGCAAATCAAGGCCAGCCAGGGCACGGCAGCGAGCGCTTGGTCGATATTTGTTGTGCACTCGATGTTTTCGGCGCCCTCAAAAGCCTTCAGGCGGCCCAGCGAACGGTTGTAAACCACCACTTTGCGACCACCGGCCGCAATGCCCCGCGCCATGGCGGAGCCGATATTTCCGGCGCCAAGCACCAGCACCGGCGTGTCGTACTTCTTTTCCATACGCAAAATTACTCAAAAAACTCCGAATCCGGCATCCCGGACGCTGATAAATCCCGATAAATGGGGATAAACCGCGTGGAACCGGGATAAATCGTGATGACCCGCGATGAATCCCGATTATCAATTATCAATTCCTCAGAGGAATTTGGGTGCGGTGATATACATGCCCAGGGAGAGACCGAAGTTGAAGCGGCCGCGGGTGCCGTCGTAGTTGCCGTAGGCGGTGACGTCGGCAAAGGGCAGGCGGTAGTTCACGGCGAGCTCGCCGAAGAAGTCGACTGTGCCGAACCAGTGCTTGCTGTAGCGGGCGGCTCCTCCGGGTACTTCGAGGATGCGTCGCAGGGGCATGTAGGCGTAGGCGTTGAGGCGCACGGTGAGGCCGTCGCGTGGAATCCATACCGGCACGAGCCCGGCGGCCACGAAGCTGTTGTTGCGATAGCCGGCGTGGAAGTTGTTGTTGCTGGCCGGGGTTGGCGTGAACACCGGTGATACGCTCTTGGCGGCGTAATAGCTTTCGAGCAGCGGCATGGAGGTGAGCACCGACGAGGCCTCGATACCCAATGCCCATTTGCGGGTCACGGTCAGGTAGTTGCGGTAGTCGGCGGAGGCTCGCGCCCAGAATCGGCGCCGGTTGGTGTCCTCCAGGGTGGGCATGGTCCGGCTGTCGAAATGGGAGCGGCCGCCGACACCGGCCGCGCAGACTGTCAGGCTGCGGCCTGATGTGGGGTAGCTCACATGGTCGAGGGTCGAAGTGCTGTACTTGACGAATACTTGGCCCAGATTGAGTTTTATGCCGTCGCGGCCCTTGGTCAGATCGACGGCATCGGCGAGGTTGCCGTAGAAAGAGTTGTACAGGTGGCCCACGCCGATACCGGCGTCGAGGCTGCCGCTGCGGCCGGCGGCCAGCGAGAAGCCTATTTTGCCGAAGTACTGGTGGGCGGCAACGGCGGCGGGCTCGTCGTCGCGGTAGAAAATGCGGTCGGTCTGCGAATAGCGGCGGCGCTGGGCCGAAGCCTCAAAGAAGAATGCAGAGGGCAGGGGAGTGTGGAGGAAGATGCTTCCGCGAAGCAGCCCCGCCATGTAGCTTTGACCGATCCATGCCTCCAAAGAGGTATTGACGGAGCTGAAACTCAGACTGCGGTACTCGGCGCTAAGATATAGAAAACTATTGTTCGTGGAGGTGATATAACCGCCGAAGCCTGCGCTGAAGCGGCTTTTAACCTGAGTGTGGATGTCCATGCGGAACAGTCCGGTGGTATCGTTGTAGAAGGCCTGCGGATGGAGCATGGAGAACTTCCCCGACGACAGGGCGCGGTAGAAAGCGAGTCGGGCATGGTCGGAGCCGATGGTGTCGCAGCCCTTGGAGGGTCGGAAGAGGTAGCGCACATACTCATTTTGCGCCGGCGTGCCGCCGACGACGCTCACGCTGTCGAAGCGCAGATATGGAGTGCGGCTTTTGAACATGGCGCGCTTGAGACGCCTTGCATCGGGGGCGACCCGGGTATGGACGCGGGCCTTGACCGAGTCCATCATTTCGAGAGCGCGACGGTAGCCTCGCTCGTAGATGGCCTGCGCCATCGGGAAGTCGAGCAAGCTGAAGTCGCTGAGGTCAACGTGGATGCGCATACCTACCGAGTCGGGGATTTCTTTGTTCTGCGGCTCGGTCACCAACAGGTCGAGCTGGCGCATATATGAATTGGGTTCACCTTTGTCGGGAGTGCCGACGTCGATGCCCAGTACGATGGAAGGAGCGAAGTCACGGCGCATCACGTCGACCGGAAAGTTGTCGTAGATGCCCCCGTCGTAGAGAATGGTGCCGTCGATGCGGGTTGCCTGAAATATGAGCGGAAAGCTCATCGAAGCGTGCACGCTCGAAGCCAGCGAGCCGCCGCGCATCACGTATGCCCGGCGTCCCACCACGTCGGAAGCCACGCAGCGGAAGGGCACCATAAGGCGGTTGAAGTCGCCGCCGCACTGGGCGGTGTAAGGCGCGAAAATCTCCATGAAGCCGAAGTCCATCGGCATGGGGTTAATCAGGCTCTGAGGGTTGAAAACAGAGTCGGGGGTTCCGGAGGTACCCAGCGGAATCTTGAACATGCGCGGGGAGGCGGGTTCGCGCGTGAAGTAGTACTCCAGCGAGGGGTCGAGGGTACCCGTGGAGAGGTTTGCGAAGTACTGCGAGGTCAGCAAAGCCATCATCTCCTCGGGAGTGTAGCCGCAGGCGTAGAGCGCGCCGATGATGGCTCCCATGCTGGTGCCGGACACGTAGTCGATGGGTATTCCGTTGTCTTCGAAAGCTTTGATGACGCCAACGTGGGCAATACCCTTGGCGCCGCCGCCGCTGAGCACCAGGCCGACGCTCTGGTGCGGGCCCTGCGTCCCGGCTCGGGACGCAGGGGCTGCCGTCAGAAAGAGAGACAGTAGGATAAAAAAGCACTTTAAAGCCCTCATGGCTAAGCGTGATGAATAGTTGAAAGTGATTTAACGAAATTAAAACGGCCCGAGGTCCCCTTTTGTTTTACAGGCTTCTTAAAAAAGAGCGGGCGCCCGCGTCGGGGCGCCCGCTTTATGGAGGGAGCTAAAGCCTTACTCGCTGCACTTTGCCACGATAAATTCGCGGTTGAGGCGTGCGATGTTGCTCAGCGGGATGTTCTTGGGGCACTCAGCGGCGCAGGCACCGGTGTTGGTGCAGTTGCCGAAGCCGAGTTCGTCCATCTTGCGTACCATGGCGCGGGCGCGGCGTTTGCGCTCCACCTGACCCTGGGGCAGCAGAGCGAACTGGCTTACCTTAGCCGATACGAAGAGCATGGCGGAACCGTTCTTGCATGCTGCCACGCATGCGCCGCAGCCTATGCAGGTTGCCGAATCCATGGCAGTGTCGGCAACTTCCTTGCTGATGGGCAGGTTGTTGGCATCCTGAGCACCGCCGCAGTTGAAGCTGACGTAGCCGCCGGCCTGCTGGATTTTGTCGAAGGCGTTGCGGTCGACCATAAGGTCGCGGATCACGGGGAAAGCCGCCGAGCGCCAGGGCTCGATGGTGATGGTGTCGCCGTTGTTGAACTTACGCATGTGGAGCTGGCAGGTAGTGATGCCCTGCACCGGGCCATGGGGATGGCCGTTGATGTACAGAGAGCACATGCCGCAGATGCCTTCGCGGCAGTCGCTGTCGAAGACAACGGGTTCCTCGCCTTTCTCAACGAGCTGCTGGTTGAGCATGTCGAGCATCTCCAGGAAGGAGCTGCCGGTGGAAACGTTGTCGAGCGAGTAGTTGACGAACTGGCCTTTTTCCTTGGGACCACGTTGACGCCATATTTTCAGTTTTACGCTGATTGTATTTTCCATTTTTGAAGTTTACTTTGTCTGACAGGCCGCCCGGAAGCGGCCACGTGGTTCGGAATCAGGATTTATAGTTGCGGGTCTGCACCTGGATAGCCTCGTACTTGAGGGGTTCCTTGAGCAGAACGGGCTTCTCGTTGTCGCCGGTGTATTTCCAGCAGCTTACGTACATGTATTCGTCGTCGCGGCGTGCGGCTTCACCGTCGGGAGTCTGGTACTCTTCGCGGAAGTGAGCGCCGCAGCTTTCGTTGCGGTTGAGGGCGTCGATGGCCATCATCTTGGCGATTACCAGGAAGTCCTCCAGGCGGAGTGCCTTTTCGAGCTCGGTGTTGAGGTCGTCGGCGCGGCCTACAACGCGCAGGTCGCTGTAGAATTCCTTGCGCACTTCTTCGATTTCGTCGACGGCGCGGACAAGGCTCTGCAGGGTGCGTCCCATGCCCACCAGGTTCCACATCACGTGGCCCAGGCGCTTGTGGATTTCGTCAGGGCTCTTAGTGCCGCCGATTTTCATCAGACGCTCGATGCGCTCGCGCACGTTCTTCTCTGCCTGGTCGAACTCGGGAGCGTCGGTGCGGAAGCGGGGCACCTTGATTTGGTCGCTCAGGTAGTTCTGCATGGTGTAGGGGAGCACGAAGTAGCCGTCGGCAAGACCCTGCATAAGAGCGGAAGCACCGAGGCGGTTTGCACCGTGGTCGGAGAAGTTGCACTCGCCGATAGCGAACAGACCCTTGATCGAGGTCTGAAGCTCGTAGTCTACCCAGATGCCGCCCATGGTGTAGTGGGAAGCGGGGAAGATCATCATCGGGGTGTGGTAGGGGTTGTCGTCCGAAATCATCTGGTACATGTCGAAGAGGTTGCCGTAGCGGTCGCGGACAACGTCTTCGCCCAGACGCTCGATGGCGTACTTGAAGTCGAGGTATACGGCGTTGCCGGTACCTACGCCGTAGCCGGCGTCGCAGCGTTCCTTAGCGGCGCGCGAGGCGATGTCGCGCGGGCAGAGGTTGCCGAAGGCGGGATAGCGGCGCTCCAGATAGAAGTCGCGGTCTTCGTCGGGAATGTCGGTAGGTTTCTTCTTGCCGGCGCGGATGGCTTCGGCGTCCTCTTTCTTTTTGGGCACCCAGATGCGGCCGTCGTTGCGAAGCGACTCGCTCATCAGGGTGAGCTTGCTCTGGTCTTCGCCGTGAACGGGGATACAGGTGGGATGAATCTGCGTAAAGGCGAGGTTGGCAAGGTAGGCGCCCTTCTTGAAGGCCTGCACGGCGGCGGAGCCGTTGCAGCCCATGGCGTTGGTGCTCAGGAAGAAAGCGCGACCATAGCCACCGGTGGCCAGAACAACGGCGTGGGCGGCATAGCGCTCTATTTCGCCGGTGATGAGGTTGCGGACGATGATGCCTCGTGCGCGGCCGTCGATGATTACGATGTCGAGCATCTCGCGGCGGTTGAAGGAACGCACGGTGCCCTTCTGGATCTGGCGGTTCAGCGAGGAGTAGGCGCCCAGCAGCAGCTGCTGGCCGGTCTGACCCTTGGCGTAGAACGTACGGCTAACCTGAGCGCCGCCGAAGGAGCGGTTGGCCAGCAGACCGCCGTACTCGCGGGCGAAGGGAACGCCCTGCTGCACGCACTGGTCGATGATGTTGTTGCTCACCTCGGCCAGACGGTAGACGTTGGCCTCGCGGGAGCGGAAGTCGCCGCCCTTGACAGTGTCGTAGAACAGACGGTAGACCGAGTCACCGTCGTTCTGATAGTTCTTGGCAGCGTTGATGCCACCCTGTGCGGCGATGGAGTGCGCGCGGCGGGGGCTGTCCTGGATGCAGAAGTTATAGACGTTGAAACCCATCTCGCCCAGAGTGGAGGCGGCGGAGGCGCCGGCAAGACCGGTACCGACTACGATGATGTCGAGGTTGCGCTTGTTGGCGGGGTTTACAAGGTGCTGGTGGGCTTTGTAGTTGGTCCATTTCTCAGCGATTGGACCTTCCGGGATTTTGGAGTCTATCTGGTACTCCGGGAGTTTGCACGATTCGATATCGGCGAAGTCCTTCATGATAGGACTGGAATCGATCATGCCCTCAAGGTTGATTTTCTGTGCCATATCTCTGAGTAGGGATTATTCGTTTGTAGGTTCTACTTCCACTTCGGTTTCTTCAACGGCTTCCGGCAGCGCTACTGCGGGCACCTGCTGGGCGGGCTGCAGCGACGGGCGGTAGTGGTTGATTTGCTGAACGATCTGGTAGGCGTAAATCAGGAACTGGTTTGCGTCCGTTGCGTTCATGGCCACTGCGGCATTGACGGCCGGCTCCAGGCGGCTCATATAGTAGTCGCCCTTCTGCTGGATGAAGTTCTGGATGGGCAGCTCCGAGCCTGTCATCTGAGCCTGCTGCATAACGGGCTGATACTCCTGAAGGAATTCCTCCACCAGGGGCTGCACGTGCTCGGTAAGACCCTCTACGTACTGAACCTTGAGTGCTTCGTCGGTGGTGTAGTACTTCTTGTTGGCCTGCACGGTGAAGACAATGGCCTGGGCGATGAACAGAGCCACTACGATGGAGGTCCACCAGCAGCCGATTTTCTTGAGGCGCTCAATCCAGATATTGCTGTCCCAACCAACGGTGTGGAACATGCTCCAGAAACCATGGTTCATGTGGAACCACAGCGCTACGAAGCCGATGATATAAACAACCAGCGTCCACCACTGCGAGAAGGCCATCTGAAGGAAGATGGTGCCGTACTGCGGGTCGGCAGGAACACCCTCCACTACCGGGAAGGCCGTCAGCTCGTGGCTGCGCAGCTCCTGAAGCTGCATCTTGGCCCAGAACTGTACCAGGTGAAGACCAAGGAAGGCTACTACCACGATGCCCAGTACGAGCATGTTCTTCGAAGACCATTCTACCTGCGGAGGACGGCTGTTGACGGCGTAGCGGTCATTGCCACGGGCCTTGCGGTTCTGAACCGTCAGCCACAGGGCATAGATGATGTGGATGATGAACAGCGCTGCAAGACCCATCGAGGCCACAAGCGCATACCAGTTGGCGCCAAGGAACTGACAGATAGCATTGTATGCTCCCGGCCAGAACAGGGCTACTGAATTCATCAGGCAGTGAAACGTTACAAATAGGACGAGGCAGACGCCGGTGAGGGCCATCACGAACTTACGTCCTATAGATGAGCATGTTAACCACATAAAATGATGAAGTTTTTATTGATTTGTGAATTGTTTGTTCTTTCGGATTGAATTTGTGTTCTCCCGGCTGCACAAGGCATTCGGTGTGCAAATTTAAGAATTATCCCACAACTCCCCAACTATTTGCCGAAATTTTTCTTTATTAACCCCCCTTGCAAGCGCCCCTGCGTGCGCACGATGCGAACTCAGGGCTGCAATCTAAAGTGCGATATTTGCTCTTAGGCTGAATAGAAAATTGTAGATAAACTTTCACAGCCTGGGTCTATTCATACTCATCTTCGTCTATTTCTTTATCCCAGATGAGGTCGGCCCCGTTGAAACAAGCGGTATATATGTACAGCGGTTCGGGTGAAAGAGTATACTCAAATTCAAATAACTTGTACAACGAATTAGTCGGCAGTCCTTCTATACTTAGAACCGAGCACATGCATTTTCCATCTATGAACAAATCGATTCCATATTGGGTCGTATACCAGTCTGTAATTTTCCCATCCCAATATTGATATTCAAAATCTAAATTACAACAATAGTTCGTTAAAAAATTAGATATGTGGCTAAGCGGCTCCGGCCTCGTAGCCAAAGAGTTCTTTGACAAGTTT
>UQLO01000016.1 GCA_900541865.1 uncultured Porphyromonadaceae bacterium | reverse complement strand
CCAACGTATGGACCGAGGGCTTCAGCCCTCGCCCTTTCCCGAAGGGAAACTTCCGCGAAAAGAAGAATGCACCGGCGCGTCGGTGACGGCTGAAGCCGTCACTCCATAGCGCCAGCGAAAAAAGCGTCGCCAACGTATGGACCGAGGGCTTCAGCCCTCGCCATTTCCCGAAGGGAAACTTCCGCGAAAAAGAAGAATGCCACGGCGCGTCGGTGACGGCTGAAGCCGTCACTCCATATCAGCTGTCGGGGGCGTTAGGGCTCGTCGATCATGCGGCGGAAGGCGTCGGAATCTTCTTTGTGCTCGGAAGGGGTTTCGCCGTCTTCGCGGGAGGTGATGTAGAGGTTGTAGTAGGCCAGCAGGAGGGTTGTGAGCGGCAGTGCGATTATGAGTCCGATGAAACCGAATAGAGTGCCCCACACCGAAAGCGAAAGCAGAATAACGGCCGGGTTGAGCCCCATTGTCTTTCCCATTATTTTGGGAGTGAGGAAAAGGTCCTGTATGCACTGCACCACTATGTAGACCAGCATGCAACTCCACCACAGGGGCCAGAACTGGGCGCCACTGTCGACGCTGCTAACCAGGCAGAGCAATGTAGTGGGAATGAGCGAAATAAGTTGAAGGTAAGGCACCATGTTGAGCAGGCCTATGAAAAGCCCGAGCACCACGGCCATCGGCAGCCCGACGATAGCGAAACCAATGCAGAACAGCACGCCCACAATGAGTGCCACCAGCGCCTGACCGCGAAAATAGTGGTTCATGGAGTCCTTGATGTCGTTTCCGATGCGGAATGTTGTTTCGCGATACTTTGGAGGCACCAGCCGTCGGAAGCCTTTGAGGAGGCGCTCATAGTCGAGCATGATGAATACGAGGTAGAGCAAGGTTATGAACCAGCTCACCACGCCCATGACAATATTGAAGCCGCTGATCAAGAACTCGCCGATGAAGTCGATCACACTGGTGATGTCCTCGCGGGTGAGTTCGCGGGCAATGAGCTCAAAGTCGATATTCTGCTGCAAGAACTGGTGGACTACCGGCGGAATGAAGGGGATTTCGGTGCCGGCATTGGCATAGCGTGCCACAAAATCGGCCACCTGGTGCGTTTCGCGGATTATGGACGGCACCAGGAAAATGCCCAGCACGCACCCAATCAGGCACATTTCGAAAAGAGTCATGAAAACGGGCAACCAACGCCGGCGCACACCGAGCAGCCGGATATTGTACTGCACAAACGGCTCCAGAAGATATGCTATCAGCCATGCAATCAAAAACGGCAGAAGGACAGACTTGAGGATGTTCACAAGCCACACGGCGGCCACCAAAACGGCCACACCGATGAGTATGCGCACCACTCGGTCGAAGGTAAAAGGTCGCCGTGGGGCCGTTTCGGCGCCCACCGGAGGCATAGTTGGTTCGTTCTTTGTCATATCGCCCCAAAATTACAAAAAATATCTGAAAGCGCCCTATTTTAAAGTTGCAGGGTGCAATGTCGGTTTTTTTTTGTATTTTTGCGAGGCGGAGGCCGGCACGCAGCCCACTCCCGCCTCCTTACTGCCATGGCAATGTTTTTCTACCGCATCTACCAATTCACTATAATGTGGCCCCTACTGTTGTTGGCCACCATTCTCACGGCCAGCATCACCATAGTGTTCAGTATTCTGGGCATGGGTCGTTGGGCGGGCTACTGGTTTCCTCACTGGTGGGCGCGCATATTCTGCGTGCTGTCGATGGTTCGCGTTCGCGTTCGCGGCCGCGAAAACATCAGTCAGGGCACAAGCTACGTCTTTGTGGCCAACCATCAAGGTGCTTACGACATCTTCGCCGTCTACGGCTATCTGGGTCATAATTTCCGGTGGATGATGAAGAAAGGCCTCAGCAAGATACCCCTTGTAGGCTACAGCTGCAAGGTATCGGGCCATATCTACGTCGACAACTCCACTCCGGCGGCGGTGCGCCGCACCATGGCGACGGCCGAGAAGCAACTCGCCGGCGGCATGAGCGTGGTAGTCTTCCCGGAAGGGTCGCGGACACCCGACGGCAAGCTCCACTCATTCCGCCGTGGCGCCTACCAGCTCGCTATGGAGTTCAATCTGCCGGTGGTCCCGGTGACCATCGACGGCGCCTACGACGTTATGCCGCGCTCGGCCCTGCTTCCGCGCTACGGCACCATAACCCTGACCATACACCGCCCCATCCAGCCGGGTCCCGAGGGACGCCACGAGCTTACGTCGCTGATGGACGAGTCGCGCCGCGCAATAGCCTCCGCTTTGCCTCAATAACCTAACACCTACACCCTTGAGCACCCGCAATCCTCAACGATACCGTCTTGACTTCATCAACGAGAACACTTTTAACCGCGTTTGGAGTGTTCGGATGGGTCGCGCCAAGGTGTGGGCGGTGAGCATAGGGTGCGTGGCGGCTCTGGCTGCACTTATTTTCGTCGTTATGGCCTACACTCCGGTGCGACACATCATCCCGGGAAGCCTTCCGGCCGACATGCGCGTTAAATACCAGGCCTCGGCTTTGCGAGTGGACTCGCTGGAGCGTGCAATCCGCGTCCGCCAGCAGTATCTCGACAATGTGTCGGCCATACTTCGGGGCGACGAGCCCGACAGCGTCACGCAGGCCCCACCACACGCCATCGCTCCTACCACGGGTCCCGACACGCTGCCGGCGGCAGGAGAGGCCGAGCGCGCCTTCGTGCGCGCCTACGACGAGCAGAACCGCTTCAATCTGTCCGTCCTTGCTCCCATAGCCGCCGAGGGCATGGTGTTCAGCCCGCCGGTGGCGCAGTCGGCGCAGACCACGGCCGTTGCCGGGGGCGGACTGAGCATCAACGCTCACCGTGCGGCTCCGGTGAGCACTATCTACCGAGGCACCGTTACGGGCGTTTACTTCAGCCCTGAGGGCACAAGCACCATAGTGGTGCAGCACCCCAACGACTTCGTGAGCGTCTATTCCGGCGTTGGCGATGTGTTCGTCGAGCGCGGCCAGCGCGTCGAGCCGGGCCAGCGCATAGCCCACACGAGCCCCCGCAGCGCCATGCTCTTCGAGCTGTGGCACAACGGCACCTCCCTCGACCCCCGCGAGTATATGGCCTTCTGAGTGGGCCCGTCCGCCACGCACAGTCAGGCAAGGACCCCGGCGGGGTCCTCGTTTTCAACGGGAATCCCGACTTTGCGGGGTGGGCGACGGCTGAAGCCGTCGCTCCATATCATCTCAGGGCCTCTTCATCAGCATTCATAAGGCCCTCTTTCATTACTTTGGGTCGGTTTTGTCGTCCGTGAAGAGTTTGTCGTGTTCGTCGAGGTAGAAATACTTGGCCAGCAGTGCGATAAACTTCGAGATTTGGTCGACGGCCTTAGTGGTGTCCTCCGAAATTTCCTTGTGCTGCAGGCGCAGCAGCAGAATACCGTAGAGAGCGTTGAAGCAGGTTTCTATTTCGCCGGCGGGCTCGCCGGCGCTCTTGGAGCGAAGTTCCACGATGTATGGCAAGGTCCGGTAGTACTCGTTTCGGTAATGGTCGAAGCGAGGGTCGGCGAGCACGCGGCGGTTTAGGTCGGCCAGGTCGCCGATGATGTTTTTGTTCATCTGGAGATGTCCCTTTTCGACAACGTCCTCGCGGCGCATCATGTCGATGAGACTCTCGTACCACTGCTCCATCTGCTTCAGGAGCGACTTTTCGGCCGGGAACTTCTCTATGATATGTCGGCGGATGCTTTCGATGTCGAGTTTGTGCATGCGGATGAGGTCCTCTATCTGCCACATATAAATGAGGTACTCGGCTATGTTTTCCTTGCGTTTTTGAGAAGCTATTATCATTGTTCGCGGTGTTTTAGGGGTCTGTTATACCATTATAACAAACGAGTGCAGAAAAATCATCACCGCCGGCGCAACTTCACAGATGCTCCGGCGGTGTTTGCTGTTTCAGTAGTGTCAATCAATTATGAAAAAAAGATGTAAACCTTAAAGAAATGAATCTTTACCTTATATATGTATTAGACACGTGAAAAGTCAAAAGGTTACATGCTTTAACTCATATTAACGAACCTACTCAATACCGAATATAGCGTTGTGCCGGTTCAGAATCTGGAGGAAGCGGAGGTCGTCGCGAAGAGAAGCCACGTTGACATATCCTTCGTGGCGTTCGGTCCAGTCGAAGTAGTTCGCATATCCCAAATCGAGGGCCTTTGTGGTGCACTCGAGGCCCTTTTCGTTCTCGCCGGCCAGGGAGTAGAAGCAGGCGCCGTAGTAGTGGATGAGGCCATCGGTGTCGGCGGCATGCTGCAGGATGTTGTCCATCCAACGCATTGCTTCGTCGCGCTGTCCGAGCAGAAAGAGCGCGAAACCCTTGAGCGAGCGGGGATTGTCGAGGTAGAACTGGTCCATATCGGCAACTTTGCGGAACTGTCCCAGGGCGCCCTGCTCGTCGTTGAGATACTTCCGGAGCACCCAGCCGCGGAGCATGGGGAAGCGTGGGTCGTCGGCATCGTTCATGGCAGCCTCGCCAAGGAGAGCCACGGCGTCGTCGTAGCGCCCGGTGGCGACGTAGGCCATTGCGAGCTCCATCAGGGCGTCGCAGCTGTTGCGGTCGGCGGCGGTGGCGTCGGCGGCAGCGGCAACGGCCTCTTCATTTCGCCCCAAAGCGCGCAGAATACGCGAGCGCAGGGCGAAGTATGTCGCCGAGGGATTGCGGGCCATGCCGAGTGCATAGTCGATATTGTTGAGGGCGGCGTCGTAGCGGCCCAGGGCGAACTGACATTCGGCCATGGAGGCGTAGATGCCGTAGTAGTTGTAGATGCGGTTGGCGACCAGGGTCTCATAGTCCTGCAGGGCGGCCAGATAGTGGTAGTGACCCTGGGCGATACCGGCGCGCAGATAGCGGTACATACCTACCTGGGGCGCTGTGGAGACGGCGTTGCTCAGGCCTGCCATCACGGCGGGATAGTTTGTTGCGCCGTACTCGACCAGGGCCGTCATGGCGCGGGGATTCTCGGAGTCTATGCTCATTGCCACGATGAGGTCTTCGACAGCGCCGTTGTGGTTGTTCATCGCCTTGCGCACTTCGGCGCGGCTGAGGTATGTCTGAAGGTTGTTGGGGTCGAGGTTTACGGCCGACTCGAGCATCTCGTTGGCCACACCCATATTGTTTTCCTTGACGGCCACCTTGGCCAGACCTATGTAGACCTGCGAACCACGGGGGTTGATTCGGTTAGCGCGCTGATAGTCGGCCTTGGCCTGGGCGTACTGCTCGAGGGCGAGCTCCGTGTTGGCCTTCTGAATCATCACGGGGTATGAGTTGGGCGCCAGCTGCTGAGCGGCATTGAGGTCTTCGAGAGCCTGTGCGGCGCGATGAGTCTGATTGTAGATACCTGCTCGGAGCATGCGTGCGTGGAGCAGGGTTTCGGTTTCGCCGGCCGGAATTACTTCGAGGGCGCGGTTGATGTCGTCCAGGGCGCGGGCAAATTCGTCGTGGCGGAAATACTCCTCGGCGCGGTTTAGCAGAACGGAGTAGTTGGCGGGATTTTCGCGGAGTTCCTCCTCATAGACCTGGAGCACGGCCTGGGTCATGGGGTTGCGGATGCCGGACTGAGCGGCGGCAGAGCAAGCCATCAGGCAGGCTGCGGCAAAGATTGCAATATGTGACGTTAGTTTCATAGTCGGGGAAATGGCTCAGAAAGAGTCGATAGTGGTACGTATAGCCTTCAGACGCTCCAGCAGCGGCTCGAGCAAGTCGAGGCGCAGCATGTTGGCGCCGTCGCTCTTGGCGCGTGCGGGGTCGGGATGGGTCTCCATGAAGAGGCCGTCGGCGCCGGTAGCCACGGCGGCGCGCGCTATGGTCTCGATGAGGTCAGGTCGGCCGCCGGTTACTCCGCAGGCCGTGTTGGGCTGCTGCAGGGAGTGTGTGCAGTCTACAATTACGGGGCATCGGCAGCTCTGCTGCATCTCGGGGATGCCGCGATAGTCGACGATGAGGTCGCCGTAGCCGAACGACACACCGCGCTCGGTGACGCACACGCTGTCGTTGCCGCAACCTCGCACCTTCTCGACGGCGAAATGCATCGACTGGGGCGCCAGGAACTGGCCTTTCTTGATGTTGACCGTCTTTCCGGTTCGTGCGGCGGCAGCCAGCAGGTCGGTCTGGCGGCAGAGGAAGGCCGGAATCTGGAGTATGTCGGCAAACTCGGCAGCCATGGCGGCCTCCTGCGGCTCGTGGATATCGGTCACGGTGGGCACACCGAGCTCGCGGCCGGCGTCGGCAAGTATTTTGAGCGCCTCGAGGTCGCCTATGCCGCTGAAAGAGTCCAGACGGCTGCGGTTGGCCTTGCGGTAGCTTCCTTTGAGGGCAAATGGAATGTCGAGGCGGTCGCAGGCTTCCTTTATGCGTGCGCCGGTGGTGAAAACTGTTTCGCGGTCCTCAATCACGCAGGGGCCTGCCAGGAGGAAGAAGCCGGGGCGGGAGGTAAGGTATCGGAGGGCATCCATTTTCTTGTAGGTCAGAATTTGAGCTGATTTATAACGTGAATGGTATCGACGGCCACCAGTGCGGCAGTCTCGGTGCGGAGCCTGTTGTCGCCCATGGTGACGGGCACAAATCCGGCTTCGACGGCCATGGCCACCTCTGCGGGCGAGAAATCGCCTTCGGGGCCGATGAGGACGACGACGTCGCTGCCGGCAGTGTATGTTTTGGCCAGTAGGGAACGCTCGGAGGTGTCGTCGCACCACGCCACGAAGCGTTGGGTGTCGGTCATCGAGGCTGCCTCGCGCAGGAAAGCGGTCAGCGGTGTGGTCTCGTCGACGGCGGGAAGGATGGCCTTTAGGCTCTGCTTCATGGCCGACACTGCGATTTTGCGCAGGCGCTCGCTTTTGAGCTCGCGGCGTTCGGAGCGCTCGCACCGCAGGGGCACGATGCGGTCGATTCCGATTTCGACGAGCTTCTCGACGAGCCACTCCATTCGGTCCATGTTCTTGGTCGGCGCCACGGCCAGAGTGATCGTCGGCTTCCAGACCTTGGGACATTCGATACGCTCCTCGACCTCCAGAGCGGCATGCTTGGGGTGGGCGGCCACCAGCCGGCAGCGGTAGAGGGCGCCGGCGCCGTCGACTACCTCGAGGATGTCGCCCTCGCGATGCCGCAGCACGCGCACGGCGTGTCCACTCTCCACTTCCGGGAGAACGGGTTGCTCGGCGATATCGGGTGCGTAGAAGCGAATCATATATATTAAATATCCTCGACGGGCATCTCCTCGGCCTGACGCACTTCCTTGGCGGGATCAGCACCCTTGGAGGGGTTGCGGAAGATGAAGATGAACAGAATTGCCACTACTGTAGCGTAGGCGGCGAAGATGAGCCAGGAGTTATGCCAGCCGGTGAGCTGTTCCTCGAGCGAGAGGCCGGGAGCCTTGACGAGTTTGTTGACCACGCAGGAGCCGGCTATGATGGTGCCTACGGAGGCACCGATGCCGTTGGTCATAAGCATGAACAGGCCCTGGGCCGACGAGCGCTGTGAGGGCTCGGTCTGAGAGTCGACGTAGATGCCGCCGGAAACGTTGAAGAAGTCGAAAGCCACACCGTAGACGATGCACGACAGGATGAGGAAAACCACACCGGGGAAGTTGGTATTGCCGATACCGAAGAAACCGAAGCGCAGCGTCCAGGCAAACATGGCCATCAGCATAACGCCTTTGATGCCGAAGCGCTTGAGGAAGAAGGGAATGGCAAGTATGCAGAGAGCCTCGGCGCACTGGCTGATGGAGATGAGGAAGGTCGGGTTGTTGGCCCACCAGCCGTCCATGAAGCCATTGCTGTACTCAGGCAGGCCGGAGAAGAAGTTGATGAAGTCGGAGCCATAGCTGTTGGTAATCTGCAGGGAAACGCCAAGCAGCATACTGAACACGAAGAAGATAGCCATCTCCTTGCGTTTGAAGAGGCGGAAAGCCTTGATGCCCAGGGCATCGGCAAGACTCTTGTTTTCGCCTTTTCGACAGGGGCAGTTGGGCATAGTCAGGGCATATGCCGCCAAGATAAGGCTGAAGGCGCCCGATGTGTAGAACTGCCATGCCGAGTGCTGGATTGTGGTGTCGCCTACGGGGACGAAGTTGACCAGCAGCTCGGCGAAGATGAAGCCCACCGTACCGAAGACGCGTATTGGCGGGAAGTCCGTGACGGTGCTCATTCTGCGCTGTTCCAGCACGTTGAAGGCCACCGAGTTGACAAGGCCGATGGTAGGCATGAAGAAAGCCACGGAAACGGTGTAGAGCGCAAAGGTCGGAGCGAAGTTAATGGTGCCGGTGGCGGCGATGTCGCGCGCGGCAACCAGGCCGGTGGCTATCATGAATACACCGGCTATTATGTGGCAGATACTTAGAGTCTTCTGAGCGGGAATCCAGCGGTCGGCGACGATGCCTATCAAGGCCGGCATGATGATGGAGACAAGGCCCTGAACGGTGTAAAACCAGAAAACGTCGGCGCCCAGGCCATTGGAAGCCAGGTACATGCCCATTGAGATAAGATAGGAGCCCCAAACGGCGAACTCCAGGAAGTTCATTGTGGACAGTCTGATTTTTGTGCCCGAATTAGTCATGATGGTATTGGATCTTACGGTTATGATTTATTTCGTTTTTGTTCGAGTATTTTGGCCACACGATCTGCTTCTTCGTACTCCTCGCGGTCGATAAGGTCGGCCAGAGTACGCTCAAGCTCCTCGATGGTGTAGTTTTCCAGTTTGGGCGTGGCGTGGTAGCCCGAGGATGGCTGTGGTGCGGTGTCAGAGCCTTCTGACTGGTTGGCTTCGGCCGCTTCGTTGTCCTGAGAGTCGGACTTCATCACCTCGTCGCTGATGATGAAACCTGCACGTTGCACTATAGACTCCAGGGTCATAATCGGGGTCTCGGTGCGGATGGCGATGGCCACGGCGTCGGATGTGCGGGCGTCGATGACGACTTCGCGGTCGGCGTCGTCGGAGAAGGTAATCTGGGAATAGAAGATGCCGTCTTCGAATTTATAGATGAAGACCTTCTTCATCCTTATTCCGAAAGCGTGGGCAAAGGTCACGAACAGGTCGTGTGTGACAGGTCGTGGGGTGCGTATGCCCTCCATCACCAAGGCGATGGATTTTGCCTCGGCCTCGCCTATTACCAGAGGAATACGGCGCGGGCCGTTCTCCTCGGCAAGGATGAGGGCGTAGGCGCCGCTTTTGAGCTGGCTCACGGAGAGCCCCATTACGTAGAGGCTTACTGTGCTGTCCATAGGGTTGTTTTTTCGGGTGTTTGTTCGTCGGGGGCGGCGGCGCCGGTTATGATGCCGGAGCCGAAGCACACCCGGGCGGCGGGGTCGTAGAGGGCGCAGAACTGCCCGGGGGCTATGCCCTGCACGTCGACCTGCGCCTCCACTATATATTCGCCGGGTGCTCCGAGGTTGCGGATGCGGCCGGGGAGGAACTCCGGTGTGTGGCGGTTTTTGAAGCGAATCTCAACGCCTTCTGGTGCGAGCGCCGCTTCGCCCCAGGGGTCGGCGGTGATGAAGAGCGTTTCGGCCAGCCGCAGGGTGCGGCCGTACTGCTTGTCGGTGTCGTAGCCGCGCGACACGTAGAGAGTGTTTTCCTCCACGTTTTTGCGCACCACGAACCATGGTCCTCCGCTGAGACCGAGGCCCTTTCGCTGCCCGATGGTGTGGAACCAATAGCCTTTGTGGCGACCGAGCAGACGTCCTGTTTCAAGCTCGACGATAGGGCCGGGCTTTTCGCCGAGATGGCGGCGGATGAAGTCGTTGTAGTTTATCTTGCCCAGAAAGCAGATACCCTGGCTGTCGCGCCGGAATGCGTTGGGGAGCTTAGCATCGGCGGCGATGCGCCGCACTTCGGACTTGGGGAGGGTGCCAAGCGGAAACTCTATGTGGGCCAGCTGGTTGCCGGATATGCGGGCCAGGAAGTCGGTCTGGTCCTTGACGGGGTCGACGGCAGTAGCGAGCCATTTTCGTCCCTGCCCGTCGAACAGGGTGGAGGCGTAGTGGCCGGTCGCCGTCGAGGAAAATTCGTGACCCCAGCGCTCCTCGAAGTATCCGAACTTTATTATGGAGTTGCACATAATGTCGGGGTTGGGCGTGAGGCCCTCGCGGATGGTGCGCAGAGCGTATTCCATAACGTTGTCCCAGTACTCCTGATGTAGGGATACCACGTCGAAGGGCAAGCCGTAGCGGCGTGCGATGAGGGAGCACATCTCGATGTCCTCCTCAGCGGAGCAGTCTCCTTCGCCGTTGTCCATGCCTATTCTGATGTAGAAAAGGTGCATGGGGCGCCCCTGCTCGGCGAGGCGGTGAACGACGACGGCGCTGTCGACGCCTCCGCTCACAAGGACAGCAGTCTCGGGACGACTCATCGGTTTTGACTGGTGTTGGTTACACGGAATGCGCCCAGGAGATAGTCGAGGTCGATGTCTTTAACCAGCACTTTATGGCGCGAGTTGAGGAAGAGGAAGGTTGGAGAGTTGCGAAGGTCGAAATATGTGTCGGCATCGGGCATGGCGCCGACAGTCCAATTCTCGGGATAGCGTGCCGCTTCGGCGCGCCACTCCGGAGTGGGGTCGTCGGGGTAGATGCTCACTATGGAGAGCTCGCCGCGCTCGATCAGGGCGTTGGCGTTGTAGTCGGCGCCGAGTCGCACTCGGGCCAGATTGCAGTCGGAGCAGTCGGGGTCGTTGATGAACACCAGCACCGAGCCGCGGTTCACTTCGGCCAGAGTGCCCTTGGTGCCGTCGGGGCGGGTAAACTCCAGGTCGGGGAGGAAAGCTCCGACTCCGCTGGTTTCGATTTGCTTTTTGTGGAGCTGGAAGCGGGCTTTTTCGGCGCGCGAAATCTTTTTATGGCCGGCAGCAGCTTGGGCGAAGGGCAGATAGAGCTCTTCGGAGAACATCGAGCAGGTGTCGGAGTAGAGCCAGTTTTCGGCCATTGTGGCCAATGCGAGCGTTTCGGGGCCTTTTTTGACAAAGCGCGCCACAAGGCGGTCAACGGCCGAGTGGACGGTGTCGGCGCTGGCGTGCTGACAGATGGTGACGAAGTCGCCGAAAGCACGGTTGAACTTATCGGGATTGCGCATTGCGATGTCGAAATTGCATCGGTCCCAGAAGCGGTTGATGATATAGTCGCATCGCGGCTGAAGAGCCATCAGAGTGTCGGGCGGCGTGGGATACTGAAAGAGGTCGCCGGAGGCTGCGCGGGCTGCCGAAGGCGCCATAAATGCCACCAGAGCCAGCAATATGATGTATATGTTGTTTTTCATTCGGGCGTATGTCATATCAAACCACAAAATTAGCAAAAAATCCACTGCAAGCCGATTTCGCCGGCTTAAAAAGTGTGAAAACCCACTCCGGCCTCGGCCAGAGTATGCAGCGTCTTTTTGCTCGGCCCGACCAGGACGACAACCTTCGCGGCACGCATAAGGGGCAAATCGTCGTAATGGTCGGTGTAGACACGCGAAATGGTCTCGCCCTGGCCGAGAATGGTTTGCACAGCGCGCAACTTGTTCTGGCCGCGCAGCTCGTCGAAAGTGCCGTCGGCAAGCCATTGGGAGGCAAGAAGTCTGCCGGGCCAGATAAGACAAGCATAGAAGGCCGGGGCAGCCGTAGCCATGACAACGGGTTCCGTCTCGGCCGCGAGAGATTCTTTCAATCTGTTGTTTACCAACCTCTCTGCCTTGTTCCGAAATTCTTTCAGCAGGCTGTCGTCGCGTCCGGCAGCAGCCAATGCAGCTGTCTTGAAGGCGGTGTGGCCGCACAGGCGCGCCCCCCGGCGCAAGTAATGAAAGACAATTCGAGCGGCGCTGCCGATATGCCCTTTTCTGATGTGGTATCGCAGGGCGGTCCGGAGGTAGAGATGCAGAGTGTTGCAGCTCACATAGGTTCCGTCGAGATCAACGACTACCATACTCAAACCTCCTTATAATCATAATCCGCGGACCAAGGAAAGCGCACCAGGGTTCCGTCGTTAAACATGCAATAGTCGGGCATAGCCTCGGGTCGGGGAGCGGTCACCGTGACGACGGCAGACTTCACCCTCAGGTCAGGATGCTCCCGCGCGATGCTCTCGAGGACGGCACGGAGAGTGCGGCCGCTGTCGACAGCATCGTCGACAACAAGCAGCGTACCTTTGTCGGGCAGTGGCGGCAGAGTCACCTGCGGGGCGGCTCCCGGGTGCTTGCGGAGCCGTCGGGCCTCGGCGATGCGGAGACGGTCTTTAACGCCGGCGGGGAGCAGCCTCATCATCAGGCGAAAAAAGCCTTTCTTATATTTGGTCGAAGAGCGTTGCGCCATGGTCGCCACGTGGCCGACGGAAGGAAAAATATATTCTCCCACAAAATTGCCTCCGTGAGCTATCGTCAGGACCATGTCCGGGCACAAGCCGTCGGCCACGATTCGAGCTTCAAGTTTCCTGCATACCCTCTCCAAGTCTGCAGGAGCCAAAGTCAGTACCTTATATTTTAGTGCGGAGTTCATATTATTATGCAAAGTTAAGAATACCGGCGGGGGCGGCCAAATAATTGGGGTTTATTTGGCGAAAATGTTGTAACTTTGGGGCTGCTTGGGCGTTTTAACGTAAAAAAGACTTAAGATGATTATAAACACCGCACGTTTTATTACCAGCAACACCGAGGCTTCGCGCTGCCCCTCGGAGAATCGACATGAATATGCCTTCATCGGCCGCTCCAACGTTGGCAAAAGCTCTCTGATCAATATGCTGACGGGCCAAAAAGGACTGGCGATGACTTCGGCCACTCCCGGCAAGACCATGCTGATCAACCATTTTTTGGTGAACGACAGCTGGTATATCGTCGACCTTCCCGGCTACGGCTATGCCCGCCGCAGCAAGGCCGACCGCGCGCGCCTCGAAAAGATTATCAAGGGATATATCCTTACGCGCACCCAGATGACTAACCTCTTTGTGCTCATCGACAGCCGCCACAAGCCTCAGGCCATCGACCTGGAGTTTATGGAATGGTTGGGCGAGAACGGCGTGCCTTTCAGCATTGTTTTCACCAAGCTCGACAAGCAGAGTCCCGCTGCCGGTGCAAAGATGATCGAGGAGTACCTCCGCACCATTCTGGAACGCTGGGAGGAGCTGCCGCCGGTGTTCCGCACATCGAGCAACGACGGGCGAGGCCGCGGCGCAATCCTGGACTACATCGAGGAGATGAACCGGCTTCCGCTCTGCGAAGCCTGACGGCGCAGCAGCCATATTGCGGCGGCGGCGAGGACGACGCTGCCGGCGGTGACCCATCCTCCCCAGAGTACCGGCTCCTGGTCGAGAGGCTGACCATGGGAGGCCTGCCACCACGCCGAGCACACGAAGACGGTGTTGTTGAGCGCATGCGCCAGCACCGGCAGCCACAGCGAGCGACTCCATATCATAAGGTAGCCGAAGTAGGCGCCCAGCAGCATACGCGGCACGAAACCGAACAGCTGCAGATGCACGGCGCTGAAAATGAAGGCCACAAGCCAAACCGAGACATGCACGTTGAGCCGCGTGCGCAGCAGAATGCCCAGAATCGCTCCTCGAAAGAGAATCTCCTCGGCCACACCGGCAGCAACCCCGACAATCAGAACGTTGACTATCAGAGCCATCACCGACGTATCCTCCAGAATTACGTTCATGGTCGAGGCTGCGGCGTTCTCGAGGGTGCGGCAGAGGCTCTGCACACTTTCGGGAAGCCAATTCCAGTGATAGTTCCAGTAGATCACACCGTCCATGGCCGGGATAGCCACCACGAGCGCCACCACCATCAGCAGACAGGTGAGCGCGCCGGGAAAGCGGTTGATGAAGAGCAGCTCGGCCGGACGCCGCGTGCACATCACGGCCGTGGCCACTGCCGGAAGGATGAACAGCAGCACATCCTGCAGCACGGCCGCCATGCGTATGGCGGCAGCCGGATTGTGGCCGACAAGGCGCTGAAGCAGCAGCGACACCACCGCCGTCAGAATATAGCAAATCACCAGCATGCAGCACAACAGAGCCAAGGCCTTGGCCGGCTTGAGGTGCATAATTCCGGTCTGCGCAGAGGCAGGGCGGGTCCAAATATCTTTGTTTTCCATATGCGTTACGAAATTTTCAGATAGAACGGATCGACCAGGCGGCGATAGACATCGGCAAGCGAGCCGTTGGGCTCCCGGAGGTGGAGCGTTGTGGTCTCCACGGGGCCGTCGGAAGCGGCGAAGTCCATCAGCACACGCCGGGGCTGCTTGCCGGGGGTTGTGAGCACTCGGCAGAGGCGCCTTAGCTTAAGGCCGGCCATCTCTCCCTCAAAAAGGATGGAGGCTTCGGCCTCGGCCGGAGCCACCAGACCGAGGCGCCCTTGCGGGGCCAGAAGGGAGCGGCTTCGGCGCAGTAACTCGCCGAAAGTGAGCGTCTGCTGGTGTCGGGCGGCGGCGCGCGCCTTGTCGGGAGCAATCTCTCCTTCGGTGAAGTACGGCGGATTGCTTATAATAAGATCGACGGGGGCGGGCAAGTCCACTGTGCGGAAATCGCCGGCGCATACCTCCAGGCGGTCTGCCCAGGGCGAGGCTGCGAAGTTTGCGGCAGCGGCGGCACATGCCTCCGGCACTATTTCGACACCGGTCACGGCGGCGTCGGCACATATCTGGGCGGCCATCAGGGCCAGCACACCCGAACCGGCGCCGGCGTCGACCACAGAGCGGGCCTCGGCGTGCGCCGGAAGAAACCAGGCGCCCAGCAGAACGCTGTCGGAACATATCTTCATTCCGCAGCCGGTGTCGTCGACGCTGAACTGTTTGAAGTCAAATCTTGCCATCGCTTGCAAAATTACAAAAAAATTGCTGCCCGATAGGGGTGTCGGAGTGTGCACAATTGGATTTTTATACTTAACTTTGCAAAAAAGCAATCATACTATGGATTTCGCAAAGAAAAGCTACCGTATATTCGAAGAATCCGTTGTCGACTACCACAAGGACGACGACGTCGACGCTCCCACCCGCCAGCCCTACGCCCCGGACTCCATCGAAGGCATCCTCTATGCCAAAAACCGCATAGACGCCGTGCAGTGGCATCTGGAGGACATCATCCGCGACCCCGAAATCGACCCGGTTGCCGCGCTGGCCCTCAAGCGCCGCATCGACGCCTCCAATCAGGAGCGCACCGACATGGTCGAGGAACTCGACAGCTATTTCCGCAACCTCTACTCCAATGTCGAGGTGCTTCCGGATGCCACCATCAACACCGAGAGCCCGGCGTGGGCCCTGGACCGCCTCTCCATTCTGGCGCTGAAAATCTACCATATGGCAGCCGAGGCCAACCGCGTCGACGCCGACGAGGCTCACCGCGCCCGCTGCGCCGCCAAGCTCGCCGTGCTGGAAGAGCAGCGCGCCGACCTCACCAGTGCCATCGACAGCCTGCTGGAGGATATTGCCGCCGGACGCAAGTTCATGAAGGTCTACCGCCAGATGAAGATGTACAACGACACCGACACCAACCCGGTACTCTATGGCGCCAAGCGCTGAGCAGACACTTCCGGAACCCTCGGTGCGCCGCGTGCTGGTGAGCCGTTTCTCGGCCTTCGGCGATGTCGCCATGACCATTCCGGTGCTCTACAGCGTGTGCCGCTGCTATCCGGCGGTGCAGTTTGTCATGGTGACGCGTCCGGCGATGACTTCGATGTTCGTGCTGCCGCCGGAGAATCTCACCGTGGTCGGAGTCGACCTCAAGACGGAGTATGCCGGAATCGGAGGCATACGGCGCCTGTGCGCCATGTTGGTGCGAAAATACCGGCCTGATGTCTACGTCGACCTCCACAACGTGCTTCGCACACGGCTGATGGCCTTCTTCCTGCGCCTGCACGGCGTGCCCTCCACCCGAATCTACAAGGCGCGCGCCAACCGCCGCGCTCTCACCCGCGACACCAACAAGGTTATGCTTCCGCTGACCTCGCAGCGTGCCCGCTACCGCGAGGCATTCTTCAAGGCCGGACTTCCGACGGTCGAGAAATTCAACGGCCTCTTCGACGGGCTTCGCAAGGCGCCCGCCGACGGCTTCAGCCATCTCACCGGCGACCGCCGGCCGGGCGAGAAGTGGCTCGGCGTGGCGCCCTTCGCGGCGCATGCCGGCAAAATCTATCCTCCCGAGAAGATGCGGCGTGTGCTGGAGCTGGTGCTCGCGCATCCCGGAGTCCGCGTTTTCCTCTTCGGCGGCGGCGAGCGCGAGCGCAAGGTGCTCGACGGCTGGCAGAATGAACTCGAGGGCGTCACCTCTCTGGCCGGCCTCAAGCTGGGCTTCGCCACCGAGCTGGCCCTGATGAACCATCTGGACGCCATGGTGAGCATGGATTCCGCCAATATGCACCTTGCCTCCATAGCGGGCACGCCGGTGCTGAGCGTATGGGGCGCCACACACCCCTATTGCGGCTTCAAGCCCTGGCGAAACACCGACGACGACATGATACAGCTCCCCGTCGAATGTCGGCCCTGCTCCGTCTTCGGCGACAAGCCGTGCCACCGCGGCGACTACCTATGCCTCAACGCCATAACTCCCGAACTGATTGCGGGCAAGATACTCCGCAAGCTGGACATTAAAACCAAATGAGCGACTTCGACATACACAACAGCCAGCCCACCGGCACCGAAGCCGAGTACGAGCGCGCCCTGCGCCCCGGCAGCTTCGACAGCTTCAGCGGTCAGGACGCTATCATAGAGAACCTGCGCATCTACGTGCAGGCGGCCCGCATGCGTGGCGAGGCTCTCGACCATGCACTCTTCTTCGGGCCTCCCGGCCTGGGCAAGACTACCCTTGCCGGCATCATCGCTAATGAGTTGGGAGTAGGCTTCAAGATGACCTCGGGGCCTGTGCTCGACAAGCCGGGCGACCTGGCCGGTCTGCTGACTGCCCTGCAGGAGAACGATGTGCTGTTCATCGACGAAATACACCGCCTCAGCCCCGTGGTCGAGGAATATCTCTACAGCGCCCTGGAGGACTTCCGCATCGACATTATGATCGACAAGGGACCGGGAGCGCGAAGCGTTCAGCTCTCGCTGAATCATTTCACCCTTGTCGGCGCCACTACACGCAGCGGCCTGCTGACGGCGCCTCTCCGGGCGCGCTTCGGCATAAAATGCCATATGGAGTACTACCGCCCGGAGGTGCTTGCCAAGATTGTGCGGCGCTCGGCGGCGCTTATGGCCGTCCCCATCTCCGACGAAGCCGCTATGGAAATCTCGCTGCGCAGCCGCGGCACGCCCCGCATCGCAAACGCCCTTCTTCGCCGGGTGCGCGACTTCGCACAGGTGAAAGGCACCGGCGCCATCGACATCGACATTGCCCGCTACGCCCTGAAGGCCCTCAACATCGACTCCAAGGGCCTCGACGAGGTCGACAACAAGATACTTCGCCTGATTATGCACAAATTCAAGGGCGGCCCCGTCGGTCTGACAACCATAGCAACAGCTCTTGGCGAAGACCCGGGCACTATAGAGGACGTCTACGAACCTTATCTCATTCAGGAAGGTTTTATCAAAAAGACGAGCCGGGGGCGAATGGTGACCGACCTTGCCTACGAGCATATGGGCGAAGCGCGCCACGACGACCTTGGCCTTTTCGGTTAAGAACTCATTTAAACTTATTCCCAAATGTTAAAAACTCATCTTTTTTGTAGATCATTTCGGCCTTTTTCGGTTATTATGGAACCCCATAACACCCTCAAAAGCCTTATGATTTCCTAAAAAATCTTCCGTTTTCACCTATTTGCGAAAAGTTTAAACGAGTTCTAAAAGATGAAGCACGACAAGTCGCCGGAACTGAAGGAAAAAATCGCTATTCTGCCGGACACGCCGGGGGTATATATGTACCTCGACGATGCCGGCACGGTGATCTACGTCGGCAAAGCCAAAAACCTCAAGCGGCGCGTGAGCAGCTACTTCAACCGCACTCACGACAACCTGCGCACTGCCTTGCTGGTGCGCAACATCGCCGATATGCGCTACATAGTGGTGCCTACCGAGCAGGACGCCCTCAACCTCGAGAACTCCATGATCAAGGAGTATAAGCCGCGCTACAACGTGCTGCTCAAAGACGACAAGTCCTACCCCTGGATAGTGGTCACCAACGAGATGTACCCCCGCGTCTTTCTCACCCGACAGCATATCAAGGACGGCAGCCGCTACTACGGACCCTACACCAACACCGGAGTAGCCCGCACCGTGCTCGACCTCATCGGCAAGCTCTATCCGGTGCGCACCTGCCGGCTGCCCATCACCCCCGACTATATCGCCAAGGGCAAGGGGCGCCTGTGCCTGCAATACCACATCAAGAAATGCCGAGGCTGCTGCACCGGCGCAATCGACCGCGAGACCTACGCCTCCTACATCGACCGCATCCGCCTGATACTGCGGGGCGAAATCGGCGAACTCCAGAAGTACCTACTCTCCGAAATGGAAAGTCTGGCAGCAGAAATGCGCTTCGAAGAGGCCCAGGAGCTCAAGGAGAAGTATCGTCTGCTCGAAAACTACCGTTCGCGTAGCGTCATAGTGAGCCAGACCATCAACGACATCGACGTTTTCGGCATCGACGACGACGGCAGCAAGGACGTCTACATCAACTATATGCACGTTCGTCGCGGCGCAGTGGTTCGCAGCGTCACCCTGCGCTACCGGCGCTCGCTCGACGAATCGGCCACCCAACTGCTCGAGTACGCCATGGAGGAGGTGCGCCAAAGCCTGGGAGCCGTCTTCGACGAGGTGATTGTCGACGAAGCCCCCGAAATCGAACTGGCCGGCGTGACCTTCACAATACCCCAGCGCGGCGACAAGGCCAAACTACTGGAGGTCAGCACCAAAAACGCGCGACAACAGCGCCTCGACGATCTACGCCATCTGGAGCGCCACAACCCCGAAATGCGTGTCGACAAGCTTATGGAGCGCATGCAGGCCGACTTCCGGCTTGCCACACAGCCCCGCCACATAGAGTGCTTCGACAACTCCAACATCCAGGGCACCAACCCGGTGGCATCGTGCGTGGTGTTCCGCAACGGCAAACCCAGCAAGCGCGACTACCGCCATTTCAACATAAAAACCGTAGAAGGTCCCGACGACTTCGCCTCCATGCGCGAGGTACTCACCCGTCGCTACAGCCGTATGCTTCAGGAAGGCGAGGAGCTGCCGCAACTCATCGTAGTCGATGGCGGCAAGGGCCAGCTCAGCAGCGCCGTCGAAGCGCTCGAAGACCTCGGCCTCAGAGGCACGGTGGCCGTTGTCGGCATCGCCAAACGTCTGGAGGAGATATACTTTCCGGGCGACTCGGTTCCGCTCTATATAGATAAAAATTCGGAGACGCTGCGGGTTGTGCAGCACCTTCGCGACGAGGCGCATCGCTTCGGAATCACCCACCACCGCAACCGGCGCAGCAAAAATGCCATCGGCAGCGAACTCGACACCATCAAAGGCATCGGCCCGGCAACGGTGGAGGCTCTGCTGAGCCACTTCCACAGCGTGACCCGGGTCAAAAAAGCCAGCGAGGCCGAACTGGCCGAAGTGGTCGGGCCGGCCAAGGCGCGCTTGGTAGCGCAAGGCTTGGAAGGGGCTTCGGAGCAGCCGATTTAGCAAAAAAAACATAAATCTTAAGGTCGCTAAAGGATTAATAGCTAAAATTAACAACTTTGCGAGCGTCCTTACTTGTTATAGTTGTAATTTTGTGGTGCAAACGCATCGCGCGGCTACCCGTATCATCACACGGGCGAGCGCACCAACAAAAACCGACACCTAAAACATTAACGCACACATACTATGAGCCCCAGCGTAAACATCCGCGAACTCAACGACCTCGTGGCTTCCAAAAGCAATTTCATCAGCCTCATCACCCGCGGCATGGACCAGACCATCGTCGGCCAGAAACATCTGGTTGAATCCCTGCTGATTGCCATGCTTGCCAACGGCCACATCCTCCTCGAAGGTGTTCCCGGTCTGGCCAAAACCCTGGCCATCAAAACCCTCGCACAGCTCATCGATGCCAAATACAGCCGCATCCAGTTCACGCCGGACCTTCTGCCGGCCGACGTTGTTGGCACCATGATCTACTCGGTCAAGAACGAAGCCTTCCAGGTCAAGAAAGGCCCCATCTTCGCAAACTTCGTACTGGCCGACGAAATAAACCGTGCCCCGGCCAAGGTGCAGTCCGCACTCCTTGAAGCCATGCAGGAGCGCCAGGTCACCATCGGCAGCCACACCTACCCGATGGACAAGCCCTTCCTGGTAATGGCCACCCAGAACCCCATCGAGCAGGAAGGCACCTATCCTCTGCCCGAAGCCCAGGTCGACCGCTTCCTGATGAAGGTAGTCATCGGCTACCCCACACCGGACGAAGAACGCGAAATCATCCGCATGAACATCGCCGGCGACTACAAGGACAGCGTCACCCCGCTTCTCAAGCCCGAAGAGGTCATCGAGGCCCAGAAGGTTGTAAATCAGATTTATGTCGACGAAAAAATCGAGCGCTACATCGTCGACATCGTCTACGCCACCCGCACCCCGCGCCAGTACGGCCTCGAAGACCTGGCCTCGTACATTTCCTTCGGAGCATCGCCCCGCGCCTCCATATCCCTGGCCCGTGCCGCACGCGCATACGCCTTCCTCCACCAGAGAGGCTACGTGATTCCGGAAGATGTGATTTCCGTTTGCCACGATGTGCTCCGCCACCGCATCGGACTCACCTACGAAGCCGAGGCAAACAACTTCACCACCGACATGATCATCACGGACATTCTGGACAAGATCCAGGTGCCCTGAGCCGTTCGGGCGTGACATCCTCACACCAACACGCAATCCACGATGGACTCTAACGAACTACTCAAAAAGGTCCGCAAAATAGAAATCAAGACGCGCGGCCTGAGCCAGAACATCTTTGCCGGTGAGTACCACTCGGCCTTCAAAGGCCGCGGCATGATGTTCTCCGAGGTGCGCGCCTACCAGTACGGCGACGACATACGCGACATCGACTGGAACGTCACCGCTCGCCACAACTCCCCGTACGTCAAGGTCTACGAAGAGGAGCGCGAGCTGACGGTGATGCTGCTGGTCGATGTCAGCGGCAGCCGCAATTTCGGCGCCTCCGGCCCCGAGAAGCGCGAAATGATAGCCGAGATAGCCGCCACGCTGGCTTTTTCCGCCATTCAGAACAACGATAAAATCGGCGCTCTCTTTTTCTCCGACCGCGTCGAGAAATTCATAGTGCCCAAAAAGGGTCGCCGACACATATTATATATAATACGCGAGCTTCTGGACTTCAATCCCGAAAACCGGGGCACCGACATTGCCGCCGCCGTGCGCTATGCCACCGACGCCATCAAGAAGCGTTGCACGCTCTTCCTGATTTCGGACTTTATCGACAGCAGCGACTACTCCACCCCGCTGACCGTGGCTGCCAACCGCCACGACGTGATGGCGGTGCAGGTCTACGACAAGCGCGACGCCGAAATGCCCGATATGGGGCTGATGCGCGTAGAAGACCTCGAAACGGGCGCCACCCGCTGGGTAGACACCGGCTCGGCCAAGGTGCGTCGCGCCTACGACCGCTGGTGGTACGACCTGCAGCAGCGCATGGCCTCCGCTCTGCGCAGCACGCACGTCGACTTCGTTTCGGTAGCCACCGACGAGGACTACGTGAAGGCGCTGATGGCGCTGTTCAAAAACCGCTCCACATTATGAAAACCTTACGACTGCTCATACTCGCCTTGGCCGCCACCCTCGCCGGCGGTGCGGCACACGCCCAGGTCACCATTACCGCCGCCACCGACAGCGCCGTGATTCTGATGGGCTCGCAGTTCACCATGCGGGTCGAGCTTACGGCACCCGAAGGCGAGGCCGACGGTGTCAGCCTTGTCAACGCCCCTCGTATCACCAATACCGACGAGAACTTCGGGCAGTACGGCCCGGTCTACGTCACCGCGGTGAGCTCCGACACTATAACTTCCAACGGACGTCGCACCGTCGGGGGCACTTACACGCTGCAGGGCTTTGAGCCGGGGCTGTACACGCTGCCGCTCATCGGCGCCGCCACCGGCAGTGGCGACACTGTTTGGGCGGGCGTGCAGACTCTGAAGATACTGCCTATGGATGTCGACACCATTGCCATGGAGCTTCGTCCGCTCGCCGGGGTGGCTTCGCCGCAGAGCCGGTGGTACGACTACATCCCGCTGTGGACGCTCTGGACGCTCCTTGTGCTGGTTGTCGCCGCCGTGGTGTTCTTCCTTGTCAACCATTTCCACCGCCGCAAGACGGTTGCCGCCATCATGGCTCAGAAGCCCGTTCCGCCTTACGAACTGGCAGTCAGCCGCCTTGAGCAGCTGCGTCAGAGCGGCGCCACCGCCCCGGGCCACGAGAAGCAGTTCTACACCGACCTCACCGACATTCTTCGCCAGTACCTCCACGGCCGCTATGGCATAAACGCCATGGAGATGACGTCGTCGCAGATAGTGCGGGCACTGCGCTCCAATCCCGACACCCGCCTTCCGGCCGACAGCATGGACGCCGTGCTGCGTGTTGCCGACTTCGTGAAGTTCGCCAAGGAGAAACCGCTTGCCGACGACAACGTTCGCTCCCTGCAGCTCGCGCGCGACTTTGTTGAAATCACCAAGCCGGTGCCTCCGCCCCCGGCTCCGGACCCGAAAGAGGCAGCCAAAGCCGCCCGCGCCACCAAATCCAACAAATGAACCACCGCAATAGACTCCGCCAATGAGTTTCGCTCATCCACATATACTATGGCTCCTGCTGCTGCTCATACCGCTTGCAGCATGGTACATACTGAAGCAGCGCAACGCGCATGCCACCATGCGCCTGAGCACCACCAAAGCCTTCGACGCCATGCCCCGCTCCTGGAAGGAGTATCTGCGCTACTTCCTGTTCGTGCTGCGCCTTGCCGCCGTTGCCTGTCTGATAGTGGTGCTTGCGCGCCCTCAGAAACACGACAACTGGCGCACTACCAGCACAGAGGGCACCGACATCGTGCTGGCTATGGACATATCGTCGTCGATGCTTGCGCGCGACTTCCGCCCCGACCGCTTCGGAGCCGCCAAAGATGTTGCCTCCAGCTTCATATCGGCTCGCCAGAACGACAATATCGGCATTGTGGTCTTCGCCGGGGAGAGCCTCACGGGCGTTCCGATGACCATGGACCGCGCCTCTCTGCTTTCGTACCTCAATAATCTCGAAATGGGCATCCTCGAGGACGGCACCGCCATCGGCGACGGCATCGCCACATCGCTCAACCGCCTCCGCGAAGGACAAGCCAAGAGCAAAAGTATCATCCTGCTCACCGACGGCAGCAACAACACCGGTGTCGTTGCGCCTCTGACGGCGGCCCAGGTCGCGCAGGAGATGGGCGTGAAAATCTACACCATCGGCGTGGGCACCAACGGCATGGCGCCCTATCCGGTGCGCACGCTGTCGGGCCGCATAGAATTTGAGAATCAACCCGTTGTGATCGACGAAGCCACACTGCGCACCATAGCGGCCAACACGGGCGGCCAGTACTTCCGCGCCACCGACAACCGCATGCTTCAGCAGGTATTCCGCGAAATCGACGCACTGGAGAAAACGCAGATGGACGTACGCCACTTCTCCCACACCGAGGACAATT
Source organism: uncultured Porphyromonadaceae bacterium (assembly GCA_900541865.1). GTDB lineage: Bacteria > Bacteroidota > Bacteroidia > Bacteroidales > Muribaculaceae > CAG-873. The sequence continues at coordinate 32,239 of UQLO01000016.1, read as the reverse complement.
ATTTCATCTGGGCTCTGCTTGCGCTGCTGTTCTTCGGACTGGAGCTGCTGCTGCGCTATACCGTTCTCCGCTCAATACCTTAGAAATATGTTCAACTTCGCATATCCATATCTACTGTATCTGCTGGCGTTGGCGCCGGTGCTGGTTCTGCTCTATATGGGAGCCCGCGCGAGCCGGCGCGCCAAGCTGCGCCGCTTCGGGCGGCCTGAGGTTGTGGAAAAGATGATGCCGGATGCCTCCCGCTACACCCCGGCCGTCCGCGTCACCCTGCAGGTAATCGCTCTGGTGGCCTTGGTAATAGCCCTTGCTCGCCCCCGCACCCAGGGCACCGTCAAGGAGGAGACCGCCGCCGGCATCGAAATAGTGATTGCCTTCGACCTCTCGAACTCCATGCTGGCGTCGGCCACCGACAACAACAACGGCACCTCGCGCCTCGACCGCGCCAAGCTGCTTCTGGAGCGTCTGATCGACCGGCTCAACAACGACAAGGTTGCCCTGGTGATTTTCGCCGGCACCTCGAAGGTTCAGCTTCCGATGACCGCCGACTTCTACACTGCCAAGATGTACCTCAACGAGCTTGAGCCCTCGATGATGTCCTACCAGGGCACCGACATAGCGGCCGCCATCCGCATGAGCATGAACTGCTTCTCGGGAGCCGACGACATGCACCGCGCCATCATCCTCATTACCGACTCCGAAGACCACGAAGGGGCAGCCTTGGAGGCAGCGCGCACGGCGGCCGACAACGGCATCCAGGTCGACGTGGTCGGCGTGGGCACCGGCACGGGGGCTTTAGTGCCGGGCATACAGCACGAAGGCGCACCGGTTATTTCGCGCCTGAACGAGCAGCTGGCAATGGACATTGCCTCGGCCGGCCACGGCGTCTACGTCAATGGCTCGGCTTCCAACGCACTGAGCACCCTGACCGACCAGCTGGACACTCTGGAGAAGAGCGAGTTCGACACCGTGGTCTACTCGGCGGCTTCCGAGCAGTTCCCGACCTTTGCGGCTATAGCACTGATTTTCATGATTATCGACATCTTTATCGTCGACCGCAAAATCAGCTGGCTGCGAGGCATTGAATTCTTCAGTCCCAAATCCACCGTAAAAGTGGCCAAAGAAAAGAAAACGAAATGAAAGCACTGCTCACCACCATCATAGCCACTGCGCTGGGCGCCTGCATGAGCCTGAGTGCCCAGGGGCTGAGCGCTCCGGACGACCCCGCGCAGATACCGGACGCTCCGACAGCCACGGCCGACAGTACTGCCACCGCCGGCCCGGCGCCTCTGCACAACACGCCGGCGGAATCCTACCGCGCCGAGCGAAACTACGTGCGCCAGGGCAACTACCAGTTTGCCGACAGCAACTGGCACCGCGCTCTGGAGTGCTATGACAAAGCTCTGCTGGTCAATGCCGGCAGCCTGGCCGCGCGCTACAATAAAGCGGCCACGCTTCTTCGGCTTGCCACCGCCGACAACGCCGGTACGCAGGCCGACCCGCGCGCCGCGGCCGGAGCAATCCTTACCGAGCTGATTCCCGAAGCGCGCCGCTATCGCCCGGAGATCGCCCAAATGGCCCTCTACAATCTGGGCAACATGAGCTACAACGACGGCAACTACGACCAGGCCATCGCGATGTACGAACGGGCGCTTATGCTGAATCCTGACGACATCGACGCCCGCTATAATCTTCGACTTGCCCAGCTAAAGCGCGACCAAAATCAGGACCAGCAGGACCAGCAGGACCAAGACGAAGAGCAACAGCAAGAGCAGCAACAGCAGCAGCAACAGCAGCAGCCCGAGCCGCAGCCTATGACGCAGCCATCGCAGCAGATTCTCCAGAGTATGCAGAACAAGGAGAACCAAACGCGACAGCGAGTTAACGAAAACGAAGAAGAACCCGCGCAGCGCCGCCAGCCGGAAAAGCCGTGGTAACCGCCGGATAGAAAACAAGCACCCTCTCTTATGTTCATTCGCAGATTCATCATATTACTGACCGCCGCCGTGATAGCCATGAGCGCTATGGCGGCTTCGGACGCCTCCTTCGACCTTGTGCCGCCGCGCAACGTTGTGGAGGGCCGCAACTTCGCGCTGACCTTCCGGCTTCAGAACGCCGAGTCCTCGTCGTTCGACGGCCCCGAGCTCGATGGCTGCACCCTGCTCTACGGACCTGCCGTGAGCACCATGCAGAGCACGCAGATTGTCAACGGGCGTCTGTCGTCGAGCACCACTGTCGACTACACCTTCACCTACCGGGCCGACCGGGCCGGTACGGTGGTCGTACCGGTGCTTGCGCTTCGCACCAACGCGGGCACACTGCGCACTTCGGAAGCACGCTTCGAAATACTGCCTCCGGACCGCACCCAAACCACACAGGGCCAGCAGGGGGGCAATCAGGGGGGGCGCGTCGAGGCACCGCAGGGTGGCAAAATATCTGCCGACGACGTGCTTATCCGTGTTTTCTTCTCCAAAAACAGTGTCTACGAGCAGGAGCCGGTTGTTGCCACCATCAAGGTTTACACCAAGTACGACATATCGGCCTTCCTGCCTACGGTGCAGCCCTCTTTCGAAGGCTTTCTCACCGAGGAGCTGCCGGTTGACAACAACGTGTCTATCGAGCACTACAACGGCCAGAACTACCACACGGCCGTACTCAAGCGGCTACTTCTCTATCCGCAGCGGTCCGGTCGCCTGAGCGTCAATTCGGGCAAGTACAACATCACCGTCGTGCAGTACGAAACCATCAATATGGGCTTCTACCGCACCTCGCGACCCATAGAGCGCGAAATCACCACCACCTCGAACGCCGCCGCAATCACCGTTCGCGCTCTACCGGAGCCTCGTCCGGCAGGCTTCTCGGGCGCGGTAGGCCAATTCTCGGTGAGCACGTCGCTTGAGCCGGAGCTGATGCGCACCAACGAGGCGTCGGTCTACTCCTACAAAGTTCGCGGCACGGGCAACATCAAGTTCCTCTCGCCTGTCGAGATGGAGTTTCCGGCCGGCATCGAAACCTACACCCCGCGCACCAATATCGACGCCCGGCTAACGGCCGGATGCGCCGACATGACCGGCACCTTCACCACCGACTTCACCATAGTACCGATGGAGGTCGGCAATTTCACGATAGAGGGCAAGCCGTTCGTCTATTTCGACCCCTCGGCGGGGCAATACCGCACGGCAGAAGTGTCCGACACGCCCATCCGCGTTCTGCGCGGCACCGGCACAGCCGCTCCTGTTCAGAATTCGGACGTCAACACCGAAATCAACGATATACTCCACATCCATCCCTCCGACATCAACCGCCAGAGCGCCGACGTGCACTATACCTTCGGGACACGCCTCTATTGGGTGATATACATCGTGCTGGCACTGATTCTGATTGGAGTGGTATTCCTCTACCGCCGTCAGATACGCCTCAATGCCGACGCCGCCGGTCGCCGACTGGCCAAGGCCGGTCGCGCCGCCGGCAAGCGCCTCAAGGCAGCCCGCACTGCTATGGACGCCCATCAGGGTGATGCCTTCTACGCAGCCATTTCGTCGGCCCTGTGGGGCTATCTGAGCGACAAGCTGGCCATACCTGCCTCCCAGCTGACGCGCGAGAACATTTCGGACAAGTTGAGCGCCTACGGTCTTGACGCGGCTCAGACGCAGAATATACTGGACGTGCTCGACGCCTGCGAGATGGCGCGGTTCACGCCGGCGGGTTCCGACAGCGAGATGGCCGAAGTATACCAAAAGGCGTCGGGGGCTATCTCCGCCGTCGAGAACGTTAAAAAGTAGCCGAATTTGTGTTACATCTGAAAGAAATCCCACCAATGAAGAAATATATAGCACTTCTGGTTTTCCTTGGCTGCTGGACGGCCATGTCGGCGCTCACCACGGCCCAACAGGCCGACTCGGCCTACAACGCCGAAGACTACCGGCTTGCCATCGAGCTCTACAACCGGTCTATCGCTTCCGAGGGCGTTGGCACCGACGTATACTACAATTTGGGCAACGCTTATTTCCGCAACGACAACCTTGGTAAAGCCGTGGTTGCCTACGAGCGTTCTCTGCGGCTTGACCCGACCAACTCGGACGCGCGCCACAATCTTGAGTTCGTGCGCTCGCGCATTCAGGATCGACCGGAGGACGATTCGCCCTTCCTGAGCAATCTCCACAGCGGCATAGTCGGCTCCATGAGGGCCAATGCGTGGGCGTGGACGGCACTGGTGGTATTCATACTGCTCTTGGGAGCGGTTGCGCTCTATATATTCTCGCCGACTGTTTCGCTTCGCAAGGCCGGCTTTTTCGGGGGCATAGTGCTTTTGTTTGCCTTCGGCTACACTCTCTTTGTAGCATGGTCGGCGGCCAGTCTGGCCCGCAGCCATGAGACGGCGGTGGTGGTGGTGCCGATGACGCACTTGAGTTCCGTTCCGCGTCCTGTGCGAGGCTCCGACGACCGCGTGGTTCCCATCCACGAAGGCACGCGGGTAGAGATAATCGACTCGATCGCCACACCGGACGACCCCGTATCGCCGATGTGGTACAGCGTGAAAATCAACAACTCCACCAAAGCATGGCTTCGCGCCTCCGACGTAGAACGCATCTGAGAGAGTGAACAGAGGGGGTCTTTGGCTTGTTATAAGAGCAACCCGGATATAGAGAGGGTGCACTTATATGGCCAAAGAAAAGATAGTGATAATAGGAGGCGGCTTCGCCGGACTCAACCTCGCCAAGCGACTCGACAAAAGCCGCTTCGAGGTCGTTATCATCGACCGCAACAACTACCACAGCTTTCCGCCGCTGTTCTATCAGGTTGCGTCGTCGGGTCTTGAGCCGGCCAGCATATCCTTCCCGTTGCGGCGCGAGCTGTGCCGCCGGTGCTACCGCGGGTGCAGCTTCCACTTCGGCGAGGTTCGCACCATCGACACGTCGGCTCGCACTGTAGTCACCCAGTTCGAGAAAATAGGCTACGACAAGCTCGTCATAGCGGCGGGGTCGACGAACAATTTCTTCAATATCGCCGACCTCCAGAAGCACGTCTACACCCTCAAGAGCACCGCGGAGGCCATCCGCTGCCGCAACGAAATCCTCGACCGCCTGGAGCGGGCCTCGCTGACGTCGGACGCCGCCGCTCGGCGCCGTCTGCTGACTTTTGTGGTCGTCGGAGCCGGTCCTACGGGGGTTGAGATAGCTGGCGCACTGGGCGAGATGAAGCGCTTTGTGCTCAAAAAAGAATATCCCACCATCTCGCCGGAGGAGGTGCGGGTAGTCCTGGTGGAGGGCACAGACCGCGTTCTGCGCACAATGAGCGCCACCAGCAGCGCCAATGCCCACAAGGCACTGGAACAGCTTCTTGTCGACATCCGGCTGGGCAAGACGATGGCTTCATACCAGGATGCCGTGGTGAGCTTCACCGACGGCGAGACCATCGAGGCCGACACCGTGATTTGGACGGCGGGCGTGCGCGGCGTACCCTTCGAGCTGACCGGCACCGACGTTCAGGCCGGTCCGGGCGGACGCTTCGTCGTCGACGGTTATAATGCCGTCAAAGGGTTGGAAGATGTTTACGCCATCGGAGACCTTGCCCTTGAAATAACGGACGACTATCCCAAAGGTCATCCTCAGGTTGCCCAGGTTGCCATACAGCAGGGTCGCACCCTTGCTGCCAATCTGAACAATCCGACCGGACGTCGCGTGTTCCGCTATCGCGACAAAGGCTCGATGGCCACCATCGGACGCAACCGCGCCGTTGTCGACATGGGGCGGATGCATCTCCACGGCCGCGTGGCATGGCTGGCCTGGATGTTCGTGCACCTTATTTCGCTGCTTGGCATGCGCAACCGCATGGTAGTGCTGCTCAACTGGGTACACAGTTATTTCACTTTTTCGTCGGGTCTTCGCCTGATGCTCAGGCCGGGGAAGTACCCGCTCAGATCTTACTGGAACGACTGAGAAGCCATGGGACGCGCCAAACAGCTCAAAGAAATCTTCGCCACCTCCTTCGACGACAGTCCGGAGTGGCAGAAATGGTTTTTCGGCACCGTCGCTACCGACGACGATCAGGCCGTGCTCGTCCACGACGCCGGCGGGCGCCCCGTCAGCGGGTTGCTGATGCAGCCCTATGCCTTCGATTACTGCGGCCGCGAGCTTGCTTCGGAGTATCTGAGCTGCGTTGCCACTCGACCTGAGGCACGCGGCAAAGGTAAAGCCACCGAACTGATGCTCAAGGCGCTACGTACGGCCAAAGAGAAAGGCACCGTGCTGGCCGAGCTGATACCGGCCTCGCGGGAGCTCTTCTTCTTTTATGCTCGGAGCGGCTTCAGCGGCGTGTTCTATATCGCCGAGGAACGTTATACGGCTGTGCATCCCTTCGCCGGCGCCGACTACACCGAGACGGAGCCGGACTTCGACACACTGCACGCTCTGGAGCTTGCCACTCCTAACTGCGTGCTCCACAGCGCAGAAAACTACGCCGCCATCCTGGCAGACCTGGCTATGGAAAGCGGGCGGCAAACCATAAGCGTCCTCACCCCCGACGGCGCCAAAGCAATTCTTTTCGCCACTTATAATACCACAAAAACCGACAGCGGCGTGCTTGTCCGCAGTCTATTGGCCGAAAACCAAGACGCCGCCACTGCGGCTCTTGCCGCTCTGCGCCGTCGGGTGGGAGAACGCCCTCTAACAGTGTGGCGTCCGGCAGCCCGCCAGCCGCGGGCGCGGCTTCGGGCGCGGGGTATGGTGCGTATTGTCGACCCACACCGCTTTTTAGGCGCGCTTGCGGCGTCGCACCCACACCTTCGGAGCATCATCGTGCTTACCGACCGTGAGTTGCCCGAAAACAGCGGCACCTACACCCTTGCCGACGGAGCTTGCACCTACAGCGCTGTGCGTCCTGACCGCCGTGCGGACCTCAACGTCGACCCGGCCACTCTTGCGGCCATACTCTTCAGCCACCCCGAGGCCGGCGCCATCTTCGACCTGCCTACGGCGCGCCCCTACATGGCCATGATGCTCGACTGATCGGCCATTGCCGCTACGGAGGCGAATAATTGCGGGTCGGCGGGGATTGCTAATCTCCGCTCCATATTCCGTCAGTGTAGCTGTATGTTAATGATAGGTTAAATGTGTTGATTCAGTTCGCATTTCGGCCAAAAATGGTTATCTTTGCACCAATTTTGAGCCGGAGCATGGCCTCAATCGTGCGCCGGCCAGTGTCACTCATCGGCCATGAAGCGCACAACCATCAGACTTGTAGGCATTTTCTTGATTTACACCTGCATTTTTGCTCTTGCGAAAGTGCTGTTTCTGTGTGTTCACGGCCGTCCGGAGTGGGGAGCGTCGGAATGGCTGGCAGCGATATGGCACGGTCTTCCGATGGATATGACCGTAGCGGGCTATTTTTCGGTGATTCCGGGACTGCTGTTGGTGGTCTCTGAGTGGTTTGAGGGTGCGATGCGGGCAGCACTGAAGGTCTACTTCGTCATAGCTGCGGCGCTGATTGCTGCGATAGTTGTAGTCGACGCCACTCTCTATGGCTACTGGGGTTTCCGGCTTGACAGCACACCGCTTTTCTACTTTATGAGCTCCCCTACGGCGGCGCTTGCTTCGGCTCAGTGGTGGCACTATGTGCTTGGTGTCCTTGGCTTTGCGGCTATCGGCTGCGGTGTGTATTTTGCCACGGCTTCGGCTCTCAAAGGAGCGTCGGGGCATACTGAGCGGCCCATACGCGGCGCTGTCTGCACTTTCGTTCTGACCGGCTTGTTGTTTTTCCCCATCCGCGGGGGCGTGACGGTGAGCACGATGAATCTAAGCCGGTCTTACTTCAGCTCCGACACTCGGCTCAACCACGCCGCGGTGAATCCGGCCTTCAGTCTGCTCTACTCGCTGACCCACTCCGATGATTTCGGCTCGCAGTACCGCTTCATGGCGTCTGAGGAGGCCGAGGCGGCGCTGTCGGCGCTGAATGCCCCGGTTCCGACCGATTCGGCAGCCACGGCGGAGATAGCGCTGACCACCGACCGGCCCGACATCTACCTGATTATCCTTGAGAGCTTCAGCGCTCATCTCCTGCCGAGCATGGGGGGCGAGCCTATAGCCCGGCAGTTGGATAGCATTGCCTCTACGGGTCTGCTTTTCACCGACATCTACGCTTCGAGTTTCCGCACCGACCGCGCACTCCCGGCCATACTCAACGCCTTCCCGGCCCAACCGTCGTCGAGTCTGATGAAGTACGTTGAAAAGGCCGAGAAGCTTCCTTCGCTTAGCGGGGCGCTCAAGGCCGCGGGCTATCAGGCAAGCTACTACTACGGCGGCGACATCAACTTCACCAATATGAAGGCGCTGCTGGTTGCCGGGGGCTACGACCCTATAGTGTGCGACGCCGACTTTACCCTTGCGGACAAGGCAGGCAAGTGGGGTGCGCACGACGGCGCCCTGGCGCAGCGCGTTGCGGCGGATGCGGCCGCCACTCCGGAAGATGCTGTTCCTCAGCTGCGCGTCGTACAGACTTCGAGCAGCCACGAGCCCTTCGGCGTACCCTACAGCAACGCGGCCTTCGCCGATGAGCCGGCCAAGAATGCCTTTGCCTACGCCGACAGCTGTCTGGGCGCCATGGTCCGTGGCATAGAGGCGTCGCCCCGCGGACGGCGCACTCTGTTTGTGATAGTACCGGACCATCTTGGCGCATGGCCTCTGGGCCTCGATGATGCGCTTGAGCGCCACCGCGTTCCGCTAGTCATATCGGGCCCGGCGTTGGCCTCGGAGCCTCGCCGAATATCGACCTTGGGAGGCCAGCCGGACATAGCTCCTACCATACTCGAACTGCTGGGCCTTCCTACTACCGATTTCCCGTGGGGCCACAGCCTGAGGGATGGTTCGGCGCCGCGTTACGCCTTTTTCAGCGAGCCCGGCATTGCGGCGCTGGTAACACCGACCGACACCGTAGTGCTCGAATGTGATGCCGACCGGGTAGCGGTGTCTCCCCGCGACCCGTCGACGCTGACGGCAGCCAAGGCCTACCTTCAGAGCCTCTACGACGCCTTGAGCCGCAATTAAGATGGCAATATAATTCACAGTTCTCCGTTAACTCTTGAACTCATTTAAACTTATTCCCAAATGTTAAAAACTCATCTTTTTTGTAAATCATTTCGGCCTTTTTCGGTTATTATGGAACCCCATAACGCCCTCAAAAGCCTTATGATTTCCTAAAAAATCTTTCGTTTTTACCTATTTGCGAAAAGTTTAAACGAGTTCATTAACTTAAGACCGAACAGCATACACCAAAGAGCCAATGCTTGACTTTCTCTCCCAAATAGATTCGCAGATATTCCTGTTCTTCAACAACGGGCTGCGGAGCGCCTTTCTGGACCACGTGATGATGCTCTTCACGGGCCGCTTTATCTGGGTGCCGATGTACGCGGCCATCCTTGTGCTTTTTCTGCGACCGCAGCGCTGGAAGGCAGCGCTGTTGCTGACCATTGCGCTGGGGGCAGCCATAGCGCTTACCGACCAGACGTGCGCCACCTTTATCCGGCCGCTTGTGGAGCGCCTCCGACCGTCGAATCTTGAAAATCCGCTGTCGGCCTACGCACAGGTAGTCAACGGCTATCGCGGCGGGGCTTATGGCTTCCCGTCGTGCCACGCAGCCAATTCTTTCGCTCTGGCTACCTTTATGTGCCTGCTCGTTCGTCGGCGCCTCTTTGTCGGCTTCATCTGCGTGTGGGCATTCCTCAACTCTTACTCACGCCTCTACCTTGGCGTCCACTACCCCGGCGACCTCTTTGTGGGGGCTACCATCGGCATTTTCTTCGGTTGGCTGTGCTACCGCATAGCCTCGCGCATCATCCGTCGCCGACAGCTCGTGGCGCGGCGGGAACTGAATGAACCGTTGTTTGTGATGCCGGTAGGCATCCACATCTCGACTGCAGTACGCATCCGCACCATAGCCGTCCACGCCGACGACATTGTCACGGCCATCGGCGTAGTCACCGCTCTCGGAATAGTCTTTGTAGCCGCGGTCTAATTCTCAAACTTAATGCTGAATACGGCATCATGGGCAGTGGCCCAGGATGAGCCGTATGTCCCGTAGGCATTGTGCAGGGGCGATTCTATGGTTATCAGGGCGTTGCCGTCGGCATCGCCCTCGTATTTTCCGGCACCTCCTATGGTAAACGGAGCGGAGAATAGCCCCGGGCAGTCGAAGCCTGAGAATACGGGTTGCACAGTGGCTGTTCCGGCTGCGGGATTGGTTGCGATAGGGATGACGGTTAGCGACTTATGGCCGTTGAGGGGTGAAAGTGGCGAAGCCACGCGGTAGAGGCCGACGGCACGGAACAACTTCGGGTCGGCGCGGAAGCGCTGCATCTCCACAATCCAGGGATTATCTTCGGGCACCAGAGGCGGCCTCGCCTCAAAGCTGACGGCCTGCGAGAGCCACCCGTCGGTGAAAATGGCTTCCCCGGCATACTCCCAGCGGGGGTCGGGGTCGGAGTCGAGGCGGACAATATCGCATCGGGGCTCGGGGTCGGCCGAGGCGGAGTAATATGTGAGGTTGAGCAACCAGCAGTGGAGGTCGGCGTCGTAGGCGCCGGGCACGCCGTAGATGGGGAAACGGGCCTTGAAGACTTCGTCGGGCCAGTTGCTACTGTCGGTCACACGCTCGAAGCCATCGGTTTCGGCCACCTGCTCGGGCACAGCGACCGTACCGTCGGCCAACACCATGAATCGTCGCACAAAGTCCCGGTCGGCAAGTTCATACTCCGTCACATCCTTGCTTCGGCGCACTTTCACGGCGACGCGCCTCAGCACGTTTCCGGAGCGGTACGAGCCGCTACCGGCGTCCTCCCAGCGCGAAGGCCGGGTGAAAACCAACTCCATAACCGCGCGGGCGGAGTCGGGGGCGGCGCAAGTAGTGAGCGAGGCGGAGTAAGACTGCTCGGGCTGCAGCGACAGTGTGTATTCGACCGAGAAATCGGCAGAGGTCTCGCCTTCGGCGAAATGTACCTCCGCGGGCACAACGAGGGCATTGCGGGCATCGACGGTGGAGAGGGAATATGCGGTATCGGGCAACCGGTCGCCGCTTCTCACCAGGGCCGCAGAGAGGCTGCCGGAGGCCGGAGCGCCATCGACCTCGCAAAAGAATGTTTTCCGGCCGAAGCGTACCGATGCCGGAAGACAAACTTGTGTTTCCTGACCGGGCCGCACAGGCAGAGTTGGCTCTTCCGAGGGCGAGCATGCGGTCGCCAAGAGGGCCGAGGCCACTAAAGAAAGAAGTAGACGTGACATCGGGGGCAAAGATAGGAATAAGAAACGGCACGGGCATGCAAAAACGCGACTTTTTTGCGCCGAAGCGAATCAAGAAGGCGAAAAAGAATTTTTGGTGGTGCGAAAACATATGTTTAACGACATGTTTTATATAAAACGTGCCGAATTATTTGGGCATGGGTAAAATAATGTGTAATTTTGGGCATTAAAACCTAAAAAATCCATACTAACCAAAATAACCAAATGAGTTATCTGAAGTTTGATAAGAACCTTCTCATCAACTTGGACCAGTCTCTCCCCAAGGAAATGCTGCGCACCAACCGTGCAGGCGCCTACCACTGCACCACGCTTGCGGGGTGCAACACGCGCAAGCAGCATGGCCTGCTGGTGATACCGATCGACTCCATGGGCGGCAAGAACCATGTGTTGCTGTCGAGCCTGGACGAGACGGTGATTCAGCACGGGGCACCTTTCAATCTGGGCCTTCACCGCTACCGCGGCGGTGTGTATTCGCCCAATGGCCACAAGTATATCCGTGAGTTTGACTGCGAGGGCGTTCCGCGCATGACCTACCGCGTCGGCGGCGTAATCCTCACCAAAGAAAAAATCTTCATTTCGGAAGAAAACCGTATTCTGATTCGCTACACCCTTGTGGAGGCCCATTCGCCGACGACGCTGCGCTTCAAGCCCTTCCTTGCCTTCCGCGAGGTCAACAGCCTCTGTGTTGCCAACGACAAGGTGAACCGCGAAATCAAGGACGTTGCCAACGGCATCGCCACCTGTATGTACGACGGCTATCCGACGCTCTACATGCAGTTCAACCACAAGCCGGTGTGGGTCAACGAGCCTAACTGGTACAACGGCATAGAGTACGTCAAAGACCTCGAGCGGGGCGTTCCCTACTGCGAGGACCTTTGGGTGCCGGGCTACTTCGAAATACCCATCAAGCCGGGAGAGCCGCTGATATTCTCGGCCGGCGTCACCGAAGTCAATCCGCGCTCGCTGTCGAAGATGTACACGGCCGAGATAGCTTCGCGCACACCTCGCACCAGCTTCTTCAACTGCCTGAAGAACTCTGCCAAGCAGTTCTACATAAAGCGCGGCGACGGTATGTACCTCATCTCGGGCTTCCCCTGGGGGGTTGTACTGGCGCGCAACACCTTTATGGCGCTTCCGGGCCTTACTCTGGCCATCGACCACCGCGCGGACTTCGAGTCCATTATGGACACTGCACTGAAGGCTCTGCGCACCTACTGCGAGACCGGCGAGCTCTCCGAAAAAATACACGGCATAGAGCATCCCGACATACCTCTGTGGGCACTCTGGGCGCTGCAGCAGTACGGCAAGACCGTAGGCGCCGAGGAATGTCGCAAGCGCTATGGCGCTGACATCGAGTTCCTTGTGAACCGCATAATGTCGGGGCAGTACGCCAACCTCTACGTCGACGCCGAAACGGGGCTCCTGAGCACCGACGGGTCGCGTCAGCCTGTGTCGTGGATGAACTCCGTGCTCAACGGCGCTCCCGTGGTACGACGCACGGGCAAGCTGGTGGAATTCAACGCACTGTGGTACAATGCCCTGCGCTTTGCCGCCTCGCTCTACGAGGGTCTGCAGGAGCACGACGCGCAGACCCAATCGTGGCTCGACGAGGCCGAAAAGATGAAGACGCCCTTTGTGGAAACCTTCCTCAACGAAGGCGGCTATCTCTACGACTTCGTAGACGGCACCTACGCCGAACCGTCCGTACGCCCGAACATGGCTATCGCCATCGGTCTTGACTACTCGCCCCTTGACCGCCGCCAGCGCAAGAGCGTGCTGGACGTTGTTACTCGCGAGCTGCTGACGCCGAAGGGCTTGCGCACACTGTCGCCGAAGAGCTACGGCTACCGGCCGAGCTACCTGGGGAGTCCCGAGGAGCGCGAATTCGCCATGCACAACGGCCCGGCCCGTCCGTGGCTGATCGGCTTCTACGCCGACGCCTATCTGAGAGTTTTCGGCATGAGCGGCGTGGCCTATATCGACCGCATGCTCATAGGCTTTGAGGACGAGATGAGCCAGGGCTGCATAGGCTCACTGAGCCAGCTCTACGACGGCAACCCGCCCTACACGGGTCGCGGCGCCGTGAGCCACGCCACCAACGTTGCTGAAGTGCTCCGCGCCTACCGCTCGCTCAAACGGCTTGAGCAGTAACGAACCCACATTCCCACCACTATAATATCATCACAGAGCAAATTATGAAAGCATTAATGTTCGGCTGGGAGTTTCCGCCCCACATTCTGGGAGGACTCGGCACTGCCAGCTACGGACTGACCCGAGGCATGTGGGAATGCGGCGATATGGACATTACCTTCGTCATTCCCAAGCCTTTCGGCGACGAGGACCGCAGTTTTGCCCGCATAATAGGCACCTCACAGGTGCCGGTGGCCTGGCGCGACGTCAGCCGCGAGTATGTCGATGCCCGCATCGGCAACCTCATGGACCCGGACCTTTATTTCCGGCTTCGCGACCACATCTACGCCGACTTCAACTACATGCGCACCAACGATCTGGGTTGCATAGAGTTTTCCGGCAAGTATCCCGACAACCTTCTTGAGGAAATCAACAACTACTCCATCACGGCGGGTGTAATAGCGCGCACGCTGGACTTCGACATCATCCACAGCCACGACTGGCTGACCTACCCGGCGGGCATACACGCCAAGCAGGTTACGGGCAAACCTCTGGTAGTGCATGTTCACGCCACCGAGTACGACCGCTCGCGCGGCAAACCCAACCCGACCGTCTATGGCATCGAAAAGGACGGCATGACCCACGCCGACCATATCATCACGGTGAGCAACCTGACGCGTCAGACCGTCATCGACCACTATGGCATCGACCCGGCCAAGGTGACTACGGTGCACAACGCCGTGGTTCCTCTTGACAAGGAGCTGCTTGAAATACCCAACCCGCGCGACACCAAGGAGAAGGTCGTTACCTTCCTGGGCCGCATAACCATGCAGAAAGGTCCGGAATACTTCGTGGAGGCTGCCGCCAAGGTGCTTCGCAACTGCTCCAACGTGCGCTTCGTAATGGCGGGCAGCGGCGATATGATGGACAAGATGATCAGCCTGGCGGCTGAGCGGGGCATCGCCGACCGCTTCCACTTCCCGGGATTCCAGAAGGGCAAGCAGGTCTACGAAATGCTCAAGGCCTCGGACGTCTACATCATGCCGTCGGTGTCGGAACCTTTCGGCATCTCTCCTCTGGAGGCTATGCAGATGGGCGTGCCGTCGATAATCTCCAAGCAGAGCGGTTGCGCCGAAATCCTCACCAACGTCATCAAGACCGACTACTGGGACATCGACGCCATGGCCGACGCCATCCATGCCATCATCTCCTACCCGGCGCTCTACAAACAGCTTCGCGAAGACGGCCTCGCGGAAGTGGCCCAGATAACCTGGGACAAAGCCGGCCGCAAAGTAATAGACATCTACAACAAGGTACTCGGTCGCTGACAGGCGCCGCACAAAATAGTTCAAAATGAAAGCTATCTGTTTCAACTTCGAAATACACCAGCCGTTCCGCCTGAAACGCTACCGCTTCTTCGACATCGGCAAAGACCACTACTACTACGACGACTTCCTCAACGACGACATCATGGCGCGTATAGCTCACAACAGCTATATCCCGGCAGCGGAGACTCTGCTTTCCATGATCGAGCAGAACGAGGGACGCTTCAAATGCTCCATCACCATGAGCGGCATGGCCTTCGAGCAGTTCGAGACCTACGCACCGGAGTTCATCGACCTTCTTAAGCGTCTTGCCGACACCCGCTGCGTGGAGTTTGTGGCGCAGCCCTACGCCTACTCACTGGCGTCGCTTTACGACCCGGAGGAGTTCGCCGACCAAATCAAGGCCACTTGCTCGCTGCTTAAGAACCGCTTCGGCGTGACACCCAAGGTGGTTCGCAACACCGAGCTTATCTACGACGACGACATTGCCCCACAGCTGGTTGCCCTGGGCTTCAAGGCAGCTCTCACCGAGGGTGCCAAGCACATACTTGGCTGGAAGAGCCCGGACTACATCTACACGGCAGCTTCCGCGCCCAAGCTGAAGCTCCTTCTGCGCAACAGCAAACTCAGCGACGACATCGCCGCCCGCTTCAACGACCACTCGTGGAACGAATACCCTCTTACGGCCGACAAGTACATCAACTGGATTGCATCGACGCCGGCCGATGAGCAGATTGTCAACATCTTCCTAAATCTGGAAACCTTTGGCGACATCCACCACGCCGACACGGGCATCTTCAACTTCCTTGCCGCTCTGCCCCGCTTCGCCGCCGAGCGCGGAATAGAGTTCGTGACGCCCTCGGAGGCCGTTGCCAAAATCAAGCCTGTCGGCGAGCTGTCGGTGATGCACCCCATATCTGCCGCCGACGAGGCCCGCGATACGTCGGCATGGCTGGGCAACCGCATGCAGAACGAGGCCTTCGACAAGCTCTACTCCGTGGCCGAGCGCGTTCGGCAGTGCGACAATCGCTCGCTGAAGCAGGACTGGCTGCGCCTGCAGACCTGCGACCACCTCTTCTACATGAGCACCAAGCGCATGGCCGACGGCGCCGCCCACTCAATGTTCAGCCCTTACGAGACGCCCTTCCAGGCATTTACGAACTATATGAACGTGCTGGCCGACTTCCTGCTGCGCGTTGAGGAGGAATTCCCCTCGCAGGTAGGCAACGAAGAGCTTAACTCCCTGCTGCTTACCATCGCCAACCAGGGTCATGAAATCGAAGAGCTCAACAAAGAGCTTGCATCGATGCGCAAGAACGTAGAGCAGTACAACATCGAGCACAAGCTGCGCGCCCCCGAGGCTGAAGCCCCGGCTGCCAAGCCTGCCAAGAAACCGGCGGCCAAGAAGGCGGCCAGCAAACCGAAGACAGCAAAGAAGTGAACACCACCGGCTTACAGCTCCCCGCCCAGTACATCATCACCGTGGGCAGAACATTCGGCAGCGGAGGGCGCCTGCTCGGACGCGCCATCGCCGACCGACTCGGCATAGGCTTCTACGACAAGAAGCTGCTTGTCAAGGCTGCCGAGAAGTCGGGACTCAACCATGAATATGCGCGAGAGAACGATGAGCGTATGCCCCGCATGCTCGGCGGCATCATACCCTTCTCGATGGGCTACTACCCGTCGGGGTGGTTCGGCGCCTCTCCGACGTCGGGGCCCGACAGCATCTACAACGCCCAGTGCGATTTCATCCGCGAGCTGGCGCAGTCGGAGCCTTGCGTAATAGTCGGGCGTAGCTCGGACTATATCCTGCGCGACATCCCGAATGTGGTCAACATCTTCGTCCACGCTCCTGCCGAGTCCTGCGCCAAGCGTATCCTCGAGCGCGGCGACGCCGCCACCATGGCTGAAGCACTGACACTTGCCGAACGCTCAAACAAGCTGCGTGCCAACTTCTATAATTTCTACACCGATAAAAAGTGGGGCGCGGCCTGCAGCTACGACCTGTGCGTTGACTCAACCTCAATGCCAATGGACGAGCTTGCCGACCACATCATCGACTTCGTGGCGCGCAAACTGCGCAAAACGGACCGACAGTGAGCCTCATCGCCATCCGATAAACAGCCGCGGCGCCCTCACGGGATGCTGCGGCTTCCTTTTTTCGGCCAGAAATTGGCCGCAGAGGTTGTTGTGAACGATTTTTTTGACACTTTGAAATAAAATGCGTACTTTTGCCGCAACAGAAATGAAACATACCATCCGACTGTTCCTGATGGTCGTTTGCACGCTTGCGGGCGTGCTCAGCGTTGCCGGCAATTCGCTGGCAGAGCCTATCGACCGGAGCGCGGCCCTCGAGGGTCAGCGCACAGAGCTCTCGCACGCCGCCACGGCCGCCGACAGCGTACCCATCCTCTTCAATATCTTCGATTTATCGCTTGGCAACGACCGTCTTCAGGCCGCCCGGCAAGTCTACGGTGCCTCACGGCGCGCCGGCAATACCCGCGCCTTCCTGGACGCCACGCGCCAGCTCGCCAACCTGAGCGCCAACGACTCGACGACCCTGATTGAACTTCGCGACAACCTTCGGCCGGTGCCCTACTCGAAGGATAAGGAGGAGACGATGCTTTTCATCGACATGTACCTCACTCGCCTGCGCATCGAGGCCATCAGCGATGAGCATACACTGCGAACGGACCTTACCACGCGCATTTCGGACTACGTTTCGTCTCCGTCGGCCGACCCCTACGAGCGTGCGCTGCAGCTCTACTCGCTGTGCGTCTACACCGAGCGGGCCACCCACGGCGAGTTGCTGCTCTACTACTACGACGAACTTACGCGCCACATTCAGCGCATGGACTTGCCCAACCAGTCGGTGAGCAATCTCATAGGCACCCGCGCCGCTATGGCCCTTGCCCGCAACGACTACCACGACCGGGTGCTTGCCATCGATCAAATGATGCTTTCGCGGATGGACTCGCTGCGAGCCTCCTACCGCAACGCCGGCCGACGATACCGCAACTACGAAACGAACCGCTACTCGACCTTCCGGCGTATGCTGGGGTCGTACAACATTCTGACCGACAGCCAGCTTGAGTATTACTACAGCAAAGTCGACACCCTTGCTGCGCGCAACATACAGATAGCCTCCGACCTCGAGCGCAATCCACGCGCAAAGGCATTCTACCTGATGGGCAAGCGGCGTTACGCCGAGGCCCTTCCGCTGCTGAGCCGCATCGTCAACCTGGATGTCAACCAGCAGTACCGCCGCCAGATTCTGGAGGCATTGGTGACCGCTGCCGAGCAGACCGGCAACACCGAGATAGAGCTTGCGGCCTCACGCGAGCTCAACGCCCTGCTGAGCGCGTCGATGATACGCCGACAGCACGACAGCTCGCTGGAGCTTTCGCTTTTCAACACCGTCAACCGGCTTAACGAGCAGAAAACGCAGCTCGAAAGCATACAGCGGTCGTCGGCCGAGAAGGACCGTCATCTCACCATAATAATCTGCGGGGTTGCCCTTGCGATAATGATGGTGCTCATCGCCTTGATACTGCGCCAACTCGCCAAGGCGCGCCAGCTCGCCAAGCAGCTTGGCGAAATCAACAGCCGGCTGCGCCAGGAGCAGCACGACCTTCGGCATGCACAGCAGGAGCTCATCATGGCACGCGACGAAGCTGCCGCGGCCAACCGCATAAAGAGCGACTTCGTGACCACGATGAGCCACGAGGTTTCGGCACCGCTGAACTCCATCGTGGAATACTCGCGTTTGATTGTCGACTGCATTCCCCCCGAGAAAGCCCAGTATCTGGACCGCTTCGCGCGCACCATAGAATTCAACTCCAAGGTTATACTCTCGCTGGTCAAGGACGTCATGGACAGCGATGCCCTGGATAAGGACGGCATCATAGTCGAGCGGCGTCCGGTGAGCGTCTACCAACTGTCGGCGATGGCTTTGAACACCATTTTCGACGACGGACGGCCTCGCAATCCGGAGCTTACCAGTGTCTTCAACCCGTCGAAGCGCCCCGACGTCTATGTGCTCACCGACAGCCTTCGAGCCTCGCAGGTACTGACCAATCTGCTTGCCAACGCGGAGAAATTCACCGAGAAAGGCACCGTTACGCTCGACTTCGTTCCCAAGCCGGACGAAGGCGTGGTGGAATTCAGCGTAACGGACACCGGCATAGGCATCCCCGACGGCTTTGAGGAGCTGATATTCGCGCGATTCCGCAAGGTGAATCCGTCGACGCCGGGCGTAGGTCTGGGCCTCTACATCGTGCGCCGCATCGTGACCATGCTTGGCGGCACAATCCGACTGGACAAGAACTACCGCCGCGGCGCGCGCTTCCTGTTCACGCTCCCGCTGGCCGGGACGGCAAACTGAATTGTTAAAGTTTTGCAAACTTACGTTTAAAGTGGGTCCGGAATAGTTGCGGAACGGCATATTTTGCGTAACTTTGCAGCTAATTGGCGGCAAACGCCAAAAATACTCTATGCGCAACTACCTTACTCTCATATTGGCAGCCCTGCTTCTGAGCTCCTGCGGTGAATATCAGCGGGTTCAGAAGAGCGATGACTATAACTACAAGTTCGACTACGCCAAGCGCGCCTACGAACAGGGCAAGTACGTTCAGGCTGCCACCATCCTGAAGGACTGCATCACAGTGTTCAAGGGCTCTGAAAAAGGCGAGGAATCGCTCTATCTGCTGGCTATGAGCAACTACGAGAACCGCGACTACGCCACCTCGGGGGCTTACTTCCGGACATACTACAACCGCTATCCCCGCGGGCGCTATGCGGAGGCAGCGCGCTTCTACTGCGGCTACGGCTACTATCTGGACTCACCGGAACCTCAGTTGGACCAGTCGATGACCTACAGTGCCATCGAGGAGCTGCAGGCTTTTCTGGACTACTTTCCACGCAGCGAGAAGGTGTCGCTTGCGCAGAACGCCATTTTCGAGCTGCAGGACAAGCTCACCCTCAAGCAGCTGCAGAACGCTCAGCTCTACTACAACCTGGGCAACTATATGGGCAACAACTACGAATCGGCCGTGATAGTGGCCCGCAACGCAATCAAAGACTATCCTTACTCCAAATATAAGGAAGACCTCGAGATGCTCATCCTCAAGGCCCGCTATCAGGAAGCCGCAAACTCCATCGAGGAGCGCAAGGCGGAGCGATTCCGCGACGTTGTCGACGAATACTTCTCGTTCATAAACAATTACCCTGACACGCCCAACCGTCAGGAGGCCGACAATATCTACGCCATCGCGCGAAGATACGTCGACGAATAAACCGTTCCTTCCAAGGGCGCCTCTCTCCCACCGCAACCAACCGACAAAATCAAAACAGTACATTACAGAACATGGATTTCAAGAAAAGCAACACCCCGCTGACCACCGTCACCCGCGACATGATCGAACTCTCCTCGGACACCGGAAACGTGTATGAAACCGTGTGCATCATCTCCAAGCGCGCCAATCAGATAGCCGCCCAGATGAAGAGCGACCTCGAGAAGAAGCTCGCCGAGTTCGCCCCCTACAACGACAACCTCGAGGAGGTGAGCGAGAACCGCGAGCAGATTGAAATCTCGCGCTACTACGAGCGTCTTCCCAAGCCCACCCTGATTGCAACTCAGGAGTACATCGACCACAAACTCTTCTTCCGCAAGTCGAACAAGACCCGCGAGAACATCTGAAAAACTCATTAACGACGGAACCGGTGTGCTCGGCGCTTTTCTTAACCTTCCAGCAGCTTGCAGCGCCTGCACACCGACCCCGTACGCTCTCTGACTTACTTACGACCCCGTGCGAAAAACTCGCGCGGGGTTTCTTGGATTATATCACCTTACTATCTTAACAACCAAACACATGTTTAATTTCAAACACCTGCTTGCCGCAGGGGCGCTGGCGCTATGCGCAGCTCCTATTGTCTCGGCAGCCGACGCCGTTGATGGCGAGGGCTATCCTGAAATGTACGTCCGCGGCAATTTCGGAGGGTGGGGGTGCGACAACTCCTACCGCTTCAGCCGCACCGGCAACGAGTACACCATCACCATCGGCTCGCTGGACGGCGAATTCAAAATCGGCGGCACTGAATGGAAATGCAACTATGGTTCCAACACGGGTTCTACCGAGACCATCAGCGGCTCTACCACGGTAACAGGCCAGCACGACGGCCCTAACTTCAACGCCGCCTCCCTGCGCGACCTCACAATCAGTTTTACCTTCGATCCGGCCAATCCGACCGCGCCTACGGAGATTACCTTCACCACGAGCGGCGTTACGCCTCCCACCCCGGACGTGGAGGGTCTGTCGGGAACTCTTCCGGTGCTGTATATCAACGTGTATACCGACGCCGAGCATACCTCTCTCAACAACGAAATCATCGACCGCAACCTCAACCATAAGAACTACTTCAAGAATGCCGAGTACTGGCTCGACACCAACGGCTGCACCTGGCTCGAAGAAGAGGGCGCAACCAATCTTGGCAGCCGCGAGGAGCCTCTGGCCCTTGAAATCAAAGCCCGCGGCAACTGGACGCGCCGCGGCTTCTCCAAAAAGCCTTTCAAACTCAAACTCAAGGAAAAGCAGAAGATGCTCGGCATGAGCAAGAGCAAGCACTACGCCATCCTTGCCCACGCCGACGACAGCTGGGGCTATCTGCGCAACTTCACCGGCTTCAACCTTGGCAAGCGCATCGGACTGCCCTGGACTCCGGCCCAGCAGCCCGTAGAAGTGGTCATCAACGGCAACTACCGCGGACTGTACTTCCTGACTGAGTCTATCCGCATCGAGAAGGACCGCATCAACATCACCGAGCTTGACGATCTGTCGGCCGACACTACCACAGTTTCCGGCGGCTATCTCGTGGAGCTCGACAATTACGACGAGGACAACCAGATCCGCATGGAAGAGAAGAGCTGCGTCGACAACCAGTACCTTGACATGCTCCGAGTTACCTTCGACACTCCCGAGGAGTACTCCGAGCTTCAGCATCACTTCATCACCGACCAGTTCACTGCCATGAACGATGCCGTTGGCGCCAATTCCGATGAACTGTGGAGCTACCTCGACCTCGACGACGCAGCCCGCTACTACCTCGTTGAGGAAATCATCTCGCATACAGAGAGTTTCCATGGCTCCACCTACCTCTTCCGCGACCGTGGCGAGGGGCAGAAGTGGCATTTCTCGCCCTTGTGGGACTGCGGCAACGCCTTCAGCGGCCCCACCGACGGCTTCTTCTACGACCACGACTCCTACGGCAACACCTGGATTCCGAGCATGCGCTGCAACAGCGCCTTCAACGACAAGGTTCGCGCCACCTGGATGTGGTTTATGAACACAGGCTACAAGGGTCTTGAGGACGACATCCGCGCCTACGCCTCGCATATCGCCGAGGCCGCAAAGGCCGACCGTCGCCGCTGGAAGGACGAGCCGGCTCCCGACGGCGGTCAGGGTGTTGCCGACAACTCCGACATGAATTGGCAGCGCGACCGCGTGCTCGAGCACCTCAGCCGCAAGACCGACTGGCTGAAAAACCAGTTCGGCGACTACACGGCAGTATCTAATATTGCCGAGCCGGAGCGCGACACCACGCCGGCGGCTCCCCTGCCCGAATACGCCACCACGGGCGTTGAAAATATCGCCGCCGAGGCCGAAGCGGTCGCTCCGGAGTACTATACTCTTGATGGCGTGCGCGTTGCCACCCCTGCACGCGGCGGCATCTACATCGAGCGCCGCGGAAGCGCCGTTCGCAAGATAGCTCTCTGACACCCCCGCTCCAATATATGGCGCACCGCGTTTCGGCGCGGTGTGCCTTTTTCGTTTTGAAATACGGAGCAACTTTGTGCGCGAACTTCCTGCAATCCGTCAACCATTATTGGTTGCATCATCGAAATACAACCAATAATGGTTGCTGACACTTCCGCGCCTTTTTCGTTTTGAAATACGGAGCAAAATGAGTATTTTTGCGCTGGTAAAAACGATTGACTACCATGAAATTCAAGACTATAATAGCCACACTGGCATTGCTTGTATGTGCGTCGGCGGCACTGCGGGCCTCGGAATCAACGCCGGGCCGCTTTGAGGCAGGCAATGGTACTTTTCTGCTCAACGGGAGTCCCTTTGTGGTCAAAGCGGCCGAACTGCACTATCCCCGAATCCCGCGCCCCTACTGGGAACATCGCATAAAGATGTGCAAAGCACTGGGCATGAACACGATTTGCCTATACGTGTTTTGGAACGCCCACGAGCCGGAGCCGGACCGCTTCGACTTCGAGGGCAACAACGACATTGCGGAGTTCATCCGGCTGTGCGCTGCCAATGGCATGTACGTCATCCTTCGGCCGGGGCCCTATGTATGCGCCGAGTGGGAGATGGGCGGGCTGCCGTGGTGGCTGCTGCGCGATACGGACATCCGCCTGCGTGAGAACGACCCGCGTTTTCTCGAACGCGTCGGCAAATTCCAGCAGGCCGTTGCAAATGAGGTCAAAGGGCTGACCATCGCCGAAGGCGGTCCCATAATAATGGTGCAGGTTGAGAACGAATACGGGTCGTACGGCACCGACAAAGAATACATCGCCAATATCCGCGATATGCTTCGTGCCCATTTCGGACCGGAAGTTACGCTTTTTCAGTGCGACTGGTCGTCGAATTTTCTCAACAACGGACTCGACGACCTGGTGTGGACACTCAACTTCGGCACCGGCGCCAATATCGACCAACAATTTGAACCGCTGCGCCGTGTGCGTCCCGACAGCCCGCTGATGTGCTCCGAATTTTGGAGCGGCTGGTTCGACAAATGGGGTGCCAACCACGAAACGCGACCGGCCTCAGAGATGACCGCCGGCATCGACGAAATGCTCTCCAAGGGAATCTCCTTCAGCCTCTATATGACCCACGGAGGCACAAATTGGGGCCACTGGGCCGGAGCCAACTCGCCCGGCTACGCTCCCGACGTGACGTCCTACGACTACGACGCGCCTATCAACGAACATGGGGCCGCCACCCCGAAATACCACGCCTTGCGCAACGTTATGGCCCGATATTCTGCCGAGCCCCTGCTGCCTATACCCGACTCTATACCTACCGGCGAGCTTGCTCCCTTCGAGTTCAGCGAGGTAGGGCCGCTTTTCGCCAATCTACCCGCTCCCGTGCCCGACACTACCCTGCGCACCATGGAGGAATTGGGCCAAGGGTTCGGCAGCATACTCTACCGCACGACACTTCCCGATACCGACAGCCCGACTCTTCTCACCGTCGACGAGGCGCATGACTTTGCGCAAGTGTTTGTCGACGGGAGGTTTATCGGCACCCTCGACCGGCGCCTCGGCGAGAAGAGCCTCGCGCTGCCGGCAGCCTCCGGGGGCACAAAACTCGAGATACTCGTCGAGGCTATGGGGCGCATAAATTTCGGACGCGCCATCAAGGATTTCAAGGGCATAACCGACAGTGTGAACCTGACAGAAAATATCGGCGGAAGCAATAAAGTCTACGCCCTGACCGGATGGGAAACAATATGCCTTCCGGACCAGATGAACTACTACGACTCGCCGGAGTTTCTGCCCGTCGGGGCATTTACGCCCGGCGACGACGGGCGTCTGCCAAGGGGTGTCTATCGGGCAAGCTTCAACGTCGAACGCCCCGCCGACACCTTCCTGGACATATCGAGCTGGGGAAAGGGTCTGGTGTATGTCAACGGCCACCCTCTGGGACGCTTTTGGGAAATCGGGCCGCAGCAGACCCTCTATCTGCCGGGCTGCTGGCTGCGCGATGGCGAAAACGACATTATGGTTTTCGACATCCTCGGCCCGCGGGCGGCGCGCTGCCGTGGGTTGGCAGCTCCCATACTCAACGACTTGCGTCTGCCCCAAGTGCACGGCCATCGACACCACGGCCAGAGCCTGCGACTGGACGGGGAGCAGCCGGCGCTTGAGTGCGAATTTGGCCCGGGCAATGGCTGGCAGCGCTTTGATTTCGGCCGCGAGGTGAGCGGACGTTTCGTCTGCCTCCAGCTGCTGAGCACCCTTTCCGGCACCGACAACTGCGCCATCGCCGAGTTCTATTTGCTCAACGGAAACGGCGAACGACTTCCCCGCGAGGCATGGACCGCGCGCTACGCCGACGCCGAAGATGCCGCCGGGGGCAACCACACGGCCGACAAGAGCTTCGACCTGCAGGAATCGACCTACTGGTCGACCGGCACGGACGCTCCCCTGCCCCACGCCCTGGTCATTGACTTAGGCAGCGTGCAGACCGTTCGAGGTTTCGAATACCTGCCTCGCATGGAAGCGGGCACACCCGGCGCCGCAAAAGCCTTCCGCATCTACCTCCGCGAAACCGACTTCGCCTACTGACCGGGCGATGCCGCAAAAACAATATGTTTTATAACATATTATTTTTTTGAGGAAAAAGTTTTTTTATCGGCAAAATAGGCATACCTTTGCGCACGGCTCCCCCCCATTGGCCTCAAATGCAAGTCAACCTATTTACCATGAAAAACCTGCACCTCATATTTTTAGCTTTTCTGCTTGGCGTCGTCGGGCAACGCACCCTTGGTCAGGAATCGTTGCGCAGCTATTCCATAGTGCCGCCATCGCCTGAAGTGAGCGCTTTGCTGGAGTATTCGTTGCCTGAGGTTGACCACTGTACCGGCGAGCCCAATATAAACCTGCCTGTATACACCATCCGTGAGGGGAACTTGGAATTGCCCATTTCGGTGGCGTATCAGAGCGGAGGCGTTAGGGTTTCGCAAAAGCCGTCGACAGCGGGCTTGGGATGGCGCCTTAATTGCGCAGCAGCCATCGGCCGAACCGTGATGGGAAAGCCCGATGACATGAACAGGGCGAATATGCGGGGCCTTATGTTCCTCACAGACAACTCGAAAAAATTCCGCAATAATCTGCTTGCCATAGAAGCCGAGCACAACCCATTTGACATCAACTATCTGCAGGGAGAATACGAAGCGACCAGCATACTGGGCACGGAGTACTATGAGGGCAAGGCGGATTTGGCAAACGACATTTTTCAAATCGGCGGATGCGGCTTGAACGCCACAGTCATTTATGATTACTCCTCGGGGAATCCGAAGCCTACGGTTTCCTCTCCGCAAGGATTGATCGTCGAAGGCACGCCTGTTTCCCGGTCGTTCAAAGTTGTCAACGCCCAAGGCAAGACTTTCATCTTTGGAGAACGGGAATACGCACGTTTTACCGGTAATTATGGCTCTCCGCAGCTCACCCAGCAGCTGGATTCAGCGCGCTACGTCTCCGCATGGCACCTTAGCTGCATAGCCGGTCAAAACGGCGACAGCATCAAATTCAAGTACACCGAACGCCCGGGCCGCTACCACGACGGCGGTTATCAATATCACAATTACCTGTCGGACAACAGGGTGGGAGTAGCCCCCGGCTTCCAAACCGGGTGTCACTCTGCCGTCTATTATCCCAAGGTGCTTTCGGAGATTGAGAGCCGGTCGACGATTGTAAAGCTCCATTATTCCAGTCAGACTTCGGTGGATTTGCTTACAAGCATAGAAATCTATGCCAAGGAAGGGAGCCCCACTCTTCTGCGAACCATCAGGTTTAATTATGGACGGCCGGATTTTCATTCCCAGGACACTTCCTCCAGAAGCGGACAGATGCTACTTTCCATAAGCGACAATGGGGACAAGATATACGAGTTTGATTATTACGACACTCCATATTCGTACAATACCGTGGAGTACAACGCTCAGGATTTCGGAGGATTCTACAACGGGCAGGACGACAACGACTGGCTGGTGGGCGAAGTCAACAGATCCGGAGCGAGCAACCGGGATGTCGCCCCGATGTATGCCCCGTATCTATCGCTCAAAAGCATTAAGTTTCCCACCGGCGGTCTCACTGAATTTGTTTGGGAGAGCCATGACGTCGGCTATATAAATTCCGGCGCTGTGAAAAACGGAGAAGGCACAGGAGCATACACCTCCTACGAAACTTTCACTCTCTGCGCTTTGACCAACCCCAATCTCCGGAATCTAAGAATCGACAACTTTGCTGTAGGCAAAGGCACCAGGGTAAAACTTGACTTGACCAAGTACTTCTGCATGGCCGAAATAAATTATCTGACGTCGGAATACGAAGAAGAGCATTTTTTCGATCTGCACAGTCGCTATCCCAAAGTGGTTTTCTACAAAGATGGAAAAACGGATAAGTTCCACACCTTCTACATCGACCGGAAAACCATCGAGGCACACGGGAGCGCACCGTTCGAGTTGAGTCTGGCCGAAGGCATCTATACTGTTGCGCTCGAAAATCCTACCGATGTCGCCCGCGCGGAGGACAATCTGATCCGCGAATTTAATTTCAGCGGGTCGCCGGCCGGCCGAGTCCATATCTATGTAGAGAAATCAACACAGGCCCAAACTGCCGAAACAAACAAAAAGATATGGAGCGGGTTGAGAATAAAGCGGATGGTTTCCTATTCGTTGTCAGATACATTGTACCACGATTTCCTCTATCCGGAACTGGACGGCTCCCAAAGTTCGGGTGTGGCCAAATCCCAACCTTACTTCACCAATACATGGTATTACGGTACGTCTAATCCGGATGTGCCCGGCGAACTGTGGGCTGAGATTGAAACCACAGGGACCGTTGCCTTCGCCAATACTCCTGTCGCAGAACCGGACGTTCAGTATCGAAAAACCGCCACTGCGTTAGGCCGGAGAGAATGGTTCAATGCCGGTTCAAGTTATCTGGCAAGTTCACGCAAGGGTTTTGAATTTACGACCGCAGCCGATGCCGGATGTCAGGATTTCAACTATACTCCATATCTCGGATGTCAGCCGGTTGGCGCCCGTATGAACACGTCGATGGCCTTCCGGCGCGGCCTGCCCAAACGTTCGTACCTGCCGCTCGCGGAAGGCTATTCGGAGACGGAATGGTACTACAATATTTTCATTGACGACGAGCCTCCGACCTTCACGACGGAACCTTTCGTCATATCAGACTATTCCACAGCCCCCTACGACCGTTCGGGCAGCTGCAAATTCTACGGAATAGGACAATACACTATGTTCCCTTACAATATTACAGTGAAGGAAGAGAATATTGTGTCCGATAGAGGCGCCGTGTTCAGAAAAAAATACGGCTATTTCTTTGATTCATTTACCACGAGACCGGACTTCGGCAACCGGCGCTACGAACGTGTGCTGCTGGCCGACGGAGACAGTGTAACCACATACTTCACTTACCGTCCGCTATCCGGAAACTTCTATTCCTCGGATGTTGAAAGCGCAGTCTGCGTGAAGGACAACAAGATAATCTCCGCAATCAGGACCCAATACAAAGCGGGCACCTCCTTGCCGGAGGCCACTTTCACTTTGTCAAACAATCAAGCCGACGCGGCTGAGTACATCAGCGGAAGTCAGGCAACCACGCAGAAGCTGAAAAATCTCATATCCAGGCCGCTGTATACCTATCAGTACGACTCGGGCGGCCGCCTCATTCAAATAAACCTTCAGGGCCGCGTCCTGGCAAGCTATCTGTGGGGTTACCGGGGCGCATACCCGGTCATAGAGGCCGTCGGGGTATCCTATGAGTCGTTAAAGGCCTCCGCTGGCAGCGTCTTGGTGCAATCGTTGACCGAAGGATCGACCGGTTTCACAGCTTCGGCGCTGACAGAACTCCGCGATCGTCTTCAAAATGCATTCCCCTCCAACCCAATCTTCGGATTCACTTACCACTGGCTGTTCGGCATGCTCAGTAAAACCGACGCAAGGGCACATACAAGGACATTTGAATACGATCACCGTGGACGGCTAAGTTCTATAAGCGATATCAACAACTTTATAATACATCAATATGTCTATAGCACAAACTGGCAGGAAGGCAATTAAAGTCTTGATTGCAGCCGCAATGACTGCTTTCTTAGCTTCGGGAACCGAGGCCCTCCATATTCCCCGCGTGGACGATGCCGTCGGGGGCTACCGCATTGTGCCCCGTTCATTGCCAATGACCCGGAGTATTGACGTTGTTGACCTCAGCCGGGCCAGGGCAATTTCGCCGGTCGAAATAAAAGTATCACGTGCCGGAGAGGATTCTGTCTACTTCACATTTGCCGGCTCATCGCGCCTTTTGAAAATTATGTCGGACACGACCCTTCTTCTGTCGGAAGGACAGCGGGGACTCTTTTACGATTGTCTCGTACCCGAACCTGATTTTCAACAGTCTGCCTCCGCCCCATATTACAGATGCGGCAACGCCGGTGGCATCGACTTTCGCGAATATGGAACTCTTGATTTGACCGGTATCCCTATTTCCCGCTTTATTCCTCAAGAGGGCGACACCATCTCGGGAGCTTATTTAAAGAGAACCGTATTCACCGGTTCGTTGAATACTGCCGGAGATCATACCGGCACTGATTGGCTTGAGCTCGTCGCCTCCGACGATTCCATAAATGCAGCATTGGGTAATTTCGTGCCCTTGAGCGACTCCATATGCAAAATCACTCTGCGCGAAAATATTTATTCTCCGGGATACCGCTACCCTATCCTTTCTCAGGAGAGGTGCATGCTGTATGCTTACGGCGTCCCGGTGGATTCAGCCTCTTCGGCATTTCTTTTTCCGACCGGAGCCCAGGCGCTGCTCGACGATCCCGAAAATGAAGACGTGCGGAATGAGGACAGACACAGGCCTTTCGTCGCGCCCGCTCCTCCGAAAGCGCACGGAATGTTGGAAATCCGTCTGTCGGTGTCGGCTTTCCCGACCATAACCGACTCGTCGATTGAAATCACGGTCGACAACACTGCCGGCCCGGTGACATTGCGGGTGCTGAGTACTTCAGGAAAAACAATGATAGCGACTGAGTTGAGCCAAGACGGCCCGCAACGTACGACTATGGACTTGTCCGGGCTGCAGGCAGGGATATATTTGGTCACCGCAAACGACCGGGAAAGTTCAATTTCGTTAAAGATTGCTAAATTTTAGTTAGTTTTTATTAAACGCTTTTTTTACTCCGACTTTTTATCGTATATTTGTTCAATCTCTTCTCCGACTGCTATGAAGAACAGTTGCATCGCAATAATCCTGGCCGCTTCGGCTTTTACGGGGTCCGCCCAGGTGGATTTCGGTCACAATTATGTGCGCGAAATCACGCCCGGCCGCCCTTATGCCGCCGGGTCTTCGACGCAGCTTGTTCTGGCCGATTCCTCGACGATGGTCACATCGCGCTATTTCGATGGTATCGGCCGCCAGGTTCTTGAAGTGCAGCGGGGAGTGGGCCGCGGTGGCCACGATGTAGGCCGGATGCTGGAATACGACCTGGCGGGAAAAGTCAGCCGCGCTTGGGTGCCGGTAGGGCTGCCCGGCTCCGACGGCGGTTATGCTTCGGCCGACGAGGTGCGCAGTGGAGCCGCCGAAATCTATGGCGACGATGTCAATGCCTTTTCGGAGGTTTTTTATGAATTCAACGCTCTTAAACGTCCGTGGTATGAGATTATGCCGGGCGGCAAAGCTGCAAGCCGGCATCCTTCATATACCCATTACTTCCCCAACGATTCAACGGGCGAACGGGCGTGCCGACTGCTCAAAGTCGATTATGACGGAAAGCTTACTGTAACCGGGTTTTACCGGCCCTGCGGCCTTGGCATTAAAAGCACAACCGACGCCGACGGCCGTACGACGATGGAGTTTGAAGACACGCAAGGTCGCGTGGTATTGATCCGGCGGTCGACCGGCGAAGCGGGGCGACCCTATGCCGAAACCTATTTCGTCTACGACATATACAATAATCTTCGCGTTGCTGTCAGCCCGGAGGCCGCCATGCAGCTGCCCGATCGCGGAGATGTCGATGGCGCCATTCTCGATGACCTGTGCCAGCAGTTCCGCTATGATGTCTTGAACCGCCGGATATGGGCCAAGGCACCCGGCTGCGAGCCGGAATACCGTGTGTATGGCCCCTTGGACCTGCCCTTGATGGTGCAGTTGCCGGCTCAGCGGGCTAAGGATGAATGGACTGTTTTCAAATACGACCATCTTTTCCGCAAGGTTATGGAAGGGACCGTAACTTGCCGCACGCCCCACACCCAACTGATTGAAATGTACGCTGACAGCCTCTTCACCGAGCACGTTGTGCCGGGACATTCCGAGGTTGAATACGGGCTGCAGTACAGCCATCGCTCGGGGCCGAGCGGGTTCAAGGCTTTAAGGGCGTGGTACTACGACGACTACAGTTTTGCCCTTAACTGCCCTACGGTCTCTGATGCGACGTTCAGTTCAGACTTTGCGTCGAGCGCATTGGGTCTCTGCACAGGCTCCGCGGTAATCGACGGCGGAATAGGGCTCTACACCGCTATCCGCTACGATGACTACGACCGCCCCGTTGCGTCGGTTCAATGGAATCCCTTCGGCAACGGCGATTTCATCACCGAACTGAAGGCCTATGATTTCCGGGGCAATGTCGTCCGCCGCAAAGTGATTTGGGAAAAAATGGCGGAGTGGACAGCACTCTCTCGCCGCGAAGCTAACTGGCGCACCGCATATGACGTGGCCAATCGCCCGCTATCCGTCGACTTCAGTCCGGACGGCCAAGCGTGGACGACATTGGGAGCATATACCTACGACGATGCCGGGCGAATCGTCAGGATAGACGGCGCATGTCAGGAAGTTTTCGCGCGAAACGTCCGTGGGCAGATTACGTCCCTTTCATCCGGGCCTTTGTTCCGCCAGTACATCAGCTATGAGGATTTGGCCGACAGCGTGCCCCACTCCCACACCGGCATACCCACCAAAATCCGCGAAAAAGGGTTTGGCGCGGAAAATACTTTCAGCATCGCCTACGACGGCCTCGGGCGTCTTGTCGGATATTCGAATCCGACGGGCAGCATACAGGAAAACATTGAGTATGATCTCAACACCAATCCGACGGGCATCCTCCGCCGGTACAACGACGTTGTGGTGCAGGATGCGGCCATAACTTACAGCGGCAATCAAATCGCGGCCATCACCGACGCCGGCTCCGACGCCCTTGCCGGCAAAGTGCCCGCATGGACGGCCGGGTACTACGAAAACCCTATCGAATATGACGCGGCCGGACGCCCCCTCTCCGACACCTCGCGAGGTATATCGAGCATTAAATACCATAGCTGGGGCGACTGCATAAGCCGGGTCGATTTCACTTCGGGCAATCGGCTGACGATGACCTACCGGCCCGACGGCTTCCTCAAGGCCAGGCGCTACGACCGGTACCGGACTACGCTGACACCCCGCGTCGACGCCAACGGCGACACCACCTGGCGCAGCGTTCGCAAACTCGAGTCGTCCAACATTCAGTCCTACGCCGGGCCGTTTGAAACTACCAACGGGAGCACCACCGTCCAGACCGGCTTCGGGCACTGGAGCTATGCCGACAGCACCCACGTATGGTATGCGCGCGACTTCCGGGGCAGCGTGCGCAACACCGTGCAAATCAATCCTTCGACGGGGAGAAAACAGATGGCCGCCCATATGTTCTTCTATCC